>JANYJY010000069.1 GCA_025358295.1 Gammaproteobacteria bacterium
TCGCGGGCCGGCTTCCTTCTCTCGGTGGGAATGGCGGACGCTGCGCGCACGGTGGTGGAAGACGGTCGCAGCGCCACCAAGGATGAGTTCGCCGACACGGCGCTGGTGCGTGTGATCTACCGCGAAGGCGGCGCCGATGCCTTGCGGAGCTTTGTGGAATCCAAACATCTCGATGACTCGCCGCATGCCCTGACGTTGTTTGAAACGGCCTACGCGCGGCTGTTGTTGGGCGATGCGCCGGCCGTTAGAAAATTACTCATGCGCGCGCTGGCGGCGCCCGACGTCGTTCCCGGTTTTGCCGAGCAGCCTTTTTACGCCCGCGGCGAACGCGCCATGGGCACGGCCTACAGGCTCGATCTCGCGGCATCGGAACTTGCGCTCGGTGACCGTCCCGCCGCGCTGAAGGATCTGCAAATGGTTCTGAGCACCATCGACAAGATGATCGCCGCCGGCGTGGAGCGCTATGCGACTTACGAGCTCAGGGCCAAGGTTCTTGCGCTCGAAGGGCGGGGCGATGAGGCGATGCGAGATCTGGGCAAGGCGGCACAGATGGGTTGGCGTCGCTCATGGTGGGCGACGCACGAACCCTACTTTGCCTCGCTGCAGGCGCGAAGCGATTTTCGAACTCTCGTGGCTCAAGTGAACCGATCCAACGATCAACTCGTCGAGAAGATAAGAATTCAATCGCAACCACCCGACCGACTGTAGTCCGGCAATTTCTTCTTCGGTTAGTTCGGTGGCTCTGGATCGAGTCCCAAAACAAATTCCACAAAGCAGATGATGTGGGGGTGACCACCGCCGGTCGGGCCGCCGCCGGTCATGGGTCTGATCGGTTGCATGTTGCCTGGTCCAGTCTGCGCATTGGACGTTGCAACGGGTCCGGCTTCCGGTGGGATCGGTCCCACGGCCGCTTGGGGGAAGGTCTCCAGAATTTTCATTCCCACAGCGAAGATAACGCTGCGGTATAAATATTCCCATTCCGCCAATGTGTAGCTCTCGGGAATCGCGTCGAGACGGCTTTTGAAATCGCCGATAAACGTATTGTTATTGGGCATGATCAGCTTTCCTTGGATGGTGGGTGTGCTGTGGCTCTGGCGGTATCCTCGTCGGGGTTTCGAATCGAGTATGCGACAAACGCGGTGCACAAAGCAGCGCCAATCGGCAGGCGCTCGGTACGGCGAGCTTCGGCATCATGCAAGGCCTGAAGTGGACGCCGCTGGGCGAGCCGACCATGGACACCTTGCGCGCCGGCCGTCTATCGGCAAACCCCTGGGACGAAGCCGTTACCCAGAGGGACGAATTCGACGCGCCGCCACAGACGCCGGCGGCATCGCTCGCGTCTCATAGTCCCTTCAGCAGCGCTTCGTTGCGGGGGTTTCTCACACGCATGCGACTACTCGACCGGGTTGCTCGGTGTCACGAGCCTTTTGTATTGGCGCCCGAATGTGCGGCCGCGGTTCCGGTCGAACTGACCGGAGCCCGCCATTACGCCGCGCGCGTCTTGGAGTGCCCGCTGCGCTTCGTGCTCGGCGACGATCTGACGCGCGCCTGCGCCGCACTTGCGTTCGCCGACGGCGCGCGCCTGGCGGGATGTTTGGATCTGCTGCGGATGCCTGCACAGAGCCTGTGGATCGAGTGGAACGACGCGGTGCATCAGCAGGTCGTCTACGAAACCCAATCGGCTGCGGACTACGATCCCGGCGCGTCGGGACGGCGGGTGGGCGTGCTGCTGGCAGGGACGTCGGACGGCTATGGCGCCGTGACGAGGACCTTTTGGGCCGACGCCGCGGCCGACGAGCGCAGCGACGTGGTCTTATCACCGCTCGAAACCCATATCGACTTGCGTGGGGAACTCACGGGTGCCTGCGATATCGCGGGCGTGATGGCGGGTGGCTTTGCCGGTGTGGACGATCAGACCGATGCCGCCATGAACTGTTTGCTCGACCATGTGCGATTCCGATTCGACGACTCCTGGGCAGCCTACTATCGCGCGGCGGCGACGGATGCCGTTGCGCAACGCGAAGTCGTTCACCGTTCACTGGCGGCGGTTGCCCGCGATACACCGCTGATTCTTGCCTTCCTGCTGCTGCTCGGCGCCAAGGACGCCACACGCTCATTGAGGGTGTCGCGGACCGCTATCAACCGCAAGCGTCAGTCGCTGGGCCGCACGCCGTTGCTGGATCACATTGAAGTGTCTGCTTCGCTCGATGCAGTTCAGGAAGCGCGCGGGGATACCGGGGATGCCAATGGGCGCCTCGCACCTCGCTTGCACCATGTCCGCGGCCATCTGGTGCGACGTGACAACCGCGTCTTCTGGCGCGTACCCCACCTGCGCGGCAGCGCGGCGCGCGGCATGGTTCATTCGCGCACGGTGTGTCTGTCCTTTGCGCACTCGCGCGCCGCGGACACGCGTACATTCGCCGCGGAATCGCGACTCTAAATTGGCTCATCGCCCTTTGCGATCGCGGCTCGCGGACCGAGCATCCATCGCCGCCTGCGCCTTGTTGGGCGGCCTCTCGATGCTGAGCTTCGCAGGACTCGGGGGCAGCGAGGCATCCTCACCGGCACGCGCGGACCAGGCGTTGGCCGCGGCGGCGACTGCGCTGCAAAATCAAGATTTCCGCGGCGCCGTGACCCTGCTCGAGCCCGAGATGCAGGCGCTGCAAAACCAAGCCGTCGCGTGGCGCACATTGGGACTTGCGCATCTGCGGCTGCATGAGTCGAGTGCGGCGCGAGATGCTTATCTGAAGGCGCTCGCACTTGAACCGAACGATCCTAGGCCGCTCCTGTATTTGGGCGTCGCCGCAGCGCAAGACGGTCACCTCGAGCAGGCGTTCGAGTGGTTGCGCAAGGCCAAGGAGTCTCGCCGCGTCGATATATGGCAACTGGACATAGAACCCGATCTTCAGGCATTGCGCGGCGACGGGCGATCAATTCGGATGGATCGCGCGCGTCATCGGCGATGTCGACGGTGACGGCGTGAATGATTTCGTCACTTGCGCGCCGAGCAAGAATGTCGGCGGCGAGAATGCCGGCAGGTTGTATGTATATTCGGGCGGCACGGGTGCGCTGCTGTGGAGCGCGGACGGCGCGCCCGGCGATCAACTCGGCATGGGCGTTGAAGCCGCGGGCGATGTGAACGGCGACGGGATTGCGGATGTGGTGGCGAGCGCACTGGGCATCGATACCGCTTACGTCTATTCGGGCGCGGATGGTCGATTGCTCCTGACCCTGACCGGCGCGCGAGCCGGCGATGCCTTCGGCAGCGCGGTGGCGGGATACGCCGATCGCGACCATCGGTTTCTCGTGGTGGGTGCGCCGCGCGCCGGGCGGCAACACCGAGGACGGATTTACGTCTACAAGGACTTGTCCACGCGTCCGGCCTTTGTGTTCGATGCCGATTCGACGGGCGTGGCCCTGGGGTACATGTTCGTCTCGGTGCTTGGCGATGTGGACGGCGATGGGGTCCCGGACATCTATGCCTCGGACTGGTCCGACGCCGCCAAAGGACCGGGCACCGGCAAGATCTATGTGTATTCGGGTCGGACCGGCCGTCGCCTGCACACACCGGAGGGCGAGACGGCGGGGGAGGGGTTCGGCACCACCCAAGGGGTGGGCGGGGACGTAAACGGTGACGGCCGCGCCGATCTCATCGTCGGCACGTGGCAGTACAGCGTGACCGCCCAAAGCGCCGGCCGAGCCTACCTCTTCGATGGCCGCAGCGGAAAGATGTTGAGCACTTATACATCGAAAATTCCGGGCGACACATTCGGCTTCGATGCGGTGGGCATGGAACGCTCGACGCCTGGGGGACGGCGGAACTCCTCGTCAGCGCGGGATGGAGCGGAGTTCAAGGCTATCACTCCGGCCGGATCTTTCTCATTTCAAGCGGCGTTCGTACAGCTGTTCCGCCACTGCCAGGTCGGCCAGCGCAACACCCACGGACTTGAAGACGGTCAGATTCGCGCGCGCCGCTGCCATACGCTGAGCGGCAAGATCGGAGAGCAAGACAATATCACCCGGGGCTACAACACCTCGCGACAGCGGCCCGGTCAAATCACCGCTATCGGCCAGGGCGTCCAGAGTATCGACGGCGACGCGGGCGCCGCGCAGGCAGTCATCGTCACTCTCGCGCATTGCGGGCCGGTAACTGCCGACCAAATCCAGATGGGAGACGGGTTTGAGCCAGACGCCGGCGATCAGGGGCTGCTCGGCCAAGGTGGCGCAGCTGACGACATCGGCCGAGCGCGCAGCCGATTCTAAGTCCATAGCAGCACGGACCGGCCAGCCTCGGGCGGCGAGATCTTGCGCCACCGCCGCGGATTTGACGGAGTCCCGGCCCCAAATCAGGACGGACTCGTAGCGGCGCACCGCCAAATGTCCTTCGATCAAGTACCGGGACAGGGCGCCGGTGCCCACCATCAGCAGCACGGCAGCCCGTGCCGGCGCGAGCAGATCGGCCGCCAGCGCCGATACGGCCGCGGTGCGAATCAGGGTCAGTGCCCGGCCATCGATCCAGGCCAGCGTCTGCCCAGTATCACCGGATATCAATAAGTAGGCGGCATTCACCGACGGCAGCCCCCGAGCCGAGTTGTCGGGAAACACGGTGACAATTTTCACGCCTAGGGCTCCGTTTGCCCGCCACGCCGGCATCAGAAGCAGGGTGCGCGGTCCCGCGGGGCCCGCCAGTTCATGATGAGCGCGTGTCGGACACACGGCGGGCGACGCAAAGGCGAGACGCAAAGGCTCGATGAGGCTGCCGACGTCGGCAAGCCGGTGAACGGCGTCAAAATCGATCTGGATCATGGATTGGCCATTATATAAGGGTGTCAGCCGATCACCTGAGCTTCAAGCATGGGCCGATTCTCAGCGATGCGCGTGAACAGAAGCTCAGATAAATCGAGGGTATGGAATCGGCCCAGGAGAATCAGTTCGGCCAGCGCACGGCCGATGACCGGCGCCTGCTGCATGCCGTGGCCCGAGAATCCGTTCATGAACAGAAAGTTGCCGAGGGCCGGAGGCGGTCCCAGCAGGGCATTGTGATCGAAGCTGTTCATCTCGAAATAGCCGGCCCACGCGCGCTCGAGCCGGGCGGATTCGAAGGCCGGAATTCGATGCGCCAGCGCTGGCCATAAGCGGCTCTCGAAGGCTGCGTAGTCCGGTTCCAGCGGCTGCTCCGCAGCATCGTCATCGGGCGCGAGCCCGGCAATGAATTTTGCGCCGTCGGGACGGATCCAGAATCCCGTCGTATCGATGAGCAGCGGGAAGGGCGCCATGGCGGCGGGACAGGAGATGACGTACACCGTACGCCTGCGCGCAAAGACCGGCAGGTCCACCCCGGCCAGCGCGGCGACCTGCCGTGCCCAGGGGCCCGCGGCATTGACCACGTGACTGCAGGCGATTCGCGTGCCGTCGGCCAGGATCACATCGGTCACGCGGTGACCATCGATCGCGAGTGCGCGAACTTCCTCATTCACATAGCGCGCACCTTGCCGACGCGCCTTGCGCGCGAAGGCCATCAATAGGGTATAGCCGTCGAACCAGCCTTCACCGCTCCGACCGAGCGAGCCTAAGGACAGATCGGCGGTATGCAGCCAACCAAACCGGCCGGTGAGGGCGGCCGGATCCATGAGCGCCACGTCGGCGCCACAGGCCTTTTGCACGGTGTGAGCGCGACGCAGCTGTCCAGCGCCGAGCGCGTCCGCCAGATAAAGATACCCATGCTCACGCAACAAAATGTCGGGTCGTTCGTCGTCGATACCCAACTCGTCAGCGGCGTGGCGTAGAAACGCGATACTGGCTTGCGAGATGCGAATGTTCACGGCGGTGGAGAATTGCTGGCGGATGGATGCGGCCGAGAGCGCGGATGAGGCGTGCTCATAGGTGGGGTCGCGCTCGATCACGATGACGGGGCGCCCGGGCTCGAGCCGCGTCAGCCAGTAGGCGAGCGCCGAACCCATGACGCCGCCGCCGATGATGACGATCGGATTTTGCATCGGGGCGCGAGGACCTAGGGCTTGCGCGCGCTCAAGATCGGCGTCAACAGATCCGGAGTCGAGGCATCGCGCTCCAGCCTTGGATAGCGTGCATGACCCGCATACTCCAGGTTGACGGTTTTGAACGTGTCGTCCTTTTGGATCAGCAAACTGATGGTGCGTGATTCGGTGTCGCCTGCCTTGAGCGCATCCTGCAGCACCTCTTTGGAGTACTTTCGGCCGTTGACCGCGATCACGCTGGACTCGGGTGCGATTCCAGCGGCATCGGCCGGCGTGCCGGGCACGACTTCGGCGATCACCGCGCCTTCATCCTTCAGGGAGATTCCCAAGGAATAATAGTGATTGGTGGCTTTGTCGAGGGTGGCATTGCCTTTTTGCACCGGCGAGGGCTCGGCATCAAACGTGACATGCCACCCGGAGGCGGTGAGTCCCTCCAGGGGCGCTTCGGCGCGCACGCGATTCAAACGCAGGGTCCAGAAGCCGCGCCAGTCGTAGGGCATGACGGTGTTGAGCGCCTTGATAACGTCATTGAAATCATAGGCGACGAGTTTGGGCGCGGTACTCGGTGGTCCGTAAAACAGGCGGCAGAAATCATCGAGACTCTTGGCGCCGTGAGTGGTGCCGCGGATGAGCGTATCGGCTTCCAGCCAGAGCATGGCGGATTCGATGTAGAAATCGGTGGATCTCGTTCTTTGCACCCAGCCGCGCGCCTGGGTGTAGCCGAATTGCGCGGCGATGGCGGTATCGGCGAGAGGACGCCAATCGCGGCCCTTGCGCGTCTGTAGCCAGGCCGCCTCATTCGCCCAGGTATTGCGTGCATCCTCCTGGGAGGCGAGGCCGCTGCGCGCGCTCAATACCATGCCGATGTATTGAGTAAGACCTTCATACACCCACAGCATGTCGCCGTGCATGGGCGCATCGTAGTTGCCGGTGGCAAGGCCGCTGGGGCGGCGGAACTTGCCGTTCCATGAATGCGTATATTCGTGGGGCAGCAAGTCTGCTACGTCACCGGCATGGAGCAGGTCATCGTCGATGAGCGAGCGTTCGGCCGTGCGATTGTCGCTCGACTCGTGATGCTCAATGCCCTCGAAGCCGATTTGATCGCTCAAGGTCCATAAAAAATGATATTGGGTGTAGTGCGTGGCGCCGAACAGCGCGGCCGCCTCCTGCACGAGCTTGCGCAAAGCGGCCGTCTTCGCCGCCGGAATGTCGATCGCCGCCTCGCTGTCGGCTGCCAGATGTATATACACCGCAGGCGTGCCGCCGAGCGGCAGGGTCTTGAAATGCCGGCCGGCAAGCACCGGCGAATCAATCAGGGTAGTCAGCGAGACGGATGAGAAATGCAAAGCGTCGGACGTACTCGACGTCGGCGGCAATGCCGTCCCGAAACTCCAGCCCGCGGGAAGGCGCAATGTGGCGGTGTACTGCAGGTCGTCGGACTGCACACCGGCGGGGTACAGCAGCAATTGGTTCCAGAGAATGAGGGCCAGCGATTCGGTGCTGAGGCGCAGCGCGTTATTGTCCGTGGCGCCCGCCACGGCATCTACCTCGAACACCACATCGAGAGCGCGCGCTCCGCTCGGCACGACGAGGTGAAAGGCATACATATTCTCGAGGTCACGCTGCCAGGGGATGGTTTGACCGTTGCTCGAAAATTGTAGTCCGGACAATCCGCCGATGGGGCCGTCGGGGGCATGGTCGCCCGGCAGCCACTTTGGATACAGCAGCGTCAATTTGCCGGGCTTCACCGGCAGCACCAGGTGCACGCGCTCGATGCCGCGCGGCGCCTCACGCGCATCGACCTCGACGCTGGCCGGCACCGCCGCCTCTGCGTGGGCCGTGATGAGACTCGAGACTGCAAGCGCAATGGCTAGTAGCGGCGCGCGCGAACATGGCATGGTTGTTTCCCTGTAATTTTATTTATCGGTGCGGCCGCATCATATAGGCGCCCGCCGCCAAAGGCGAAGTCCGGGTCAAGGCTGGCGCGAGGCTAAAGGGCGGCCGCACCTATGGTCCGCGTCGAATGAATTCGGTCACTTTGCGAAGTGGTTCTCACATTGCCCGCTTTATCGGGGGCAATGATCGCCCGGCGACCCTTGACGGCTTCCAAAATGTGATCCAAGCGGTCTCACCGAATCCTCTTTTGCATAAGGATCTTGCAGGCGTCGCTAGGCAATCGCCTTACGTCGCGAATGCTGCGCGATTGCGGTGCAGCATAAACCGAACTGATCAGGGATTCATGGAGAGTATCGGTGCAAAGTGCGACCAGAAAAAAAGAGCCGGGCGAAGCGGATAGGGCGGACCGGGTGGTTTCTACGGCGAGCAAACGAGCCAAGCTTGCGGTGCTCCTCGTTACGCGCGACGACATGTTATGGCCGCAGATCGGCGGGCACATAGGCGATCAACTGCTGCTCAAGCAGGTCGATTCGATTGATGAGTTGCTGAGCGCAACTCAACCCGGACAGGCTGCCATCGTCGTATGGGACGCTCGCAATCAAACCGATGCAGCCGCGGTGCTGTCCCGTTTGCAATTGCATTCGCCGCGATTCGCCGTGGTCGTTCTGGACGAGAGCGGCAACTCGCCTGCGTGGGCCGGTCCCATCGCGCTGCGACAAGTGATTGCACATGTGACCCTCCCCGTCGCGGCCTCGAGTCTGGCGTCCGCCCTCGACAATGCCGAGGAGGAAGTCAACGCGCGCGTGGCATTGCTCGGTGAGGGTGGCGGGGCGGCAAATGCCTCCGCAACATCCGGGGCACCCTCGGGCGCCAAAAAAATTCCTTGGCTGGCTGTGGTGCTCGTTGCCGCCGCGGCCGCCGCAGTCGGGGCCTATTTCATTCTGCAAAAACCGGACGCAGCGGCCAAGCCGGCGACGGTTGCCACCGTGCGCCCGACAGCGCTGCCGACGCCAGCCGCGAAAGCGCCGTCGATGCCGGCGGCCGCGGATGAAAAAGTCGACCTGTTGATCGAAAAAGCGCAGCAGGCAATGCAAGAACGTCATTTCATAGATCCGGCGGACGGCAGCGCGCTGACTCTCTATCGAAGCGCGCTGCTGCTCGAGCCGAAAAATGGCGAAGCGCGCCAAGGCCTGGAGCGACTCGCCGAAATTCTGTTTGCCCGGGTGCAATCCGCGCTGGATGAACGCAAAATCGATGTGGCTCTTCAGGCGCTCGAAACCGCGCGCAGCATCAACCCCGGCGACAGCCGCTTGGCGGCGCTCGACGAACGCATCGCGAGTCTGCGTGCTGAGTTCGGGCCTGCGCAGATCCTGGCCGCCATCAATGCACAGAATTTCGACCGAGCCGCGCAACTCATCGACGAGGCGGCGCACACCAAGTCGCTGTCGAACGCCAAGCTGGCGCAGCTGCGCGATGAAATGCGGCGTCGGCACCAAGAGCTCGATGTCGCGAACTTCGTCAAGCTGATTGATACGCGATTGCAGCAGGATAAGGTGTTCGAGCCGCGCAACGACAGCGCCGCCTACTACCTGGGACAGGCCCGTACCGCGGGTGCCGGAGCCGCGGCCGTGCAATCGCAGTCGCAGGATATTTTCAAGCGGTTGGCCCAAACCCTGCGTACCGACATCGAACAGAAACGTTTCGCCGACGGCGACCGGCTGCTTGCCGATGCTCGCAGCTACGGTCTTCCGGCGCCGAGCATCGCCGGCCTGCAGCGCGATCTGAACGCCGCCCGCGGCCAGCAGGCCGCCGCCACCGCCGAGCGGACGCAATTCGCCGATCTGGCGCAGTCGCGGCTCGCGCAGGGAAAGGTGCTTGAACCGGACAACGACAGCGCTCTGTTCTATGTCAATCAGCTGCGCTCTACCGATCCCACGAACAGCGCTCTGGCGAGGATAAGCGGCGCCGTGCAGGCGCAGATTCTCGATCAGGCGCGCGCGGCGCTCGATGCGGCGCAGACGGCGAAGGCCGAATCTCTGCTGCAAATGGCCGCGGGCCTCGGTGCGTCGGCGGACCTCACTGCCTTGAACCAGCGGCTGGCGCAAGCGAAAGCGGCCGGTCCCGCCACTCCGGAGGTCGCGGAAGCCACGTTGACCCGGATCAAGTCCATTGAGCTCAACTACCCGGAGGATGCGCTGCGGAGGAATCTCGAGGGCTGGGTCGATCTAGCGTACTCGGTCGCGCCGGACGGCAAGGTCTCCAAGGTCAAGGTTCTGCAGTCAAATCCGGCCGGCGTCTTCGACGCGGCCGCGGCCAGAGCGATAGCACGCGTTCGCTACAAACCGCCCATGCAGGACGGCAAGCCCATCGGGGTCAGCACCAAAATGCGAATTTCATTTCGAGTAACCAAGTAGCACAGTATCCGATGAACAATCCTGCCCAAAGCACCGATCGAACCGAACCCGCTCCGGCGCCCGTGGCGGTCTCTGCGAATACGCCGGCCTCGAGCAAGCGCGCGGCGGCCCGATGCCTGGTGGTGCACGATGATCTGGAGCTGCGCCTGAGGTTGGCGTCGCTGGCGCGGCGGGCCATTCCGAAGCTGGATGCCGATTGCATGACCTGTGCGAATTACGACGCGTTGGCGCCGGATCGGATGTCAAGTTACGTCGCGCTGTTGTTGATCGTTGAATTCAATGTGCGCGACAGCACGGCCGATCCGCTGGCGCGTCTGGTGCGCGCGCGCGCCCAGTTCCCGGACCTGCCTATTTTCGTGTTTGCCCGCGGCGGCGATGAGCGCAATGCCGCGCGTACCATCAAACTGGGCGCCAACGATTACTGGCCCGTGCATGCGGTGAAAATCGGCGAACTGACCTCCGTGTTGCAACCGCTGATCGAATCGGCGAGCGAGGCCAGCACCACGACCACGACGATCGCCGATCCCTGGCGGCAACCAATGGTGGGCGGCTACAAGCTGATCAGGACCATTGCCGAGTCGGCCGCAGCTTCCGTTTATCTTGCCCGCAACGACGAGCTGGCGCAGCCGGTCGCACTGAAGGTCCAGGCGCTGAAAGGGCGCTACGAGGTAACCGACGCCGACCGCCAGCGCTTCGTGCGTGAATGCCAGATTCTATCGTCGCTGAATCACCGCTCCATCGCCGACGTGCTGGATTACGGTATTACCGACGAGTACATGTATCTTGCCCTGGAATATTTTCCTTGCGGCAGCCTGCGTGAGCGCTTGAAGAATCCGGTGAGCGAGGCCGATGCGGTCAATTACGCCAGGCAGATCGGCGAGGCGCTGCAGGTGCTGCACGCGGCGCATGTAGTGCATCGCGATCTGAAGCCCTCGAATCTCATGTTGACGGACGACAATCGCGTGATCCTGATCGACTTCGGCTCAGCCTCGATGCGGCTGGCCGCCAGCGACCTGTCGAGGTCGGACTTATGCACGGGAACGCCTTACTACGTCTGTCCCGAGCAAATCGACAATCGCGATCCGGACGGGCGCGGCGATCTATACAGTCTCGGCATCGTGATGTATGAAATGCTGGTGGGCACCCTGCCCTTCATGGGAACCAATCTAAGCGAGATATTCGCGGGTCATCGAACCACGCCGATTCCGCGCCTGCCGCAGCGAGTGCTGCGCTATCAAGCCATCATCGAGCGTTTATTGGCCAAGGATCCCGCCGATCGGTATCCCACCGCCGTCATGTTTCTTGAAGACTTGAGCGCGGTCAGTGCGCCTATTAGAACATCGGTTGACGTTGCTGCAGATACGGGAGAGACGAGATCATGAATGCGCGCTTAGACCGGATATTGAGTTCAATTCGCAAGCCGGCCGGTCTTCTCACCTTGGTGGTGGTGCTTGGCTTGAGCTTCGTCGCCGTAGTGCTCGTGCCTGGGCTGAAGCTCGCCAGCGAGGTCGCGTACAGTTCGACCGCGCTCAAGGCTCTGGGCGAGCAACAGCGCCACCCCACATTGATCCGTGCGTCGTTGGAGTCGATACACGATCGCTTGGTGACGCGCGGCTACATTCAAGAATCCCTCGATCAGCTGCGGGCCTCGACCGCCAAGCTGGACGCGGCCCTGCATGAAATGACTGTCGAGCGACAGGGGAGCTGGTTCGACCTGGGGTCGGGTTCGGGCGCGCCGGTTGCCGGCAAGCATGCGGCACAGTTGCTCGATAGTTGGGCCCGCGAACTGGTGGTATTGAATCCTGTGCTGGGTTTCCACGGTGTCCCATATCAGGACAATGAAAGCACCGGGACGGTTCTCAACGACAACGGCAGGGAGCTGGAGCGCCAGGTGAATTCGGCGCTGCGCACTAGCCGTCATGCCATGCCCATGTTGGACAGCGAATTCTCGGCCATTGCCAATGAGCTGCAATCGACCAATGTGCGCTCGGCCACCAAGTTACGGCTGGTGATGATTTCCGGTCTGGTGATCGCGCTTGCTCTGGTGGTATTGGTGACGGTGTTGTTGAGTGCGCGGCAGCGGCAGGATGGCAGCCTTCGCCAGGCGCGGCAGCAGACCGCGGACATCTTGCGCACGGTCAAAGACGGCCTGTTTCTTCTCGACCAGAATCTGGTCATCGGTGCGGCCTATTCGAGCGCGATGGAAACCCTGTTTCAGCGCAAGGATTTCGCGGATCTTGCCCTTGAAGATCTGCTCAAGAACATCGTCTCGGAACGAACCATGGCCACGGCGCTCAAGTTCGTCAAAATCCTTTGGGCGGAGCGTACCAACGAGAAGCTGGTCAAGACCATCAATCCCTTGGGTGAGGTGGAAGTCCACATCGATGCCGGACACGGAAAATTCGACACGCGTTACCTGCAGTTCGATTTTCACCGGGTGCGCGTCGACGGCGTGATGACCCAAGTGCTGGTGTCGGTGTCCGACGTGACCGCCCGCGTGGATCTGGCCAATGAGCTGCAGGCCTCGCAGAGCCGGGCCCAGGGGCAGGTCGATACCCTGTTGGGCATTCTGCACATCGATCCCTCGCAGCTCTCGTCATTCCTGAGCGACTCGAATGCCGCCATGAAAATGATCAATGCGGTGCTGCGTGAGCCGACCCGCGAGGAGGGTGTGTTCCGCAAGAAACTCGACACCCTGTTCCGGCAAGTGCACTCCGTCAAGGGCGAGGCGGCAGCCTTGGGCCTGTCGTCGATCGAGACACGCGCTCATGCCTTCGAAGATGATTTGAAGACATTGCGCGAGAAGCCGGCATTGTCGGGCAACGATTTTCTGCCGCTGGTCATCAAGCTGGACGACCTGCTGACGCATTTGCAATCGGTCAGCGACCTAGTGTCGCGCCTGTCGCGGCTGCAGGTCGCGCAGCACGACGTCCCCCATGCCACCACCGCGGTGATCAATGAAGAGGTGCACAAGCCGCAGGAGGCTCCGAAGGCTCAAGGGAGCCCCGAGGCACCGGAGACCAAGTTGGATTCCGGGGTCGCCTCGACCTTGCAGCAATTGACCGCGCGGGTGGCCCGCGAGAACAACAAGGAAGCCGTTCTGCATTGCACCGGCTTGGACGCGGTGCCCGAGGACTACCGGCGCGCGGTCAAGGATATCGGCATTCAGGTGGTGCGCAATTCCATCGTGCACGGCATAGAGTCGCCGGCCGCGCGCGTGGCCGCGGGAAAGTCGCCGCAGGGTGCGCTGCGCCTGTCGTTTCAGGACTTAGGCGACGCCGGCTTCAAACTCATCGCCGAAGACGACGGCCAGGGGCTGCTGACGGATCGCATCAAGGAG
This sequence comes from Gammaproteobacteria bacterium, assembly GCA_025358295.1. Taxonomy (GTDB): domain Bacteria; phylum Pseudomonadota; class Gammaproteobacteria; order Steroidobacterales; family Steroidobacteraceae; genus Bog-1198. Next base: position 13,647 of record JANYJY010000069.1, read on the forward strand.
GTGGCGTTGAAGAAGGGTTTCATCACCGCGGAGCGTGCCCAGACTCTGGATACCAAGCAGACTTTCGCGCTGTTGTTTCAGCCGGGATTTTCCACCGTGGAGACCGCCACCAAGGATGCGGGACGGGGCGTCGGCATGAATTTGATCGCGGAGTTGACCAGTCAGATGGGCGGGCGGGTGTCGGTGGCCACGAGCGCCGGGAAATTCACGCGCCTGACCATGACGCTGCCGCAAACCGCCAAACGTGTTGACGATACGGAGGCTGCGTGATGCCCATGGATGGACAGTCCAAGCCTTCGCTGAAGCTCATGATCGTCGACGACTCGAACATCATCCGCCGCCGCATCGAACGATCGCAACAGATTGCCCGGCTCGAAGTCGTGGGGGCTGCCAGCAATGGACGCGAGGCGGTGGAGTTGTTTCGCCGCACCAAACCGGATGTCGTGACCATGGATTTGACCATGCCGGAGATGGACGGGGTGGAGTGCGTGCAGGAGTTGGTAGCCATCAATTCCAAAGTGTTGATCCTGGTGGTCTCGGCGTTGGCGGACAAGGCCACAGCGGTGGATGCCATTGAGAAAGGCGCGAACGGATTTCTGTGCAAGCCCTTCACCGATCGGCAACTAAATGATGCCTTGGAAGAGCTGCTGGCGGAGGCGTGATGCTCAAAGAGGCTGAGATCCGCACATTCGTCGAGGGGGCCACCAACTACTTCGAGACGTCGACGCAGCAGTCGGCCACGGTCGGATCGCCGTATCTCGTGACCGACGGCAATCCGGGCGCCTACGAATATACCGGTCTCATCGGCATCTCAGGATCGCGCAAAGGCATCGTTTATTTTTCCGCTCCGCGCGGCATGCTCACGGTATTGCTCATGCGCATGCAGGAAACTGACACCAGCGATGAGAATATCAAGGACCTGGTCGGTGAGGTCGCCAACACAATTTCCGGCAATGCGCGCCGCGACTTCGGCAAGAATTTCGTCATCTCGGTGCCTGTGGTCATCGCGCACGACGCCGACAAAGTCGCGGCGCCGCACCGCCGTTCCTATGTCATTCCCATCAATTGGCGTACTCACTCTGCCAAGCTGGTCGTCTGCCTGGAATAGATTCATTGCGATAAGGCTGGAGTCCCGTGTTCAGTCTGCACATGGAACAAGTACCGGCGATATAGAGCGTCGAATCGGCGCGCCGAACATGGGTGCCCCGGCATTGCTTGCTAGAAAGCCGATACTCGGGTCGTCGCGCAACACCTGTTCGATGCGATCCAAAATCGCCCACCCTGTGCTATACAGTTCCGATGAGTCATTCCAAAGCCGGCAAGGCCAAGACCCGGCCGCGCCGCCCCTTGATGTGTAACTCTCGAAGTCGGCGTTATGCATCTATCTGGGCGTGGGTCATGTGCCTCGCGGCGACAGGTTGTGCCGCGCCCCAGACATCGCCAGGCGGCGGGCTGACTGACGCGGGTGCAGCGCCGGCCTGGTTGTATCCCATGAATCCGCCCCCCTCGGGCCCAGAAAAGGCCGCCGACGCAAAGACTCCCGTGCGACTGCCGAACAGCCGCCAGGAGTTCCTCCCGGCGCAGCTCACCGATCGTTTCTCTGCGCCGGACTGGCATCCGCAGTCGCATTCCCCCATGCCTGAGATCGTGGTGCACGGCCGTGCTCCCGACACGTATGCCTGCGGCTTCTGCCATCTACCGGGCGGGCAGGGACGTCCGGAAAACGCGGCGCTGGCGGGGCTCCCCGCTGCCTACATTGTGCAGCAAGTCGCCGACCTCAAGGCGGGTACACGGCGTAGTGCCTGGCATGGCGGGCCCTATCTGCCCCTGGATCTCATGCGCGCCGTGGCGATGCATGCCACGGCCAGCGATGTACTCGCCGCCGCTGAGTATTTTTCCGCGCAGACCCTTACGCCGCGGGTGACGGTGATCGAGCGCAAGCGTATCCCGCACATGCGGGCAGTGGCATGGATCTATGTAAAAGACTCGAGCGGCGGCGACGAAGCGCTGGGCCAACGGATCATCGAATGGGCTCCCGACTTGGCTCTGCACGAACACCGCGACGATGAAATCCGCTATATCGCCTTCGTGCCCACGGGCAGCGTCGCTCGCGGCCGCGAGATTGCGCTGCAGGGGCTGCCGGGCATCACCCAATCTTGCAGCGGTTGTCATGGCCGGCAATTACAGGGAATGGGGTTGATCCCGCCGCTCGCGGGGCGTTCGCCGTCCTATCTTCTGCGCCAACTCATCGCGTTCCAAACCAAGGATCGCAACGGCCTGGTGGCCGCGCCCATGCAAGCAGTCGTGGCCAAAATGCAGCTCGCCGACTTGATCGCTGTTTCCGCCTATGCCGCGGCGGATGCCGGTCCGAATCTGCACTTACTAGGCCACACTCTCCGCGCTATACCGGGCCAGTAACCCGGTGCGCACTGCATGCCGATACACGCGCGCGTAAAAATAGGCCGCCAGCAGCAGTTCAGCGGCAGCAACCAACGATCCTTGCAGCAACAGCGTTCCGGGAAAGGGCCGGTCGGCCAGCAAGGTGCGCATTCCTTCGAACACATAGGACGGCGGCAGTGCACGGGATACCCACTGCATCCACTGCGGCAGTACGCCGAGCGGATAGAACACTGCCGCGAAGGGCGACAGGAGCGCCGGCAGGGGCCATAACAGCCACTCCGACGCGGGACCGAATCGCAATACGATGGCACTGCCGAATATGCCGAGTGATATGCCGAATACGAACAGCACGGTTAGAAAAGCAATCAACGGCAGCCCCAGAGAAAAGAACTCCAGATGAAACACCCCGGTGGCCAGCAGCACCATGACGACGAGGCCGATACTGCTGGTTGCGACGCTCGTGATCACGAGGCCCGTAATGTATTCAGAAATCGATAGCGGCGAGGAAAATAGGTTCAAGAAATTGCGCGACCAGACGTCCTCGAGAAACGCGGTAGTAACTCCCTGCATGATTCGTGTGCAGAAGTCCCAGAGGAGCACCCCGCCCAACAGGCTGGGCACGAAGTCCATGCCGCTGCCGCTGACTGTATTGAGGTAGCGGGTGATGAATCCCCACAAAACGATGTCGATGGCCACCCACGTCACCATGGGAAACAAGCGCACGGGGCTGCCGCGCAACAAATAAATCTGTCGCAACACAATTCCGACGATGGGACGCAACTTCATGATGCAACCACCGCGGCGGTCGACAACGGTTCGCGCGCGACGCGAATGAATAAATCCTCCAAGCTCGAAGCGCCGTGTTCGTGCGGCAATGTCCGCGGATTGCCCTGCAGCAGCACTCTGCCGCGAGACAGAAACAGCACGCGATCGCAAACCTCCTCCACCTCGTTCATGTTGTGCGAAGCCCATAGAATGCCGCAATGGTCTTGGGTGGCCAGACTCTTGATCTTCGCGCGGATCAATTGCGCGGCCGAGGGATCCAACGATGCCGTGGGTTCGTCCAGCAATAGTAATTGCGGACGATTGAGCAATGCCTTGGCCAACGCGGCTCGGGTCTGTTCGCCGGAGGACAATAGTCCGCACTTGGTATGACGTAAATGCGCGAGATCGAACTCTTGCAGCAACTCCTCGACACGAGTGCGCATGGATTCGACGCCGTATAGCAGCGCAAAAAATCGCAGGTTCTCGACGACGGTCAAATTGCCCGGCAGCGCGGCGTATACGGCGGCGAAATTCGTGCGCGCCAATGCAAGTGCACGCTGTTTGGAAATATCGATGCCGTCGATTTCGATGCTGCCGGTGGTCGCGGCAAGCACGCCCAATATCATATTGATGGTGGTCGTCTTGCCGGCGCCATTCGGCCCCAGCAGACCGACAATTTCACCGCGATTGACGCTGAAAGACACATCGTCGAGCGCAGTCACGGCGCCATACACTTTGCGCAGGTGGAAGGCGCTAAGGGCGGGGCGGTCTGGTCGGTTCTTAGGAACTGAAATCGGCATGGCTTGGATTATGCAGTGCGTCCGCGGAGCATGAGGGTCTTTTCTCTGCAAACACGATACTTAATTGGATGTAAGTCCCTCGGCGCTCTGCTCACACTGTCTACAACGCGACGGACGATTGACATGGGTCGCGAACCACAACAGACATGGAGAAGTCATGAATAGCTTCACATTGACCGCTATCGGAAATCTTGCAAGGGATCCTGAGCTATCTGCCAAAGGAGACACCACCTACACCCGAATCTGCCTGGTTGGCAATGACTACGCAGGTAAGGATGAACATGGCAATGCACGTGAGGTGGTGACGAGTGTCTGGTTTGTCGCGTTCGAGGGAATGGGCGAGGCAATCGCCAAGAACGCGCGTAAGGGCGACCAACTCATACTGCAGGCGCATGTCCGCTCCAACAATTGGACGGACAAGGACGGCGAAAAGCAGTACGACCACTCTTTCGTGATCCAGAGCTTCCGCTTCGGTGCGCCGGGAAGAATTAAACGCGAGGAGCTGGCCGCGCGCCGAGACGCGAATGAAGAGACCCTTGAGACGGAAATCTAGAGAGCGCCGCTGTGAATAATCTGTCTCGGTATCATTTTGGTCTGCGGCGAACGTTGCTGCTGCTCTGCACGGCCCTTGTGGCGATAAGCGCGCCCGAATTCGTACTCGCGCAAGCCTCGCCATTCATGACCGGGGCGACGTCGCTGCAGACCAATCTTCTAGCGTGGCTTACTCCGGTCGCCATCATTCTCGTCATGATTCTCGGTGGCATGGCAATGGCGAATCGACTTTCGTGGGGGTGGTGCCTCGGCGCAATTTTGGGAATCGCGCAAGTATCCAGTACTTACGGAAACGCCGAGGCACAGACCATCGTGGAAAACTGCGGGAACACTCTCATTCTGCGGTGTTCCGGCAGCGAGAGCGGCGGTACTTCGCAATTCGCGTCGCACCTGATAGGCGATAGAGAAATTCTTAGAAGCCAGCTATCGCGCGGCAGCGACCGAGAAGGCGCGTTTTCAATTCGAGGGGCGCGGCGGTCACGCAGCGTCACCGTGCAACACACCATTGAACCCGCGGTGCTGCCGTCCGAGCTCGAACAGTTACCGGATCTGTGCGGATATCTGAAGTGTGCCTCGTCGGCGAGCTGGCTGAAGGTGAGCTTCGGCAGCCGACCTGAGAAGCCGTTTCGGCGCTGCTGACTGGCTCCATTCAATACCCATTGAGGAGTTCTTAGATGCTGGACTACCATTGCTTGCCTGGCGCCAATGTGCGCTCGCAAACCTATTGCGTGGCGCGCACCTCAGTAATTTGCCGGCACTGCGGGCAAGCAACCAACGTGTTGGCGTTGGCGGTGCCCGCTGGCCATGAGATCTTGGATCCGGATGCCGAGACTGCCGCAGAGGATAGCGGCGGTCAGCGGCCGAGCGCGTGGCAACACTCTCGTGGCAATGCATTTCTCTTTTTTGTAGAACGTCTACCTGCTTCGGTGCAAAGACGATTGGCGCTGCTGTCACGTTCTTTTCGCCTGGGGCAAGAGCCGGTTCCCTGTTGGACGAATCACTGTGAGAATTGTGGGGTCCTGTTCGACGATCACGAGTTGCACTGTGAGCCCGACGTGGCTTTCATGCCTTCGAGCGAAAGCATCGCCGCGAACATCGAACTTCTGACCATTTCTGAACCTCTCGAGGCGGAGGCAGGTGGCTATGCCTGCGAAACACAGTTTTTTTGCTCCATGCGGAAAAACTGATCTGCATGGCAATCTATTTCCTGAACTTGAAGACTTTTGGCCGTTCCGGCGGCAGCAGCGCTGTCAGTGCAGCTGCTTATCGGGCCGGCGAGCGCATTCGCGATGAGCGCGCCGGCAGGACGTATGATCACACTGGCCGCCGGGACGTTTTGCACAAGGAAATCCTGGTTCCGCATCGTTTCGCGCAAGAGGAAATGAGATGGGCCCGAGATCGTGCCGATCTGTGGAATGCAGCGGAGAGGGCGGAGAGCCGTAGAAATGCTCGAGTTGCGAGAGAGTACCTTGTGGCTCTGCCGTTTGAGCTTTCGCCGGCACAGCGGTTGATTTTGGCTAGGGACTTCTCTCAGGAGTTATCCGACCGATATGGATTCGCGGTTGATTTGACGGTGCATGCGCCGAGGGACTTTCCAGGCAGCGACCCGCGCAATTATCACGCTCATCTTCTTGCCACGACTCGTGAAGTACACATAGATCGCCTAGGCGCGAAGACCGCACTTGAAATGAACGACCACGACCGTCTTCAGCTCGGCCTGAAGCCCGCGGTCCACGAGTTATTTCATGTTCGAGAGCGTTGGGCGACCGTCGCCAACGAAGCCTTGCGGGAAGCTGACATTGCGGAGCGTATCGATCACCGCACCCTCGAGGCACAAGGAATCGATCGCGAACCGCAGCTGTGCATTCCACGAGCGGCATTCGAGATGGAAAGACACGGATACCGGAGCGTGGTGGCCGAGCGCCTGCGCGAGGAATACCAGGCGCGTGTGCAGACTCGTCGGGAGCAGTCCGCAAGCCAGGAGGCATCGTCGGCCGTGGTGGAACGCCCCGATCAGGACTTATCGCATACACCGCAGAGTTTGGAAGACATTCGGCGGGAGGCGCGCGAGAACTGGTTGCGTTACAGAGAGAGTCAAATTCAAAGGCGGGAGGAATCGGATCCCTCGTTCGGCAAGAGACTGGGTCACGACAATGACCTCACTCGTTGAATCGCATAAGCCCGTAAGAAGCCGTGCATGATCCGATCGGTCGCCTATGCATCGTGCTATGTGTATTCGCCTTCGGGGACGGGAGCGGTTTGTGCGCGATCTCGGCTGCTTCGAACGTTGTTGAAGGCCGGGGACAGGGCATTTATGCGGAAGTATGCGCTGCGCGTCCGTCAGCAGGCTGCGGAGTCGCCGCTATGGGCGGATTTTTTCGACGCCACGGCCGCCTTGGTCCCGGTTCCACGAAGCACCCCTTACGTTGCGGCCGGTAAATGGCCGGCTGAGAATCTTGCAGTAGCGCTGTTGAGCGAAGGCCTTGGAAGTACCGTCTGGCCCGGCCTGCACCGTATTCGCGCCGTTCGCAGGTCCTCAACGTCGGCGCCCGGCGCCCGCCCGACCGTGCATCTGCACTACGAATCCCTTTATATAGAGAGGTTGAAATCGCCGCCCGAGAGGATTGTACTGATTGACGATGTGGTCACCAGGGGGCGAACATTACTCGCCGCGGCGAGTTGCATCCACGATGCACTGCCATGCGCCGAAATTCGGGCGTTCGCTCTGGTTCGCACAATGGGATTTATTACCGGTGTCCAACGACTGTTAGACCCGTGCCGAGGCGAAATTCGTTGGATATCGGGGGATGCTCGCCGCACTCCGTAGGTTGACCGCCGCCTTCGGGTTATCCTGTTGCATCGTAAGAGTTCTCGCCACTTGCCCAGCATCGACGCCAAAACTTCGCCTGGCACCCGCCCGCTGCAAGGCCTGACCGGGGCCGATATCGGCATTCGTTTTGAGAACGCCTTGGCCAGAGGCGATGGCCTACTGGGTGCTCATTGCGTTCATGAGTTGTGGATGCGTGGTGAGATGTCCATTAACATTGAACGCGCGATGGAGTTGCTGTGGGGGAGGGCCGCTGCATCGGTTCCAGAGTGGCTGCCGATGCGTTACGTTGATTGGCTGCCCAGCGTGTACGAGATCGCGCTGACGTTTAATTCCTCCGCCAAGGGCCTGTCGAATATTTACTTGGTTCTGCTCGACTATCAAGACCGCGGTGCTGCATACGGCATCTACGTGGGCATGAGCAAGTACAGCCCGGCGCAGCGCTTCGATCAGCACAAGGCGGGCATCCGCTCCGCCGGGAGCGTGTTAAAGCGGGGCATCGAGGTGTTGACGGGGCCCACCCTGCACTTGCAATACATCAAGCGTTCGGAGGCGGTCCGCATCGAGGAAGAATTGGCGTCGGCGCTATCCGCGGCGGGGCTATTGGTCAAGGGCGGTCATTGAGGAGATGCATATGATTCTCATCGGTATGTTCGATTCACCCTTCGTGCGCCGCGTTGCTGTCAGCATGAATTTGCTGGGCGTGCCCTTCGAGCACCGCAACTGGTCTGTGGGCAAGGATTTCGAGAAAATCCGGCAATACAATCCGTTGGGCCGAGTGCCGACGCTGGTGTTGCCCGACGGGGAGGCATTGATCGACTCCGCCGCGATATTGGATTTTCTGGATGACGAAGCGGGCCCGCAGCGCGCGCTGGTTCCGTCAACCGGCAAGGACAGGCGCGACGCCTTGAAAATCATGGCAGTCGCCGGCGGCGCGGCGGAAAAAGGCGTCAGCCAGGTCTATGAGACCGTGTTCCGTCCAGCAGAGAAGCGCCATGAGCCCTGGACTGAGCGTTGCCGCACTCAAATGCACGCGGCGCTCGCCGAACTCGAACGCGCGGCGCAGTCGCGCGCGGGCAATTGGTTGATCGGCACGCACATGACTCAGGCGGACATTACCTGCACTTGCGTATTTACCTTCTTGAGCGAGGCGCTGGAAATCAAGCGCACGGGGCCGACCTACCCCGGACTTGCGGCGCTCGCCGCACGCTGTGAGGCCTTGCCGGAATTTAGTTCGTCCAAAGCGCCTTGGTTTTCGCCCGATAGAAAGAGCTGATCAAGCGCTCGCGAGATGCGCGAGCACTGCGTCCACTTGATCCGTGGCTCCCAAGACTACCGGCGTGCGCTGATGTATTGCAGTCGGCTGGATGTCCATGATCCGCTGCCCCGGTCCTGCCATGGTCTTGCCGCCCGCCTGCTCGACAAGCATGGCCATGGGATTGGCCTCATACATCAAGCGCAGTTTTCCTTGCGGCGACTTGGATGTCGGGGGATAGAGGAAAACGCCGCCTTTTAACAGAATGCGGTGCACATCCGCGACCATGGCACCCGCATAGCGACTCGAATAGCCGTTGTCTTGCGCCCAATCGAGATAGCGCTTGTAGCCGTCCGGGAAACTTCTGCGATTGCCCTCATTGACCGAGTAGGTCTTGTTCCCCGAGGGGATGCGCAGATTGCGTTCCACCCGCATGAATGCCCCGACGCTGGGATCCAGCACGAACATATCGACGCCCCGGCCGAGCGTCAATACGAACACTGTCGATGAGCCATACAGCACATAACCGGCGGCGACTTGCCGCGCACCGGCCTGAAGCAAAGAGTCCTCCGCCCGCTGCGCACGGCCATCGTGCGCCAGAATGCTGAATATCGTGCCCACGCCGCCGCAGACATCGAGATTCGATGAGCCGTCGAGAGGATCGAACAGCACGCAGTAGCGAGGAATGCCGTGGCGGTCGTCGCGCAGGATCACCGGCTCTTCGTTTTCCTCGGACGCGACGATGGCCACGCCCTCGCGGCCGCCAAGCGTCCGCAAAAGCACTTCATTGGCGATGACATCGAGTTTCTGCTGAACTTCGCCTTGGATGTTCTCGGTGCCGATGCTGCCCAGAACGTTTTCCAGGCGCGCGCGTCGCACTTTGTCCGCGATAATCTTCGCTGAAATCGACAAGGCGGAAAGTATCCAGGAGAAAGTACCGCCCGCCAGGGGTTGATGCGCTTGTTCCTCGAGAATGTGGGCTTGCAGGGTCATGATGCGCACGTCATCGCGCCCTGAGTGGGTTAGGGGTTCTCCGGCGCTGTTCATAGTCGAAGAATGCCATACAATGCGTCCATGATCACGGTGCACCACCTGAACAACTCCCGATCGCAGCGGGTGTTGTGGCTGCTCGAGGAGTTGGCAGTACCCTACGAGGTGAAGCGCTACGAGCGCGATGCCAAAACCATGTTGGCCCCTGCGGCGCTGCTGGCCATCCACCCGCTGGGAAAATCTCCCGTCATCGTGGACGGCGCCACCACCGTTGCCGAGTCCGGTGCCATCGTCGAGTATCTCGTCGATCGTTACGGCGGTGGCCGTCTCATTCCGCCCGCGGGCACTCCCGAACGCCTGCGCTATACCTACTGGCTGCACTACGCGGAAGGCTCGGCCATGTCGCCGCTGCTGCTCAAATTGATATTCGACCGGGTCGCAAACGGCCCGGCGCCGTGGCCCATCAGTGTGGTTGCACGCCGTATTGCCGCCACCGTGCAGAATTCCTTCATCAGCCCGCAGATCAAGCGGCATTTTGATTACATAGAGAGCGAACTGGCGGCGCATACCTGGTTCGCGGGCGAAGAATTCACCGCGGCGGATGTGCAAATGAGCTTTCCTTTGGAAGTGTCCGTAGTGCGTGCCGGTTCGGGTTCCAGCCGACCCCGCTCGGCGGCCTTCATCGAACGCATTCACGCGCGTCCTGCCTACCGGCGCGCGCTGGAACGCGGCGGTGCCTATTCTTATTAGTGAGTTCTTAAAAAAGCAGCCGCATGAGCTGCAGGTCAATTAGACCAGGCGTTTGTAGTCTCAATAGCTATACGGGGGAGTTAACATGCGGAAGTCGCTGAAGGTTGGAGCGGCATTGTCGGGAATCTTGTTTTTCGGTCTCACAGCGTGCAATCAGTCGCCGCCGGCGCATCCTGCGGTCAAAGGGCCGTCACTCGCCAGCCAGGCATGGAACAAACTGACGGCGGCCTATATCGAAAGTTATCTCCAGGCCCAACCCACTTTCGCCGCGCAATCAGGCCGGCACGAATTCGACGGCCAGCTGCCGGATGTCAGCAATCACGGACTGCGCCGCGAGATCGCCCGCCTGCATGATCAGCATGATCAACTGTCCGCGGTGGATCCGAATACCTTGGAGCCGCGAGAGCGCTTCGATCGCGAGTACTTGCTCGCCGTGACGGAAAGGGATTTGTTTTGGTTGGAGAAGGCGAAATTTCCGTTCAGCAATCCGGGTTGGTACATCGACAAGCTGGATCCGGATATGTATTTGAACCGCAACTATGCGCCGCTGGATGTGCGCATGAAAGCCTTCATCAAATATGCGCGCGGCATTCCGAAAATGGTCAATGACATCAAGGCGAATCTGCAAGCGCCCCTGCCCAAGACCTATATCGAATTGGGCATTGCCCAGTACGGTGGATTTGCGCAGTTCTATGCGAAGAACGTCGCGTCGGTATTCGCGTCGGTGAGCGATCCGGATCTACAGAAGCAACTGACCGAGGCCACGACTGCCGCGGCACAGGCCATGGACGCTCTGAAGCAGACATTGGAAGCGCAACGCGCCAAGGCGAACGACAAGTTCGCGCTGGGGCCGGATCTCTATGCGCAAATGGTCGCTGAGACGGAGCAGGTCAAGCTGCCGGTGGATCAGATCGAAGCCGCGGGCCGCGCGGACCTCGATCGCAATACGGCAGCCCTGAAGGCCGAGTGCGATACCTATTCGCCGAAGACGACGTTGCAACAATGCGTCGCCAAGGTGTCCGCACACAAGCCCAAGGACGGAGCGGTCGAAGGCGCGCGTGCGCAATTGGTGATGCTCAAGGACTTCATCGTCAAGAACAATGTGGTGTCGATACCGAGCAACGATGAAGCCTTGGTCGCCGAGGCGCCGCTCTACAATAGGTCGAACGCCGCGTTCATCCAGGTGCCGGGCCCATACGATCATGGCGTAGCCTCGGTTTACAACATCGCGCCGCCCAATCCGGCGTGGAGCAAGGCCGAACAGGCAGCCTATGTCCCGAGCGAGGCGACGCTGCTGTTCACTTCGGTGCACGAGGTTTGGCCCGGCCATTTCCTGCAATTCCTGCATTCAAATGCCAATCCGTCGAAGCTCGAAGGATTGTGGGTGGGATATGCATTCGCCGAGGGTTGGGCGCACTACTGCGAAGAAATGATGTACGAAAAGGGCCTGGCGAAAGGCGATTCGGAAAAGCATATCGGTCAGCTCATGGATGCATTGCTGCGCGATGTACGGCTGCTGTCGAGCATCGGCCTGCATACCCACGGCATGACCGTGTCGCAATCCGAAAAGATGTTCCAAACCCAAGCGTTTCAGGATCCGGGCAATGCTCGCCAACAAGCCGCGCGCGGCACTTTTGATCCGGGCTACCTCAATTACACGCTCGGTAAACTCATGATCAGGAAACTGAGGACCGACTGGCTTGCCAAGCACAGCGGTGCAAGTTCGGCTGCGGCGCCCGCCGCCGACCAGGCGCTGTGGCACGATTTCCACGACCAATTCCTGTCGTACGGTGGTCCGCCGATTCCGCTGGTGCGCAAGCAAATGATGGGCGAGGAGGGGGCTCTGCTCTAGCGGATATCGACAATGATCCCGCTGTCCGCCCACAGCCCCAGCAGGCTTGCGGCGCGCAGCGGGATCTGTTCCTCGGACAGCGATTCCGCCAGTGCGGCGCAGATTTCACCGAAACTCGCACCCTGGAGCGCCGCGGCGAGTGCTGCCGCTTCGTCGTTCGCCATGGAACGAAAATAGTTCTGCAGATGTTGCCGCCACAACACCCAAGACGCGGGATTCGGTGCGCGCAGTGGCTCCGGCGGTGCTGCATCGCGTTTTAATGCCTGCCAAACGGCTGCCGTGTTCCAGCAAAGCTGCAGTTGCCGCAGCGAGGGATGGAACTTGAACCGCAGTTCATTCCAGGCCGCGGGGTCCACAGCGGTCAATGCCGCGCGAGTCACGGGTTCGGCGTCCGGCGCATCGAAGACCTCCGCGAGGGTCCACTCGAGCTGCGCGAGCTCGGCCAAAATGGGCTGTCCGTCGTATGGCGTGGTGCGGCCCAGATATTCTGCGAGCTCGGCGCCGTACCAGCGAATCGATCGATGCACCGAAGGATGTGCGGCCACAAACCCCTCGCCGAGTGCCGCAAAGACCTCGTCACCGAGCACGGCATGCAACATGGGATGGGTGTCACGGAGCGCGTCGATCAGGCGCACTCGATACGCATTGCTGTAAATGCCGAGTCTTTCCGCCGCGGACAACGGTGGGGCATCGACGATGGCGCCGCTGATGGTGCTCGGTTCACCCAGCAAATGCCTTTGCAGTTCCTGCTGCAATTGGCGCAGTGGCATGGCGGATTGCTGCATCACGCCGCGGCCTGAGTGTGACGGTGACTGAGCTGGCGTGCAATATTCAACTCTGCAACCAATTCGCTCAAATCCGGAATATTGTCGTCGCGCTCGATCATGGTCGGCACGCTGCCGAATAATTCGACCGCGGCGCAATACAGATTCCATACCGGCTCGACGATGGGATGGTCGTGCGTGTCGATGAGATGCCCGCCGAGGTCGCTGTGGCCCGCGAGATGGATCTGACGTATCCGGTCGGCCGGCATGGCCTGAAGGTACTTCAACGCATCGAAGCCATGATTGACGCTGCTGACATAGATGTTGTTGACATCGAGCAACAGGGCGCAGTCCGCGCGCCGCGCCACTTCACTCACGAACTCCCATTCGCTCATCTCGGATGAGTGGTAGGTCAGATAGCTCGAGACATTTTCCAACAAAAGCTGCCGTCCAAGGGCGTCTTGGACCTGGCCGACTCGCGCCACGATCGAGGTCAGGGCTTCTTCGGTGTAGGGTAGGGGCAGCAGATCATGCAAGTTGCGTCCCTCGATTCCGGTCCAACAGAGATGGTCGGAGATCCAGTGCGGCTCTATTCGCCGCGCCAGAGCGCGAACCTGGTGGAGGTAGTCGGCGTCGAGGGGATCGGTGCTGCCGATGGAGAGCGAGACGCCGTGCATGACCAGCGGGAATCGCTCGCGTATTCGTTCGAGGTAATCGAGCGGCTTGCCGCCCGGCACCAGATAATTTTCAGTGATGACTTCGAGCCAATCAATGGGATGAGACTCATTGAGCATGGCCTCATAGTGTGGCGTTCGCAGACCGAGACCGAAACCGGCCAGCTTCATGACACATGCGCTCGAGGATGCAAGGCGTGGGGACCGGGCGATATTCCTCGCCCGGTCCGTCCCGGACGGCTTACTTCGCCTTCGTCTTGGCGGCCTCGCAGGCGGTCTTGGACATGGACACCCAGCCCTGACCCTTGCAGCTGTTCATACCCTTGCAGCTATTGTTGGCTGACTTGCATTCAGAAGTACCCTTGCAGGAATTCACGCCCGCACAGTGAACGCTGGCGGCATCATCCGCGAATGTCACGGCGGGAACGGCGGCGGAAAACAACATCGCAGCTGCAGCAGCCATTGCCGCGGTCGACACTTTAGTGATCTGCATGATTGAGTCCTCAATTGTTATTGAACGCAGCGATATTGCTGCTCCCCTACAAAGACCTGCCCAACGGTCGAATTATTACTCAATCGTCTAAGCCTATGCTGGATTCGGTGGGCGGGATCAATCGTAGAGTGGCCGAGGCTGCGGTTCACGACCGTGAATTCTCACGTCGATGATCGCTCGCGAACGCCAAGTGTTGTAAAGAGACAACAGAAATCGGCGGCGTGAAATCAACCATTTGGGCATCCAATTGGGTTTTATTGGTCTGCAGCCGGCAATCGCTACAGATAGCGGAGCCCGAGAATTTAATGGGTTGGCAGGGTTTGGTACCCTGGCGTTGCTCGACCGCATTGCCCGCACCGCGCGAATAGCCCTGAATCTACGTGCTTTTGTGCCTGGGCCGAGACTGCACGGGGAGGCCAGGGGCTCCGTTCTCGTAGCGGCACAGGCTCTTTACGCTGTTGAGGCGTCTTGGCAACACAAGCTTTGCGTGTTGTAATCGGCTCATAGCTCCAACCGGTGGCCTTTGGGAAAGGGCAGCGTGGCCGCAACGCAATCCCGATTGGATCGTTCTTTATTACCGTATTAAAGAGTTAGGGAGCAACAAATGGGGAATAATCGCAAATTGCAATTCGCGATCCGTGCCGCGCTTGCGGCGGCGGCGACGAGTGCCGCTGTTCCAATGGCCATGGCGCAGACTGTCGCCGCCACGAACACTGCGGCGTCAGCGAATTCAACTCTTGAAGAGGTGGTCGTCACCGGCTCGCGTCTGACGCAGTCGCCCAATGATGTATCCATCAGCCCGATCAATAGCATCACGGCATTGGACATCGCCCAAACCGGCTTGGTTCGCACCGAGGACCTGTTAAACAATCTGCCGCAGGTGATCGCTGAAAACAGCGGCGGTCAATCGATCAGTTCGAACGGCACGTCCACCGTCAGCTTGCGCGGACTGGGTTCGCAACGCACCTTGGCGCTGGTCAATGGTCGCCGCATGAGTCCGGGCGCCGGCCTCGGCCCGACCACGTCGTCGAGCGCTGACATCAATCAAATTCCCGCCGACCTGATCGAGCGCGTCGACGTACTGACCGGCGGTGCTTCTGCGGTGTACGGTGCGGACGCGGTGGCGGGCGTCGTCAACTTTGTACTCAACACGCATTTCGAAGGCGTCAGGATCGACGCGAATTACGGATTCGGTCGGCACAGCAACAACAACCAGACCTTGCTGGGCGACCTGACCACGGCAAACCAGCCGGCGCCGCCCAGCACGGTCGATGCCGGATTCAACAAGGATGTATCCTTCCTGGCCGGCTCGAACTTCGCCGACGGCAAGGGCAACGCCACGGTGTATGCCACTTACCTGAAGACTTCGCCGGCGGTCGGCAATCAGTACGACTTCGCGGGATGCACGCTCAATACTCCCGGCAGCGCTAAAAAGCTGGCCACCGGAAAGCTAAAATGCGGCGGTTCGAGTTCCAGCGCCACGGGCCGATTCTTGGAAATTGGTGCAAACACCGCGGGAACTTCTTCCACGGCCTTAGCCGACCAGACGGTTGATCCCAAGGCTGGGTTTCGCGGTTACACCGGCGCCACCGACTCCTATAACTACGGCGCACTCAGCTATTTGCAACGCGCTGCCGAACGTTATACGGCAGGCGGCTTCTTGAATTACGACATCAACGATTCGACCAACGTTTATTCCGAAACCATGTATGCGCGCAATACCTCGTCGGCGAACTACGGCCCCAGCGGTTTGTTCGCGTTCGGTCAAGAGGTGATCAGTTGCACCAATAATCCGCTGCTCACGGCGCAGGAAGTGGGGACTCTCTGCTCGCCCGCCAACGTCGCGTCCAACCAAGCCTGGTTCGGACCCGCAAACGGTGCGAAAAACCCGCTGGGCGGAAATGCGCGGGTCACGGGAAGCAACATCCTGATGTACATCGCCCGCCGCAGCGTCGAGACCGGCCCGCGTGTCGACAACTACGCTTCCAACTCCTTCCGCGAGGTGCTGGGCATCAAGGGCAAGTGGAGTGACGCACTATCGTACGATTTGTACGGCCAAGTGGGGATCACGCAGCTTAACGACACGGAAGACGGCTTCCTGGGCAGTCAACAGATCGACCGCGCGTTGAACGTGGTTACGGACCCGAAGACCGGAAAGGCGGCTTGCGCCTCGGCGCTCAATGGGGACGACCCCGCTTGCGTGCCTTGGAACATTTGGAATCCCGGTGGCGTCACCAAGGCGCAGTTGGATTACCTGAAAGTGGCTTCTTCCTTTGGGATTACCACCAAGGAATACATCGTCTCGGGTTCGGTTACGGCTGACATGGCCAAGTACGGTGTCCAGCTCCCGACCGCAGCGAGCGGCATGAGCGCCAACCTCGGCGCGGAGTATCGGCAGGAAAGCTACAAGCTTGATCCGGATTATATTTTCGGCCACGGCTTTGCTTCAGGCGGCAACGGAGCGCAGCTTCCGATTGACGGCGCATTCCATGTCGCGGAAATCTTCACCGAAATGCGCCTACCGCTCATCACGGACAAGCCGGGCGCTTATGATCTGTCGACCGAGGCCGGCTACCGCTATTCCTCCTACACCTCCGGCTTCAACACCAACACCTACAAGTTCGGTGTGGAGTGGGCGCCGGTCAAGGATGTCAGGATTCGCGGCGGCTATAACCGCGCGGTTCGCGCCCCCAGCATCGGCGACCTGTATGCTCCACCGGTGATCGGCGCGGGCGGCACGGCCGATCCTTGTTGGGGCGGAGCCATTAACGCGATTCCAGGACAGCCTGGAACGGGCACGGTCAATGGCCATACTTTTGCGTTCTGCCAGAGAACGGGTGTGACCTTGGGGGAATTCGGGCACATTGCCGCGAACCCGGCCGCGCAAATCAACACGTCGGGAGGCGGCAACCTCAGTCTCACGCCGGAAATCGCCGACACCTTCACGTTCGGTTTTGTCGTGAAGCCCGAGGCTATTCGCGGTTTGGCAGTGTCGGTCGATTACTATTACATCAAGATCGCGAACACTATCGAGCAGTTGACCTCCAACACGGTGATCAACAACTGCGGCACTTCGGGACTTGCGCTGTACTGCAATTTGATTCATCGCGGCGGCGGCTCGGGATCGCTGTGGTTCAACAACACCCAATTTGTTGACAACAAAGAGCAAAATATCGGCAAGATCTCCACCAAGGGCATCGACTTGGCGTCGAGCTACATGTTCGACATCGGACCAGCCGGCAAGATGGGACTCAATCTGACGGGCACGCGCGTACTGAACTTTTTCACGCAGCCCACGCCCCAAGGCGGATCGTATGACTGCGTAGGGTATTTCGGTACGACGTGTAATGCGCCGACGCCGCAATGGCGGCATGTGATGTCGGCTGATTGGCAGGCGCCGTGGGCCGGTCTCGACGTGACGCTTCGCTGGCGCTACATCGGGCCCACATCGACCGACCGTCAGAGCCAGGATCCGCAGCTCTCGCAGGCGTTCTTCCCGGGCACGAAGCACATTGGTGGGTTTTCGTACCTCGACATGTCGGCGTCCATTCCGGTGGCCTCCACGGGGATCAGCTTCCGGGTCGGTGTCAACAACTTGAGCGACAAGGCTCCCCCCATCGTGGCGAACGGCAACTATTCGGATTGTCCGAATACGTCGTGCAACGACAATACCTGGGTCGGAACCTACGATACCCTCGGCCGTTACCTGTATGCGCACGTCAGTGCGAAGTTCTAATAGCGGGTAGCAAACTCGCAGCTAGCAAATTGACGGCGGACTTAGGTCCGACGTTTTTTTTTGCGCCTTTGTTTTGAAGGTCAGTCCCGCGCGCGGTCAGGCATGGGGTATTGATCGACGAGATTTCCCAACGCGTCTTTCATGGGGCCGAGCCACGGCTCGAAGTGGCGCCATTGTTCGACGGAACCCGAATAAATCGGCAACCGCACTTGTTCGGAGCTGATGGTGTGGACGATGCGCCGGTTTTCATAGAAACGCAGGCACTCGGCTTCGAAAGGTAATTTGCAATAGTCGAGCAGCCGGCGTACCTCGCGCTCCGGGTCGGCAACCAAGTGTTCATAGTGAACGCGATGCACCCGCCCGGGCAGCACGGCGTTTACGTGTTCCATGAGCTCGGCGTAGTCGCGGTAGTAGAGGCCAAGTTCACCGAGGTCGAAGCTGAATCTCATGCCGCGGGCGAACAATTGCTTGTAGCAGGAGAATCCGCAACCCAACGGGTGACGTCGGGCATCGACGATAGCCGAGTTGGGAAACATCAGATGGATCAACCCGAAATGGCTGAAATTGCCCAGCATCTTGTCGACGAAGCGCGGCCGGGCCATAGGCCGGCGGGGCTGAGTTTGCGCGAGGTAGTGCGCGGCCAGCGCGTTGATCTCGGCTGCGTCGAGCGAGGCGATGGGTTCGGGGTAGTCCCCCTTCGCGCTGGGATCGAGACGCGACATCAGCTCCGACACCATGTTGGGGATATCGCGGAGCTCGCGGGTGCCTTCGATCTGTGAGTGGCTGGCCAAAATCTGCTCGATCAACGTTGAACCGGAGCGCGGCAAGCCGATAACGAAAATGGGATCGGGCCTCGCATCTCCCCAGCCGGAACGGTCGGCGAAGAAGCGCGCGGTATACATGGCTTTCGAGCGCTGCACGAAGGCGGTCGAATTGGCGGGATCGTATTCCAGGTCGTTGCGAAACAAGGCATTGCCCGCCGCATAGTGCTCGAAGGAAGCCGCAAACTGTTTCGCATCCTCGAGTGCCTTGCCGAGCGCAAACTCCAAGTGGGTGCGGCCGCGCCCGCGCGCTTCGCTTTGCGCGAGCTGTTGCTGCATGCGTTGCAGGTCCTTTTCATCGAAACGAAAGGTCTTTAAATTCGCCAGCGCCCAGTAGGCCTCGCCAAACCCGGGCTGCACGGCGAGCGCGCGGCGATACGCGTCGATTGCCCGCGATTGTTCGCCGATCTCTCGCAGGAGATTGCCGTAGATCAACCACACCTCTGGGTCCTCTGGACGATCCAGGAGGAGGTTCTCGAGCAACGCGATCGACTCTGCATGCCGGCCGACGAAGCGCAAAGACTGAGCTTTCAGGCTGAGATAGTTTTTTTGGCGCGGTTCGGTGGCCAGCAGCCGCTCAATCAGCGGCAAAGTCTCAGGAATCCTCTCCTGCCAAAACAACAAACGCGCCAGCGCGTAACGCGCTGCCGCATAGCCGGGTGCAATGTCGAGGCATTCCCGAAGGTATTTCTCGGCCTGCGCCGAATCCTCGCGGCGCGCGGCAATATCAGCCTGCAACAGCAGCGCCGCAGCGCTGCGCGGCGCATCGAGTAGACAGCGCCGCGCAAGCGCCTCCGCGGCCTGTAATCGGCCCTCAGTCAGGGCGACGCTCGCGTCGGCGAGTTCCGGTGGATTTGGCGCCAGCTGGCTGTAATTCAGGTAGGCGGCGTCACCCCTCAGAATGTCCCCGGAGATAAATCGTTGTGTGGCGAGTTCACTCCACGCGTCCGCCAGCCCCGGGGCCAGTTCGGTCGCACGTTCGAATGCGACAACGGCATCCGCGCCACGGCCGCAGGCGGCGTACACGCGGCCGAGTTCCAGCTGCATGACTGGAGATTCGGGATGCGCACGTGCCAGGGACTCGATTGCCGTGACCGCTGTGGCCGGGTCGCCGAGCTTGCGGCATGCCGCCGCCAACAACAGTTTGGCCTCCGCGTGCTCGGGCGACTTCGCGAGGATATTACTTGCGTGGTGTGCGGCCGCCCCCGGATTGGAGTCGAGCAGCATGGATGCGCGCATCAATTCGAGGTCGGCAGAGGCGTCAGATGTCAAGTCAAACTCCCATGAGTCAACGGCAGCATGGAACCCTCCATAGACGGGTGCGATATAATAGCTAAATTACTGGCCGGAGTGCCTCGAGGAATTTGCGTTGAATCAAGCTACCTCTCCTTCTCCGATCGACGAAGCCGATGTCATTCGCCTGCTGCAGGCATCCAAGTTCGAAGCGGCGGCCGGGCGCTTTCCCGAATCGGACCAACTGCTGGCGCATGTCGCGCAACGCGCGCCGAATCACCCCGCGGTACTCAACGAATTGGGCGTGCGCATGCTCGGCCGAGGTGCTGCGGATCAGGCACAGGCGCTATTCGCGCGGGCGACAAACGCGGATCCGAAGCATCCGGCGATATGGGCGAATCTTGCCTCGAGCCTCAAGGTCCTTGGCCGCCGCGCGGAGGAGCTCGAAGCGATCGAGAAGGCGCTGCAGCTGGAACCGCGCCACCTGTCGGCGCTGCTGCAGAAGGGTGCCTATCTGGAGGAGTTCGGCGATTCCCGCAATGCCGCTCGTGCGTACCAAAACGCGATAGCCTGCGTTCCCGCCGGCGTGGAAGTCGCTCCTAGCATCAAGGAGGCCTTCATTCACGCAAAATCGATGGTCGATTCCGATCTTGCGGCCCTGGCCAGAGTGCTGGAGCAACCGCTCGCCGAACTGCGCGAGCGTCACGGGGGTCGGCGTCAACAGCGCGTCGACATGTGCCTCGATAATTTAGTGGGCAAGCGGCGGCCTTATTATTCGCAGCCGACGTGGATGTATTTTCCCGAACTGCCGGCGATCGAATTCTTCGATCGTGCCGAATTCCCGTGGCTGGACGCCGTCGACGCGGCGGCTCCCGAGGTTCGTACGGAGCTGCTACGCGTGCTGGTCGCCGACCGCGATGGACTGCAGCCTTACATCGACTTCCCGGACAGTATGCCCGTCGATCAATTCCGCGACCTCAACCGTTCGAGACGCTGGAGTGCGTACTTTCTGTGGAATCAGAACGAAGCAGTGCCCAGCCACATCGCCCGCTGTCCGAATAGCGCGGCCGTTCTGGAGAAAGTGCCGCGACCGCACATCAAAGGCCGCGCACCCACGGCGTTTTTCTCCATCCTCGATGCAAATACCCGCATTCCGGCTCACACGGGCGTCACCAATACACGGCTGACCGTGCACTTGCCGCTGGTCGTGCCTCCGGGCTGCGGCTTTCGGGTCGGTGGCACCACCCGCGAATGGGTGCCGGGTCAGGCTTGGGTGTTCGACGATACGATTGAACACGAAGCCTGGAACGATTCGGATACACCGCGCGCGATTCTGATTTTCGACGTCTGGAATCCGCTGTTGACCGCAGCTGAGCGCGATATGATCAAGACCATCACTGAAATTTACGGCGAGTATTACGCCTTACCGGCGCAATCCCTATGAGACAGCCACGTTACTTGGCGCATCTCGCGCCCCTGACCCTGCTGCTTGTATCCGCCATGCCGGCTGTCGGGGCCCATGGGCTAAGTGCCGGCGACATGAGTCGATGCGCCGCCGTGGCGGCGCCCGATGCGCGCCTCGCATGCTATGACAATTTAGCGCGGCAGTTGGGCGTTCATCCGCCCGCGCCCGCAGTCGCGGCCGCAACCCCAGCCGGAACTGCAAACACGACTACCTTCGCGGCGGCGCCCGCAACCGTTGCGGCAGCACCGTCGCCCGCCGATGCCGAACGCGAATTCGGCTTTACGCAGGACCATCTGCATCCCGCGCCCAAGGGACCGCCGGCCATTCATGCTCACGTTGCCAGTATCGCGGAAAACAGAATCGGTGGCGCCCAGGTGGTGCTGGACAATGGGCAGACCTGGATATTTACGGACAATGATGGCCGGGTGAGTTCCGGGGATGCAGTCACGATCAAGCGGGGATCGCTTGGCTCGTTCATCATGACCTCAGCCTCGAATCACACCTACCACGTGCATCGGGTCCAGTAGAGCTGCCGTCGGGAGCGGCTGCGCTCGCGCTAGGCGGGGTACGACCAGCGTTCGATCCAGGGGCGGAGCGTGGGCAGAATCGGTTCGAGCTGGGCCCTGTAGCGTTGCCAATGGCCGATACTCGATCGATCCAGGCCGCGCGTCAGCTGCGCCGTGCTCGGAGTAGCGTGGTCGCGTGATTGCACACGGCTGGCGAAATCTCCCATGCCGGCCGACCACTCAAGTGCGAGAAATTGGCAAATGGCGCGCGTCTCCAGCGCAAAATCCGTAGCCAGGCTTTCGTAGCGCACGTCGTGCCAGTCGAGATTGAGTACTGCGTGAGCGCGCTCGGCAAATTCCATGACGGCGTCATAGAAGGCGGCTGCGCTCGGCAGGGTGAGCAACTCATACATCGCTGAATTCATCTTGAATCGGCGCCGAAAGCAGCTGAACACCACGTCGCGCGGATCCCGACGCGCGAACAGGATTTTCGCCCGCGGAAACAGACGTGCGATCAGCGGCAATTTCAGCGTGTTGAGCGGATGTTTGTCGATGAAGACCTTGCCGGCGACGTTGACGCCGGATTCGCGGACGCGTTCCCAGTACGCCGCGCGGAAGGCGCGCAGCATGTTGTCGTCGGCAAGGATCAAGGGTCCAAAATCGACGGGCTCACGCATGAATTTGAGGACGCTGTCCGTCAATAGTTCGTGTTCCTCGATACTGGCGACGTCAGGGTGCCCGTCCAACACCACTTCGAGCAGCGTCGTGCCCGAGCGGGGAAAACCGATCAGAAACACATGCTCGCGCACCTCGGCGGCAGCCACCTGCAGATCCGCATGGGATTTCCATTCGACTGCGGTGGTTTTGTCCATGGCGGCGGACAGCGCGCGCGTATACGCGCGCGTGCCGGTGCCGTTCGCGATGTGGCCATGAATTTTGCGCAGCGCCTCATTGCAATCCGAATACGCATCGAATGCCTCCGGGTAACGGCCGGCGGCATCGAGGACGTCCCCCAGCAGCCCGGACGCGCGCGCCCTGTCCGACGGTCCGGCACGCATATCGACGATCAACTGATGCAACAGCCTCTCGGCTTGTCCGGTGTCCCCGGCGGCAAGATCTGCGGCGGCCAGGCTCAACACGGCATCCGGAAAGCCAGGGGCTATGCTGAGCGCCTTGGCCGCCCACTGCCTGGCCTCCTCGTGCTCGCCGCGGTGGGTGGCAATCGAGGCAATCGCGGCCGTGGCTGTGAGATTGCCGGGATCCAATTCCAACGCCCGCAGATGGCTGAGCTTGGCGCGAGCGAGCAGGCCCAAGGCTATCAGCGCATTGCCTTTGTTGGCGTGAGCGAACCCCAGGTCGGGCTGTCGCTTCAAGAGTTCATCGATTTGAACCAGAGCCTCGGCGGGGCGATCCAGGCGTTGCAGGCACAAGGACAAGGCGTTGCGCGCGCCGACGTCGCCCGGTGAAATGCTGACCGCCCGCTGCAATAAGCGCAGTGCGTCCTCGAGTCTGCCCTCCAACTCCAGGCGCGTGGCCACCACATTCAAGAGCATTGGGTGCTCGAACCCGCTCGCCAGGATCTCTTCCGCCAGCGCCGAGGCACGATTGAAATCCCGATTTTGCGCGTAGGTCAGAACCGTGCGCAGCGTTTCCATGTCGGCTTGAAGGTTGCGGGCCATGACTAAACCTTGGTCGATTGCTTGCGTGGAGGGTACCGGAATCGGCCCTAGGGGGTAACTGGCTTGGTCGCGGCGGCGTAAATATGGGAAAATTTGAGTTTGGCTTTTGCCCAAGAGGTGACTTTGACTGAAGCTCCCGATGAGTTGATGCGAGAAGCCACGCAGTTGCATCGGCAGAACCGCATTCCAGAGGCCATTGCCGCCTATCAGGCGATCGTCGCACGCTGGCCGCAATCGGCGAACGCCTGGTTCAATCTCGCGGTGCTGCAACGACAGATCCAACATCTCGATCAGGCTCTGCTCTCCTATCAAAAAGCCCTTGATGCCGGCATCGAGCGTCCCGAGGAAGTTCACCTCAACAAGAGCGTCATTTTCGGCGACTACTTCCTGGATCATGCGGCTGCCGCCCGCGAGCTGCAGTCGGCTCTCACGCTCAATCCGGCCTATACGCCGGCGCTGCTGAACCTAGCCAACCTCTACGAGAGTTTCGGCCGGCGTCCCGAGGCGAGCGCGCTGTACGCGCGGATCATGGCACTCGATCCGCTCTGCCATGAGGCACTGGCGCGTTTCGCCAATATGCAGCAGACCGATGCGATCGATGCGGCGCTGCTCGCGCGTCTAAAGGCCGCGCTCGGCGCCGCGGGCGAGCCGATGGACCGCGCTTCGTTGGGATTCGCACTCGGGCGTCTGCTGGATGCCGCAGGCAAATACGATGAGGCATTCGCCGTCTATGAGGCTGCGAATCGAACGAGCCTGGAGAGCGTCGGGCCACATGTCGTTCGCTACGACCGCGCTGTTCAAGAGGCGTTCGTCGACGGCCTCATCGCTGCGGGAACGCCCAAGGCGCGGGCAAGCACGGCCCTGGCCCCCCCCCGCCCGATATTCATCTGCGGCATGTTTCGCTCGGGATCGACATTGATCGAGCAGATCCTGGCCACCATTCCGGGAGTCGTCGCGGGCGGCGAAATGGATTTTCTGCCGCGGTATGTCAATACCGAGCTGGTGCCATTTTTTGATTCCTTGGCCGCGTTGTCGAGCGACCGTCTCGATGCGACCGCGGCCCGCTATCGGACCGAACTGCTCCGGGTGTCCGTGAATGCCGCCTTTGTGACCGACAAACGCCCGGACAATTTTTCCTATATAGGCCTGATCAAGCGATTGTTTCCGAACGCCAAGATCGTGCACACAACGCGCGATCCGCTCGATAATTGTTTGTCGATTTTTTTCCTGCATCTCGAACAACAGATGAGTTATGCGCTGAACCTCATGGATCTCGGCCATTACTATCGCGAATACCGACGATTGATGGCGCATTGGAAGAGGGAATTCGCTGCCGACATCTTCGATCTGGACTACGACGCGCTGGTCAGGGAGCCGGTGCCGACGCTCGAGCGGCTATGCGAATTCCTGGGGCTCGAATGGACCGGCCAGATGCCGCAGATTACGACGCGCAGCAGCGCCATCAGGACCGCCAGCGTTTGGCAGGTGCGTGAGCCGCTGTATCGCACATCCTCGGGCCGTGCGCGGCACTACCAGGGCCAACTCGAGGAATTGCGCGATTATTTGAGCGACATGTTGCCGCCGTGAGTACCGTGCCGCCCATCGTGGTGCCGATTCTCGCGACGCCGTTCGGCGTCGTTCCAGTGCGGGACGGCGAGGCGTTGAACCCGGAACTTGGCGCGCTGTTTGCCGCGCGCATGCGCGCCGACGATGCCCGCGGTCCGCGCGATCCCCTCTACTACCGCAGTGGCGATGATCTGCTCGAGTGGCCGGATCCCGCGGTGCAGCGGTTGGCCACGGGGATCTATGATGGAATCTATACGGCGGTACAGGCCGTCAACGATTTTACCGAGGAACAATTGCGCTCATTGCAACTGCAAGCGCGCGGCTGGTTCACGGTCATCGGGCCGGATGGCGGCGTGCCGGCGATCAATTATCCCCTGACTGCCTGGTGCGCGATCTATTGCGTCGCCGCGCCGCCACCTTCCGAGTTGCGCCTGGATAGCGGCTTGTTGCGGCTCCACGAATCGCGACTGGGGACCATGTTTGCCGATGCGACCAACGCCACCATGCGGCTGCCCTTCAGGCCGGGGCACTATGGTTGGCGGCCCGTACCAGGCCAAATGGCAGTATTTCCAGCGTATCTCACCCACGAGATCGCGCTGCTCCGCTCGGAGCAGTCGATGGTTTTGGTGACCGTCCGGGCCCGCTTTGTCGGTCCGGGCCAGCAAGGAATGCCGCGGTGGTGAGTCCGGATTTGAAGGTGTACCCGCTGTTCGCGGTGCCGTTCGGCGAGGCTTATCTGGCTCCTTGCGAACGCCTCAATCGGGAACTAGAGGCGCTTTTCCTGGCGCGCGAGACGGATGAATATAGAAACATTACCCCGAGTCACATTCCGCAGGCGGAGACATTTGAAAGCCGCTTCAATCTGTTCCTATGGCCGGAGGCGTGCGTGCGGGAGTTGCGCAACTTCGTGCTCGACGCGGTAGGGCGCATGGTGATGCAGACCACATCGCTCAAATCGGAGGACGTCGCCCGCCTCAAATTTCAGAACCATACCTGGTTTCATATTTCTCGCTACGCGGGATCCTTCGTCGCGCACAACCATCCGCTCGCGTCCTGGTCCGCCGTGTACTGCGTCCGCGCGGGGGAGGCCGTGCCCCATCGCCCCGAGAGCGGGCTGCTGCGATTTCTGGATCCTCGGCAGGGCGCCAACGCCTTTTCCGATCCCTCGAACATGCCGCTGCATCGCGAGTTCGCGCTGAATCCGCTGCAATTGAACCTAACCGCAGGGCAGTTGGTGGTGTTCCCTTCCTATGTTTTCCATGAGGTCGCACCGTTCTTCGGGCGCGACACGCGAATTACCGTCGCCACCAACTGCTGGTTTGCCTAGGGATTCCGGGCAAAAAAAAGCCCCCGAGCAAGCTCGGGGGCCAGGCAATCATTCAGCTCATCATTGAGTGCCGACGATGTGCAAACCGACGCGGCGATTCTGCTGTCTTCCGTCCGCAGTCGCGTTATCGGCAATCGGTTTGTCCTCGCCGTAACCCTTGGCCGTCATGGTATTGGTGACGCCGTGTTCTCGCAGGTATGACATGACGCTGTCGGCCCGCCGTTGTGATAGCAGCATATTGTGCTGGGCCGAGC
This sequence comes from Gammaproteobacteria bacterium, assembly GCA_025358295.1. Taxonomy (GTDB): domain Bacteria; phylum Pseudomonadota; class Gammaproteobacteria; order Steroidobacterales; family Steroidobacteraceae; genus Bog-1198. The sequence continues at coordinate 40,356 of JANYJY010000069.1, forward strand.
CGCGGCTGTCGGTGTGTCCATCAACCTCGATGACGAGGTTCGGGTGTGCCTTCAGCGTGGCCACTGCATAGTCCAACACCTCGCTTGATTCGGGCAGGATTACGGCCTTGTCGGTGGCGAAATGTACGCGGTCGAGCTTGATCGTGCAGCCTTTGGCATCGACCACATCGCCGTGCGGAGTGTTCGGACATTTGTCCATCGAGTCCGGCACGCCATCGCCGTCGCTATCGATGGGCGGGGGCGGCGGCGGGGGCGGCGGGGGAGGAGGAGGCGGCGGCGGGGGCGGCGGTGCCGCTGCCATCACGGGCGGCGGCGGTGTCGGCGCACCGAACATAAATTGAAATCCCAGTCCCACCACGATGTCGCCCGGGTCACGCGGCGTGTACAGCGTCGGGGCAGCGAATTCATAACGATATTTCGCCTCGGTGCGAAGCTGTACACGGGTGGAGCCCGTCTGGCTACCCAAACCGATCAGCAATCCGCCGCCGGCTTCTGCCATCCACTGATTGTGGTTGGTTGAACTGCGGCCGATGTTGTCGCTGATGTCGCCCACACCCGCGAGCACAAAGGGCCGCAATGTCGAGGTGGGAGGAAGAAACTTGTACAGGACATCCAGGGATGAGGCGAAGAGCTTTTCGCTCGCCCCGGCGTAATTGCCGGACTTGATCTTGAAGCTGCCGTTGCTCAATGCCAGTTCAGCGGCAAAATTCGGCGCAAAGTTGTATCCCAATCCTATCTGACCGCCTGCGTTATCTTTAGACACGCGCCTGCTGTCCAATAATGTGTATTGCGCCATCGGCGCCAAGTAAAAGGCGCCTGTGTCGTCGTAGGCGTCCGCGGCAGCGGCGCTGCCTTGGACGGCAAACGCCCACACCATCATCCCACCCAGAATCATTCGCTTCATACCCATCTCTCCATGTTGAATTCACCTGTAAGCAGCATAAATACGACAAGACGATACGCTGCGCACTATGACAAGAAGCCTATAAAAAACCTAAATCCAGCAGAGCTACAATAGATGCTTGATTGTTAGTTGTTTTTATACTACAGACGATGAGAATGTATGTAGGCGTCGGCCCCGTTGCGCTGTAAGACTACCGAGACGTTGCTAAGGGCTCACTTGGGCTTGTGCTGGGGGTGGTTAAAATTGGGATGCGCGATAAAGTCGCCAATCTGTATGCCGAGGCGGTCGCAGGCACCGCCTTTGAGTTCCAGCACGGCGAGAGCCGGTTTTGGAGACTGGATGATGGAGAGCGACAAGGGCGTTGCCTGTGCGGCGATGTATTCGATCCTTCCGGCCGGGTTGATGAACAGCAGGTCGAGTGGGATGTAGGTGTTCTTCATCCACATCGTGGGATGGGGATTGTTGGGAAACATGAACAGCATGCCGGCGTGCTCGTCCATGTCGCGTATGTACATCAGCCCTTGTTCTTCGCGGCGGGGACTGTCTGCGGTCCAGATTTTGAAATTGATGACCTGACCGGCGTTGGTGCGAATCGCCAGCAGGCTTTGCGGAAATGTGGAGAGGGGCTCCGGGACGCCATCATCGGCGATGGCGCCGGCCGAACACAGGGCGCCGACACACAGCAATACCGCCACGAGGCTCGAAAATCTCCGCATGACGATCGACTCCGGTTACTTCACTGGGCTTGAGTAGTTTACTAGGCCGGCGAACTCGAAGGTGCTTACCAGAACATCGCCGTCGCCGCGTATGGCGTGCGCGGGTTGAGTGCAAAAGCCTCGCGCTTCGAGGCGATAGGCGCCCGTTGAGGACAACGCCTTCTGAGTCAATGAATCCACGGTGCAGCGCGTGTCGCCCTGGGTGCCATAGATGTGGCTGGTGCCTTGCACGATGACGGTGAGGTTGGCGCCGACGGCGTGGGCGGATTTGCCGGCCCGAACGCCCGTCAAGCCGAATACCAAGAGCAAGTTGGGATTGCCGCCGGTCGTGCGTTCAAAGCTCAAGCGTACGCCGGACGGCTTGTCGCGTGATTCTCCGTCGCAGTGAGTGCCACTGTTCGGCCAGTCGATCTTGGCGTTGACCGCGCCGGCGAGATGCGCGCGAAGATAGCCGTCTCCGGATGCGAGGCAGTTCGGCGTCTTCACCAGAATGGGAATGTCGGCCGCCAGTGACGTCGCCGTGGGCGCATCGGCGGCCCCTGCAGCGGCAACGGCAGCGAAAGCGATGGCGATAGTGATAGTGATGGAGACCGCACCGGCAGCTCGCCGGTGCAGGCAGGTTCTATCCACGGGCATAATGGGTATCATTTGCGCCCATGTTGCCACGCACGCCGAGAGAATGTTGATGCGCAAACCGTTGTGGCTGATGAGCTGTTGGCTGGGCTGGTCTCTTTGCCTTTCCGCTTGCTCGCTGCTGGCTCCCAAATTCGAGCAACCCACGTTGTCGGTGGTCGGCATCGAACTGGCCGGCGGCAACCTCTTGCAGCAAAATTTCCGCGTCAAATTCAATATCCAGAATCCCAACGATCGTGCGATTCCCGTGAGCGGTTTGCATGTCACCCTCGATGTGGGAGGCGAGCACATCGCCCAGGGGCAGAATGATCATGCCTTTGTGGTGCCGGCTCTCGGCACCGTGGACTTCGATATGCTCATCAGCGCCAATGTGGGTCTGGCGCTGCTCAAGCTGGCCGACAGAATGGATCAACACGCCGACTCCCTCGAGTATCAGGTGAGCGGCATGGCCAATATCGACCTGCCTTATCTACGGGCTTTGCCGTTTCACCAGAGTGGCTCGTTCTCGCTTAAGGGTCATTAATAACCTATTGAAAAATAGGTATTTTTTCAAAAAAGACGCCCGGCCCCAGGCTGGCGTCTGGTAAGCTTGGGGGCTGAACAAGAGCGCGCCACCATCGTTGGGGCGTCGCCCGCAAGGTAACCATGGCCGCCTCACCCTACGAGCAATTGGAACAAGAGTTTCGCCGACTACATGCGTTTCGCGGCGCCCTGTCGCTGTTGCGCTGGGATGCAGCGGTGATGATGCCGCGCGGCAGCGCAGATGTCCGCGGCGAGCAATTGGCGGCGCTCGAGACCGAACACCATGCGCTGCTGACCACGCCGAAAGTGGCGCGCCTGCTGGAGCGAGCCGAGGCGGGTGCCTCGCAATTGGAAGATTGGCCGCTCGCGAACCTGCGCGAGATGCGCCGCCAGCGCGACCATGCCATCGCCACTCCGCCGTCGCTCATCGCGCGGCTTGCCAAGGCCACCTCGCGCGCCGAAGTATTCTGGGTCGAGGCCAAGAAGGCCAATGACTTCAAATTACTCGCGCCTCATCTCGAGGAGGTCGTACACCTGGTGCGTGACAAGGCGGCGCTGCTCGGCCAGGCGCGCGGCCTGGCCCCTTATGACGCGCTGGTCGACGGATTCACGCCGGGAATTTCGACGACGGACATCGACACCATTTTCAAGGCGCTGTCGCGCAAGCTTCCGGGGCTCATCAGTCAAGCCATCGAAGTGCAAGCAGCGCACGCTCCGACGCCTCTGACGGGCAAGTTCACGGTCGCGCGTCAACGATCATTGTCCGTCGATGTGCTCAAGGCCTTGGGGTTCCCCTTCGATCGAGGGCGGCTCGATGAAAGCGAGCATCCCTTCACCGAGGGCGTGCCGGGGGACATTCGCGTAACGACGCGATTCGATTTGAACGATCCGTTCTCCGGCCTGCTGGGAGCGGTGCACGAAACGGGTCACGCCATGTACGATCTTGGCTTGCCGCTCAAATGGCGCGATCAGCCGGTGGGGCGCGACCGCGGTCTCGCGCTCGAAGAGAGTCAGTCGCTGCTGTTCGAAATGAACCTGTGCCGCAGTCGTTCATTCGTGAAGTATGTGCGGCCGCTGATGGAGAAGTATTTGCAGGTGAGCGGCCCGGAGTGGGAGGAAGCCAATCTGTACCGCCACCTGATCCGCGTCAAGCGCAGCACCATCCGCATGGACGCCGATGAACTGACCTATCCCGTGCACATCATGTTGCGCTACGAACTGGAGAAGAAGATTCTCGAGGGCTCGCTGCCGATCGCCGACCTGCCTGAGGCGTGGAATGCGAATCTGGAGCAGCGCTTGAACATCCGTCCGACGAACGACGTCGAGGGTTGCCTGCAGGACATTCATTGGGCGGTGGGCCATTTTGGGTATTTTCCGTCCTATGTCCTGGGCGCCGTCATCGCGGGCCAGCTCAACGAGGCGATGCGCAGCGCACGCCCCACGCTCGATGAGGAGATCGCCGCCGGACAATTCGGCGGCGTGATGGACTGGTTGCGCGACAATGTGCACGGCATCGGCGCCCGCCTGCCGGTGCAAGAACTCATCAAGCAGGCCACGGGCAAGCCGTTGACGGCGGCAGCCTACCTTCGGTATCTGGAAGCCAAATACCTCGAGGTTCCTTAAAAGGGGCCGCCATGACTGTCGCGGTACAGCGCTCGTCGAACAACTTCAAGAAGCTGCAGGCCCAGCTGCGCGGCTCTGTGGGCAAGGCCATCGCGGACTTCGGCATGATCGCCGACGGCGACCATGTCATGGTCTGTCTGTCCGGCGGCAAGGATTCCTATACCTTGCTCGATATTCTGTTGAGCCTGCGGCGCAGCGCGCCCGTGAGCTTCGAGATCACGGCTGTCAATCTCGATCAAAAGCAGCCGGGCTTTCCCGTCGAGGTCCTGCCGCGCTACCTCGAGGATTTAGGCGTTCGATTCCGCATCATCGAGCAGAACACCTATGCGGTGGTTAAACGGGTGATTCCCGAGGGCAAGACCATGTGCGGCCTGTGCTCGCGCCTGCGCCGTGGTGCGTTGTATCGCTTTGCGGCCGAGAACGGTATCAGCAAGATCGCGCTGGGCCACCATCGCGACGACATCGTCGAGACCTTGTTTCTGAATATGTTCTTCGGCGGACGCCTCAAGGCCATGCCACCGAAGCTGCTGAGTGCGGATCGCCGCCACATCGTGATCCGACCGCTGGCCTATGTATCCGAGGCGTCGATCTCTCGCTATGCCGCCGCGCGACAGTTTCCCATCATCCCCTGCACTCTGTGCGGGTCTCAAACCAATATGCAGCGGCTGGTGGTGAAAAATATGCTGCGCGACTGGGAGCAAAAATTTCCCGGCCGCATGGAGTCTATTTTCTCCAGTATTTGCAATGTTGCCGGCTCGCAGCTCGCGGACCCGGCACTGTTCGATTTCGCCGGGCTCGATGGCCGGCGCGCGATTGAGGCCATGACCGAATTGGACGAAGACGCGATGGCCGAGGAACTCCAACTGGAGGGTTAGCAGGTAAGATCGCGAGAGTGACAGTGCCGGTGACACACACAATGCCACAAGCCCATAAAAAGCCTGCCGGTCCCCGCCGGGCGACCCGGCGAGGGCGCGCCTGGGAAACCCTGTCCGAAGATCAATTGCTCAACCTGCGTTTCTGCGATCTGAAACTCAAGGTTCAAGGCACGGAACTGGAGGACGCCATCCAGCGTCTGTACCGCGAGTTGGATATGCGGGGGATCGCGTTCAAGCCGCATTGCTGGCTGGCGCAAGAGTGGTTTTCGCCCGACGGCATACCCGGCATCGCCATCCCGTTCTATCTGGCGCACCGGCGTCTGATGAGCATTGAACGGCGCTACATGCGCGAGGTGGAGGGCGGCAACCGTAATTGGCTGATGCGCATCCTGCGCCACGAAGCTGGGCACGCCATCGATTCCGCCTATCGTTTGCGACGCCTCAAGTCCTGGCGGCAAGTGTTTGGGCCGGCATCGCTGCCGTATCCGGATGCCTATCGTCCGCGGCCGGGAAGCCGCCGCTTCGTGCAGCATTTGGGCGCGTGGTACGCGCAAGCGCATCCCACCGAAGATTTCGCCGAAACCTTTGCCGTATGGCTCAAGCCGCATTCAGCCTGGCGCCGCGAATACCTGGGCTGGCCGGCCTTTGCCAAGCTGGAATTCATCGACTCGCTTGCCGGCGACATCGGTGGCAGCAAGCCGCCTGTCAGAGATCGCAGCACCATTGAGGACATTAGGCACGAAACGCGCACGCTGCGCGAACACTACGAAGACAAATTGGCGCGCTACCGATTGCCGCGCCGCACGGGAGCCGATGAATTGCTGTTCAAGGTATTTACGGCGGCGCCGCGCAACCGCGACCGCCCCAAGGCAGCAACACTGCTGCGCGAGCTGCGTAATTCCCTGCGCCACGACATTTTGCGGTCCGCGGCATTTAGCGAATACCTGGTGCATCAGGTGCTGCGGCTCATGATAGAGCGCAGCGAGGCATTGAATCTCTACGTGCGCGGTTCGCGGCGTGAGCTAAAGCCGCAGTTGCTTTGGGTGATTGCACGCCTGGCGGAGTCCTACGAAGAGCGGCAGCTGCCGCGGGTGTCGTTGTGAGGATGATATTGCCGTGAGAAAAATGCGTGCGTTGGTTCTGGTGCATTCGACGCTGGTGCCGCCGGATTCTCTGAAGGGTTCGACCGAGAAAGAGATCGATGAGTGGCGTACCGAATACGATGTCATTTCGCATTTGAAAGCCGAGGGGCATGAAGTCAGGCCCCTGGGCCTGAGCGACAGTCTGTCCGAATTACGGCGCGCCATCATCGATTGGAAGCCGCATGTGGTGTTCAATCTTTTGGAGGAATTCGACGGGATCGTCACCTACGACCAGCATGTGGTGGCATTTCTGGAGCTGATGCATCAGCCGTACACCGGCTGTAATCCGCGCGGCATGCTGTTGTCGCGCGACAAGGTCTTGTCCAAGCAGCTGCTGTCCTACCATCGAGTGCCCACGCCGCAGTTCATGGTGTTTCCGCGCGGCAAGAAACACCGCATTCCGAAGAAGTTGCGTTTCCCCCTGTTCGTCAAGTCCTCGACCGAGGATGCCTCGCTTGGCATCGCACATGCGTCCGTGGTCGCCGACAGCAAGCAATTGACCGAGCGAATCGCCTTCATTCACGAGCAGACACATTCGGATGCCCTGGTGGAAGAGTACATCGAGGGTCGTGAGCTGTACGTGGGCGTGCTCGGCAACGATCGGCTCAAAGTGCTGCCGGTATGGGAAATGACTTTCGGCTCACTGCCCGAGAACCTGCCTGCCATCGCCACGCGCAAGGTGAAATGGGATCGCGGCTACCAGAGGCGCTACGGCATCACCACCGCCGCCGCCGAGTCACTGCCCGACGGCACCGTGGCGCGCTTGGAACGACTGTCGAAGCGCATTTTTCGCGCACTGCATCTGACCGGCTACGCGCGCATGGACTTTCGGCTGCGGGCCGACGGCGAGCTGTTCGTGCTTGAGGCGAACGCCAATCCGAACATTTCTGCGGCCGAGGACTTCGCCCAGTCGGCACTGACCGCCGGCATGAGCTACGACGATCTTCTGCAGCGGATCATGCAACTGGGCGCCAATTACCCGGCTGCTTGGAGAGCCGTCGAACTTTAGCTCAAGGATGCGACCAGCGATTCAGCCACGCGAGTACGGTGTCGTACCACTGAATGCTGTCCGCCGGCTTCAGCACCCAATGGTTCTCGTTTGGAAAGTATAAGAGCTCGCTCGGTATACCCTGACGCTGCAGAGCCGTGAACACCGACAAACCTTGCGAGTCGGGAACCCGATAATCCTGCTGCCCGTGAATCACCAGTGTCGGTGTCTTCCACTTGCTCACGTAGTCGATGGGGTTGTGCTTGGCATAGGCCGCGGGGTTCTTGTACTCAGGGCCGCCGTTCTCCCATTCGGGAAACCATAATTCCTCGGTGGAGTAGTACATGGTGCGATTGTCGAAAATGCCGTCGTGGCTGACGATGCACTTGAAGCGATCCGGCCATTGGCCGGCGATCCAATTCATCATGTAGCCGCCGTAGGAACCGCCGAGCGCGCAGGCGTGATCGCCATCCAGCCAGGGGTACTGCTTCAGCGCCGCATCCAGGCCCAGCTTCAGGTCCTCGAACGGCTTGCCACCCCAGTCGCCGCTGATCGAATCGGTGAACGCCTGACCGTAGCCCGTCGAACCATGGAAATCGATCATCACCACACCGTAGCCGGCACCGGCAAAAGCTTGGGCGTTCCAGCGCCAGTTCCAGGAGTTGGCGAAGCTGCCCTGCGGTCCGCCGTGAACCAAAAAGGCCACCGGATATTTCTGATCGCGTTTGAAATCTGGCGGCTTCACCAAATAGCCGAAGACATTTTCATTGTTCCAGCCGGGGAAGCTGAATTGTTCGTACTCGCCAAATCTTCTTTGCGCCAGCGCCGCCTGATTTATATGCGTGAGCTGCTTGGGTTCACCGCCGGAAAATCCCACCGCATACAGATCCGCGGGTGCCGCCAGGTTGCTGTAGGCATAGAATATTTTCCGCGGCGCGACGCTGAATCCCTCTACCTCACCCGCCGCGGTGATGGCGGAAGCCCTGCCGGTGGCTGCATCGATGGACCACAAGGGTCGCTGCCCCAGGTGATCGGTGGTAGCGAACAGGCTCTTGCCATCCTGCGACCAGGCGAAACTCGCGATGGACCTATCCCAATTTTGGGTCAGAGGGCGTTTAAGACCCGATTTTAAGTTCAGCAGCACCAGATGAAACCGATCGGCCTCGAAGCCGGGCCGGTCCATGGCCAGGTAGGCCAGCTCGGTGCCGTCGGGCGAGAACGCAGGCTGTCCGTCCCAGGCGGGATTGTCCGCCGTCAAATTGCGAGGGGTCCCGCCTGCGGTGGCCACCTCGTAAATATCGAAGTTCGTCGACCAAGGCTCTCCCGCCATGGCCCGGACGGAGAAGGCGACTGCGGCGCCGTCGGGACTGAAGGCATAGTCTTCGCGGCCGCCGAAGGGTTTGCTGGGCACATCCCCAAGACCACCCGTCAAGTTCACGGGAGTACCGCGCGCCACGTCGTCGAGCGCCATGGCAAAGAGCTGCGAGCGGCGGCCGTCGCTCCAAGTGTCCCAGTGCCGAATGAATATCTGGTTGTACAAAACCCCGGTGGCTTTGGCGTGTGCCGTCGCATCCAAGCGCTGCTTGGTACAGGCAAGGTCGGCGCAATCTAAAAAGACCTCGACGCTCACGGCGATGCGATCTCCCTTGGGGGAGACGCGAAAACTGCCGACATCGAGCGGCAGATTGGTGATTTGCAGAGCGTCGGCGCCGGGCGCCGCTCCGGCAGGCGCCGCCACCCGCCACACCTGCATGGAGCCGCTGCGGTTCGACAGGAAATAAACGAAGCGGCCGTCGGCGCTCCACTCGGCGGAATTCGAATTCGCGGCGAGGTCCGTGAGGCGCACTGCGGGGGCGCTGCGCCTGCCGGCGTCCACCTGCCAAATGCCGGTTCGTCCCTTGTTGGCCTCCATATCGGTAGTGCGCAGAGTGTAGAGCACGTGCTTACCGTCGGGCGACGCGGCGATCTCCGATATGCGATCCAGCCGCACCATGTCCTGCACCGTGAAGGGCGGCAAGCGTTCCGCGGCAGCGTTGCCGGCAAACGCGTTTGCGGCGGCGCCTAGGGTGACGCTGAGGGCCAGAAGGACGCGGGCGATGGGAAAGTGTTCGGCAACCATTGCAATGTTCTCATTTTGAGGATGCGTGAAGCCGATTGTAGCGCGAGAATAGTTGCATGAGCGCTCCTCTCGTGTTGAGTTTCGATTTGGACGACACCCTATGGCCGGTGGGCCCACTGATCGCCGCCGCCGAGGCCGCCATGCTGACATGGCTGCGCCAGCGCTATCCGCGGACCGTAAGCGGCCACGATGTCGAATCGCTGCGCACGTTGCGCGTCGGGGTGACGGAGCGCTTTCCGGAGTACAGCCATGATCTGACCTTCTTACGCCGGCGCGCATTGCAGGACTTGTTTGCCGCGGCGGGTCATTCCGTGGAGCCGGCCGATGAGGCATTCGAGGTATTCTTCGCCGCGCGCAACCGGGTGAGTTTGTACGAGGATGTACGGCCCGCGCTCGAGCGTTTAGGCAAGCGCCATCGCTTGTTTGCACTCAGCAACGGCAATGCGGATCTAGCGCTCTGCGGTATCGCGGATCTGTTTTCGGGCCACGTCACAGCGAGATCCGCCGGTGTCGCCAAACCGGATGCGCGCATATTCGCGCAGCTCGCGGATCTAGCCGGAGTCTCTTGCGCGCAGATCATGCACATCGGCGATGAGCCGTTGAGCGACGTCGTCGGCGCGACCCGGGCGGGCATGCAGGCGGTGTGGATCAATCGCCATGCACGCGACTGGCCGATGGGCCTAGAGGCGCCGGCGCGCACCATTGCAACGCTTGCGGAAATCATTTAGCACCAATGAGATGCACGGCACACTTGGCAGCCTACGCACCCGAGTGCTGATTACAAAACATCTGTAAAAATAGGCATTTTCCGACACTAGTTCGCGCTTTTGCCCTTCACTTATGGCTGGCATTGTCGTTACGATGGTGTCAGCTAGAAAAGGATGCCAGCATGCAAGCAGTGTCGACGGGATCTCTTGTGGCGTGTAGTTCCTTACGCGAGTTCTTTCGCGACGCGTTTCACGCGGCGAGCGAACACCAGCATCTCGACATCGACGAGCAGGCCGAGCAATACGTGGTCAACTTGCTCACCATGTTCTCGCGTGCCGATGCGCTGTACGAACGCACGCCGGAGGGCCTGCGCATCCGGCCGCTGGCGCATATGCTGGCCGACTCGCTCGAGGCGCCGACGGCCGCCGCGAGGCAAAGAGCTCTGCAGCGCCTGGGCGATGTCTCCTTGTTCATCGCCGGTTTTTTCGCGCGCAGCTTTGCGCGCAAATTGATCGATATCGATTACCACATCGCAATGGGCGGGAACGCCTATAGCTCTCTCGCGGATACCATGCAGCGCACCCTGTCGGGGCGCTGCATCGCGGCCATCTACGCGCAGCTGGCGCACAAATTCCAACGGTTGGTCGATGCCTTGAATGAGGTCAGCGACATGTCGTATCGGCACACCGACGCGGATATTTTGCGGCTCTACGAAATGTGGATGAAGACCGGCAGTCCGCGCGCGCACGGCTTGTTGACGCAACTCGGCGTGCAACCCGTTCTGGTAAGCGGCGGGCGCAAGGAGCATTGACGGCGATGGTTCTGCGCGGACTACAGTCGCTGCTAGGGCGTCTCTACGATGTCGAATTGAACTATGACGTCTACGATTTCCTGGTCACCGATCGCCGCGCCATACGGGGCGGCGCGGCGCAGAACGATGCGCGCGCTCTGGATGAGGCATTGCTGTTGGCGGAAACGCCGGACGGCGCCGGAATCGCGCTGTACTTGGACCCGAGCGTACTACGACGGCTGGAGGACGCTGATCCCGTCGGTGCACTGACCGAAAATAATCTGGCCGACTACTGCACGGCACTCGAAGGCGTCAGCCACTTCGTCTATTCCACCTGGCGCCTGGATCGCGACCTGCCGGTGTCATTGTTGGAGCTTGAGACCCAGGCGGAAGTCGATAAATACGCTTTAACGGTGTTCTTGCTGGCCGATCAGTTGGGCGGGGATTACCCGGTGCAGGTGCACGCGCGGCTATTCGATCGGGTGAGCTTCGATGCGCGCCTGGAGCCCGATCAGTACCAGCGCTATCGAGCCGCGCACCGCTGCGCCGCGCACTATTGCAGACGGTTAGAACATCGCTTCGTGAGCCGGGGTCAGGCGCGGATCGAGGCGCTGGTGCGCGAGCTGCGCCGGTTCTATCGGCTTGGGTGTGCCGCAAAAATGCGTCACGCTCTAGCCTAGTCCTTGTCGTCCTTGTTCTGGGCTGCCTGTTTCTTCAACTGCAGTGCTTCGCTCAGGCGACGTAAATCCTTCTTACGCAGGGGTGCGGCCGGCTTGCCCAGCTTGCCGCTGTCGTAGGGGTCGTATCCCTTCTTGGTGCCGTGCGGATTGGCGCGCACGGTTTCATACGGCGTAGGCGCATCCTCGGCCAGCGACAGGGCGGGGTGCTCGAGTCTTTGCAAACGTTCGGCGGACACCTCGCGGGCAAAGGCGCCGGTAGAAATCGACCACTCCCAAATCGCATTGCCTTTGTCGTCGAATTGCACCCGTCCGGTGCTCTTCGCGTCGTCCTTCGTGGCCTCTGCTTTGGCGTCGGGCGCAGACGCTTCGCCGCCTTGGACGGTCTTAGGTGAAGGTTTTGAATTCTCCGCGCTCATACCACCTTTTTAGTCGAGCGACAGTCGAAGTCAAGCAAACCGGTCCAAACTCGGCGAATTTTTAAGATTTCAGCTGGTATTGCGCACGCCAAAGCGCGAGCGCGGTCTTACCGTCATCGCATTCGCCGCGTAGCACCATTTCAATCGCATCGGCCATCGGCAGCCAGCGCAATTCGAGTTCTTCGTCGGCATCGGGCTTGGGGGGCCCGATGAGGAGATCCCGCGCCAAAAAGAGGTGAATGACTTCGGTGAATATGCCGGGCGCCGGAAGGAAGCGTCCCAACGGCGTCCAGCGCCCGGCAGATACGCCGGTTTCCTCGGCCAGTTCGCGCACCGCACAGACGTCCGGCGGCTCGCCGACGTCGAGCTTGCCGGCCGGAATTTCCCAGAGGAAATCGCCGATCCCGTGCCGATATTGGCGCACCAGGCAGACGCGGCCGGCATCATCCAGGGCAACCACCGCGGCAGCGCCGGGGTGTCGCACGAAGTCCAAGTCGTACTCTCGGCCATTGTTGTACAGCAGTCGCTCGGTGGACACGGTGATGATGCGGCCGCTAAATGCGGGGATGCTCGAAATGGGTTTTGGTTTCTGCATATGGGAAGTTTAACCGGTACGCCGTAGGGGAAAAGCTGGGGCATGTGACCTGTCTCCGCGCAGCCGGCGCCTGCGATGGGCGATCCTGGGGGCTGTTTGCCGGCCGTTGCAACGCGTTCTGGATATACGTACAGTAGACTCAAAGCTCTTTTATGATGAAAGCCAAGACCAATGCCTTCGATTCGCTCAACCCGTCGCAACGCCGGGCAGTGACCTTCGGCACGCTGGTGCCGGACAAGGGCGTCAGTGCGGGTCCGATGCTGATATTGGCCGGCGCGGGCACGGGCAAGACCAACACCGTGGCGCATCGCACGGCGCATCTGGTGCTGAACGGCGTGGACCCGGCGCGCATTTTGATGCTGACCTTCACACGCCGCGCCGCGCAGGAAATGATTCGGCGTACTCAGGGCATCGTCGCAGAAGTAATGTCGGATCGCGGCAAGGCCGGCGATCGTAGCGTGACGTCACGATTGCTGTGGTCGGGGACTTTCCATTCCGTGGGCAACCGGATTTTGCGTCTATACGCCAAGCACTTGGGATTGGGTCCGAATTTCACGGTTCTGGATCGAGCGGATGCGGCCGATTTGATGGATGTGGTGCGGCACGAATTGGGGTTCTCGACCAAGGACAAGCGCTTTCCGCGCAAAGATGCCTGTCTCGCCATCTACTCGTATCGGGTCAACACCCGCCTGTCACTGAAGCAGACCCTGGAAGAACAATTTCCCTGGTGCATGGAATGGGAGGCGGATCTCACGCGCCTGTACCGCGAATATGTCGGGCGTAAGCAAAAAAATCGCGTCCTGGATTTCGACGATTTACTGCTCTATTGGCATGTGATGATGCAGAACCCGGTGCTGGCGCAAAGCTTGTCCAAGAACTTCGATCATGTGCTGGTCGATGAGTACCAGGACATCAGCACTCTGCAGGGCGAAGTCATTCAGGCGCTCAAACCCGACGGCAAGGGGGTGACGGTGGTGGGCGACGATGCCCAGGCCATTTACTCCTTCCGTGCGGCGGCCGTCGAGAATATTCTGGGCTTCGCCGATCGCTACAAGCCGAAAGCCGAGATCGTGGTTCTGGCGCAGAATTACCGCTCCACACAGCAAATTTTGGATACCGCCAATGCATTGATGGCGGACGGCGCTCGGCAGCACCGCAAAACCTTGCTGGCGACGCGCCAGTCCAACCAGAAAACTCTGTACGTGGCGATGGATGATGCCGTCGCGCAGGCCGAGTACATCACCGGCAAGATATTGCAGACGCGGGAGGTCGGCGGTTCGCTCAAGCGCCACGCCATCTTGTTCCGCAGTTCGCATCACAGCGACGTACTGGAAGTCGAACTGACGAAGAAGAACATTCCCTTCGTGAAATACGGCGGCTTGAAGTTCCTGGAAGCGGCGCACGTCAAGGACATGATGTCGGTGCTGCGCTGGGTCGACAATCCACACAACTCGGTGGCAGGCTTCAGAGTGCTGAAATTGGTGCCGGGATTCGGCCCCGGGCATGCGAAACAGGCACTGGATTATTTCGAGGCGCAAAATTTCAGCATCAAGAGCCTTGCTGCATTCGATGCGCCTCAGCCGGTGAAAATGGATTGGAAGAGATTCTGCGCAATGCTCGAAAGGCTTGCGGATCCCTCGACGCCGTGGCCCGGTCAGGTCGGCTTGGTGCGTGATTGGTACAAGCCCCAGCTCGAGCGCATCTACGATGCGGCTTTCACGCGTACGGGTGATTTGGAGCAGCTGGAAACCCTATCGACACAGCACGCGAGCCGCGAGCGGTTCCTGACGGAGCTCACTCTGGACCCCCCGGTCGTAACCAGCGATCAGTCCGGCGCCTCGTCCAAGGATGAGGATTACGTCATTCTCTCGACCATTCACTCAGCCAAGGGCCAGGAGTGGGACATCGTCTATGTACTGAATGTGTCCGATGGCAACTTCCCGTCGGAGTTCTCCACGGGCAAGCCGGAGATGATCGAAGAGGAGCGGCGCCTGTTATATGTGGCGATGACCCGTGCTCGCAACGAATTACATCTGTGCGCACCGCTCAAATACCAGGTCACGCAGCAGGCCCGGGACGGCGACAAGCACGTCTACGGTGCGAAAAGCCGGTTCATGACCGACCGGGTATTGGATTCGTGCGAGCGCATTTCCCTGCGCAATTTGCGCGGCGTAGAAAATCTGCGCGAGGCAGAATCGACAACGGTCGACGTTGTCGCCCAGCTTAAAGAAATGTGGTGATCGTCACCAGCGTCGCGGGCCACCGCCACCGCCGCCCCCCCCACCTGCGGGCTTGGAGTGAGGCGCCCGTTCCTGAGCTTCATTGACCCGCAAGGGCCGTCCACCCATCTGGAAGCCGTTCGTCTGTTGAATCGCGTTTTGTGCTTCGCCGACCGCCATGTCCACAAAGGCAAAACCGCGGGGACGCCCGGTCTCGCGATCGTTGATCAGTTTGACCGATTCGACTTTTCCATGGCGCTCGAACAGCGCCCGCACTTCGTCTTCCGTAGCAGTGAATGGCAAGTTGCCAACGTAGATCGTCGTCATTCAACTAATCTCACTAACAGCGTTTAAACATTCAGGCGCCGCCGCGCTGTGACCGTCGCGCCGGAGCCCGATCCCTCAGGCTCGTGTCGGGAACGAACCTTCGACTTGATGCTACGCCAGGGGATTATTGTTGGCAAACTAGGGGTTTATTCGACTTCCAGATACGCATAGCCGTTCAATTCGTTCTCATAGAAGCGCTTGACGGTCTGCGCTTCGCTCAGGGTCATCCGGCCTTCCTTGATGGCGCGTTCGCAGTCCCGTGCGATGCCGGGATACAACTCGTCGGTGTCATATTCCATGTATTCGAGCACCTTGTTGGCCGTATCGCCCTTGACGATTTCCTCGATCCACCATCCGCCGCCTTCCTGCAGCCGGATGTGCACGACGTGGGTGTCGCCAAACAGGTTGTGCAGATCTCCCAGGGTTTCTTGGTAGGCGCCGACCAGAAACGCGGCCAGGAAGTAGGGCTCAGGCGGAGCCAGTTCGTGCACCTCAAGAGTGCGCTTGGTTGCCCGGGGGTGGACGAAGCGATCGATCTTGCCGTCCGAATCGCAGGTGATATCGGCGAGGACGGCATTGCGCGACGGCCGCTCTCCTAGTCGATGGATGGGCATGATGGGGAACAATTGGCCGATCGCCCAGCTATCCGGCAGGGACTGAAAAATAGAGAAGTTGCAGAAATAGATGTCGCTCAGCATGTCCTCGAGATTTTCCAGCTCTTCTGGAACCCGGTCGAGCTTGCGGCAGTAGTCGCGGATCTTGGTGCACGTGGCCCAGTAGAGCTTCTCTGCCAGGGCACGAAACTCGAGGCTCAAATAACCCAGGTTGAACATCTGCAGCGCCTGCTCGCGGGCCTGGAGGCCGTCGTGATAGCACTCGACCAGCCGGCGCTCGTTGACCGAGCGATAGCTGTCGAACAGGTCGCGCACCGGCTGCGGCACTTCCTGCGTGCCGTGGTAATCCTCTTCGGGGCGGCCGGTGACCTTGAATTGATCCAGCTTGGACGACCCCAGCGTGTCGAACACCAGCACGCTGTGATGCGCGGCGATGGCGCGCCCGGACTCGCTGACGATCATGGGATGCGGCACGCTGCGTGCGTCGCAGACGCTCTTGATGCGGTAGACGACATCGCTCGCATATTCATTGAGCGTGTAGTTCATGGAGGATTCGAAGTTGGTGCCGCTGCCGTCATAGTCGACGCCGAGGCCCCCGCCGATATCGATGTACTCAAGCCCGGCGCCCATGATCTTGAGCTCGGCATAGACATGTGCTAGTTCGTTGATGGCGTCCTTCACGCGCCGGATGTCCTGCAGTTGGCTGCCCGGATGGCAGTGCACGAGCTGCAGGCAGTCGAGCATGTCGCGCTCTTTCAACAATGCATATAGGTCGAGAATTTCGCTGATAAACAAGCCGAATTTCGATTTCTCACCGGCTGATTCACGCCAACGGCCGGCGCCCTCGCTGGCGAGCTTCACCCGCACGCCGATCTTGGGCCGCACGTTGTAGCGCTCGGCATGCTTCAGGATGAGATGGATCTCTTCGTAGTTCTCGACCACCGGAATGATGGTCCTGCCAAGCTTGGTGGCCAGAATGACCGCTTCAATGTAGCTGTCGTCCTTGAAGCCGTTGCACACCACGATGCGGTCCGGCGCGTCCTCGGTGATGGACATGACCGCAAGCAATTCGGGCTTGGAACCGACTTCGAGCCCGAAGCCGAACTCCTTGCCGTAACGGTAAACCTCTTCCACCACCAGGCGCTGCTGGTTGACCTTGATGGGGAACACCGCCGCATAACGATTCTTGTAGCCGTTCTCGGTGATGGCCGTGCCGAAGGCCTCGGCGATGTGGCGCAGGCGGTGCGCGAGAATGTCGGAGAAGCGAATGACCACCGGGGTGTGCAGATCACGGGCCTTCAGTCCCTGCACGACCTCGTACAGGTCGATTTCGCGCGCGGCGTCCATGTTGGGCCGGATCACGACGTGGCCGGCCTCGTTGATCGAAAAATAGCCTTTGCCCCAAGCTTCGACTTGGTACAAATCCAGCGACTGTTCTATTTTCCACGCGTTCACGGGCAGCATCTTGGCGGGTGTGTTCATGTCGCGCGCACGATAGCAAATTGGTGCTGCATGTAAATGAATGTCGCGGGGCGGCCTTCCGCGGGGCGGCCTACGCGCGGGCGACGGGCCGGCGCGGATCGCGAATCCATTCGCTCCAGGAGCCCGCATATAACCTGCCGCCCGGCAGACCTGCCACCTCGAGGCCGAGCAAGTTGTGGCATGCGGTGACGCCGGACCCGCACATGGCGATCAGGTCCTTTGGATCGGCGCCGGCGAGGCGTTCCCGCCAGCTGCGCGTGAGCTCGTCGACCGGCAAGAAAAAGCCGTCGGCGTCCAAGTTGGCGCTGAAGGGGTGATTCACCGCGCCGGGGACGTGTCCGGCCACGGGATCGATGGGCTCAAGCGTGCCGGCAAAGCGCTCCGGCGCGCGGGCGTCGACCAGCAGCGCGTGCTGCCGGTGCAGCAGCGGATCGAGCTCCTCGGCCGTGTTCACCACAGCGTGCGCGTTGGCGCGCGGTGAAAAGCGCTGCCGGGGGAAGTCGACCTCGCCCGATTGCAGGGCGCCGCCCGCTTGGGTCCACGCCTTGATGCCGCCATCGAGGACGGCCACGCCATCGTGTCCCAGCCAGCGCAGCATCCACCACAGCCGCGCGGCAAAGGATCCGTTCACCTCGTCATAGGCAATGACTTGGGTGTCATTGCCGATCCCAAGTTCGCCCAGCTTGCGTGCGAAAGTCTCGGGGGAGGGCAGTGGATGGCGGCCGGAGCCGGGCCCGACGGGCGCCGCGAGGTCGCGATTGAGGTCGGCATAGCGCGCTCCGGGTATATGCGCCTCGAGGTATGCCCGGCGACCGGCCTCGGGATTCATGAGATCGAAGCGGCAATCGACTACGGCCACGCACGGCTCACCCAGCAGTTCCTGCAAGGCAAGGGCGTCGATTAGCGTTCGAAATTCCATGATTCCCAGCTTAGCGCGGTGCCGGACTAAGTTCATCCGCTACAATCGCGCCATGGCACTTACTCTCTATTGGGGCAGCGGCAGTCCGTTCGCGTGGCGCGTACTCTTGGCGCTCGAGCATAAGCAGCTGGCCTACGAATCGCAGCTTCTGCATTTCGACCGGCAGGAGCACCAGTCGCCGCAAATGCTCAAGCTCAATCCGCGCGGCCGGGTGCCGGTGCTCAAGGACGGGGATTACGTGGTATTCGAGTCGGTGGCGGTGCTCTACTACCTCGACGTGAAATATCCGCAGGCCCCGATTTTCGGCGCGACTCCCGAGGAAGCGGGCGTCATCATGCGGGTCATCTGCGAGTTCATGGCGTACGCCGAACCGTCGCTGCTCAAAATTACCGGGGCCATCTTTTCGGACAATGTCGCCGAACATATCGACGAGCTGACGGACGCCATGCATATCGTTGCACGGGAGGCGCGGACCATCGAGGGGCGCTTGAGCAAGGAGCAATGGATAGTCGGCGCCAATTACTCGGCCACGGACATGGTGATTTTCCCCTGGATTCAAGTGTTGCGCCGCGCCTTGGATAGAAGCTCAGCCGCCGAGCTCGGCGCGCGCTTTCTGCCCATGGAGCGCAACTATCCGGCGCTGGCGCGCTGGATCCACCGTATCGAATCCCTGCCCGGATACGAACGTACTTATCCGCCGCATTGGCGCGGCGCCTAAATTTTCTCCGAAATTTGGAGCTTTTGCGTGCCGCCAGGTAGGCTGGCGGCGTCCGCCCGCAGGGCGTCAATCCAAACCAAGTGAGGAAGACATAATGAGACAGCAATTATGAGCAAACACGAAGTGCATGTGAAATTTGCGGGCAAGATCGTTTTTGTGGGTTTCGGCAGCATCGGACAGGGTGTCTTGCCTTTGATCTTGCGTCACATAGGCACTTCGTCCGACCGCATTACCATCGTGACGGCCGAGAACAGCGGCCGGACCGAAGCTGATGAATTCGGCGTGAAATTCGTCAAAACCGCGTTGACGCGCGAGAACTACCGCGAAGTCCTGGAGCCGCTGCTCGGCGCCGGGGATTTTCTATTGAACCTATCGGTCGATGTGTCGAGCATGGCGCTCGTTGAACTGGCGCGCGAACGCGGCGCTCTCTATCTCGATACCTGCATCGAGCCCTGGGCCGGAGGATATACCGACCCGAAAGCGTCGGTGGACTCACGCAGCAATTACACCATGCGCCTCGAAGCGCTTGCCCTGCGCAAGGGCGCGAAGAACACGCCCACGGCGGTGCTCACGCATGGCGCCAATCCCGGCCTGGTTTCTCACATGGTCAAGCAGGCTCTGCTCAACATCGCCAAGGACACCGGGGTGGAAGCGGGTGCGCCCGTAGGCCGCGAGGCCTGGGCCAAGCTCGCGCAGACTCTGGGCATCAAGGTCATTCACGTCGCCGAACGCGATACGCAGATCACGAATGTACCGAAAGTGGCCAATGAGTTCGTCAATACCTGGTCGGTCGACGGCTTCGTCAGCGAGGGCGCGCAACCCGCCGAACTCGGCTGGGGCACGCACGAGAAGCATTTCCCGGCGGACGGCGGACGCCATAAGGTGGGATCGGGCTGCGCGATTTATTTGAATCGCCCCGGCGCCAGCACCCGCGTGCGCACCTGGACTCCCGAAGCGGGTCATTTCCATGGCTGGCTGATCACGCACTCGGAAGCGATATCTTTGGCCGATTACTACACGGTCATGGACGGCGACAAGGTGGTGTACCGGCCCACCACCCACTATGCCTATCATCCAAGCGACAACGCGGTGTTGTCCGTGCACGAGTTCGCCGGCAATAATTGGCACCTGCAGGACCACAAACGCATCATGCTGAACGAGATCACCGCCGGCATCGATGAGCTGGGGGTGCTGCTCGCGGGACATAAGAAGAACGCGTACTGGTTTGGATCGCAGCTATCCATCGACGAAGCGCGCAAGCTGGCGCCCTACAACAGCGCGACCAGCCTGCAAGTCACCTCGGCGGCCTTGTCCGGAATGATTTGGGCAATGGAAAATCCGAATCGCGGCATCGTCGAGCCGGACGAAATGGAGTACCAGCGTCCGCTCGAGATCTGCATGCCCTATCTCGGCAAAGTGGTTGGCAAGTACACCGACTGGACGCCGCTCTATCAGCGCGGCGAGTTGTTTGCCGAGGATCTCGATACCACGGACCCGTGGCAATTCAAGAACATTCGGGTGGTTTGATGGCGTAGCTGACGGCGACCACCGTGAAGGTGGTCGCCCCTGCCGGCAGCGCGACGCTCACCTCATCATCAAGCCGCTTGCCGAGCAGGGTTCGCCCCAGCGGCGAGTCCATGCTGATGTAATTCTCCGCCATGTCGAATTCGTCGGGCCCCACCAGCCGGTACCAGCGCAGTGCCCCGTCGATTGCATTCTCGACTTGCACCCATGCCCCGAAGGAAATACGGTTGGGGTCGCGCCGCCCCAGCGCGGCCTGCGGATCGACGATGGCCATGCCTTCGAGGCGCTTGCGCAAAAAGCGCACCCGCCGATCGATTTCGTGCAGGCGTTTCTTGCCGTAGGTGTACTCGGCATTTTCGGAGCGGTCGCCCTGGGCGGCGGCCTCGGACACCGACTGAGTGACCCGCGGACGTTCCTCATGCCATAGCTGATCGAGTTCATCGCGCAAGCGTTTGGCGCCCTCGGGGGTGATGTACTTTGAGCCAGGGACGGTGGGGGGGCGATATCGTGACACGCTGCAATATAGCCTAGCGACATTCAAGGACGTGAACCAGGTTCTGGAGGCAGCGCAATCTACTGAGCGGCGGTTCACAGATTAGGTGCGCCGCGAATCATAAGCTAAACCCTATGAGCGTTAAATATTACACGCACTTTATCGCGCAGTCGGAAGGAGCCGTCGAATACAACGAATATCGGGGCGTCGTGGAACTCCTCGATCGATCGAGCAGCGTTCAAGGCGATCGGGAAATAGCACGCATGCTGGCCCGCAGCTTCGATCTCGATGAAACCGATATTCAAGTTTTGCAATGGGACCATCTGCACTGAAGGTTCCGCCCCCACTGATCCCCTAGCGGGCTTTACTTCCCTTCATTGAAGTCCGCCTCTCAGCCCCGAGCTCATCACTCGGGGCTTTTTTTGCCAGGGTGTTAGACTTAATGCCTACCCCCACATCAGAGGGGCCAGGAGGGGAACATGCGTCAATTGGCTTTAGGTCTGGCCGCAGTGGCTGGCTTGTTGTTATCGGGTTGCGGCTACAACGCCATGCAGTCTCAGGATGAGCAGATCAAATCCGCCTGGTCGGAGGTTCTGAATCAATACCAGCGCAGGGCCGACCTCATTCCCAATCTGGTGAATACGGTCAAGGGCTACGCCGCACAGGAGAGCTCGGTGTTGTTGGGCGTGACCGAGGCGCGCGCCAAGGTCGGCTCGATTCAAGCGACTCCAGAGCTGGTCAATGATCCGGCAGCCTTTGCCAAGTTTCAAGCCGCTCAAGGTGAGCTGTCGAGCGCCCTGTCGCGCCTCTTGGTGGTTACCGAGAACTATCCGCAATTGAAGTCCGACCAGAATTTCCGCGACCTGCAGGCACAGCTCGAAGGCACGGAAAATCGCATTACCGTGGCGCGCAACCGCTACATTCAGGCGGTGCAGAACTACAATGTGACGGTGCGACAATTCCCAGGCAACTTGACCGCCATGATCTTCGGCTACAAGGCCAAGCCCAACTTCGCGGTGGAGAACGAGGCGGTGATTTCCAAGCCGCCGTCGGTGGATTTCAACGGCCCGGCGACTAAAGGCCCCGATGTACCACCCGCGCAGACTCCCGCTCCTGCGCACTAGCGGAGGAGTAGGGCTGGCCCTGCTGCTTGCCGCGCTGCTGGTTCGCGCGGAGGTGGCGGTGCCCACTCTGACGGCGCGAGTCACGGATCTCACCGGGACGCTGTCCGGTGAAGCGGTTACGCGCATTGAGTCCAAGTTGGCGACGCTGCAAGCCAATAAGGGCAGCCAGATCGCGGTGCTTATCCTGCCAACCACCCAGCCCGAAGAGATCGAGCAGTTTGGTATCCGCGTCATGGATGCGTGGAAAGTGGGCCGCAAAGGGGTCGACGACGGCGCCATCCTGATCGTGGCCAAAAACGACCGGCGGGTCCGCATCGAAGTGGGCTACGGCTTGGAGGGCGCGCTGCCGGATGCGACCGCCAACCGCATCATCGAGGAAACCATCGCTCCGCATTTCAAATTGGGCGATTTTGACGGTGGGATAGAGGCCGGCGTGGATCAAATGATCGCGGTGGTCAACGGCGAACCGCTGCCTCAGCCCGACAAGAAGTGGGAACACCGCGGGGGCCTGGGCAATCTGTTGCCGCTGCTGCTGGTCGTGGTGTTCGTCGCGAGCGGGGTATTGCGCGCTCTATTCGGTCGATTATTTGGCTCGGTGGCCACCGGGGGGCTGGCCGGCGGGCTCGCCTGGCTGTTCAGCCACTTCCTGCCCATTGGCTTGGGTGCGGGTGTCATTGCTTTCCTGTTCGCCATGCTGGCTGGATCCGGTTCTCGCGGTTGGACGGCCGGGGGCGGCTGGGGCGGCGGCGGCCTGGGCGGGGGTTTTGGCGGTGGCGGCTTCGGCGGTGGTGGATTTAGCGGCGGTGGGGGCGGCGGCGGGGGCGGCGGCGCCTCGGGGAGCTGGTGATGCAGCTTGGGCGTCTCATTCGGCATGCCACGGCCACGCACTGGCGCACCCGCATGTTGTTTCCGAGCGCGACTCTGGATGCGATCGAGCAGGCCATTGCCGCCGTCGAACGCAGCCACGCGGGGGAAATACGCTTTGCCATCGAGACATCGCTGGCGCCTGCGCAGGTCCTGAACGGCGTGGCCCCGCGCACCCGCGCATGGGATGTCTTTGCGCATCTGCGCGTCTGGGACACCGAGCTTAATAACGGCGTGCTGATCTATGTACAGCTCGCAGATCGCCACGTTGAAATCGCGGCGGACCGTGGTTTCGATGGCCGTGTCAGTCCCGCCGAATGGGAGGCGGTGTGCCGCCTCATGGAAGAGCATTTCCGGGCCGGACGCTTCAAGGAAGGTTCGATTGCCGGCGTGGAGGCCATCGGGAACCTGCTGGCCCGCCATTTCCCGCCGAGTTCAGGCCCGGCGTCGCCATCGCGCAACCAATTGCCTGATCGCCCGACTTTGCTGTAGATAGTGCGGATGAAGATCGTAAGATTGGCCGTTTGCGCCGGCGGGTTGGCTTTGGGCGCCTGCTCGTTGTTTCGTCCCACGCCCGTGGCGCCGCCGCCGGTCGTGCAGGCGCCGCCGCCGGCCCCTGTGTTGCCCAAACCGGTGGCTACCCACCGTTCCGAGGTCGCGCCCAACAACGACATCGTGGGCTATGTGCAAAAGACCACCATCGGCAAAGAAGACACTCTGCCCGATATCGCACGGCGATTCGATGTGGGATATGAGGAAATGGTGACGGCGAATCCGGGCATCGACCCGTGGCTGCCGGGAGTCGGGCGCGAGGTGGTCGTGCCGACGCAATTCATTCTGCCTGCGGCTCCGCACGAGGGTGTGGTGGTGAACGTGGCCGCCATGCGCATTTTCTACTATCCCCCGCATAAAAAGGGCGAGCCGCAGATCGTTTACACTCATCCCATCGGCATCGGCAAGGTGGGTTGGAAGACTCCGGAAGGCAGCACCAAGATTGTCAGCCGCCAAAAAGATCCCGTTTGGGTGGTGCCGAAGTCGGTGCGCGATGAGCACGCCGAGGACGGCGAGAAATTGCCCGCACAGGTGCCTGCGGGGCCGGACAATCCGCTGGGCCAATATATGTTCCGGTTGGGGTGGCCCAGCTATTTGATTCACGGCACCAACAAGCCCTACGGCGTGGGCATGCGTTCGAGCCACGGCTGCATGCGCCTTTACCCTGAGGACATCGCCGTGTTTTTCGACTTGATTCCCATCGGCACCAAAGTGACGGTGGTCAATCAGCCGTATTTGTTCGGCTGGCGCGACGGCACGCTATACCTGCAGGCGTACAGCGTGATGGAAGACGACTCGCGCGATTGGAGCAAGAAGCGCAAGCAACTGCTCGCCAAGCTGCTCAATCCAAAACTGCAGAAGCATATCGCTGAGCACGACAATGAAATCAATTGGCAGCGGGTTGGCGATCTGGCCCACGCACCGCGCGCCGTACCGGTGCCCGTCACAGGAACCCTCGGCGGCATCGATGAGGTGATCGACAAATCCTTGCTGGTCGATAATGCCTTGCCGGAAGGCTCGAACTGGGACGGCAAGTCGGGGCTGTTGGTCGATGAAAAGACGTTCAAGGAATTAGTAGGCGGACGAGCCGAAGCGCCGGCGGTGCAGCCTCAAGCCGCCGCCAACTAATGACCATGTGCGTGCGTCGTGTTTGTCTTGCGGGCCTGGCGCTCGCGTCGGTAATGCCGGCCGCCGGCGCTGATCTGTCGCCTATTCAATCCGGCCTCGATTACCATTCCTTCGCCAATGTGGATCAATTCCGGGCCACGCACCTGGAATTGGATCTGCGCGTCGACCTCGATGACAAAAACATCAGCGGCACTGTGTTCTTGGATTTGAAGCGACTCGATCCGCGCGCCACGCAACTGATTCTCGACACCAAGAATCTGATGATCTATGGCGTCAGTCAAAAGGCCACGGACGTGCTGGGTGCGACCGCCAAAAGTCAAACGGTGTGGGTCAGCCGGCCCTTTCACCTCGACAAGCCGGACCCCATCTTGGGCAGCGCCTTGGTCATCGACCTGCCGCCGACCCGCAAGACCGTTGAGTCCATACGGATCGACTATGAAACCGTGGCGCCAGCCAACGATGCGGCCGGCGGCGGCGCATTGCAGTGGCTGGGGGCAAAACAAACGGCGGGTCGCCACAGGCCCTTTATGTATTCGCAGTCGGAGCCCATCGGTGCGCGGACCTGGATCCCGCTGCAGGACACGCCGCAGGTGCGCGTCACCTACAAGGCCCTGATTCGTACGCCTTCCGACGTGATGGCGGTGATGAGCGCCGAGAACGATCCGAAAGCGAAGCGCAACGGCGAATATTCCTTTTCCATGCCCCAGGCAATTCCGTCCTACTTGATTGCCCTGGCGGTAGGGGATCTTCAGTTCAAGGAGACTGGGCCGCGTACCGGCGTGTATGCAGAAAAATCCTTGGTGAAGGCTGCGGCCAAGGAATTCGCGGACACCGAATCGATGATCGCGGTCAGCGAGAAACTGTTTGGGCCCTATCGTTGGACGCGTTACGACATCCTGGTGCTGCCGCCGAGTTTTCCGGAAGGCGGCATGGAGAATCCGCGCCTGTCGTTCGTCACCCCCACGCTGATCGCGGGCGACAAGAGTCTGGTGTCGGTGATTGCGCATGAATTGGCGCACTCCTGGTCGGGGAATCTGGTCAATAATGCGACCTGGCGCGACCTTTGGCTGAACGAGGGCTTTACCGACTATTTGGAGAGCCGCATCATGACTGCGGTCTACGGCAGTGAACGCGCATCCATGGAAGCCGTGCTCGGCCTGCAGGCCCTGCGAGCGGAGCTGGCCAAGTTGGATCCACGCGACCAGGTACTGGCCATCGACTTGCGGGACCGTGATCCGAGCCTCGTCTTCAGCTCCGTGCCCTACGAGAAGGGTCGGCTGTTCCTAAGCTACCTGGAAGCAAAGTTCGGGCGCGATCGATTCGACGCTTTCTTGCGCGGCTATTTCGATCATTTCGCATTCCAAAGCATCACCACCGAGCAATTCAACCAATACCTGGGCGAGCATCTTCTCGATCAGTTCCCCGGCATCGTGAGCAGTGCACAAGTGCTCGCCTGGGAAAATGCTCCGGGCATTCCGGCCGATGCCGTCGTGCCGGTGTCGAGCGCCTTCCAGCCGGTGGACGATGCACGAACGGCGTGGCTCGCCGGCAAACTGCAGCCGAAGCAATTCGGGCTTGACTGGGTTACACAGCAATGGCTGTATTTTTTGAATAACATGCCCACCACGCTAAGCGCCGAGCAACTCGCGCGTCTGGATCAAGCTTATGACTTCACGAAGAGTCAGAATGCGGAAATCGAACACAGTTGGCTCAAGCTCGTGATCGCCAATAACTATCAGCCGAGCTACGCTCGTCTCGAGGAATACCTCAAAATCATCGGCCGCCGTAAATTGATCACGCCGCTGTATGCCGATCTGATGAAAACCCCGTCTGGCAGCGTATTCGCGAAGCGGGTGTACGCCAAGGCGCGCCCCGGGTATCACCCCGAGACCGCGACGGCGATCGATGCCATCGTCAATCCTGTAGCTGCGGAAGATATAGAATGATCAGTGAGTGGATGAAAGTGATGCTCGAGGAAATCGCGCGCAAGAAGGCCGAGGCGGAACAAGCCCGCGGCGAGGATAAGGCGCGCCACGATGAGCGGAGCGCTGAGCCGCGACCCGGCAACGACCGCGCGCGCGGATGATCCCGCTCAAGGACAACTTACCTTCTGCAATCAAACCCGTGGTCACGATCTCCCTGATCGTGGTCTGCAGTTGCATTTTTCTCTGGCAAAAATCCTTGGATGTCACGGCGAGTCGTCACGCCGTGGCCGCATTGGGAGCCGTTCCGGCCGTGCTGTTGACGGATGCGCGATTGCCGGCGGACTTGCAGTGGATTCCGCGCTTTGCCTCGCCATTCACTTCCATGTTCCTGCACGGCGGTTGGATGCATCTGCTGGGCAATATGCTGTTCTTGTGCATCTACGGCGATAACGTCGAGGACGCCATGGGTCATGCACGGTATTGCGTGTTTTATTTTCTCTGCGGCATTGCGGCCGTCTTTGCTCAGGCACTGTCGGATCCCAGTTCCGCCTTTCCCATCATCGGCGCCAGCGGCGCGATTTCAGGAGTGCTGGGCGCCTACCTGTTGTTGTTTCCGCGCGCACGGGTGTTGACTCTGGTCCTGCTGCCGTTTTTCTTCACCACGCTGCGCATGCCTGCCATGCTGTTGCTGTTGCTGTGGTTTGCAGTGCAGCTACTCAGCGATCTTGCCGTACCCGACGGCGGCGCGAGCGTCGCTTTTCGCGCGCATATCGGCGGTTTTTTGACCGGCATGCTGCTCGTTCCCTTCCTCAAGCGACGCGACGTCGCGCTGTTTGCGTGATAAAGTCGGCAGCTTGCGCCTGAGAGAAAAACAATTTGGTGACCTCCGCTAATTTAGGTATCCAGGTCGAGGAAGAGCGCGGACCTGATCAAATTATCACGCGCCTCGGTACGGCGCGCACTGCGTTCGTCGGACGCACTCTGCGCGGGCCGGTCAACCGACCGGTCCTCATCAGCAGTTTCACGCAATTCCAGCACGTGTTCGGCGGACTCTGGCAGCCCAGTCCCTTGGGCTATGCCGTCGAGCAATTCTTTGACAACGGCGGCCGCGAGGCGCTCATCGTGCGCGTGGTCAACGGCGCGCAAACGGCGACTCTGACGCTGGCCGCGGGCGGTTCGGCGCTGCGCTTGCGCGCGGTGCGGCCCGGCACGCGGGAATTTCTGCGCGCCAGCGTCGATTACGACAATATCTCCGATGAGGACTGCGGAGACTTCAATCTC
The DNA here is from genome assembly GCA_025358295.1 of Gammaproteobacteria bacterium. Taxonomy (GTDB): domain Bacteria; phylum Pseudomonadota; class Gammaproteobacteria; order Steroidobacterales; family Steroidobacteraceae; genus Bog-1198. The sequence goes on from JANYJY010000069.1 coordinate 68,237, forward strand.
ACGGTGCAGCGCGTGCGCACCCAGGGTACAGCGCAAGTCGAAGATCAGGAGATCTTCCATAATCTGTCGGTGACGCCGGGCTCCGCCCGCTACCTACCGCACGCGATCTGCGATTCGGAAATGATTCGACTGGCCGGCGACATTCCGGCGCAGCGGCCGGATCGAACCTTGGATGCAGTCAGCGGCTTGTCCCACGGCTACGTCAATTCGAATTCGGATGGCGACGACGGCGCGCCGCTCACCGACTATGACATCATCGGCAGTGAAGCCGAGCGCACCGGCCTGTTTGCGCTGGCCTCCGCGGACTATTTCAATTTCCTGTGCATACCGCCGCTCTCGCGGGAGCAGGACCTGGGCCCGAGCACGCTGTTGGTGGGCGAGCGCTATTGCAAGGAACGGCGGGCTCTGATGATCGTGGACCCGCCGTCGACCTGGCATACGGCCGACGATGCTCTTCGCGGCATGCGGGATTGGAATTTCTGCAATGAAAATGCCGTGATGTATTTTCCTCGTGTGCTGGCGCACGACAAGTTGCGGGGCCATTTCGAGGCGTTCGCTCCTTGCGGCGCGGTGGCCGGCATGCTGGCGCGCTGCGACGAGGCATCTCCGGTCTGGGTTCCGGCGAAGAACGACGATGCCGTGTTGCGTCCGGGGTGCCGGCCCGCGTGCCTGGTGACCGAGGATCGGCGCTTGCGTCTCGCGGCCGTAGGAGTCAACACCTTATTAGCGGTGCGATCCGCGGTGCGAATGGGCGTGGAGGCGCGGACGCTCGCCGCAGGCACGGCCAGCAATGCCGCCTGGCGCTCTCTGGCGGCGCGGCGTTTTGCCCTGTTTATTGTCAACAGCATCGAGAGAGGCACTCGCTGGGTGGCTCTGGCGCAGCCGCATGTGGAGGTCGCGGACATGGTGGCGGCCCAGGTTCGTTCTTTCCTTGAGGCATTGCACGAGGACCAAGCCTTCGGCCAGAGGCGGATGCAAGATTCCTATTTCGTGATCTGCGAGCAGCGCGCAGATTTTCGTCTGGTGATCGGCTTTAGTGTGGGGGTTTATTCCGGATTTCACAGCTATCGTATCGTGCATTCGATATCGGGCAGCAAGGTGCTGCCGGTAAGCCTGAACCGCCTGAATTCCGCGAGCTTCAGCCCTGCAGAACTCGAATGGGTGGACAGGCTCGCCCAGAGGCTCAACTAGCCCTAGACGGCCATGCGCCTGGCTAATTCCGCCGCCAGCGAGTTGGGCCGCGCCCGCTCGATCGGCGCCGCCAGGCGGGGTATGGCGGGGAGTCCCTCGAGTGCCAGGCGCGCATAATCATAGCCGGCTTGAATCGCACGATCGAAGGCGCGCCAGTTGAGCAGATCCACATTGGCCAGGGGTGGCTTCATCAGCACATCGGCCCGTTCGCGCTGCATGGCAGCGCTCGACGCGCTGTTGATCATTCCCGAATGCATCAGAATCTGGAATATATTGATGCGTCGCTTGTCGCCGCGGCCGAGCGCGAAACGGTCCGCGCCGACATCGCAGCCGATCACGAGACCGGGGGCGTGCGTCTGCATGATGTCCACAGGCAGATTGTTGATGGCGGCGCCGTCGACCAGCACGTCCTCACCCCGATACACCGGCGGCATGACGCCGGGTATGGCGACCGATGCGCGCAGTGCGTCCGCGAGACTGCCCTCGCGATGCTCGAGCACGCGGCCGGAGGAAAGGTTGGCGCTGACGCAAAAGTACGGCTGTTTTAAATCCTCGATCAGCACGTCGCCGTATTCGCGTTGCAACAGGCGGGCGACCTTGCGGCCTCGGGTCAGCGCCACGAATGGAAAGGTGTAGTCGTTGACGGGGTTGCTGTCGACGAAGCTGCGACGATAGCGCATGCTCATTTCCTCGTCGCTCCAGCCGACGGCTACGCCGGCGGCGATAATCGATCCGATGCTCGAGCCGCCGACGAAGTCGATGGGAACGCGCGCCTCGCGCAGCGCGCGTATGACCCCGAGGTGTGCAAAGCCGCGCGCGCCGCCTCCCGATAGCACCAATCCCACCCCGCGCCGAGTGAGCAGGCGAGCCGTGCGGGCGAGATCCGCGGCATCGACAATATGGTGGTGCAAGGCAACGGGTGAACCCTTGAGCCAGCGTGTGGCGGCGCCGACTGAGACGCGTTCGTCGTGCAGCAGAGCCAGTTCGACGCGGGCGCCGCGCGCCAACGCTGCCTCGGCGATGCCGCCGGGCCAAGGTTTGCAATCGGAGTCCGCGGGCGCCGCCAGCAGGATGACGTCGGCCTGGCGGCAACACTGGCGCGTCCAGCCCGAGGCGCTCGGATCCGCGACATACACCACATAGTCGTTCATTTCCTCGATGCGGTTGAACCAGCCGGCCGTGTGGGTGCTGGCACGCGCATCCCACACCAGCTCTGTTCGGCCCGCCCGCGCGAATTCCGCGACCAATCGCGTCGCCAGATTGGCGACGTCGAGTTCGAAGCTGTTGGGCACAATGGCAAAGACATGGGCACTCTTTTGTTTCGTATCCCGTAGATTGCTGCGCCGCAGGCGACGGGCGCAGAGCCGCGCCAACGCCAGAGAGAATCCGGTCGAGCGCGCGGCAACGGCGTCCAGGAGATCGTTCGGCACCAGCAGCAACTCGCTGTCGCGCAGCGCGAACACCGTGGCGCTGCGCTGTTCACGTAGCAGCCAACCCGCCTCGCCCACCAATTCATTGCGTTCGATCTCGGCGGTTAGATCCACCATCCCCTGGGTTTTGACGCCTAGCCGGCCGCTGGCGAGCAGATATACTCCGTCGGGCGTGGAGCCTGATTCGAACAGCAAGCTGCCTGCCGGCAATGAGAAATGCACGGCGCCGGCCGCCAGCACCTCGAGGGTTGCGGAATCTATCTCGGCGAGGTCGGCACAGTCGCGTAGACAGTCGATGGCGCGACGCATTTCGTGCGCAGCGCTCGATTGCTCTTCATCCAGTGCCATCCGTCAGTTAGCGGCCGGATTCCGACATTTCTTTAGTTTTGAGGGGTTATGACCAGATCTTTCGGCACAGTGGTGTTTTCGCACGGCAAGGAGAGCGGTCCCTGGGGCTCAAAGATCACCGCCATGGCCGCGATGGTGCGTGAATTGGGGCCGGCGGTGGAGTCGGTGGATTACCGGGGCTTGGACGACCCGTCCGACCGGGTCCGCAAGCTCATCGGCATGGGCACGGAACTGAAGGAGCCCATGGTGCTGGTAGGGTCGAGTATGGGCGGCCATGTCTCAGGAGCGGCCGCGGCGGTGTTGCGGCCGCGCGGCATGTTCCTGCTGGCGCCGGCCTTCTATATGGCGGGCTACGAGCAGTACACGCCGCAGGATGTCACCTGCCCGACAGCCATCGTGCATGGCTGGCATGACGATATCGTGCCGGTGGAGAACAGCATCCGCTGGGCGCGCGAACACCAGGCTGCATTACACCTGCTTAACTCAGACCATCGGTTGGAGGATCAGATCGAGGCGATCTGTTCGCTGCTGCGGGATTTCTTGACCGCCCTCGGCTAGGGCGTCAATGCGCTGCCGGTCCCGCCGTGGGCAAGGTTACTTGCGCCTGCGCCAGTTCGCGCAGGCTCTCTCCCAGTTGTTCGCCGCAACGCATGCCCATGGCGTCGAAACCCGCTCCGAGGGCGGCAATATTCGCGGCGACATAACGTTTGCCGGGTTGGGATTCCAAGAAGGTCAACAAGTGCTTTAAATCGGCGTCGCTCATGTCGCGATAGCTATAGGCTAGGTAGCGGCGCAGCGGCAGGCGCATGCTCTGTTCCATTCCCGCGCGGCTGGCTTCTCCGGATTTGCGCGCGTTTTCCGCAATGGCCGCCGAATCCCGGCCGGATCCGACCGCTGTTCCGACCGCCACGGCCTGACCCATGCTGATGAAAATTTGCACCGTGGACTCGGTGGATTGCTGGGCTGATGCCAATTTCTCGTAGAGCGCATCACGCTGCGGCGTCGATGGGGTGGTGATCTCGCCGTTCATGATTTTATCGATGGTGGCTTCCTCGAGCTTGGCGGTCGCCAAGTCGGCAGCTACCATGCGGCGACCCAGATCGCTGGCCAGAAATGCTGCGGCTTTCTTCACCGTCGGGGGGTCGAGGTTGGCCGCCAGTGCGCTCAACGCCGGCGCCTCGAACACGTCGATACGAAATCCACGTTTGGCCGCGGCCGTCACGAGTTCGAGCTGCTGGTCGGTGAGTTTTACCGCGGGATCGGCGCTGAAAAGATGCCGTATGTGACCTGGCATCGATACCAGCGAGGCGCGCACTTGTTCGCGAATTTCCGCATCTTGATAGATTTTTGCCGCGGTCTCGATGTCGACCGGCTGTGCGGCAAAGCTGGCGGCGGCCAAAAGCATCAGCAAGACAAAACGAGACATGCATGAACTCCGAGTGACTACGCCTGCGGAAGGATTGTACACTCCGGGGTTACAGCCGCCGGCGGTTCCGAGGTGCACATGAGCTTGCTGAAAGTTTCGACATTGTCACTATCGGTTTTGTTCATATTGAGTTGTTCCGACCCGCCGCCGCCCAAGAAAACCGTCTTCGATCCGCTGACCCATCAACTCGACCGTGCTCGCGACGTGCAGAATACTGTCGACGCGAACTCGGCCGCGACGCGCAAGGCGGTGGATGCTCAAGAGCGCGGCGACTCGAACCCATAAGTTCAGCGAGAACATGAATCCTGTGGGTGGCCTGAGCCGGGCGTGGCATTGGAGTGTCCGCAAGACTTTGAGCCAATGGGTGCGGGTGACCATAAAACCCGACGATGCGGCGGCCGCGATTGCGGCGCGGCCGCGGCCCGTCTGCTATGTATTGGAGCGCGAGAGCGAAGCGGATCTTGCGGTCTTGAGCATGGTGTGCGCCAAGCTGGGCCTGCCGCGGCCCGAGCGGCGTCTGCTCATCGGCGAGCGGCGCGCCGGCAAGGCTCACTTCGAACTCATACGGCCGGCGGGACTTTTCACCACGCGCACCGCCGTGCGTGCCCCACGCTACCTGGTGCAAATAGTCGCCGCCGCAGCCGTCCATCCACAATTCGATGTCGATTTTCTGCCCGTCGCCATTTTCTGGGGCCGTGCGCCGCATAAGGAAGCCCGCCTTTGGCGTCTGATGTTCGCCGAGAATTGGGTATTGGTCGGACGATTCCGCAAGTTCCTGAGCGTGCTGGTCAACGGCCGCAATACCCTGGTGGATTTCGGTGAACCGGTGCGCCTGCGCGATGCCTTGCAGGATGGAATGACCGAGCAGCGCAGTGTGCGTTGGATACAGCGGACGCTGCGCAGCAACCTGCGTGCGCAACGGGCCTCGACCATAGGGCCCGATCTGTCGCACCGCCGCACCATGGTCACTCAGCTGCTGAAGACGGCCGACGTGCGCAATGCCGTGCGCCGCGAAATGCAGGTGCGCGGCATATCGCGCCGCGCTGCGCTGCTCATCGCGCGCAAGCAGGCCGTGGAAATCGCCGCCAATTATTCCCAATCCTTTGTGCGCTTCATGTCCGCGGTGCTGGGGTGGCTGTGGAATCGCCTGTTCGACGGCGTGGATTTCGAGCACGTCGAGAAGCTGAGCGAAATCGGCGACCGCGCGGAGATCATTTACGTTCCCTGCCATCGCAGTCACATGGATTATCTTTTGCTTTCCTACGTGATTTACCGCAAGGGTTTCGCGGTTGCGCACGTGGCCGGCGGCATCAATCTCAATCTGCCGATCATCGGCCGGTTTCTGCGCAAAGGCGGCGCGTTTTTTATGCGCCGCAGCTTCAAGGGTGACGTCCTGTATGCGGCGGTGTTCGCAAAATATATGGGTTTCATGATGGCGCGGGGCCATCCGCTGGAATATTTCATCGAAGGGGGCCGCAGCCGCACGGGCCGCCTGCTCGCGCCGCGCACCGGCATGTTGTCGATGACGGTGCGGGCATACCTGCGCGACCCGAAGCGGCCCGTGGTGTTCATGCCGGTGTACTTCGGCTACGAACGCATCGTCGAGGGTCGTACCTACATCGGCGAGCTGTCGGGCGCGCCCAAGCAAAAAGAAAGCGTGCTCGGTCTGCTCAAGGCGGTCGTCTCGGTATTGCGCAGCAAGCTGGGCAAGGTGCATGTCAACCTGGGCCAGCCCATTTCTCTCGACGATCTGCTCGCTCGGCACCATCCGGCATGGCGCAGCGCCGCAGCCGAGACGCCCGAATCACGGCCGCCGTGGATCAATCAGGCCGTCGCCGACCTTGCCAGACGGATCAATGTCGAGATCAATGCGGCGGCTGCAGTCACGCCGATCAATCTCGTGGCGATGGCGCTGCTCGCGACCCCGCGCCAGGCATTGCCGGAGCTTGACCTGAAGAGTCAGGTGGAGCTGTATCAGCAGATGCTGCGCGATGCTCCCTATGGCCCGCTGGTGACTGTGACCGCGGACAGCGGTGCGCAGATGATTCACTACGCCGAAGCCTTCGGAATGCTGGAAAGACAAAAACATGAGCTTGGCGACATCATGCGCATGAATGCCGAAAATGCCGTGTTGGCCACGTATTATCGGAACAATATCCTGCATCTATTCGCCATGCCCTCGCTGCTGGCCTGCGGCTTTGACGGCAACGCCGCGATGCGCACCGCCGACATCCATCGCCTGGTGGGACGCGTCTATCCCTACATCGCGGCCGAGCTGTACCTGCGCTGGGATGAAGAATCCGTGGCTGCGGTCCTGGATTCATTGCTCGACACTTTCACGCGGCTCAAGCTGCTCGAGACCAATGCGGACCGCAGTGTGTGGCGGCGCCCGGCATCGACGTCGATCGAAGCCATCCGCCTATCGCTATTGGCCCAGGCGACCATTCAAACCGTAGAAAGGTACTATCTGGTCATTGCGCTGTTGCTGCAGGCCGGCAGCGGCACCATCACCCAGGATGCGCTGGAGCAGCGTTGCCATCTCATGGCGCAGCGCATTTCGATGCTGTACGCGTTGAATTCCCCGGAATTCTTCGACAAGAGCCTGTTCCGCAATTTCATCGATCTGCTGCGGCAGCGAGACGCGGTTCAAGTGTCCACGGAAGGCCGGCTTTGCTTCGACGGACCGCTGCTGGAAGTCGCCGCGGATGCCCAGCTGGTGCTGTCAGAGCAAATCCGGCACAGCATATTGCAAGTGACGCTCGCTTAGCGGCGGCCTAATCCCAACTTTGTCCGCCACGCCCGACCTTGGTCGCGCCGCGGCGCTTTTTCGATTCGATACGCCGCTCTTTGGAGCCCTTGGTGGGGCGGGTCTTCTTGCGGATCTTGGGTTCAACCAGCGCCGCACGTATCAGCGCTTCGAGGCGGTCGAGCGCCGCGCGGCGATTTTGCTCCTGGCTGCGCTCGCTCATGGACTTGAACAGAATGCTGCCGTCGTCGACGAGCTTGCTGCCGGCCAGACGCCGCAGGCGGTTGCGCACCGCCGCTCCCAGGCTGCTGTTCAGCGGCAGCAAGAACCGCAGCTGCGCGGCGCTTGCCACCTTGTTGACGTTCTGTCCTCCCGGCCCGGAGGAGCGAATGAATTTCCATTCCAGTTCCTCGTCGGGAATGACGAGGTCCGGGCTGATGATCAGGGCCACGGCGTGTTGTTGACCACGATTTCGCGCTGCGCGACCGGAATGGTGATCTTGTGCTCCTTGAACAGCCGCCAGATGGCGCGATTGACCTCGGAGCGCACATTGTTCACGCCTTCCTGCGGGTCGGATATCCAGAACCGCAGCTCGAGTTCTATGCCGCTGTCGCTGAAGTGCATCAGGCGCGAGACCGGTGCCGGTTCGCGCAGTACGCGGGGTTGTCCTTCACAAGCCGTGAGAAGGATTTGCAACGCGAGTTCCGGATCATCTCGATAACTCACGCGGATGGGCAATTTGAGGCGAATGCGCGGGTCGGTGTAGCTCCAGTTGATGACGGCATTAGAGATCAACTGTTGATTCGGCACCAGCATTTCCACGCCGTCGCGGTCGCGCAAGACGACATAGCGGCCGCGCAGTTCCTGCACCCAGCCGAAATTCTCCGTGCTGGTACCGCTTTGGCCCGACAGGCTGATGACGTCACCGGGCTTGATGGATCTGTCCATGAGTAACACGAAGCCGCTGACGAAATTCGCTGCGATGGATTGCAGGCCGAAACCCAGCCCCAAGCCGATGGCGCCGGTCAGCACCGTCAATGCGGTCAGATCGACACCGGCGGCATTCAAGCCCATCAGCATGGACAGGCCGATCAGAAATGCATTGGCGAATTTGGCGATGCCGATGCGCGTCGAGGGAGCGAGGTTGCTGAGTTTCTTTAGGCGCCGCTCTACCCATCGGCTGATCCAGGCCGCGACCAGCACGAACAAGGTCAGCGTGAACAGCAGCTTCACCACCGACCACACCGTGATGCGGCTCTTGCCCGCAGCCACGCCGATGCTGTCCAAGGTCTCGATGATGGGGTCGAGCCAGCCCAGATATTGAGCAGCGATCGCGAGCCATATGAACAGCGTGACGCGAATTTCCCAGTGCTGCATCCAGGATTTGTTGCCGAGGCTTGCGGTGAACAACAGAACCATGATGCGCACCACCACATAGGCGGCGATCAGGTGCGATGCGGCGTCCAGCACCGACACGTCGAATTGCGCCGCGTGCATGAGATTGCGGGCCACGACCACCAACCCCAGCGCGAGGATGGCCGGTGAGGCAACGACCGTGCCTTCGGAGGCAAAATAACTCCAGGTCAATGCGGTGGGCGTTTTGAGCTTGCGCAGCCGAAAGCGGTTGCGGAGCGCCGCGCCGACGAACCAGCCTGCCAGCAAGCACAGGGCGACCGCGCCGATCTCGGCCAACACGTTGCGGGTCGATAAAATATCGAAGAAGGCGCCAATACGCTGCAGAAATTCGGTCATGCGTTGAGATCCGGAATGAGCTGGCTTTCTAAGCGCGCGATTTGATCCTTGAGCAGGAGCTTGCGCCGTTTCAGGCGCTTCATTTGCAATTCATCGACTTTGAAGTCCATGGCGAGGCGCGAAATGATGTCGTCCAAGTCGCGGTGCTCGATGCGCAGCGTTCGCAGGCGCTCGATGTTTTTGAATAGATCGGTATTGACGTTGCTTTCTTCGTCACTCACGGCGCCGTTGCTTCTTTAAAATAGCTGCGCCACACCGGGGTGACGCAATCAGGTAGCTTAAGGGAGCGGCCCAGGGGATTCCAAGTATGTTCCGGATTATGAAAATCCGAACCCACCGATCCCATCAGGCCGTACTTCACCGCGAGCGTCGCAACGGCCTCGACGTGTTGTGCGCCGTTGCCGCCGGTTACGACCTCCAGGGCAGCGCCTCCCGCGGCAACGAAATCCGCCAGCAACTGACGCCGGGCGCCCGGCGATAGAGTGTAGCGCGCCGGATGCGCGAGCGCGGCCACGCCGCCCGCGGCGCGAATCCAGCCCACGACCTTATCGAGGGGCGGCCATTCCGCCGCGACGTTGGCACGCTTGCCGGCGCCCAAATACTTGCGAAACGCTTCGTCGGTGCGTTTGACATGTCCGCCGGCCACCATGGCATCGGCCAGGTGCGTGCGAGTCGGCAGGCCGGGATGCGCCTCCACCACCGCGAGCAGCTCCGCGCCCGGAAGGCCGAGTTTCCCCAGGCGCGCGCACATCGTGCGCATTCGGTCGCGCCGCCGTTCGGCCTGGGAATCGAGCGCATCCAGCAGGGGTGCGGCGGCAGGGTCGATCCACAGTCCGAGCACATGAATGGCCTGGGCACGCCACGAAGCTGAGATTTCCACCCCCGGGACGAGGCTCATGCCGTGCCCGGCGGCGCACCGCTGTGCCTCAGCAAGCCCTGCCACCGTATCGTGGTCGGTGAGCGCCAATACCTCAATTCCCGCCGCAGCCGCCCTGGTCACCAATTCGGTGGGTGTCAACGATCCGTCCGAGCGGTTCGAATGGGTGTGCAAATCAATATTCACGAGGGGCTGCCCGCAAGCCCGACGGCTTCCAGCTGCGAGCCCGCCAGGACGATAAACCCCTGTGCGCGCTCGAACCCATCGCTGGTGTAGTCGAAGGTATAGGTGCGCAACAGGCGCCGCTTGCCGCGGGCGTTGCGTGCCAGGCGGTAGCCCGCGAACGCGACCGTGCCGTCCAGGAATTGGACCACGGCGCGCGAACAAGTGTCCTTGGCGATGCGATTCGCGGCCGCGCGCGCGTCCAACGAGACCTGCCAGATCTTATAGCCCCCCGCCAAGGCGCCGGCGGCGAAAACCAGCAGCAGAAGGTCATCGGTCATGCCGTGCAGCTTACCGTACCCCGCACATGCCGCGCCGCCGCATGTTGGGTCCCCTTGGTTTTCCGCGGGTTGAGCCCCATACAGGCTGCTATGAACAACAATCCGCAGCCCAATCTGGCCGTACGCGTCGATCCGAACGAGATGGTGCGCTACGTTCAGGAACTCATGACCACGCCGCAGACCGCCGCCGCGCCCGACACGTCCATGGCGCTGGCTCACCGCCAATGGGGCGGCGACACGCCGCAGGCGCGCGCCGCACAATTACGCTGGAGCGCATTGAATCGCGCTTTCGGCGACGCCCGGGTCAGCACCTGGACAACGCATTCCAAACGCGACCAAATTCATGTGCCTGCCGCATTGATTGCGGCGGCCGGCGTGGCGCGTTTGACCATGTCCGAGCAGGAGGTCGTGTTCGACATCCCCACCTTGTTGGATGCCACTTTGGAATTATGCGAGCCCATCGGGCACGCCTAAGGCCGCCCCGCGAGGCTAAGTGGCGAGTACGCTTGAGTGGTTGAAGGCGATAAAATCGCCGTTTAGGATGCTTTCACGGCAGTTATAGCGCAGTCGATGGCCGTCCAGCCGGGTCACTTGGCCACCGGCGGCCTCCAGCAGCGCCTGCCCCGCGGCCGTGTCCCATTCCGAGGTCGGGCCGAAACGCGGATAAAGATCCGCCTTGCCCTGTGCCACCAGACAGAATTTCAATGAGCTGCCGATGCCCGTCATCGCATGCGGGCCTAGCTTTGCGAGGTAGTCCGCGGTCTCCGGGCTTAAGTGGGAGCGGCTGCCGATTACCCGCAAGGGATTCCCGGGCTCGGATACGTGAATCGGGAATTCGGCCGCACCGCGAGTGTGGCTGAATGCGCCCACCCCACGCGCGCCCCAATACAGGAGCCCCTGAGCAGGTGCCGATACCACGCCGAGCAGCGGCTCGTGGTCGACGACCAGCGCGATATTGACGGTGAACTCGCCGTTGCGTTTGACGAATTCACGCGTCCCGTCGAGCGGATCGACCACCCATAATTCGCGCCAGGTCCGGCGCTCGGCCCACGGCGCCTGGGCCGACTCCTCCGACAATATCGGTATGTCGGGGGTGAGCTGGGTGAGCGCTTCGAGAATCACCCGTTGCGACTCCAGGTCCGCCAGTGTGAGCGGTGAATTGTCCTCTTTGTGCTCCACGGTGAAGCCGGCATCGTAAATTTGCATGATGGCGGCGCCGGCGCGCTCGACAATGGGTTTGAGTGCCAGGGCTAAGGCGTGAAGATCTCTCATCGCTTGGTATCATACTCAAATGCCGAATCACCCTGCAGTCGACTGGTCGGCCATCGATACGGTGCTCCTGGACATGGACGGCACCCTGCTCGACCTGCGTTACGACAATTGGTTTTGGCTGGATTTGATTCCCAGCCGTTACGCTGCAGCGAACGGACTAGAGCTCGCCGAAGCGCAAGTCCGGCTGGCGCCCAAGTTTCGTGAGGTTGCAGGAACCCTGCAGTGGTATTGCATCGAGTATTGGGCGCGGGAACTCGATCTCGACATCCGCAGCATCAAGCGCGAGTCGCTGGCGGAGGTCGACTTCCTGCCGGGCGCCGAAGAATTCCTGACCAAACTGCAGCACAGTGGAAAACGTTGCGTGCTGGTGACCAATGCGCATCCAGCTACGCTGGCCATCAAGAATGAACGCGTCGCACTCACCCGTTACTTCGATGCGTGCTATTCCTCGCATCCTTTCGAGCATCCCAAGGAAAATGCGGCGTTCTGGCCGCGATTTGCCGCGGCAGAGGGTTTTGAGCCGCTGCGTACCTTGTTCGTCGATGATTCCCTGCGCGTGCTCAAGGCGGCGCGCGATTTCGGCATCGGCTGGCTGCGCGCGGTACGGCGACCGGATTCCGGACGGCCGGCGCAAGCCACCGGCGACTTTGTGGCGATCGACCGAGTGGCCGATCTTATGTAGCGGCGGCGGGGCCCGCTGCCCCAGGGTTGGGCGTGCCGCCCGCAGGACCGCCACCACCACCCCGTCCGCGCCGCCGTCTACGTTTTGCAGGATCGCCTTGACCTTGGGCGGGCGCCTCTGCGGCGCTACCGCTGTCGGCGGAGGTTCGAGGGGGCTGCGGCGCGCTGCGCGGTGGATGTTGGGGCGGGCCGCGGCGCGGGCCGCCTCCGGAACGTCCGCCGGATCCACCCGAGCGGTGCCCGCCAGGTCCACCCGAGCGATGCCCGCCGGGTCCGCCCGAACGCTGTCCGCCGCCGCGGGATTGGCCCTGCCGCGGGGCACGTTCGCGCCATTCCGCTGGCGGAGGTGCGGTCACGGTTGCCAGATCCTCGGCCAGGATGGCGGCGCGGGGAATTTGATGGCCGATGTAGCGTTCAATGTCCGGCAGCGAGATGGCGTATTCCTCGCAGCCGAAGCTGATGGCGTCGCCCTCGGCGCCGGCACGCGCGGTGCGGCCGATGCGATGGACATAGTCCTCTGCATCGTTCGGTAAGTCGAAGTTGAATACATGGCTGACGTCGGGAATGTGCAGGCCGCGCGATGCCACATCGGTGGCGATGAGCACGGCGATTTCGCCGTTGTGGAAATCGCGCATCATTTTCAGCCGTTTGGTCTGCGGCACATCGCCGGACAGCGCCTGGGCCACGAAGCCGTTCGCAGTCAGGGTGCGTTCAAGCACTTCCGCGATGCGCTTGGTGTTGACGAAGACCATGGTGCGGCGGGCATCAATGCGCCGCAGCAGGCCCATCAGCAAGGGAATCTTTTCTTCGGTGGAGGGGAAGTAGAGCACTTGGGTCACGCGATCGACCGTCATCTTGTCGGGTTCGATGCGGATCAGCTCCGGATTGTTCATGTGCTCGTAGGCGAGTTCCATGACCCGGTGCGACAGCGTCGCCGAAAACATCATGGTCAGGCGCAATGTCGGATGTGGCAATCGCCGTAAAATGAAGCGAATATCCTTGATGAAGCCGAGATCGAACATGCGGTCGGCTTCGTCCATGACCGCCACTTGAATGTGGCGCAGGTCGAATACATGTTGCTTGAAGTAGTCGATGATGCGGCCGGGCGTGCCGATCAATATATCCACGCCTTCCTCGAGCACGCGACGCTGCTTTTCGTAATCCACGCCGCCGAACACGATGGCGAGCCTCAGGCCGGTGTACTTGCCGATGCCGACTGCGTCGGAGTGAATCTGCACCGCCAATTCACGCGTCGGCGCGATGACTATGGCGCGCGGGGCGTTCTGCGGGCGTGTCGGGTCCGGAGGATCGAGCAACAGCCGGTTGAACAGCGCGATGAGAAAGGCTGCCGTCTTGCCGGTGCCGGTCTGCGCCTGGCCTGCCACGTCGCGGCCGCCGAGGGCCACGGGCAAGGTCTGGGCCTGAATGGGGGTGCAACGGGTATAGCCCAGTTCTGCAATGCCCCGCTTCAAGGATTCGGCGATGTTGAGGGATTCGAACGTAAGCTGACTGAGATGGGCGTCTGACATTTTCTCTTTGTGGTTTGCAGAAACTTGCAAAATAATGGTGACCGGATAACAATACAGCCAATCAGGAGCCGGTCTATCCGCTCCCCTCAACCGTATCATCGGTACCCTTTTAAGGTAATCAAGACCTCTATAGCCGCTGTATTGTGCCCGAACGGCCGCGCATCGTCACTTCGCGCTTCAAGTTCGGGTTGCATTTTTCCATAAATAACCCCTCTCCAATCAAACGAATCTCCAAAAGGAGGTATTTCCGCAGTGAGTAACCCCAGTATCGTCCACACCAGCGACGCCACGTTCGACAAGGACGTCCTCAAGTCCGACAAGCCCGTATTGCTCGACTTTTGGGCGGAATGGTGCGGACCTTGCAAAATGATCGCGCCCATCCTCGATGAGATTGCCGATCAATACAAAGACAAGATCCGGATCGCCAAACTGAATATCGACGACAATCCGGCGACCCCGCCGAAGTTCAATATTCGCGGCATCCCGACGCTGATTCTGTTCAAGAACGGCACCGTGGAGGCCCAGAAAGTGGGAGCAGTCACCAAATCTCAGCTCGCCGCCTTCTTGGACAGCAACCTGTGAGAGGCTATTTAGGAAATCAGTCGCGCGGCGGACAGGGCGGACAGGGCGGGCAAGGCGGCCAAGGCGGCGGGCAGCAAGGGGGCGGTGGTCAAGGCGGCGGCGGCCGATCGAACCGATCCAATCGCGGACCCCGCAACGACAACCGCAATGGCAACACCAACGGTGGCCGGCCTCCGCAGGAAGACTACGGCGATCTGCCGGAAGGCGGTGATGATTTAGAAATCATTGCGGCATCCGATCTCGCGCGCAGCCGCAGTTCGATGAACCTGACGGAGCTGAAGAAGCGCCCGATCAGCGACCTGGTCAAGTTGGCCGAGACCATGGGTCTCGAGAACATGGGCCGGTCGCGCAAGCAGGACATCATTTTCGGCGTGCTCAAGGCGCATGCGCGCAAGGGCGAGGATATTTACGGCGACGGCGTTCTGGAGATCCTGCAGGACGGCTTCGGCTTCCTGCGTTCTTCCGACTCCAGCTACCTGGCGGGTCCCGACGACATCTATGTGTCGCCCAGCCAGATCCGCCGTTTCAATCTGCGTACCGGCGATTCCATATCTGGATTGATCCGGCCTCCCAAGGACGGCGAGCGTTACTTTGCCCTGTTGAAGGTTGGCGAAATCAATTTCGATTCGCCGGAAAGTTCACGCGGCAAGGTGCTGTTCGAGAATCTCACTCCATTGCATCCCACGGAGCGCTTGAAATTGGAGCGCGGCAATGGATCCACGGAGGATCTGACGGCCCGCGCCATCGATTTGGTGGCGCCCATCGGCAAGGGCCAGCGCGGTCTCATCGTATCGCCGCCCAAGGCCGGCAAGACCATGCTGCTGCAGAACATCGCTACGGCAATCACCGCGAATCATCCGGAGGTCTACCTCATCGTGCTGCTCATCGACGAGCGGCCCGAGGAAGTGACCGAGATGGCGCGCACGGTGAAGGGCGAGGTCGTCTCATCGACATTCGACGAACCAGCCAGCCGCCACGTGCAAGTGGCCGAAATGGTGATCGAAAAGGCCAAGCGCCTGGTCGAGCACAAGAAGGACGTGGTCATTCTGCTCGATTCCATCACCCGCCTCGCCCGTGCCTACAACACTGTGGTGCCAAGTTCGGGCAAGGTGCTGACGGGCGGCGTCGATGCGAATGCGCTGCAGCGGCCGAAGCGGTTCTTCGGTGCGGCGCGCAATATAGAGGAGGGCGGCAGCTTGACCATCCTCGCGACAGCCTTGGTCGACACCGGCTCGAAGATGGACGATGTCATTTTCGAAGAGTTCAAGGGCACCGGCAATTCCGAAATTCATTTGGATCGCCGCATCGCTGAGAAGCGCACTTTCCCGTCGATCAACATCAATCGCTCGGGAACCCGCAAAGAGGAACTCATCACCGATCCGGCGGAGCTGTCCAAGATGTGGATTCTGCGCAAGCTGCTGCATCCCATGGACGAACTGGCCGCGATCGAGTTCCTGCTCGACAAGATGAAAGACACCAAGACCAATGCGGATTTCTTCGACGCGATGAAGCGGTAGGAGTCACCTTTTATGCAGTGGTGGGCGTGGATTGCGGTCGGCGCCATACTCCTGGGTTCGGAGTTGGCCTTCGTTGATGCGCAGTTCTACCTGGTGTTCGTCGGGGCATCCGCGCTGATCGTGGGGTTGTTGCGGCTCGGCGGGCTCGATCTGCCCGTTTGGCTGCAGTGGCTGATTTTCGGGGTGCTGGCGCTGGGGTCCATGGTGACCTTCCGGCGCCGGATCTACGGAAAATTGCGGCGCAATCTGCCGGTCATGCGGCAGAGTCCGGCCGGCGACACGGTGCTGATGCCGACATCGCTCGCTCCCGGCGATACCTGCCGCCTGGAATTTCGCGGCAGTTCCTGGAGCGCGGTCAACGCCGGCAACGCGGTCATCGGCGAGGGCAGCCGCGCCCGCATTGAGCGGGTCGACGGCCTCACATTGGTCGTCCACGGCGAGGCACTCGGCGATGGCTGACTTTTTAGCTTAGGAGAGAGCTTTTGGATATTTCATTGGGCTATGGCGTCATTATCATCGCGATCCTGGCCGTGATCGTCGTGGCCAAAACCGCGGTCGTGGTGCCTCAGCAGAGCGCCTATGTCATCGAACACCTGGGCAAGTACAGCCGCACGCTGCAGGCGGGTTTTCACATCCTGACGCCCTTCTTCGAGAAAGTAGCCTATAGGCACAGCCTCAAGGAAATCGCCATCGACATCGCTGAGCAAATCTGCATCACCCGCGACAACGTTCAAGTGGGGGTCGATGCGGTGCTCTACATGCAGGTCATGGATCCGCATCTCGCCTCGTACGGCATCACCAATTTCGGCTTCGCCATAGCACAGCTGGCGCAGACCACGCTGCGCAGCGAAATCGGCAAGATCGAACTCGATCGCACCTTCGAGGCCCGCGGCACCATCAATACCAATGTGGTGAGTGAATTGGACAAGGCATCGGCGGCCTGGGGCGTCAAGGTGCTGCGCTATGAGATCAAGAACATCACGCCGCCGAAGGACGTGCTGCAGGCTATGGAGAAGCAAATGCGCGCCGAGCGCGAGAAGCGTGCCGTGGTGCTGACCTCCGAGGGCGAACGCGACGCCAAGATCAACTCTGCCGAGGGTGACAAGCAGCGCGTCATCAAGCAATCCGAGGCCAACAAGCAACAACAGATCAACGAGGCTCAAGGTCAGGCGGAGGCCATCCTGGCCGTGGCGACGGCGACCGCCGAGGGCTTAAGGCAGGTCGGCATCGCACTCTCCGACCGCGGTGGCATCGAAGCCATGCAGTTGCGCATCGGAGAAGAATACGTGAAGCAATTCGGCAAGCTGGCGCAGGCCGGGACGACCCTGGTGGTGCCGGCCAACCTCACCGATCTGGCGTCCATCGTCACCATGGCCACCAGCATTGCCAGGAAGCCTCCCGCGAACCCGGCGAGTTAGGAGTGTCGCAGAAACGCGAAGCCGTCAATATCGGCTTCCTGGAATTCGTCGTCCTGGCTGCGGCGATGATGTCGACCCAGGCCATCGCCATCGACGCCATGCTGCCGGCGTTTCCCGTCATTGTGCGCTCGCTGCAGATCGCCAATGAGAATCACGTGCAGTGGATCATCACCGCCTACATGGCCGGCCTGGGGTGCGGTCAGCTGTTCTGGGGGTTGATGTCAGATCGCTTCGGCAGGCGTCCCATATTGATCGGTGGGCTCGGCCTGTATGTGCTGGCGGCATTTCTCGCCGGTCTCGCAGGCAGCTTTTCCGCACTGCTGGTGTGGCGCTTCGTGCACGGCCTGTCGGCAGCCAGTGTCGTCGTGACGCGCTCGGTGATTCGTGACCTGTATTCCGGCCGGCACATGGCCCGCGTCATGTCGCTGACCTTCATGGTGTTCCTGACGGTTCCAATCCTGGCGCCGAGTCTGGGGCAGGGCATTCTGTGGTTCGCGCCCTGGCGCTACATATTCATCGTGTGCGGCGCGTTCGCGGCGATCATTTGCGCCTGGGCGGCGGTTCGTTTACCGGAGACCCTGCACGCCGAGTACCGGCTGTCATTGACCCTCGCACATATCGCGGGTGCGGTTCGACTGGTGGTCTTCAACCGCAGCTCGCTGTGGTACACCCTCGCGATGAGCGTAATGTTCGGTGGCATCATGGCCTATGTCGGCATGGTGCAACAGACCTTCGGCGAGGTGTTTCACCGCGCGAATCTCATGCCCACGATGTTCGCGCTGTGTGCGACCACGATGGGGATTGCTGCATTTCTGAACTCGAGAATCGTCGAGAAATTGGGAATGCGCTGGATATCGCATACGGCGCTGCTCAGCTACATCGCCATCACCGGCCTGCATTCGGTGGTGGCCGCTCGCGGCCTGGAGCAGCTGTGGACATTCGTGGCGTTCCAGTCCGCAACCATGGCGTGTTTCGCGCTATCGATATCTAACTTCGGTGCGATGGCCATGGAGCCCGTGGCGTCGGTCGCGGGAATCGGCGCCTCTCTGCAGGGGTTCGTATCGACGCTGGGCGGTGCATTCGTGGGCGCCTTCATTGGCCGGCAGTTTAACGGCACCATGCTACCGCTGACCGTCGGCTCACTGGGCTGCGGACTCGCGAGTCTCTTATTCGTTCTCCTGGCGGAGAAAGGCCGTCTGTTCAGAGGCCATCATGATGGCGAGCAAGGCGCCGTCAATGTGCGGAGAAAATTTGGTTGAGTTCGTTGCCGGACGCACCGTCGGCAAAGCCGTCGAATTTCCCCTGTTCCACCATCAACTTCGCGGCCCGCATGAAGCCGCCCCATGCCGAACGCGCGAGCGCGCCGCCGACGCTTACTCGCCGCACGCCAAGCGCGGCGATTTGCTGCAGGTTGAGGTCCCCCGGCCACGCCATGAGTAGATTCACGGGCTTGGGGGCGACACTCGCAACCACGGCGGTGATGTGCTCGGGCGTGCGGATGCCGGGAGCATACAAGCAGTCGGCGCCGGCATTGGCATAGGCCTTGAGCCGGTGAATGGTGTGCTCGATATCCGGACGGCCAACGAGAAAACACTCGGCACGGCCGACCAGCAGAGTATCCCCGCTCGCCTTGTCGATGGCCTTGCGGGCGGCACGAATCCGTTCAACGGCGGTATCCACGTCATACAGAGGCTGCGAGGTATTGCCGGTGGAATCTTCGATGGACAGGCCGGCGACGCCGCTTTCCGCAGCGAGCCGCACGCTTTCGGCCAGGCCGGCCGCATCGGCGGCGAAGCCGCTTTCAAAGTCGGCATTGATCGGGAGGTCCGTCGCTTCAACCATATCCGTAAGGTGATCGAGCACGCGGTCGCGCGACATGGCGCCGTCGCCGTGCCCATGCGACCAGGCGAATCCGGAGCTGGTTGTGGCCAGCGCCTTGAAGCCGAGGCTTTGGAGATATCGCGCGCTGCCCACATCCCAGGGATTGGGAATGGCGAAGCAGCCGCTTTCGTGCAGTTTATGGAAAGTGCGGCGCTTATCGGCGATGCTGGGACGTACGTGGGTCATACGAGTTCCTCAATGCGGCATTCGATGCCTATTGTGCACGTGAAGGGGGACTCGCGCACCTCGCTGCATCGATGTACCTTTATCCTCATGAAAAAATCTACATTCTCATGGCCATTGCTGTGCCTGCTTGCGTGTCCCGCGTTCGTTTCCGCGCAGGATATCTCCGGACTGGTCGACATCTACAAGGGTATCCACTCCCATCCGGAGCTGTCGCACCGCGAAGATCACACGGCTGCGTTGCTAGCGGCGGAATTGCGCAAGGCGGGCTACACCGTGACCGAGCACGTGGGCAAGTACCCGGACGGAACCGCCGCATTCGGTGTGGTTGCGTTATTGCAGAACGGTCCAGGCCCGACGCTGTTGATCCGCGCCGACATGGATGCGCTGCCCATGGTCGAGGAGACGGGTGTGGACTACGCCAGCCACGTCAAGACCAAGAACGCCGCCGGCCAAGACGTTGGCGTGCTGCATGCCTGCGGCCATGACGTGCATGTTGCCACCTTGATCGGCACCGCGCGGGCGCTCGCGGCCAGCCGTTCCAAATGGCACGGTAGCTTGATGCTGATCGACCAGCCATCCGAAGAGACGGTTGACGGGGCGCGGGCCATGTTGGCCGATGATTTGTACCGGAGATTCGACACTCCCACTTTTGCCGTCGCGTTGCACGACACCAATAGCCGGGCGGCGGGGACTGTATCGATCACCGGCGGGCCGGCGTTGACCAGCGCAACGTCGGTGGATGTGGTGTTGCGCGGTGTCGGTTCGCACCGGGCTCAGCCGCAGGCGGGCAAGGATCCCATCGTGATGGCGGGTGAATTCATCGTTCAACTGCAGACCATAGTGAGCCGACAGGAGAATCCTTTGGATCCCGCCATCGTCACCATCGGCAGCATCCACGGCGGCACCAAGCGCAACATCATTCCGAACGAAGTAAAAATGGAGCTCACGACCCGCGCCTATAGCGACCAGGCGCGACAAATCATTCTGGACGGGATTCGGCGCACCGCGCAGGGCGTGGCGCTGGCCGCCGGCGTTCCCGACGATTTGGCGCCCATCGTCACCGTGCTCGACGCGGAATCGACGCCGGCGATGTACAACGATCCGGCGCTCACGACGCGCGTGAAAGCGGCATTGATCAAATCTCTGGGCGCGCAAAATGTAATCGATGAGCCGCCGGGTACGGCCAGCGAGGACTTTGGCATTCTGGGATTGGAAGGCCGTAAAATTCCGACGGTCATGTTCGGCTTGGGCACCGTAGATCCGGTGAAATTCGCGGCAGCCGCGGCGCAAGGCAAGCTGGTGCCGGGACCGCATAACAGTTTGTGGCAGCCGCTGCCCGAACCCACGCTGCGGACCGGGGTTATCGCGATGACGTCGGTGGCAACCGCTCTGCTACAGCGGTAATGGACGGCTTGGACGGAGTGCTATAGTCGGAGCACATTCAAGCGGGAGTTGACCATGAGAAAATTGATCGCATTTGCCACCGTCAGCGGATTGTTGTTATTGGGTCTGGGTGCCTGTGAGCAGAAAGGACCGGTCGAAAAAGCCGGCGAGAAAATTGATCACGCCATCGATAGCGCAAAGAACGGCGGCAAGGAGCCGGTCGCAGACAAGCTGCAAGATGCCGCAGATCATGTCAAAGATGGCGTCAAAGACGCCGTTGACGACGTAAAGAAATAAGCGTCGCTAGGGCTGCTGGCGCGCGATGGCGCGATAGCCGATATCGCGGCGGTACTGCACTAGATTCCAGTGGATGGCATGCACCAGGTCGTACGCTTGCGCTTGCGCCGTGGCGACGCTGTCGCCCAAGCCCACGGCGCAAAGCACGCGGCCGCCGGATGTCACGACCTGCGTGCCGCCGCCTTGCTTGCTGTCGGTATGCGTGCCCGCGTGAAATACCTTGCCCGGCAGTCTCGCGGCGGCGTCGAGTCCGCTGATGGGGTCGCCTTTGTGATAGGTGTCGGGATAACCCCCGGCCGCCATCACCACCCCGAGAGCCGCACGTGTATCCCAGCGGGCGTCTATTGTGTCCAGGACGCCGGCAAGCGCCGCCTCGCATAGATCGACGAGATCGCTTTGCAGGCGCATGAGAACGGGCTGGGTTTCCGGATCACCGAAGCGGCAATTGAATTCGAGCACATTGGGCGTTCCGTCTGCGGCAATCATCAATCCCGCATAGAGAAACCCTATGTAAGGGTTACCGTCGGTGCGCAGCCCGCGCAGGGTGGGCTCGATCACTTCGCGCATGATGCGAGCGTATAATGCGGGCGTGACGATTGGGGCGGGCGAGTAGGCTCCCATACCGCCGGTGTTGGGCCCCTGATCGCCGTCGTCGCGTCGCTTATGATCCTGTGAGGTAGCCAGCGGCAGCACCGCTTGATCACTTGCGATGACGATGAAGCTGACTTCTTCGCCGTGCAGGAATTCCTCAATCACGACGGTGTGCCCGGCGTTGCCGAAGCTGCCGCCGAGCATACCCTCGGCCGCGGCGATCGCCTCGGCGTGGGTCTCGCAGATAATGACGCCCTTGCCTGCGGCCAGTCCGTCCGCCTTGACCACGATGGGCAGTCGTTGCGCACGGATATAGGCGGGGTCGAAGTTTGCGGCGGTAAAGGTTGCATAGCTCGCTGTCGGTATGCGGTGACGTTTGAGGAAATCCTTGGTGAACGCCTTCGAACCTTCGAGGCGCGCCGCCGCCTTGGACGGGCCAAAGCAGGCGCGACCCGCGGCCGTGAATCGGTCGACGATGCCGCTGACCAGGGGTCCCTCGGGCCCGATGATGGTGAGGCCGATATCTTCACGCGTTGCGAATGCCAGCAGAGTGTCGATGTCGTCGGCCTGGATGTCGGCATTGCGCACCTTGGGCTCGAGCGCCGTGCCGGCATTCCCCGGTGCGACGAACACGGCCTGCACGCGCGGCGATTGTGCACACTTCCATGCCAGCGCGTGCTCTCGGCCGCCGCCGCCGACGATCAGAATCTTCATGCGAGGTAAGCCTCTAGTGGCGAAAGTGACGCATTCCGGTGAACACCATCGCGATGCCGTGTTCATCGGCGGCCGCGATGACTTCGGCATCGCGTTTCGATCCGCCCGGCTGTATCACCGAGCTGATTCCGAGTTCGGCCACAGCATCGAGGCCATCGCGGAACGGAAAGAAGGCGTCGGAGGCGATGCTTGCGAATCTCATGTCGAGGCCCGCATCCTTGGCTTTCAGTGCGGCGATTTTACTGCTGACCACGCGGCTCATCTGGCCGGCGCCGATGCCCACCGTTGCTCTGTCCTTGACGCAAACGATGGCGTTCGATTTGACATATTTCGCGATGCGCCAGGCAATGATCAAATCGTCGAGCTCGGCGAGAGTGGGTGCGCGCTTCGTGACCGCGCGCAATTCCTGCAGCCGCACCACGCCATCGTCCCGCGTTTGGACCAACAGCCCGCCGGCTACGCTTTTGTATTCGAGCAGCTGGGTGACCGGATTCCCCAGGTCGCCGATGATAAGCACGCGCACGTTGTCCTTGGGCGACAACACCGCTTGCGCCAATTCCGAAATGCCCGTCGCGATAATCACTTCAACGAACTGCTGATCCACGATGGTTTGCGCGGTCGCTGCATCCAACTCACGATTGAAAGCGATGATACCGCCGAAGGCGGAGGTGGAATCCGTCTTGTAGGCTCGAGCGTAGGCCTCGCCAACGGTGCCGGCAGCGGCGGCCCCGCAGGGATTGGCGTGTTTGACGATGACGCACGCAGGGGAATCGAACTGGCGCACGCATTCGACGGCCGTATCGCTGTCCGCGATGTTGTTGTAAGAAAGTTCCTTGCCCTGAATCTGCTTGGCGGAGGTGACCGAGGCGCCGATGGCGCGCGGATCCGTATAGAACGCGGCTTGCTGATGCGGATTCTCTCCATAGCGCAAATCCAGGTGCTTGCGGAACGACAGATTCAAGTCATCCGGAAATGTCGGCGCGCCGCCGCCGATGGCGCCGGTGAAGTAGGCCGACACCATGGCATCGTATTGCGCCGTGTGCGCGAATGCCTTGGCGGCCAGCTTGCGGCGCATGGCAACAGTCGTGCCACCGCCGTTGGCCGCCAGTTCATCGAGCAACCCGCGGTAATCGCCGGGATCAACCATGACGGTGACCGAGGCATGGTTCTTCGCGGCGGCGCGCACCATGGCCGGCCCGCCGATGTCGATATTGTCGACCGCATCTTCATAGCTACAATCGGCTCGCGCCACCGTGGCCACGAACGGATAGAGATTGACGGCCAGCAGATCGATGGGCTCGATGTCGTGCTCGCGCATTACCGCTTCGTCGAGACCGCGCCTGCCCAAAAGGCCGCCGTGTATTTTCGGATGCAGAGTCTTCACTCGGCCGCCCATAATTTCCGGAAAACCAGTGTGCTCGGCGACTTCCTTGACCGTAATACCGTGACTTAGCAGGAGTTTGGCGGTGCCGCCCGTGGACAACAGCTCGATGCCGCGCTCTTTAAGCTCGCGCGCAAGTTCGACGATTCCGGTCTTGTCGGAGACGCTGAGCAACGCGCGGCGGACGGGCGTAAGCAACGGCAGGCTACTCGTTGATGCCGAACTCTTTGAGTTTCTTGCGTAAAGTGCCGCGATTGATGCCGAGAATCGTCGCTGCGCGGCTCTGATTTCCCTGCACGTGGCCCATGACCACCTTGAACAACGGCTCTTCCACTTCGCGCATCACGAGGTCGTACAGGTGTGCGGGTTTATGGCCGTTAAGCGTCTCGAAATAGCATTGCAACGCTTCCTCGGCCTGCGAACGCAGGGGTACGCCCTTGCCGTTCACCTTCAAGTCGCGGCCGTTGAAGGCCGGCGATATATCACGACGTGATTTTGATTTCTTTTTTGCGACCATGGCCTTGTCCGAATCCTACCGATCGTATTGTTATCCGAATTCGCGCTTAGGCAGCGCGGTACATGCCCGTATCGTAATGTTCCAGCAGCGTCGACAATTGTTCCTTTGGCGTCTCGATTTGCACGAGACGATTCCGCAAGGCGTCTTGTCCGGGATGCTGACGAAAATACCAACTCAAGTGTTTACGCGCCACACGAACGCCGGTCTCATCGCCGTAGAAGGCGTACAGGTCTTCGAGATGGGCGCGCATAATATCACGGACTTTTTCCCGCGCCAGAGTTGCGCGCGATTCACCTGTCGCGAGGAAAAAATTGACTTCGTCGAAGATCCATGGCCGGCCTTGCGCCGCTCGGCCAATCATGATTCCGTCGCAGCCCGTCGTCTTGAGGATGCTGCGCGCTTTCTCGGGCGTATCAATGTCGCCGTTCGCAAACACGGGGATCTTGACCGCCGCCTTGATTGCCGTGACGGTCTCATGCTCTGCGTCGCCCTGATATAGATCGGTGCGTGTGCGCCCGTGGATTGCAAGTGCTTGAATACCGTTGTCTTCCGCGATGCGCGCGATGCGAATGCCGTTCTTGTGGTCACGGTCCCAGCCGGTGCGCGTCTTCAGCGTAACGGGCGCATCGACAGACCGGACGACCGCGTGCAAGATCCGTGCAACCAGATCTTCATCTTGCAGCAGGGCGGATCCCGCCAATCGATTGCAGACTTTTTTTGCGGGACAGCCCATATTGATGTCGATGATTTGCGCGCCGGCATCGACATTGCGGCGCGCGGCGTCAGCCATCATCTGCGGGTCGAAGCCGGCGATTTGCACCACGCGGGGGCCGGGCTCGCCCGTATGGTCCATGCGCCGGCGCGATTTAGGCGTATCCCACAGTCGCACGTCGGCGCTGAGCATTTCCGATGCGGCAAGTCCCGCACCAAACCGGCGACAAAGAATTCGAAAGGGACGATCGGTAACACCGGCCATTGGCGCCAGCACCACGTTCGACGGCAGAATGTACGGACCAATTTTCATCGCTTGGTCTGCGGTGCAACATCATTGGCGCAAGAGAGTTTTTGATCGATGCCGCGCAGGCAGACATCGATCTCGAATCCTTCCGCACTTTTGCCCGGATCCAAGATTTGCAAGGTCGCATCGACGCGCTCGCCGGGTGCCAGCATTTTCGCCGTCGGCTTGCCTAAATACTCGGCCGGCTCAAAATCGCGCCGGCCGATGCCTTTGCCGAACCGATCGGCGAGCGTGACACGCAACAGGGGATAGGGCTGAAGCTGCGGCGCCGTGTTCAAGATGCTGGCGCGCAGCCGCAGGCTGCCATTCGCGTCCGGATCACCCGTGACGCCCCACTGTCGAAGCTCATAGGCTGACAGACTCGCCGGTGCGGGCAACGGCGACCCCATTACTCCGTATAGCGCTCCGACAACGGCACCCAAAGGCCCGTGTGAGTGGGTGACGAACCATTCTCGATTCTGATGCACGATCTGCAGCACCAAAAGCAGTGCCGAAATAACCGCGGCGCTGAGCCACAGCACCAACGGCCGCCGTAGCACCTCGGGGCGCGCGGGGTTGAGGAGCGAGTCCACCGGCGTTTCTTCGCCGGGGACATGATCGGTTGTCGGTTCCGGCTCTGATTGCAGCTGGATCAAGGGATTCAAACCGTGTTGTTTCGATTCGACAAAGATTCGATCCAATTCCCCGGGCGGCAGAGTGAATTCCATCGCGCGGTCATCCAGTTCGTCTGCGGGCGCAGGCGGCGCTGGAGTCGGTGTCGCAGGAGAAGGCGCAACAGGCGAGGGCGCAGCAGGCGCAACGTACGTTGGCTCGTCCGGATCGTCCAAATCCCAGTCAATGATTTGTAGATGCGCGATTTCGACGCCCGGGGGGCCGACTTCCTCGGCATCCCGCGCCACCACGAGTGCCACCTGGGGCGCCACCACGGATTCCAAAATGCTCTCCGCGCGCGTTTCCAGCTCCAGCGGCGATTCGCCGCCCGCAAATGCATTCGCGTCCTCGGCAAGGCGCGATAGCGCGTTGAATACCTCGCCGCAGCGTCCGCAGCGAACCTGGCCGCCGGCGGTGCGCAGCACATCCGCCGACAGCTTGAAGACGGTTTCGCATTTTGAACATTGCGTATACACGCTAGTGGGTTCTCCGAGCGTAGATGCAGCACCAGTCATCGCGCTCAACGATCTGCACCATATCAAAAGCGGCGCCGTAGGCGGCCTTTACTGCATATGCCTGTGTTTTCAATAGTCCCGACAGGAGCAAGTATCCTCCCGTCTCGCAGGCTGCCGTGAGTTTCGGCGCCAATTCAATCAAGGGACCCGCAAGAATATTGGCCACGACGCAGAAGGCCGGTTTTAGGGCGGCGTCGACGTCTTGCACATCGAGGTTGGCGGAGACGCCGTTGCGAATTGCATTGTCGCGCGTCGCGAGCAGCGCCTGCGGATCCAGATCGACCGCCCACACGTGAGCGGCGCCCAACTTCAACGCCGCAATTCCCAGGATGCCGGATCCGCAGCCGTAGTCGATGACGGTGCGGCCGCCGAGCGGCAAGGATTCTAGGATCTGCAGGCAGAGCGCTGTGGTGGGATGCGTGCCGGTGCCGAAGGCAAGGCCGGGGTCGAGCCGCACCACGACGGCATCCGGGTCATCCGGCGGGGCGTCGGCCGTTGGGCACACCCATAACCGCCGTCCGAAGCGCATGGATTTCCAATCGGTCAGCCAGACCCGCTCCCAATCCTGGTCCTCGACCGCAACTACGCGCGCGGTGCTGGTGATGTGCGGCCCCAGGGCGCCTGCGAGCCTCTTAAGATTTCGCGCGACATCCGAGGATTCTTCAAACAAGGCGCGAACCAGGGTGTCGCTCCACAATCTGACCTCTCCCGGCTTGGGTTCGAGCACGGGCTCGTCGCCGCGATCGACGAAGGTGATTGAACTCGCGCCGATCTCGAGAAGCGTGGCCTCAACCGTTTCCAAGCTCAAGGTCGCGAGCGGGAATTCGATTTCATAAAAAGTCATCGATGCAACATCCTTGGGATGTTACTTCAGCCCCAATCGCCGCTCTAGATAGTGAATGTCGGTCCCGCCCTGACGAAACGCGGAATGATTGAAGATCTCTTGATGTAGAGCGATGTTGGTCTTGATGCCCTCGACGACCATCTCCGCCAAGGCATTGCGCATGCGCGCGATCGCCGTGTCCCGGGTGTCGCCATAGGCGATGACCTTGCCGATCATGGAGTCATAGAACGGCGGCACGTTGTAGCCGGTGTACACATGACTGTCGACGCGAATGCCCGGGCCGCCGGGGGCGTGCCAGAGACGCACCGGCCCCGGCGAGGGCACGAAGGTCTTGGGGTCTTCGGCATTGATGCGGCATTCCACGGCATGGCCGCGAATCTGGATGTCGTTCTGGCTGTATGCCAGGGGCTCGCCCGCCGCGATCAACAGTTGCGCCTTGACGATGTCCACCCCCGTGACCAGTTCGGTCACCGGATGTTCCACCTGCACGCGGGTGTTCATCTCGATGAAATAAAACTCATTGTCCTGGTACAGGAACTCGAGGGTGCCGGCGCTGCGATAACCGACTTCCCGGCAGGCCTTGACGCAGCGCTCGCCCATGGTCTTGCGCTGCTTGG
Organism: Gammaproteobacteria bacterium; assembly: GCA_025358295.1. GTDB lineage: Bacteria > Pseudomonadota > Gammaproteobacteria > Steroidobacterales > Steroidobacteraceae > Bog-1198. The sequence goes on from JANYJY010000069.1 coordinate 96,104, forward strand.
CGGTTAATCCGGGGGCGGGAGCTTCTTCGATGACTTTCTGGTGCCGGCGCTGCATGGAACAGTCGCGCTCGCCCAGGTGCACCACATTGCCGTAATTGTCGGCCAACACCTGGAACTCGATGTGCCGCGGCTTTTCGAGGAACTTCTCCATGTAGACCTGGCCGTTGCCGAAGGCGGCAAGCGCTTCGCTTTGGGTCACGCTGATGGCGTTCAACAGCGACGCGTCGGTGTGCACCACGCGCATGCCGCGTCCGCCGCCGCCGCCCGAGGCCTTGATGATCACCGGATAGCCGATGTCCTTGGCAATGCGGAAGTTCTCGTCGACATCATTGCCGAGCGGACCGTCCGACCCGGGCACGCAGGGCACGCCCGCGGCTTTCATGGTCTTGATGGCTGAGACCTTGTCGCCCATTCGACGGATTGTGTCGGCGCGCGGACCCACACAGATGAAGCCGCTCTTCTCGACGCGTTCAGCGAAATCGGCGTTCTCGGACAGAAAGCCGTAGCCCGGATGGATGGCGACCGCGTCGGTCACCTCGGCGGCGCTGATGATGGCGGGCATGTTCAAATAGGACAGCGCCGATTGCGGCGGCCCGATGCAGACGGTCTCGTCCGCCAACAGCACATGCTTGGTATTGAAATCGGCGGTCGAATGCACGGCCACCGTCTTGATGCCGAGTTCGCGGCAGGCCCGCAAGATACGCAGGGCGATCTCGCCGCGATTCGCGATGACAACTTTTTCGAGCATCTCGGGCTATTCGATGATGAACAGCGGCTGGCCGAACTCGACCGGTTCGCCGTTCTTGGCGAGCATCGCCGTGATCCGGCCGGCCTTATCGGACTCGATCTGGTTCATCATTTTCATGGCTTCGATGATGCACAGAATCTGGCCGACCTTGATTTCGGTGCCGATTTCGACGAACGCCTTGGCGCCCGGCGACGCGGCGGAGTAGTAGGTTCCCACCATGGGCGAGGTGACCGTGTAATCGTCGTTGCGCGGCTTGTGTTCGCCCGCCGACGTGGCCGGTGACGGCGCTGCGGCAGCGAGCGCCGGCTGCATCATGGGAGTTGCCATCGCCATGGGCGCCTGCATCGCCATCCGTGGATGGCGGCTGATGCGCACGGATTCCTCGCCTTCGGAAATCTCGAGCTCAGAGATGCCGGACTCTTCCAGCAGCTCTATTAATTTCTTGACCTTGCGAATGTCCATCCGCGAACCCCTTGAGTATCTTTGGTATTAGGTGTTTGTCAGGCGGCCGCAAGCGGCCTCGAGTGCCAATTCGTAGCCAATAGGCCCCAAGCCGACAATGCAGCCGACCGCCACGTCGGATAAATAGGAATGATGCCGAAACCTCTCGCGCGCGAACACATTGCTCAAGTGAACTTCGATAAAAGGAATCGCGACCGAGAGAAAGGCATCGCGCAACGCCACGCTGGTGTGCGAAAGCCCGGCCGGATTGATGATCACGAACGCAATGCCGTCACGTTTCGAGCCCTGAATTTTCTCGATGAGTTCGTGCTCGGCATTGCTCTGGAATGCAACCAGGGAGTGGCCACGGGCACGAGCCAGCCCTTCGAGCTTGGTCTGGATATCTTGCAGGCTGGCGGAACCGTAAATCTCCGGCTCGCGCGTGCCCAGCAGATTCAAGTTCGGACCATTTAGCAGCAGAATTCTGGCCATCTCGCCTTGGGTAAAGCGCTGTCGCATTGAAAAGGTCCGCGATATTAACCAGAAATTGGAGTGAAATGGCAAGCTTCGGCGGCGAACGTCGCCGGAAGCGGGGTATCCCCGAGGTCAACCCTAGGATGCAGAGTTAAGCGCCTGCAGGCCCTCGGCAATGGCGTGGCGGGCCGCCGCCAGCTCAATCTCGCCCTTGTTCAAGGCCTGTACCTTGGACAGGATGAGTTCGGCCTGAGGCCGATGCAATTCACCTATGAACAGGGCGACCACATCGCCGCGACCGTCCGTGAATACCGTAAAGGGAAATACCGGCGTTTCGACCCCAAACCCGGCGGCCGCATCCAGGGCATCTTGCTCGCCCATGAGCAGTGGATAGGCGATTTTGTAGCGCTCCGCAAAATCCAGCACTTTGTCGCGATAATCGACGGCGACGCCCACCACGCTCACTCCCCGTCCGCCCCATTCGGTGTGCAGGGCTTGCAGCAGGGGTATTTCTTTGCGGCAGGGTGCACACCAGGTCGCCCAGAAGTTAATGATCAGGGACTTGCCATCGAAGGACTTGATCGAAGTGGCTTTGCCCGACCGGTCCGCCAATGAGAATTCGGGCAGCCGATCCGGAATTTTCCCCGGCGACGGTAAATCAGCCATATCGCTGGGATTTGGCGCGCTGGCTTGCCCTGCGGTAACGCGGACCCCTGAATACCGCCGCACGGACTGCGTCGACGAATGGAACCATGCTCCAGCACAAATCCCCAGAATCACCAGCAATGCTGCGCCTCCCAGGCGCACCGCAGGCGTGTTCATGCGGTGGGAAGTTCGAGGTTGCGTCCCTTACGCAGCATTAGCCCCGCCAGCAGGAAGGCGATGCCGCCAACTAGGATGGCGACCCCCTCCCAGTGATGGGGAGAGGCCGCTGCGGCGGGCGGCGCGTGTTCGGTATTGAGTACTCGCGTAATGGGGGGATAGCAAAGTCCTGCGTCGGCGCAGCCCTGATAGGTCACCTTGATCTCCATCGGGTGCGCGCCCCCGTCGAAGCGGGAATAGGTGGCCTTGGCTTCGACCTGCTGGGTGTAGATTTCCTGGTTGCCGAGATAGGGGTCCACTTTCAGCGTTCCCGTGGGGAATTCGGGTGTGCCGACCACGAGATCGGGGCTTTCGGCCTTGATGCTCATCCGGCTGCGGTACAGGTAGTAGCCATCGGCGATGACCCAGCGCACGCGGACTTGATTGCCGTCGATGCCCGCGCTGGGCCGAAACGCCACATCAGGGGGCAAAAAGTCGGTTTCATTGGATTCGACCCCACGCATCCACCAGGGTTTGGCGACGGCTGAGCCGGAGAGTCCGACGAGCAGGGTCAGGCATGCGGCCAGCAGGGCCAGGGTCGGTTTTCTCATGCGCGCACTGTAGCGCAGTCGTCTGCTCTTGCATAAATACTGCGCTGCGGCAAAAAATTTACTGCGATGGGCCTTGAATCGGGCAAATCCGTCGCTATCATTAGCAGCCATAGGTGGAGAGTGCTAACAACCCCTCCGTCTCGTAACAAAACCTGAATTCCCAGCATTAGGAGTCTTGATCTTATGAAGATTCGTCCACTTCATGACCGCGTGATCGTCAAAAGAGAAGAGGAAGAGAGGAAGTCCCAGGGCGGCATCATTATTCCCGATACGGCGACTGAAAAGCCCGTGTTTGGAAAAGTCGTCGCCGTCGGCAAGGGCAAGATTTTGGAGAATGGCGAAATTCGCCCGCTGGACCTCAAGGTCGGCGACAAGATTCTCTTCGGCAAGTACAGCGGCACCGAAGTAAAGATGGATGGTGATGAGCTGGTCGTCATGCGTGAAGAAGACGTCATGGCCGTGGTCGAAGGCAAGTAACAGTAATTTCAGAGGAATATAATCATGGCAGCTAAAGACGTACGCTTCAGCGACGACGCTCGAGCACGCATGTTCAAGGGTGTGAATGTCCTGGCGAATGCCGTCAAGGTCACACTGGGTCCCAAGGGCCGCAATGCGGTTCTCGATAAGAGCTTCGGTGCCCCCACCGTCACCAAGGACGGCGTGTCGGTTGCGAAGGAAATAGAACTCACAGACAAATTTGAGAACATGGGCGCGCAGATGGTGAAGGAAGTCGCTTCCAACACCTCCGACGAAGCCGGCGATGGCACCACCACCGCGACCGTTCTCGCCCAGGCGATCATCCGCGAAGGCCTTAAGGCCGTTGCCGCAGGCATCAATCCGATGGACCTCAAGCGTGGCATCGATCAGGCCGTCATTGCGGCGACCGAGGAGCTGAAGAAGCTTTCCAAGCCCTGCAAGGATCCGAAGGCGATTGCGCAGGTCGGCACGATCTCCGCGAACTCCGATGAGAGCATCGGCAAGACGATTGCCGACGCGATGGCGAAGGTCGGCAAGGAAGGCGTGATCACGGTTGAAGAAGGTTCGGGTCTCGACAACGAACTCGAAGTGGTTGAAGGCATGCAGTTCGATCGCGGCTACCTCTCGCCGTACTTCATCAACAATCAGCAGGGCCAGAGCGCCGAGCTCGACAAGCCGCTGATTCTTCTGGTCGACAAGAAGATCTCCAACATTCGTGAATTGCTCCCCTTGCTGGAGTCGATTGCGAAGGGCGGCCGTCAGCTGTTGATCGTTGCGGAAGATGTGGAAGGCGAAGCGCTTGCCACGTTGGTCGTGAACACGATCCGCGGCATCGTCAAGGTCGCCGCCGTCAAGGCGCCGGGCTTCGGTGATCGCCGCAAGGCCATGTTGCAGGACATCGCGATCCTCACGGGCGGCACGGTCATTTCCGATGAAGTCGGCTTGTCGCTCGAGAAGGCGACGCTGAACGATTTGGGCGAAGCGAAGAAGATCCTGGTGGAGAAAGAGAACACCACCATCATCGACGGACACGGCAAGGCCTCTGACATCAAGGGCCGCGTCGAGAGCATTCGTGCGCAGATCGAGGAAGCGACCTCCGACTATGACAAGGAAAAACTCCAGGAGCGCGTTGCCAAGCTCTCCGGCGGTGTTGCCGTGATCAAAGTCGGCGCCGCGACTGAAATCGAAATGAAGGAAAAGAAGGCCCGCGTCGAAGACGCCCTGCACGCAACCCGTGCGGCCGTCGAAGATGGCGTGGTCCCGGGCGGCGGTGTCGCGCTCGTCCGTGCATTGAAGGCCATCGAGAAGCTGGTCGGCAAGAACGAAGATCAGACCACGGGCATCAAGATCCTGGCCCGGGCGATCGAAGAGCCTCTGCGGCAGATCGTGTCGAACGCGGGCGAAGACGCCGCGGTCGTTCTGAACCGGGTCCGCGAGGGCAAGGGCACGTTCGGCTACAACGCTGCTACGGGCGAGTATGGCGACATGATCGAAATGGGCATCCTGGATCCCACCAAGGTGACGCGTCTGGCTCTGCAGAACGCCGCTTCGGTCTCGGGCTTGTTGCTCACGACGGAAGTCATGATCGCGGAGTCGCCGAAAGAAGAAGAGCATGCACATGGCGGCGGTGGCGGCGGCATGGGTGGCATGGGCGGTATGGATATGTAATTACCCGTCAAACGGTAGTTGCGATCAAGAAAGAGCGGACTTCGGTCCGCTCTTTTTTTTGTGTCAGAATTGGCGCAGGCAAATAGGGATGTTCACCATGAAAACCGAACGACGCGGATACGTCTTGTGGATGGTTCTCGTTACCGGCTCAGCTAGTGCGCCGCTCATCAAGGCCGGCCATACCTGGACCTACAAAAACACCACCGAAAAAGGCCCGCAGGGTTGTGCTGTCGCTCGAGCCTGAATTTCGAGAGCTTCATGCTGCTGGCGTGATCGACGACGTGGCTGCCGCGCAGCGCCTGGCGGTGGAGCGGGGAGAGATTTTCTCCGTATCGAACGAATTGCGAGTGGCACTTTATGGTGCCGTGGCCGCCATCACCGCGGGCGTCGGCATGATGGTAAAGGCCAATCTCGAGCATATTGGGCCCATTAGCCTGATCGCCGCTCTCGCTTTGGCGGCCGCCGGATGCTACGCGATGCCGGTCCGTGCGCGGCTTCGCCAGGAAGAACGCTCGGCCGCAGGCGAATATCTGTTGCTGCTGGGTGCACTCATCGTGAGCGCCGACCTGGGGTACGCGGAGTACCAATTTCACTGGCTGGGACCCCATTGGTCAGCGCACCTGCTGATTCTGTGCGTCTTCCACGCGCTCACCGCGTATGCACTGGACTCTCGCCTGGTGCTGTCCGTATCGCTGACGTCGCTGGTTGCTTGGTTCGGCGTCGAGGAGGGCGGCGGGCTGGCGCGGACGGGAATGCGTGAGCTGATCTGTGCCGCGACCATCTATGCGTGGCGCGAGGCGCATCGGCGTCTCGGCGCGGTCCAACAATTTCAGGAGACGTTCGAGCACTTCGCAGCGAATCTGGCGTTCTGGGGAGCGATCGCTTTGTGCCTGGGCTCGGAAGGGCGGATCGCCGGAGTGGTGTGTCTGGCAGCGTTGGCATTCGTGACCATCCGCAATGGACTGCAGAGCGGCCGCGAGATATTCGTGATTTACGGCGTTGCGTACACTGCCGTTGGGTTGGCGTGCCTGGAGGCGCAACTCATCCGCAGCCCCTTGCTCTCGACAGTGACGGCGCTTGTGACCGTGGTTGGCGCGGTGCTGCTGGCCTGGCAGTTGCATCGACGGCTAAAGGCCGAAGCATCTTGATGGCGTTTCGTCCTACTCCCGACGAAGAGCGCTGGATCGCAATGGGTTCTCGTCTGAAGGCCGGAGCGGCCGATCCCTGGCTGGTGGAGCGCGCCGGCGGCTGGAAAACAGTATCCACGCGCATGCGCTGCGTGTTGTTCGTGCTTGCTGCCGTCGCGGCCGGTCTGGCCACGGCAGTCTGCGACCTTCTGCATATCCCGGCATACATGTGGCTCGCCGCGCTCATTCTGGGTGCGGTGGCGGAGTGGCTGGTCATCAAACGGCGTCTGTACGGTGCCGGAATCGAGGAAGCACTCGAGTTGGCCGCGCTGCTTCTGATCGTATTCGGAATTACAGAATCCATCGGTTATTCGCATGACGTGGTCATTGAGCTTCTGATGGCGGCGGCGTTACTTGTGGCCGGCATTCGATTTTTAAATCCGCTGTTCATCGTGCTGTCGGCGGTGGCTGTGTCATTCGCCATCCGATACGGGGTTTCGCAGACGGCAGGAAGCGTCTTCTGCTTTGCGGTCGCTATCTTGGCGCTGGGCTTCGGCGCGCAGCAATTCCGCCGGCCGGCCTACGAGCGGATGCTGGATTTTCTGGTGGTCGCGATGCCTGTGGCGGGATACATCTGGACTCAGAGTTTCGCGGACACGCGGCCGCAAGCCTTGCCGCTGGTCATGCTGTTTCCGTACGCGACGGTTGCCCTGCTGTTCGGCATTGGGCGGCGCAGCCATGCGCTCATCGCGGCGTTCATGGTGAGCGTCGGCTGCCTCGCGTACGAGTTGCGTAATCTCACGGGATTGACGCTGGAAGTGCGACTCATGGTCTGGGGCGGAGTTGTTTTGGCTGTGGTCGCCGAGTTGGAACGGTATCTGCGTACCCCAAAGCACGGCATCACTTCCCGGAAAGCCCCAGGAGAAGATGAGTCATCTTTCGATCTGCTGCAGATCATCGGAGCTGCGGCAGTCACGCCCGCGGCGGTTCATGACGGCGACAGCCAATTCAAGGGCGGTGGCGGCAGATCCGGCGGCGGGGGTGCGAGCGGAGCGTATTGACTATGGCGACGTTTCCGCGGAAACGCGGTTGGCCTGTTGACAGAGTACCCACACTCCAAGATCGTAATCCATGCGTTCGCCGCGCCAGCGGGTGACGGCGGCGTCGCTGGCGATCTCGTCCCAGTCGCAAGGCGCGGATTCCTCGCAATGGACCTTCTCGAAATGCCGGCCGTCGGGATGGAGGAATCGCCAGCCGCCGTCAGGCAGTGTTTCGATCGCGATCTGGCCTTCGTGCACCAGGCGATGGTGCAAGCGGCACAGGGTGACGAGATTGGAGAGCTTCGTTTCTCCGCCGTCCGCCCAATGATCAATGTGGTGAGCGTCGACGAAGCGTTCGTGAGTGCACCCCGGGAATCGACAGCCCGCATCGCGGGCATTGAGCGCGCGTCGTATCGCCGGCGGGATGGTGCGCGTCTTGCGTCCCACGTTCAGCGGTTCGCCCTGCTCGTTCTCTAGGACGCTGATCAGGCTGGCGTCGCAGGTGAGGCGGCGCGCCGTCGCCGCGGAAATCGAGGGTCCATGCTCGACCTCGCAGCGACCGGCGGAGTATTCGTGCAAGGTGTCAGCATCGACGTGCACGACGACTTGGTAGCGATCGGCGGCGTTCGATGAGGTTGCTGCCGATTCGAGAAAACTCTCTGCCACGACCGCGAGCGCATCGGCGCGCCGTGCGCCGTATGAGATGGGCCGCTCGTGATCGGTATCGACCGTAATCTCTTCGGTCGGAATGCTCTCCATTGCAGCATCGATCGCCTTCATCAACAGGGCGCCGGCCAGTGCGGGCAGCCGGGCTTTGAGTATCAGGCTGCCGTCATCCGCAAAGCCGTAGCTCACGCTGCGATTGACTTGTTGCTGGGCCTCTCTAGACAGCTCTTCGGCGTCTAGTGCGCGTCGAAAGCCCCGCACCAAGCGTTCCACATGATAGGCGGTGCCGTGCAGGCCGATCATGAGCAGTGCGTCCTCAGTCGCCGTGCTGGCAACGCGGGTCAGTGCTCTGACCTTCGAGTAGCTCAGTTCTCCCCGCGACATGGAGGCGGCGATTTTGGGCAATCCTGCGAGCGCATGAGCTACGCGCACTTTCTCGCGCGCTGCCCCGAGATTCAATCCGCATTTGAAGTTCAGCCAGTGGGCGCAGGAGGGAAGCTTGCCGTCCGCCCAGCCATTGCGGCGGTCAAATTCCGCGATCAGTACCAGCCAACGATAATTCGCGGCGTTCAACTGACCCGCGAGCGCGGTGATTTGCGCCTCCAGTTCTTCCAGGGAAATCGACTCGCTGATCTCTAGAGTTCCACCATCCATTTGAGCGTCCTCGATACTGTGATTATATCCAGTAATCTACCCGTACGGAGGCCCAAAATCACCACCGAGAATCTGGGGTTTTCTGTTAATTTCTCGGTAGTTAGGTGTATTCTGTGGCAATGATCAGTCTTCTCCTAATCGGCGCCGCGGCGCTTGGTGGCGGGTTTGCGCATCCAACTCCCACGCCGCCGGCCGACTTGCCGGCTGCGGTGTATCGCGAACGCCGCGAGCGGGTCATGAAGAGCCTGGACGGATGCATCGGCATCATCGCCTCTCAAGGCGAAGTGTCCGGTATCACCGAGGATTATCGACAGGACGCTGATTTTTATTGGCTCACGGGCATCAACGAGCCCGGCGCCTATTTGGTCTTCGCGCCCAAGGCGCCATTCAACAAGGTGACTCTCTACCTGAAGCCGCGCGATCCCGAAGCGGAGCGATGGACCGGGCCGAGAGAGGCGATTTCCCCCGATCTGGTCGAGCGCTATGGTGTCGATAAAGTACGGCGCGGTTCACCCGAAGGTGGTTTGGAATCCGCCGGACTGGGACATGGTTGCGTAGCCATTATCGCGCCCCCGGACATGGCCAAGGAAGATCGCGGCGATGCCGAACTGGCGGAACGAGTGGCGGGGCGATTTGGGTTGCACCTCGTTTACAAGCGCTCGCTGCTTGCCGAGCTGCGCGAGGTGCATAGTGCGGATGAGATTGCGCGCATGGAGCGGGCGATTGCCATCACGCGATTGGGTCACGAGGCGGTTGCCAAGGGCACGGTTGCAGGCGTTTCGGAACGCGATGTGCAAACCCAGATGGAATATGCCTTCTTTGCCGGCGGTGCGACCGGCTTGAGTTATTCCTCCATCGTCGGTGCGGGCCCGGACGGCGCGGTGCTGCATTGGGACAAGAACACGCGGCTGTTGAAAGACGGCGATTTGGTGGTCGTTGACGCTGCGGCCGAGTATGGCCGATATGCGGCGGACGTCACCCGCACCTATCCAGTGTCGGGGCATTTCTCGCCAGAGCAGGCCAAGGTTTACCGGGCGGTTTACCAAGCGCAGGAAGACATTCTCGCTGCCATTCATCCTGGCGTATCCATGTCCGACTTGCAGCATGTCGCCGAAGAATCACTGCGCCGCGCGGGGCATCTCGCCGATTTCATCCATGGATTCGGTCACTTCGTCGGGCTTGATGTGCACGATGCCGGTCTCTACGAGAAGTCTTTGCCGGTGGGCGCGATTTTTACGGTGGAGCCGGGCGTCTACCTGCCGCAACAGGGATTCGGTGTGCGCATTGAGGATGAGGTGCTGGTGACGTCCACGGGCTATCGTCTGCTCACCGCCGATTTTCCTCGCAAACTGGAGGATGTGGAGGCGTGGGTGGCGAAGGCGAGGCGCTAAGAGGGACGAACCAGCAAGCGCTGGCCGGGGAAATCGATGCACACGATGTGCTTCGAGAAAAAGTTATGACCAACGAACCCGTCGGCGCCCGGCAGTTCGGTGAACTCGAATTCCTGGAATTGCAGCGGTCCGAAGGCGGCGCCGCTTAAATCAAAGCGCTGCGTGGTGATGGCTGCATCAATCGCCTGTGTGTGGGCCTCTGCAGCGCGCCCCTGACGAATCAGCGATGCGGGCGCCCCGGTGTCCCAGAGCAATGTCAGTGTTCCAAAATCGGTTTGTGCCGTCGTGACGGGTTCACCCTTCCAGTCCGGCAGGAATGGCACGGCCGTTCCTCTGCACTCCGGCAGGCCTTTCTCAACGGTATCCGGTGCAATCAGGGTCATGGTTCGATGCGGATAGTCGAGCACGACTTTGAATGATTTTAGAAGTGATCGGCCAAAGTATCCCTGCTGGCCGACTTGATCGGCCATATAAGACGGGTCGTGGGCATCGAGGCGGCCGATGACGTCGGCGAATGAGGCCGTACCGATCTGCACGCGCGAGACTCTGAATTCGGGCGATTCGATGACATTGCCCTTGGCGTCGTGCATTCTCTGTGAAGTGCCTGTCGGCGCCGCTTTGCTGTGGTCGCGGGCGGTCTGCGATAGCACCAACGACGCATTGTCGCCCGAATCGAAGATCAGTGGTACGGGCTCACCGTCGACAAGCACCGTGATTATCGGGAAGTTACCGCGTATTTGCATAGGTACGGTGACAGGGCCGGCCGCGCGGTTAGGCGGTGAAAAAATGGCTATTGAAATTCCGCAGATGGCGGCGGTTACATGGGGCACGCGGCGTGTCATCTAAACTCCTTACGGCGGATACCTTAAGATCGAAGTGTATGCTTGGAATCGACTCCGTTCCCGAGGTTTTGCGCGCGCCGGTGGCCCTGTGGTGGGAGCGGGTCTGCGAGCGGGAGGGTTTTGTCAGCACCTACGCGGCCTTGCCGGAGGGCCTGCGGCACGAACTCGCGCGGGTCGTCGCCGGCAGCGAATTCATAGCCTCGACGTTGATTCAGGATCCCCAAGCTTTGGCATGGTTCGCTCTCTATGAAGACCCGGCCGCGGCGCGCATTGCGAACAGCGAGTACGAATCCCAAGCCGGACTGGCGCCGGCCTCGCCCGACGCGCAGCGCATTCTGCGTGAATGGAGGCGGCGCGAGCTGCTGCGCATCGCATGGCGCGACATCGTGGGCCGCGCCACCGTGGCTGAGACCTTGCAAGCGCTGTCGCAGTTCGCAGATGCCGCGATTCGCGCGGCCGTAACCGCGACGCACTCGCATCAACTGCCGGTGTTCGGCAGGCCGCGTGACGCGGACGGCACGGAAGCCGAGTTGATCGTAATCGGCATGGGCAAGCTGGGCGGGCGCGAATTGAATTTCTCGTCGGATATCGACCTGGTGTTCCTGTTCTCGCGGCCGGGCGAGACCGATGGGCCGCGAGTTGTCGAGAACGAGGAATACTTCAATCGCATGGGCCGCGAACTCATTCGACTGCTCGATGTGAGGAACGAGGATGGCTTCGTGTTTCGCGTCGACATGCGCCTGCGGCCGTTCGGCGACAGCGGGCCGTTGGTGGTGAGTCTTGCCTCGCTCGAGGCCTATCTGCAGCAGAGCGGCCGCGATTGGGAACGCTATGCCTGGATCAAGGCGCGAGCCATCGTCGGAGCCGGCGCCTATGCCGAGGCATACCAAGAATTCGTACGGCCGTTCGTGTACCGCCGCTATCTCGATTTCGGCGTCATCGAGTCGCTGCGCGACATGAAGGCATTGATCGCCCGCGAGGTGTCGCGGCGCGACCTGCATCAGCACTTGAAGCTTGGCAGAGGCGGGATTCGCGAGATTGAGTTCATTGCGCAATGCCTGCAGTTGATTCGCGGCGGCAGCGATCGGCGGCTGCAGAACGCCTCGTTGCTGGATGTGCTGCCGCTGCTGGCAGGGTCGAAGCTCATGTCGAGCGCGGACATCGCGGAATTGACGGACGCGTATTTCGTGCTGCGCAAGGCGGAGAACGGCGTGCAACTAATCCGCGACGAGCAGTGCCATTCGCTTCCCGACAGCGCGATCGACCGCGCGCGTCTGACCGTGAACATGGGTTTGGACGATTGGGCCGCCGCGCTGGCGCGCATCGATTTGGCGCGCGACAACGTGACGCGGCAGTTCGATGCGTTGTTGTCCGCGGGGCCGGACACTCAGGGTCGCAGCGGCGAGGCGGGCGCGGATTGGCTGGCGTCCGTGGACGCCAAGATCGCCGACGAGCTTGCGCAAGGCGGTTTCCCGCAACAAGAGATCGGGGCAGCCGCCGCGACTCTGGAGGCCTATCGGCACGCTGCGTCCTATCGGCGCTTGGATGAGGCGGGCCGGCGGCGGCTGCATTTCATCCTCGGCCGCCTGTTGAAGGCGGCCGCCGCACTCGCGAACTCCGCCGGTGTGGTGCAAAGGGTATTGCGCGTGTTGGAAGCCATCGGCACGCGCGCGTCGTATTTTGCACTGCTCAAGGAACAGCCCGCGGCGTTGGATCGCCTGATCGATATTTGCGCCATCAGCGGCTTTCTAGCGCGTCAAATCGCCGACTTCCCGCTGCTGTTGGATGAACTCATTGATGCCAAGTCATTCGACGAATTACCGTCGCGCCAGGGCTTCGTGCAGGAACTCGCCGCCCGCACAGAGCGCATGCCGACCGACGATCCTGAGCGGCAAGTGGAGGCGCTGCGCCAATTCCAGAAAGTCGCCGTATTCAAGGTGGCACTGGCTGATCTGACGGCGCGGCTGCCGCTCATGAAAGTGAGCGACCGACTGACCGATATCGCCGAACTGATCGTGCAATGCTGCATGGATCTGGCCTGGCAGCAGATGACCGGCAGTTACGGTGTCCCGTATTGCGGCGAACAAGAGGGTGAGCTGCGTCAGGTGCGCGTGGCGGTCGCCGGCTACGGCAAACTCGGCGGCTTGGAGCTCGGGTATGCGTCGGATCTCGACCTGGTGTTTTTGCATGATTCAAGCGGCGAGATTCAACAGACCAAGGGTGATAAGCCTCTCGACAACGGTATTTTTTTCTTGCGTCTGGGGCAGCGCATCGTGCATCTGCTCACCATGCATTCTGCGGCGGGCCGCCTCTACGAAGTGGACATGCGCCTGCGTCCGAACGGCAAGGGCGGATTTCTTATGACGGGCATAGAGGCATTCGAGCGTTACCAGCGCCAGGATGCCTGGACTTGGGAGCATCAAGCGCTGCTGCGTGCGCGGCCGGTGGCCGGGGACGCCAAACTGTGCGCGGAGTTCGACGCGGCCCGGCGCCGTATTCTGTGTGCGGCCGTGCATCGCGACACCCTGAAAGCCGATGTGGCGGAGATGCGCCTGCGGATGCGGCGCGAGCTGTCCAAGGCCGGTGCGGGTCAGTTCGACATCAAACAGGATGCGGGCGGCATCGCGGACATCGAGTTTCTCGTACAATACTGGGTATTGGCCGCGGCGCATGTGCACCCGGAGTTGTTGACCTACACGGACAATATTCGCCAGCTCGAGGGATTGGCGGCGGTCGGCGTCCTGCAAGCGGCGACTGCGCAATGGCTCACGGGAGCTTATATCGGCTACCGTACGGTGCTGCATCATCTGTCACTCGAGGGCCAGGGCGATCGAGTGGTGGAGGCGGCGCCTTATGCGGGCACGCGCGGCCGCGTGACGGAGATTTGGGATGAAACGTTCAAGCAGTGAGAATGGAGCGAGCGAAATGCCGGCGATGGTACAAGACGATTCGAAGCATCAGTTGATTCAGGCGAACGCGCTGCATCAGTACACCGTGACCACGGCCGACTTGCCCTTGTCATGCCCCATGCCGGGCATGTTTATGTGGAATTCCCATCCCAAGGTCTACTTGGCGATCGAAGCAAGCGGCTGGGCAAAGTGTCCCTATTGCGGAGCCGAGTACACGCTCGACCGCCGCTAGGTTTTGTATTCCCGATAGGATTTTTCTTCAACGATGCTCGAACCGAGCGTGGTGTTGATGCGCCTCTTGATGGCGGCGCGCGTGTCGTTTTCGACGTATACGGCGCGCGCCAGACGGATGAATTCCCCATCGAAGGCCTGTGCACGCTCCTTGTCGCGAATATCATCTTCGATGACCCAGAGGCGCTCGTTCACCTGCTGGAGTGCGTCGATGTCGGCCACGATATGGATCTTTGCATAGGCCGAGGCGCTCCAAGTCGCTTCGAGCGCCTGCAGTTCGGCGCGTACGTTCGCTACCTTGGCGGGGTCGCTCATGCGCTGCGACTTGATGCGCAGGATGGTGATCTTGTCGAGCAGTTCGCCGGGGGAGATGGGGACCTTGATTTCGTTCATGCGCGCATTTTAGCGCCTTCCGCCATGAGCGCGTCGAGCTTCGAGGTCACATCGCTCACGCCGATCAGATCCATGACCCCGCTGCGTTCGATTTTGGTGGTCCACGGAATTTGCGCGGCCGGCTTGCCCAAATATTTCAGTGCGGCCGCATCGTACTTGTCGACACACCACGACCGGCTGTAGTAGGGGCCGGCACGCGACGGATTGGTGGCGGCGTACAGGCCGATGACCGGCAGCGCCACCATCGTGGCCATGTGCGCGGGCCCTGAATCCGGCGACAGCAATACAGTGCTCATGGACATGAGCCCGAGCAGCTGCGGCAAAGTGTCCTTGCCGATTTGATTGATAACCGCGACGCGCGCGGCGGCGGCGATCGCGGCGCCCATCTGGGCCTCGACGGAGCTGGGTCCGCCGACCAGCACCACCCGCATTTGATGTGTATTGACGGCGAAATCGGCGAGCGCGGCATATCGCTGCGCCGACCAGTTGCGTGCCGTGTGGCTGGAGCAGGGGCTGATCAGCAGAGTCGGCTGGTCGTCGGTAACGATGCTGCGTGCATACACCAGCGCGTCGGCCGGCAAGGGCAGGTCCCAGTGCGGTGCCGAGGGTTCGATACCGCAGGCGCGCGCGAAACCCATGAAGGAATCCAGCACATGCTCCGACGTCGCGGGCGCGATACGCGAATTGGTGAACCACCATTGCAGCTCGCGTGCGCGCGCCCGATCGAAGCCAAGTTTGATCGGTGCGTCGATCAGGCTGCTGACGAGGCTGGCGCGAAACGACAATTGCAGGTCGAGCAGCAGGTCGAAGCGCCGGCCGCGCAGCACGCCGCGCAGCCGCCACAATTCCCGAAGCATTGCGCTTTTATCGAAGGTGATAAACTCGATTTCCGGCAGCACGGCCGTCATCAGTTTAGCTTCGAGTTTGCCGATGACCCACGTGAACCGGGTTTGCGGCCACGCCGATTGGAAGGCTCGCAGCGCCGCTACCGTGTGACAGGTGTCGCCGATAGCCGAGAGACGCAGCAGGCACACATGCCGCAACGGTGGATTGAAAGTTAGGGTCATCGAATAAAGTGATAAAAGGCCGACGCATTGCTACTGCTACGGGCGCCATGCTGTCTGATCCGGCCTGCCTTGGCAATCTGCCGCCTGGCGCCGCGGAGTCCCTGTTCGATCCGGAGTTCTGGCGCCGGCGCGGTGAATTGATCGCGGTCACCGGCGGCCGCGGCTCGGCTTGGTTCATTGCCTCGGGTGCGCAGCAATGGGCGCTGCGCCATTTCCGCCGCGGCGGCTTCATGGCGCGATTGTGGCAAGACGGCTATGTGTGGGCGGGCGAGGAGCGCGTGCGCGCATTCGCCGAATGGCGGTTGCTGCAGGCGCTGTGGCAGCAGGGTCTGCCCGTGCCGCAGCCCGTTGCAGCCCGCTACGACCGCAGCGGCTGGTGCTATCGCTGCGACTTGATCACGCAACGGATCCTGGGCGCCAAGCCCCTGAGTTCGGTGTTGGCTGACGCGGCGCTGTCTGAGTCCTGGTGGCGCGCAGTGGGCGCCGCTGTCGCACGCTTGCATCGCGCGGGAGTGGATCATGCGGATCTGAATGCGCACAATATTTTGCTCGGTGAGACGGTGACGGTGATCGACTTCGATCGCGGCCGCCTGCGCGCGCAGGGCGCATGGAGTTCAAGGAACCTGCAACGTTTGCGCCGCTCGCTCGCTAAAATTTCACGCGCCTTGCCGCCGGACCGTTATACCGAGCAGACCTGGAGCTGGTTTCTCGACGGCTACCGGACACTGTGATGCGCCGTCTATACACCCTACTCATTTATTGCGCGGTGCCGTTTGCCTTTGTTCTGGTTCTGTGGCGCGGCCTGCGCGACCGGAGTTATCGCCAGGGGTTGCGCGAGCGCTTTGGTTGGGGCGGCGAGGTGGTCGGCGCGCCCAGCCTGTGGCTGCATGCGGTGAGCTTGGGCGAGATGTCGGCGGCGGCGCCGTTGGTGCGGGCCTTGCGGTTGAACTATCCGCAATATCCGCTGGTGTTGACCACCGCGACTCCGACCGGCAGAGCGCGCGCCCGCAGCTTGTTCGGCGACGCCGTGGATGTGCGATTCCTGCCCTACGATACGCCCGGGTCGGTGGCGCGGTTCCTGGATCGCACCCAGCCACGGCTCGCCGTCCTCATGGAGACGGAACTGTGGCCCAATTTGTTCAAGGAATGCCAGTGCCGAGGCGTGCCCGTGCTGCTGGCCAGCGCGCGATTGTCGGCAACGTCGGTGACGCGCTATCGACGTTTCGGAGGCCTGTTTAGAAATATTTTCTCCGCCAATTCGTCGGTGGCGGCGCAGACCGCGCTCGATGCCGAGCGCTTCATCGCGATCGGAGCGCAGAGTGCCAACGTCCATGTAGTCGGCAACATCAAGTTCGACATGGAGTTGGGGTCCGGCATCCTCGCCCAGGGTCGCGCGCTGCGCAACGGGATGGGCGCGGCGCGGTCCCTCTGGATTGCCGGCAGCACGCATGCCGGTGAAGAGGAGCAGGTGCTGGAGGCGCATGCGGAATTGTTGACCGACCGGCCGGATGCGCTGCTCTTGCTGGTGCCGCGGCACCCGGACCGGTTTGCCGCAGTGGCTGATTTATTGACCCGGCGGGAATTGCGTTTCACACGACGCAGCGGCGGCCCCGGGCCGGATGGCGGCACACAGGTGGTGCTGGCCGACACGGTGGGTGAACTCATGGCGCTGTATGCAGCGGCCGATGTGGCCTTCGTCGGCGGCAGCCTGGTGCCGATCGGCGGACATAATTTGCTCGAGCCGGCGGCGTTGGGACTGCCCGTTTTGACGGGACCGTACTACTCCAACGGCAAGGACATCGCGACATTGTTGCTGGCGCAGGGCGCCGCCTGGCAGGTGAGCGGTGCGCGGGAATTGGCGGCGGCGTTGGCGCGGCTCTTGGCCGACCCGCATGAGCGTCAGCGCATCGGCGCCATCGGGCAGCGCATCGTCGAGTCGAATCGCGGCGGCGTGGCGCGCCTGCTCGCGCTCATCGAGCCTTTGCTATCGGCTCCGGCGGCACGTCTTTGAGCAAAGCGTTGATTTTTTCCAGGCTCTGTTGCGAGAGAATGCCGGCCGCCAGCTGCAGCTTGAGCACATTCAACATGTAATCGTAGCGGCTGCGGGAATACTGCGTCGTCGCCTGCACCCAGAGCTGCCGCGATTGCAGCACGTCCACGGCCGTGCGCGTCCCTGCTTCGTAGCCGGACTCGGTGGCGCGCAAAGAGATCGCGTTCGACTCCACCGCCCGGCGCAGCGCCTTGACCCGTGATATTTCCGACAGCACGCCGAGGTAGGAATCGCGGGCGTCGTGCTCGGTCTGACGCGCCACCCGTTCGACTCGTTCCTTCGCCGCGCGATGCTGGTATACCGCCTGTCGCACCTGCGAGGACACCATGCCGCCGGCGTAGATGGGGAAGGTCAGCTGCAAGCCGATGGTCCGTTGGGTCTGGTCCCGAGTGGTGCCGCCGGCGGGTGTGCCGTCCGCGTATACATCGTCGCCGTTGATCTTGGACCGGTAGTGACTGCCGACCAAGTCGAGCGACGGGAAGTGGCCGCCGCGCGCGGAGCTGACGTTCTCCCGGGCGATGTCGGCGGCCAGGCGGCTGGATACCAGAGTCAGATTCTGTTGCAAGGCCATGTCGACCCATCGGTCCTCACTGACAGGATCCGGCGTGGCCAGTTCGAACGGCTCGATCGGCCGCGCCAGCCATTCGAAAGCGTCGCCGGTTATCTCGCGCAATAATTCTTGGGCGGAGGACAGTACACGCTTGCCGGCTATTACGGCGGCTGCGCCGCTGTCGTGCGCCGCGCGGGCCTCTTCCACATCCGTGACGGCGATCAGTCCGGCTTGATAGCGTGCTTCGGCCTGTTCGAGCTGGCGCTGGATCGAGATGAGCGCGACTTGCTGGGCCTCGAGATCATCCTGGGCGGCGAGCACGTCGAAGTAACGCTGTGCGACCCGTTCCATCAAATCCTGCTGCGCTGCTTGGTAGTCCGCCTCGGCCTGCGCCACCTGGGCGTCCGCGCGCTGCAGCGCCACCCAATTTTCCCAACGGAAGATGTTTTGCTTCAAGTCGACGCCGTAGCGATGCGTGGTCGTGGTGGTGCGGCCATCGAAGGGAAAGGTCTCCAGCACCACGGGGCCACCATTGCCCGTGATGACGGGTTGGGTGGTGTTGGACGTGCCTGAATCGCGTTCACGGGTCACGGTGCCGGTACCCGCCAGCTGAGGCAGCAGTGCCGACAGGGCCTGAGGTTTGGCCTCCAGGGCCGCCAGGCGCGTCGCCTCAGCCTCGCGCAGCTGGGGATCGTTTTGCAGCGCACGCTGATAGACCGCCAGAAGATCGGCGGCCGGCGCCTGGGACGCGCTTATGCAAAAGGCAATGAGGAGGAAGATTCGTTTCATGATATCCAATCACCGGTCACGAAGGTCATATAGTGTTATATATAACTATACCACCTGACGAGTCAAGAGCGCCCAAGGGGGTCAATATTGCGGAATCCGTGGGTCTACGTCGCGTGACCAGGCCAGAATGCCGCCGGTCAGGTTGTACACCGACTCGAATCCCCGGGACGACAAGAAACGGGCGACTTCGCCGCTGCGGCCCCCGGATCGACAGATGACCACGGTCTCGCGCTTGGGGTCGAGTTCACCGAGGCGATCCGCAATCTGGCCCATGGGAATGTGCAGGAGTTCGGCGGGCACCGGCGCCAGCTGCGTTTCCCAATCCTCGCGCACGTCCAGCAGCGTCATGTCGGCGCCGCCGGCGCGCCGCTCGAGGAATTCTTGTGCAGTCAGGTTCTTGACCATCAGAACACGAACTTTTGCGCCGCAGTGGCGTTGATCAGGGGTTCGATGACGGTTTCGAACAGGCTTTCGCGAATCCATTCGTCGTTGTCCACCCGGCGCACCCGGATGGCGTCCATCACCGGCGCTTCGCCCACGACCGCGAATAATCGGCCGCCGACGCGCAGCAGGCGCTCGAAGCGCCTGTCATAAACCGGCAATGAGCCGGTGACTGCAATGACGTCGTATTCGCCCAAGCTCGCCGCGCTGAATGCATCGCGGATCTCGAATTGCACCTTGGCGTGGGGCACCGCTCGTAAGTTCTCGCGGCTGGAGGCGATCAGGCCGGCCTGAATGTCGATCGAGTGCGTCGTTGCGCCCAGCAGACTCAAGCAGGCCGACAGATAGCCGGTGCCGCTGCCGATTTCCAGCACGCCATCGGTCGGGTTGACGCCGAGCGCCTGTAAAATGCGTCCTTGGATCTTGGGAGGCAGCATGGATTGCCCGAATCCGATGGGAATCGGCGCATCCGCAAATGCAACCTCGCGATACTCGGCGGGCACGAATGCTTCGCGCGGCACCGCCGACAGAGCATCGAGTACGCGCGGGTCGAGAACTTCCCAGGTGCGGATTTGCTGATCCACCATCTGTTGTCGAGCGGCCAACGTATCCATGAATTCCCAGCCGTTATTTAAGGCCGCTGATTATGGTCAATTTCGACAGGCTATGCCATGCCTGTGCGCTATTCTTCAGGTGACGATGATTCGCGACGTACCCAGCCCGCGACGGGTTCAAAGATCAAGCGTCGTTTTGACTTGTCGTTATCGAGGTCCGCGTTGATCTTGTCGTCCATTGTGATCTGGTTTTTGAGTTCGGCCATCCTCGCCGCGGGCTTAGGCATGCTCATTTCCTGGAAACGCCGCCAGGAGCGTGCAGTCAGTGACCTCTCGGCGCAGCTGTTGGAGCTGACGCGTGAAAACGGCTCTACGGCGCGCATCGCGCTCGAGGGCAAGCCGGAAAACCTGGGCCAGCTGGGCTCCGCCGTCAACAAACTGCTTGAAAACCTCGAACTGCGCGGCGCCAGGCTGCTGGATCGCGAACAGCTCTTCCAGCGGCTGGTCGAGTCCGTGCACGACGCGGTGCTGGTGCACCGCGAGCGCATTCTGTTTGCCAACTCGCGCTTCCTGGCGCTGCTCAACCTGACCGCCCCGGAAGTCGTGGGCCGGCCCCTGTCGGACTTTGTCGCGCCGGAATATGTTGAGTTGGTTGAAAATAATTTACGTCGCCGGCTGCTGCGCGAGGCGGCGGCCGCGCGTTACGAGGTCGAGCTGGTGGGCGCTCACGGTCAAGTGACGCGCGTGGAGCTGTCGAGCACCGTCATCGACAGCTCGGGCGAAGCGGCTCTGTTGCTCACGGCCCTCGAGATGTTGCCGGATTCCGGCACGGCGCCGGTGAGCTCGCGGCCACGCGCCATGGTGACGCTCGATGCCATGGGCGAGAGCGTCATCACCGTCGATGCTGAAGGCCGCATCGACTACATCAATCGTGCCGCAGAAGCCCTGCTGAGCCAGCGATTCGACCAGGTCATGGGCAGGATGTTCTCCGAGGTTGCGGCGCTGGTCGACGAAACCGATCGCCGCTCCTTGGGCGATCCGGTGCGCAAGGCGTTGAGCACGGGGGGACGCGTGACCATGGGCCGCCGCGCCGTGCTGGTCCCAGGCAATGCCGGTCCCGAGCGGTCCGTGGAGATCAGCGTCACGCCATTGCGTTTCGACGGCAAGGACATCGTCGGCTTGGTGATCGTATTGCACGACACCAGCGAACTGCGCGGCCTCACCCGGCAAATGACCTATCAAGCCAGTCACGATGCGCTGACCGGCCTGGTGAATCGGCGTGAATTCGAGCGCCGCCTGCAGGAGGCCATGGACTCGGCGCAGAGCGTGAACATCGGCCATGCCCTGTGCTACTTGGACCTCGATCGCTTCAAAGTGGTGAACGACACCTGCGGCCATACCGCCGGCGACAATATGCTGCGCGAGGTTGCTGCCATCATCAAAGATGCGGTCCGGGATTCGGACACGGTCGGACGCATCGGCGGCGATGAATTCGCGCTGCTGCTCGTGGGTTGTCCGCTGGAAAAGGCCCGCCAGATCGCCGACGACGTGGTGCGCTCGGTCAACGATTACCGCTTCGTCTGGAAGGACAAGATTTTCAACATCGGCGTAAGCATCGGACTCGTGGAAATCGGCCGCGACGGCGGCGCCATCGAAGACATGATGAACTCCGCCGATTCGGCCTGCTACGTGGCGAAGAAACAGGGCGGCACGCACGTGCATGTGTACTCGGCGCGCGAGGAGGCGAGCGCGCGGCACAGCGGTGAGATTCATTGGTTGCAGAAGCTGCAGGGCGCGTTAAAGGACAATAAGTTCGAGCTTTACTACCAGCCCATCATGCATGCGCGCGCCGACGGACGGCGCGGCCCGGCTCTGGAAGTGTTCGTGCGCCTTGCGGGTGAGAACGGCCAACCAAACATTCCGCCTGCGGAATTCATGCGGGCGGCGGAGCGTTACCGCTTGATGCCGCATATCGATCGCTGGGTGGTGCAGACGGTGCTGTCCGCCCTCGGGCGCGGCGGCATGAAACTTCCTGAAGGGCGCAGCGTCGCGATCAACATCGCGGGACAGACGCTGGGGGATTCGGAGTTCCTGGAATTCGTCGTCGATTGCTTCGATCACACCGGAGCGAACCCGGGCGACATTTGCTTCGAGATCACCGAGAATTCGGTGGTGGCGAGCCTGGATCACGCCCAGCGCTTCATCGCCGTGCTGCATGGCATGGGCTGCGAGTTCGCGCTGGACGATTTCGGCAGCGGCTTGAGCTCGTTCTCGACCTTGCGGACGTTGCCCATGGACTATCTCAAAATCGACGGCTCCTTCATCAACAACCTCGCCGAAGGCAGCGTCAACAAGGCCATGGTCTCCGCAATGATCGACCTGTCGCGCAGCCTAAATTTCAGGGTGGTCGCGGAACAGGTGGAGGATCAGGTTTCGCTCGATGCAGTGATCGCCATGGGCATCGACTTCGTACAAGGGTTCATCGTGGGACGGCCGCAGCCGCTGTCCATGGTTCCTAACGCCTTATAACCCCCGGGCAGGGTCTCATAACAAAACATGTGGCAATTCCGCCGCGCTTAGGAGGAAAATCCCAGCCTTGCCAACGAGGTGACCTATGCGCGTTTTTGAGGACAACACGAAGTCTATCGGCCGCACCCCCCTGGTCCGCATCAATCGACTGGATACCAGCAGCGGGGCCACTGTGCTGGCCAAGATCGAGGGGCGCAATCCGGCCTACTCGGTGAAGTGTCGCATCGGCGCCGCCATGGTGTGGGACGCGGAAGAGCGCGGCATCCTAAAACCCGGCATGTCCATCGTCGAGGCCACCAGCGGCAACACCGGCATCGCGCTGGCGTATGCCGCCGCCGCACGTGGTTATGGATGCGTCCTGACCATGCCAGAAACCATGAGCATGGAACGTCGCAAGGTATTGGTCGCACTCGGCGCCAAGCTGTTTTTGACGCCGGGCGCCAAGGGCATGAAAGGGGCGATTGCCAAGGCCGAGGAATTGGCCGCCGCGGACCCCGGCAAGTACTTGCTGATGAAGCAATTCGAGAATCCCGCCAATCCGGGCATTCACGAAAAAACCACGGGGCCGGAAATCTGGGAGGACACGGACGGCAAGGTCGATGTGTTCGTCAGCGGCGTGGGCACGGGCGGCACCCTGACCGGCGTGTCCCGTTACATAAAAGGCACGCGCGGCAAGAAGATTCTCACCGTCGCCGTGGAACCCACCCACTCGCCGGTCATCACACAGACGCTGGCCGGCCAGCCGCTGGCACCGACGCCGCATAAAATCCAGGGCATCGGCGCGGGATTCATCCCGAAGAACTTGGACTTGTCGTTGGTCGATCGCGTTGAGCTAGTCAGCAACGACGACTCCATCGCCATGGCGCGCCGTCTCGCCCGCGAGGAAGGAATCCTCAGCGGCGTCTCCTCGGGCGCGGCCATGGTCGCGGCGTTGCGTCTGGCGCAGGAGCCCTTGCAGAAGGGCAAGACCATTGTCGTGGTATTGCCGGATTCCGGCGAACGCTACCTGACGGGAGCCCTATTCGAGGGCTTGTTCGAAGAGGTCGAGAAAATGCAGGCGGTCGCTTGAATGTTGCGCTGAACGAGCCGCTGGAGGAACTGGCGGGCCGTTTCCTCGACAGCTACGCGGGGGACGAGCGCGCGCGCAGGATTTCGCATCGCTACCTGCCGTCGCGCGAGGTCATCGTCGAGATTTTGGAGGCGGTGCTCGATCTGATGTATCCGGGCTACTTCGGCCGCCGCGATTTGAACAGCGGCAATCTGCGCGCGCATGTGGCGCAATCCTTGGCGGTGCTCGTTCCGAAGATCGAGCGCGAGATGGAACACTGCCTCTGTTACGGGCGCGAGGCCATGAAAGCCACGGTGGGCGAGTGCGCGCCGCGCGCGCATGAGTTGGCGCAGATTTTTCTCAAGCGGTTGCCCGAGATTCGCAGCCTACTGATACGCGATGTGCAGGCGGCGTTCGACGGCGACCCCGCGGCAACGAATCTGGATGAGGTGATCCTCGCCTATCCAGGGGTACTGGCGGTCAGCGTGTACCGCATCGCGCATGCACTGTACGATCTGGGCGTGCCCATGATGGCGCGCATCATGACCGAATGGGCGCACTCCAAAACCGGCGCCGACATCCATCCGGGCGCAAATATCGGCGCAGGCTTTTTCATCGATCACGCCACCGGCGTGGTCATCGGCGAGACCACCGTCATCGGCAACAACGTCAAGTTGTACCAAGGCGTGACCTTGGGCGCGCTTTCGTTTCCACGCGATGCCAGCGGTCAGATCATTCGGGGCAAAAAACGCCATCCGACCGTCGAGAGCGGGTCGACGCTGTATGCGAATGCAACGGTGCTGGGCGGGCAGACTGTGATCGGCGCCGACAGCGTCATCGGCGGCTCGGTCTTTCTCACCCGAAGTGTGCCGCCGCGTTCACGTGTGTCGCTCAAGGAACCCGAGTTGCGGGTGGCGACGCGCGACGGCGTCGCCGAACCCGACGCCATCTGGTTCGATATTTAGCTACATCATTTTGCCGAGGACCGGGACCATCAACAGCGCGACGATGTTGATGATCTTGATCAGCGGGTTGATGGCCGGACCTGCCGTGTCCTTGTACGGGTCGCCCACGGTATCGCCGGTCACGGCTGCCTTGTGGGCATCGGAACCCTTGCCGCCGAAGTGACCTTCCTCGATGTACTTCTTGGCATTGTCCCAGGCGCCGCCGCCCGTGGTCATGGAGATCGCGACGAACAGTCCCGTCACGATGGTGCCGATCAACAGGCCACCCAGCGCCTGCACGCCCGCGCCGGGCCCCATCAAGAAATTCACCACGAACACCAGCACGATGGGCACGAGAATCGGTAGCAGCGACGGCACGATCATTTCCTTGATCGCGGCCTTGGTGAGCATGTCCACGGCGCGGGAATAGTCGGGCTTCGCCGTTCCTTCCATGATGCCCTTGATCTCGCGGAACTGACGCCGCACCTCATTAACCACCGCACCCGCAGCCCGGCCGACGGCTTCCATGGCCATGGCGGCGAACAGATAGGGGACCAGGCCGCCGATGAACAAGCCGATGATTACGGCGGGATTCGACAGATCGAAGCTCGTGGGGTGCCCCAGCACCTCGCCCAGCTTGTGGGTGTAATCGGCAAACAACACCAACGCCGCAAGGCCTGCGGAGCCGATGGCATAGCCCTTGGTGACGGCCTTGGTGGTGTTGCCGACCGCATCCAGCGGGTCGGTAACGTCGCGAACCTTCTTGTCCAGGCCGGCCATTTCGGCGATGCCGCCGGCGTTGTCGGTAATCGGACCGTAGGCATCGAGAGCGACGATCACGCCGGTCATCGACAACATGGCCGTCGCGGCGATGGCGATGCCGTACAAGCCCGCCAGTTGGAACGAGGCCCAAATGCTCAAGACGACGGCCAGCACCGGCAGCGCGCAGGCCTTCATCGAGACGCCGAGGCCGGCGATGATGTTGGTGGCGTGGCCGGTTTGCGATGCCGCTGCGACGTGCTGAACGGGTTTGTACTCGGTGGCCGTGTAGTACTCGGTGATCACGATCATGGCCGCGGTGAGCGCCAGCCCGACCAGGGTACACAGCCACATGGACATGGCGTGTTCGCCCATTATGCGCTGGCAGACGAAATAAAAGGCGACGGCCGAGAGCGCGCCGGAGACGATCACGCCCTTGTACAGCGCATTCATGATCTTGCCGCCTTCGCGCGTGGACACGAAGAAGGTCCCGATGATGGAGGAGACGATGGAAATCGCACCGAGCACGAGCGGAAACAACACGGCGCGCTCGCCCATGTCCACCATCACCAAGCCGCCCAGCAACATCGTGGCGACCAGGGTGACGGCGTAGGTTTCGAACAGGTCGGCCGCCATGCCGGCGCAGTCGCCCACGTTGTCGCCGACATTGTCGGCAATGACCGCCGGATTGCGCGGGTCATCTTCGGGGATGCCGGCTTCAACCTTGCCGACCAGGTCGGCGCCCACATCGGCGCCCTTGGTAAAAATGCCGCCGCCGAGACGCGCAAAAATCGAGATCAGTGAGCCGCCGAAGGCGAGGCCAACCAGCGAACGCAATGCGGCCGCGGGGTCGCCGAGAAGGCGCAACATGGCGAGGTAGTAGCCGGCAACGCCGAGAAGTCCCAGGCCGACCACCAGCATGCCGGTGATGGCGCCGCCGCGGAACGCCACTTTGAGCGCGGCGTTAATCCCCGAATGCGCCGCCTGGGCGGTGCGCACATTGGCCCGAACCGAGATGAACATGCCGATATAACCGGCCAGACCCGAGAGAATGGCGCCCACCGCGAAAGCACCGGCGGAGGGCCAGTCCAGCAAGAACCCCAGGGCGAAGAACAGGATGACGCCGACCACGGCGATGGTCGTGTACTGCCGGTTCAAATAGGCTTTGGCGCCGGCCTGAATGGCTGCAGCGATTTCCTGCATACGGTCATTGCCGGCGGGCTGCGCCAGAATCCAGCGCACTGAAATCAGGCCGTAAATGATTGCAACAACACCTGCGGCAATTGCCAGCCATAGCGCACAGTCAAGGGTCATGAGGCGATCTCCGGTAAGGGCTTATGTTATTGAAAAATATAATTTTATAGCGCAAAAAAAGCGGCGGGACTATACCACAAACGGAGTGCGCAGGCGTTTGACAACGCTGACACCCTTGAGCGTGACATAACTCGGTAGGCCGCGCACATAGGGGGGGTAGGATTCCCCGCCGATGAGTGGCTGCAGGTAGTTGCGACACGCGGCCGTGATGCCGAATCCGTCAGCCGTGATAAAGCTGCGGGGCAGCTTCTTTTCCTTGTTGGCGACCTGGCTCAATGGCGCTTCGCCGATGCTCCAGCGATAGGGCTTTGCCGATTTGCGGATGATGATAGGCATCACCGCGTTCCTGCCTTTCAAGGCAAGCTCCACCGCCGCCTTGCCGACGGCGTAGGCCTGTTCCACATCCACTTTCGACGCAATATGACGCGCCGAGCGCTGCAAGTAGTCCGCGACGGCCCAATGGAATTTATAGCCGAACGCTGCCTGGGTCATTTGCGCGACCACCGGTCCCACGCCGCCAAGCTGCGCATGGCCGAAAGCGTCCTTGGTGCCGGCTTCGGCGAGAAATTTTCCGTCGGGACCGCGCACGCCTTCGGACACGACCACGACGCAGTAGCCAGATTTTTCAACAGCGGATTTCACTTTCGCCAGGAAGCGCTCGCGATCGAAGGTGATCTCGGGAAACAAGATGACATGCGGCGCATCGCCGGCTTTCTCGCCGGCGAGTCCGCCCGCCGCGGCCATCCAGCCGGCGTGCCGTCCCATGACTTCGAGCACGAATACCTTGGTCGACGTGCGCGCCATCGAGGCCACATCCAGGCCGGCCTCGCGCGTGGACACGGCGATGTATTTGGCCGCCGAACCGAATCCAGGGCAGCAATCGGTGATGGGCAGGTCGTTATCGACGGTCTTGGGAATCCCGACGCAGGTGATGGGATACGCCATCTGCACGGCAATTTCTGACACCTTTTGAGCGGTGTCCATGGAATCATTGCCGCCGTTGTAAAAGAAATAGCCGATATCATGGGCGCGGAATATGTCGATCAGCCTTGCATACTGCGCACGATTCTTGTCGATTCCGGCCAGTTTGTAGCGCGCGGAACCGAAGGCGCCGCCCGGCGTGTGGCGCAGCGCGCTGATCGCCGCCCGGCTTTCCTTGCTGGTGTCGATCATGTCCTCGGTCAGGGCGCCGATGATGCCGTGGCGGCCGGCATAGACTTTGCCAATCCTGTCCCGATGCCGTCGTGCCGTTTCAATCACGCCGCAGGCGGACGCATTGATGACCGCAGTGACTCCGCCCGATTGTGCATAGAACGCGTTCTGCATGACACCCCCTGCGAGACAAGGCGCGCAGAATAGCCGATCGGCCGGGGTTTGACGACCGCTGCTGCCAAAGGTACGGTAGCGCGGTTTCAACACCTAGAGAATCATGCGAATAGTCCTATTGGGAGCGCCCGGGTCCGGCAAGGGCACGCAGTCACAGCGGCTGGTCAAAGCCTATGGAATCCCGCAAATATCCACCGGCGACCTGCTGCGGGAAGCGGTAGCCAAGGGCACCGAACTGGGCTTGCGCGCCAAGGCCGCCATGGACGCGGGCAAGCTGGTGGACGATGCCACCGTGC
The DNA here is from genome assembly GCA_025358295.1 of Gammaproteobacteria bacterium. GTDB lineage: Bacteria > Pseudomonadota > Gammaproteobacteria > Steroidobacterales > Steroidobacteraceae > Bog-1198. The sequence goes on from JANYJY010000069.1 coordinate 124,244, forward strand.
TCGGCATGATCCGTGAACGCATCGGCAAATCGGACGCCGCCACGGGTTTCATCCTGGATGGGTTCCCGCGCAATATCCCCCAGGCCGAAGCGCTGGAGAAAATGCTGGCCTCGCTCGGCACGCCGCTCCAGGCGGTGGTCCTCATGAACCTTGATTTGGGCATATTGTTCAAGCGCTTGACCGGCCGCCGAATCTGCCAGGAGTGCGGCCAGGTTTTCAATATCTACACCTCGCCGCCGCCCGAGGGCAAACATAAGCTCACGCAGCGTCCCGACGACAAGGAAGAGGTCATCGGCAAGCGCTTGGAAGTCTACGAAGCGCAGACCAAGCCGTTGATCAAGTACTACGAGGCCGCGGGCTTGCTGCGAAGCGTGGACGCGGATGCCGACGTGGATACGGTATTCAAGAGCATCGAGCGGGCCGTCAGCCAATAGCCTCGAGCAGCCGGGTCCCGATTTCTTCGCGGCGCCAGCCATTGAGGGCGTGGGAGTCGCTTGTTCCCATGGCCAATGCCTTGATCTCACCACGCGGCGCGAGAATTTCCGCGCTAACGTTCAGTTCTGCCGCGCGTGCATCGACGATTTTATTGAGGCGTTCGATCACCGCCTTCTGTTCGGGAGTGGGCCGCGCATCCAGAACGGGCGATTGATCCGACACATCGTCGGCCACCCCCTGCAGAGCGGTCAGCAGGTTTGCGGCGAGCGCGTCGTTCAACGGCGGCGTGCCGCCCTCGGCAACGGCAAAAATCGCGGCGTCGGCGAGTATCCAGGCTCGCGGCAGATCCCGGGTGCGCGCGAGCTTCTCGCGCCAGACGGCAATGGCCTTGGCGCGCGCGCGCGCTGCGGGCGCGAGCTGCGCGATGCCGCGCAGCCTCACCCATGCTTGCGCGGGATCGGGCTCATATAGCTCCCGGTCCTCGAGCGACAGGCAATCCTCCGCAGCCCAATGCTCGCGGCCCAGTTCACGCAGACGCTTGCCAAGAAGGTCCGCAGCCTCGCCCAAATACAAAACGTCGTCCGCCGCATAGTCGAGCTGGTCGCGAGTGAGCGGGCGCTTCGACCAGTCGGTGCGGGTCTGGCCTTTGGGCACGGTCACATCCAGCAGGGTCTTGACGAGTTCGGCGTAGCCGACCTGGGGTTTGAGGCCGATGCAGCCGGCGGCGATTTGCGTGTCGAACACCGGCGTCACGACTCGCTTGGTGGACAGGTAAACCGCCTCCAAATCCTGGCGCGCCGCGTGAATGATCTTGCGTGAAGCAGCCGCCGTGAGCGCCGGCATCAGGGGGTCGAGGCTGCTCAACGCCAAGGTGTCGACGCACCAGATCGTTGCCGCGGCGGCGATCTGCAACAGGCACAGCTTGGGAAAGAACGTGCGCTCGCGCAGGAATTCCGTATCCACGCCGATCCACGGCTGCAGTTCCAGCGCCCGCGCCAGCGCCGGCAACTCATCGTCTCGATCGATCCAAATCGCGTCCGGCATGTGGTTGATCCGCGTGTACAATTTGAGATCGATTATGACTGAATTGGACGCTGCTGCGACGTGACAATGCATGTACATATCCTGGGAATAGGCGGTACCTTCATGGGCGGGGTGGCGGCTATCGCCAAGGCCGCGGGGTTTCGCGTCACCGGTTCCGATCTGAACGTGTACCCGCCGATGAGCACTCAGCTCGAGGCGCTCGGCATCGAGCTGATTCAAGGCTACGGTCCGCAGCAGCTCAACCTGCGGCCCGACATCGTGGTGGTCGGCAATGCACTGAGCCGCGGCAGTCCGGTCATAGAGGCCATGCTGGATCGAGGCATGGCCTATACCTCCGGGCCGCTATGGCTGGCCGAGCAGGTGCTGCGCGAGAAGCACGTGATCGCGGTGGCCGGTACTCACGGCAAAACCACCACCACCGCCATGTTGTGCTGGATTCTAGAGGATGCGGGGCTTGCGCCCGGCTTTCTTATCGGCGGAGTACCGGGCAATTTCGATACCACGGCGCGCCTGGGAACGGGCCGCTTCTTCGTCATCGAAGCCGACGAGTACGACACCGCGTTCTTCGATAAGCGCGCGAAATTTGTGCACTACAGGCCGCGGACGGCCGTTCTCAACAATCTGGAATTCGATCACGCGGATATCTATCCCGACATGGCCGCCATCCGCCGTCAATTCAATCAGCTGCTGCGCACGGTGCCCGGCGCCGGCCGCGTCATCGTCAACGGCCAGGATGTCGAATTGGCGACCACCTTGAGTCTGGGGTGCTGGACGCCGCGCGAGACCTTCGGCCTCGACAAGGCGGATTGGACGGCGCGGATCGCCACGGGGTCGGCGGGGAACCGCTTCGAGGTGCTGTTGCAGGGAACCCGGGTGGCCGAGGTGAACTGGCCGCTGCTGGGCGAGCACAATGTCATGAATGCATTGGCGGCCATGGCCGCGGCGCGGCATGCGGGTGTGCCACCCGAGCAGGCAGCTCGGTCGCTGAACGCGTTTCGCGGCGTCAAGCGCCGCATGGAGGTGCGCGGCGTCATCAATGAGATCACGGTGTATGACGATTTCGCGCATCACCCGACGGCCATCGAAACCACCTTGCGCGGACTGCGCGCACGAGTCGGCGGCGCGCGCATCGTCGCGGTGCTGGAAGCCCGCTCCAACACGATGAAATTAGGCGTGCATAGCGCGCACCTGGCGCCGGCCTTCGCGCCGGCTGACAAAACTTGGTTCTTAAACTCGCCTGATCTGGGCTGGGACCTGCGTGGCGCGGTTACCTCGCTCGGCGAGCGGGCGCATTTCGCGGCAAATGTCGACGCCTTGGTGAAGGGAATTGCCGCGGACAGCCGCCCGGGCGATCACATCGTGGTGATGAGCAATGGCGGCTTCGGCGGCCTGCACGAGAAATTGCTCACCGCATTGCGGGCGCCGAAGTGACTTCGATCGCGTTATTTCCGCTCAATATCGTGCTGTTCCCTGAAGGTCCGCTGCCGCTGCGGATTTTCGAGGCGCGCTACGTCGATATGGTGCGGCGCTGTATGCGCGAGACCAAAGACTTCGGGGTGGTATTGATTCGCGAAGGCCGGGAAGTAGGCCCGGCTGAAACCTACGATGTCGGAACCCTGGCGAAGATCGTCGATTTTCACCAGCTGTCGGACGGGCTGCTCGGCTTATCCTGCGTGGGCCACCAGCGTTTTCGCATTCGCACCCGCAGTCGGCAGAGCGATGGTCTGAATTTGGCCGAAGTCGACTTGCTGCCGGTCGAGCCGACGGTGGCCATACCGCCGCGTCACGTGCGCCTGCCGAAGCTGTTGAAACATGTGCTGCCGCAACTGGGTGAGGTTTACACGGATATTGAGATGCGCTTGGACGATGCCGCCTGGGTGGGGCACCGGCTCGCAGAAATATTGCCCATTCCGCTCGCGGACAAACAATCTTGTCTCGAGCTCGACGATCCGATTCAACGACTCGACGTGCTGGGTCCCTTGGCCATACCGGGGCCCGACGCATAGGACACCCAGGATGCGCGCGCCAGCCAGAGCGCGACGGCGATCGCCAATCCCCAGGGCAGCAGCCAGTAGCCCAGCAATCCATCGAAGCGACCCACCCAACCTGAATAGGCCGGCGATTCGCCGCCCGCGGTGCTTTCCTGCAGCATGCGCAGCACCACGACCCAGCCGGCGTGCAGCCCGATCGCCACTGCGATATTGCCGGTGAGCACCCGCGTCAGACTCAGGAGCAATCCGACCACCAACCACGACAGGAAAGAATCGAGTACCAGGGCCGGATGACTCAAGGGTGCGAATGAGCGCTGCAGTAATTCAAAGCCGCTGCCCCAGCCGATTTGGTCCGCGGGGATTCTGACCTTGGCGAAAAAATGCAGCACGGCGAACAGCGGCGCCGTCAGCAAGGCGGCGGCCCAGGATCCCGACTCGCGCTCGATCGCCGCATGCATGGCGCCACGAAACACTGTTTCTTCGATGAGCGCGACGCTGACGCCTGAGCCCACCCCGATGAGGAAAATGCGTGCAAAGCCCGCGGCCGAGGGAACAAATTCCTGCGCGCCGATGCGCAGATGGGTCATCAGCAGGAACGCCGCGCCCAGGCCGGCGGTGGCCATGCCAATCACGCCCCACAGCAGGCTCACCTTGAGAAACCGGCGCCAGGGCAGGCCGTAGCCGAAGTCGCGCTTATGCGTGATATGCAGGTGCCGACAGAGCCACGCCAGCACGCCGAGCAGCACCAGCATGGCAATGCGGCTCGCGACCCGATGGAAGGGCCACGAGGCAACACTCGAGCTCAGTTCATACGCCGGATAGGCGATCGACGCGCCGAGCAAGCCTGCGAACAGGATGCAACCCACAAACCATGCAAAGGCTCGCATGGGTTACTGCTTCAAGCGCGCGAAGACGCGGCCTGCCGCGGCAAGGGTGGCGTCGATGTCGGCTGCAGAATGCGCCGCGGACAGGAAACCCGCCTCAAAGGCAGACGGCGCAAAATACATGCCTTCGCCCAACATGCCGTGGAAGAAGCGCTTGAAGCTTTCCACATCGCAGGCCATCACCTTGGCGTAGCTATCGATGCCGGCTTGGTCCGTGAAGAAGAGGCCGAACATGCCGCAGACATGATTCGTCGCCAGCGGTATGCCGGCGCTGCGCGCCGCCTCCGCCAGCCCGCGGATCAATACCGTGGTGGCAGCGTCCAGACGCTGATGAAATCCTGGCGCCGACACGAGATCGAGAGTGGTGATGCCGGCGATCATTGCCACCGGGTTGCCGGACAGGGTTCCGGCCTGATAGACGGGTCCCAAGGGCGCCAGACGCTCCATGACATCGCGGCGTCCACCGAAGGCGCCGACCGGCATGCCGCCGCCGATGATTTTGCCCAGAGTGGTCAGATCGGGACGCACGCCGTACAGCGCCTGAGCGCCGCCCAAGGCCACGCGAAATCCCGTCATCACTTCATCGAGAATCAGGAGGGCGCCACTGCGATCGCATTCGCGGCGCAATGTGTCGAGAAAGCCCGGCGCGGGCGGAACGCAATTCATATTGCCGGCGACGGGTTCGACGATCACGCAGGCGACCTGCTCGCCGATTTGCCGGAACACCTCGCGTACCTGCTCGGCGTCGTTGAAGCTCAGGGTCACAGTGTGGTTGGCGAGCGCCTTCGGCACGCCGGGCGAGGTGGGAATGCCAAGGGTCAAGGCACCGGAACCGGCCTTGATCAGCAGGGAATCCGAATGTCCGTGATAGCAGCCCTCGAATTTCACGATGGTGTCGCGCCCGGTGAAGCCGCGCGCCAGGCGAATGGCGCTCATGGTCGCTTCCGTTCCCGAGCTGACGAAGCGCACCATTTCCATGGACGGTACGAGCCGGACGACGCGCCGGGCGAGTTCGGTTTCGAGTTCGGTCGGCGCGCCGAACGACAGGCCGTCGGCAGCCACGTCTTGCACTGCCTTGATGACATCCGGGTGCGCGTGCCCGAGGATCATGGGACCCCAGGACCCGACGTAATCGATGAAACGGCGTCCGTCGGCGGCGATGGTGTGGGCGCCGGACGCTTTCTTGAAAAAAATCGGCTCGCCGCCGACTCCACGAAAGGCCCGAACGGGCGAATTGACGCCGCCCGGTATGAATTGACAGGCTTCTTGGTACAGGCTCATGAAGCGACTCTAAACAGCGAGGGCGTCCGGGGGCAAGCGGAGTCGCACTTCCAGGCCGCCGCCAAGGCCACTGGTCGCTGTCGCCGAGCCGCCATGCGCCTTCATCACCTGAGCGGTGATGGCGAGACCGATGCCTTCGCCTCCGGTGTCGCGGTCGCGGGATTCGGCGACTCGATAGAACGGCTCGAATATGCGCTCCAGTTCCGCGCTGGGTACGCCTGGTCCTGAATCTTTCACCACGATCGACACGCCGGCCTCGGTTCGCGTGACCGACACCTCGACGACGGCATCGCGCGGGCTGTAGCGCACGGCGTTGCGCAATACATTCTCGATGGCGCTGCGTAGCAACTCGCGACTGCCGATGACGTCGGCGTTGGTCGCGCCCTGCAGTTGTACCCGGCTTTTCTTGGCGGCCGCTTCGAAGTTGGCGTCGCGCACCACTTCGTCGATCACCTCATCGAGATCGAACGATTCGCGTACGAAGGGAGTATCGGTGCCATGCAGGCGTGCGAGCTTCAAGACCTGGCTGATCAGCGCGTCGAGACGTTCGATCTCCCGCTCCATTCGATCGAGCTGCCGGGCAATGTCGGCGGGCGGCTGGCGCGCCAGACCCAAGGCGACGCGCATTCGCGCCAGCGGCGAACGCAGTTCGTGGGAAATGTCGCGCAGCAGCTGTGTGACGGCGCTGCGATTGGCCCGCAGCCGGTCCGCCATAGCGTCGAAATCGCGCGCCAACACGGCGACTTCGTCCCGGCGTCCCTCGAGACCGGCGCTGACGCGAACATCGAGATTTTCCGATGCGAGTGCGCGGGCGCCTGCTTGAATGCGGCGTATGGGTGCGCTCAGGTGCTGCGCCAGCCACCAGCTGGTCAGGGTGCTCACGACCAGCGCGATGCAGAGAATCGCCAGCGAAATTTCCGGCAGGCTCAACGCGCCGAAGATGCTGGGACGCCGCGGCACCAGCAGCACGGTATAGGCCGCGCCATCGGCGCCGACGATCTGCGGCGCGGGCCGCCCGGGGCGAAAATTTCCCGGCGGCATGCTGAAGCCTTGCGGACCATTCTCGTCACGATTGAAAAATTCCATGCGCCGCGTGGCGCCTTCGGAGAGGCGCCTGCCGAGGATATCCGCGCCGCCCGGACCAATGATGTAGAGATCGCGGCCGCCAAAGGAATTCTTGTTGGCATCCAGCCACTGCGTCAGCGCGCCGATGCCGCCGTGCGCCAAAACCTCGGACGCTTGTAGGGCGGCGGCAGGCCGCCGTTGCAATTCGGGCGACTCATACTCGTGCGCGGTGATGCTGAAGGTGACGGCCATGCTGCCACCGACGATCAGTGCCATGGCGACCCAGAACAGCATGAAAATCCGCAAGAACAGGCTATGCATGAGCCCGCGTAAGGGTGTAGCCGGAACCGCGCACGTTCTTGATTTCGGGATTGTCACCCGGCTCCAGCTCGAGCTTGCGGCGCAAATTGCTGATGTGGGTGTCGATGCTCCGGTCGTATGCGACGAGTTTCCGGCCGAGCGCCTGTTCGGTCATGGCGTCGCGCGAGATCACCTGGCCCGCGGAGCGCATGAGCAGCTCGAGCACGCGAAACTCGGCGCCGGTCAGCGGCACGCTTCTCTGGGCGACATGCACCAGATGAGTTCCGGTGTTCAGGGTGATGGGGCCGACGCTGAGTTCGTCGGCCGCGGAGCCCTTGGCGGAGCGGTTGTTGGCGCGACGCAGAATGGCGCGAATGCGTGCCACCAATTCGCGTGGATTGAACGGCTTGCTCAGATAGTCGTCGGCGCCGAGTTCCAAGCCGACGATGCGGTCGATGTCATCGCCGCGCGCCGTGAGCATCAAGATCGGCGTCTGGTAGGACGCGCCCAATTTGCGCAACACGTCGAATCCGCCGACGCTCGGCAGCATCACGTCGAGAATCAGGATCTCATAGGCGTTCGCCTGCAGTTCCTGCAGTGCGTCGCCGCCGTCGTGAACACTGTGCACCTCGAAGTGTTCCGCCTCCAAGTACTCGGTGAGCATTTGGCACAGCTCACGATCGTCATCGACCAGCAGCACTCGCCCCTCGGCCGGTATGTTGGAGAGCGTCATAGTCAGGCATTGTCGCGCATAGTCGGTGGCCATCGACACCCCCGCTGCGCGAATTCACAATTCTTAACAGATCGTTGCGCTTTCGACGACACTTGTTTGCACGGCCGCGGCCTAGGATGTCGACGTCCAAATCCTATTCACAGCATTGGAGCCAGGAACATGAAATCGATGCGCAATTTGCTGACGGCGTCGCTGTTGACGGCGGTGACCATGGTCGCAGCCGCTGCCGACACGACAACTCCACCGCCACCGCCGCCCGGAGCGCACGGCTGGCATCACCGCGGCGGACCGGAGCACCTGCTCGGCAAGCTGGGATTGAGCGACGCGCAGAAACAGCAGGTCAAGGCCATCATGACCGCCGCGCAGCCGCAGATGCAAAGCCTGCACGAGCAGATGCGCGCCAACATGCTGAAGCTGCAGCAGACCCAGCCGTCGGATCCGAATTACGCCGGCATCGTGGCCGCGACCAGCCAGACGCATGGCTCGCTGTCCGCGCAGATGATGTCGCAGCACTCGGATGTGCGCGCCCAGGTGTTCAAGGTGCTGACGCCGGCGCAGCAGGGTCAGCTCGCCGCGCTCGAGGCGCAGATGGCGACGCGCCGGCACGGCGAACACTCAGCGTTGGGCGGCGCTGATGCCGTCTTTCTTCAGTAGATCGATGACGCTGCCCTGACCGACCAAGTGGCCGGTGCCGACGATCACCAGATAGTTCTTGTCGTCATTAAGCAAGGCTTCGATCTTCGGCACCCACTTGCGGTTGCGCGCGCCGAGTACGGATTGGTACAGGCGCGAATCGCGGCCGAATTCGGACTTCATCTGGGTCTCGAACCACGGCGTATCGCCGCGCTGCCAGGCGCGGACCATGGAGTCCACGTCCTTCGGCAGGTCATGCGCCTGTTCCAGGCTCGTGAGCAGGTAGTCCGCCTGTGTATCCAGCGGCATGTTCTGGAACAACGAGATTTGATCGTGCACGGTCTCGAGGCCCGCGACGCTCTTGCCGTCCTTCTGTGCCTTATCCATAAAATACATCTCGACACCGGACTCCGGCCGGAAGCCGAGTTGCGATAACTGCAACTGCGAGATGGCCTCGGCCGCGAACCAAGGCGCAAATTGATCGAACAGTGAGAGTTCGACCCCGACCTCGCGCGCCAAGGTGGCGGCGCGCCCGTAGCGCGTTGCGCCCAGGACGTCGGTCAGGGTTTTGCCGTCGCTCAAAGTGGCGCTGGCCAGCATTTCCCCCTGCACTTGTTCCGAACTCATCTCTTCCAGATTCACTTCCATGAGCAGGGCTTTGGAATTGGCATAGGCCTCGAGCACCACCGGCGCCAGTGGGTAGTCGGCGGGGCGCAGGACGTGGATGGAGCCGAGCAAGTAGACTGTGTTGTGCTTGCCGTGCAATTCCCACAGCGAATGCAGCGATCCGTCGGCGCGGACGCTGACGCATAGCATCAAGGCGCATAGCGCGAGGCTCAAACGGGAACAGAGGCTGCGTTGCACGGGTTTGGGGCAGCTGGAATCTAGCGTACGGCTGTCTGCTGCAGCGGCAGCGATTCGATCCAATGGACAGCAGTGTCGATGCGTCCGTCGGCCTGCAAATCGAATGTTCGATAGGCGGGCGGGCGCGAGTCGACCGCATAGCGATCGCTCTTGGGCAGAAATTGCGCGCCCGTCGAGGGCGTGGCGAACAGGCGAACATCGCCGCGCCGGCCGTCGTACACCTGGTGCACGTGGCCCCACACCACAGCGCGGACGTTGCTGTGTGAGTCGATGACGCGCCAAAATGCCTCGGGCTCGGCCAGACCCACGGTGTCCAGCCAGCGGCTGCCCATCACGATGGGGTGATGATGCAGGCACACCATGGCGTGTTTGGGCGAGCTGCCCAGCGCGTCGTCCAGGCGCGCGAGTTCAGCCGGTGTCAGGCGGCCGCCGACGTGGCCCGGATCGTAGCTATCGAGCATGACGAACTGCCAGTCCTGCGTTGCATGCGTGCCGCAAATCTGGAACGGCGCGCCCTGCAGTTCCCGGCGCATGGCGTCGGGTTCATCGTGATTGCCGGGAATGCATAGCACCGGTTTCTGCAGGTTGCCGAAGAAGCTGCGAAAACGCAGATAACCCGAGCTGTCATCCTGCACCAGATCGCCCGTGACCAGCACGGCGGCGTAGTCGGGCATGCGGGCAAACGCGTCGTCGAGCACCGCGCTCAAACTGGAATCCGTCTCCACGCCGCGCAAGCGGCCGGTCGCGCTGCCATACAGGTGTGGGTCGGTTATTTGAAGAATATGCATGGCGGAAATGGTAGCAAAGCACCCTTATAGCGACGGTGAACTGGGTCATGGCAGCGGCGAAACGCGTTATACATAAACAGACTACATTCGTGTGAAGGCGTTCCGTCGTTAATTCGCGACGCACATCCCGGTTTTCACGCGGCATTGCTGGCGAGGGGCGCATCGGGGACAATACGCCGCCTGTCTCCCGTCACACTTTTGAATAAGAAGCACGTTATGCCCACTCGCAGAGACCTTGCAAACGCCATTCGTGCCCTGTCGATGGACGCCGTCCAAAAGGCCAATTCGGGTCATCCGGGTGCACCCATGGGCATGGCAGACATCGCCGAAGTGCTGTGGCGGGACGTGCTTAAGTTCAATCCCGCCAATCCGGATTGGTGGGACCGCGACCGTTTCGTGCTGTCGAACGGACACGCCTCCATGCTGCTGTACTCGGTGCTGCATCTGACGGGCTATCCCTTGTCCATGGAGGAGATCAAGAATTTCCGCCAATTCGGCTCCAAGACCGCGGGGCACCCCGAGCGCGAAGTGCATCTCGGCATCGAGACCACCACCGGGCCGCTGGGCCAAGGCGTCGCCAACGCCGTCGGCATGGCGCTGGCCGAGCGCGCGCTGGCGGCCACATTCAACCGGCCCGGTCACACCATCATCGACCATCACACCTATGTGTTCTTGGGCGACGGCTGCATGATGGAAGGAATTTCGCACGAAGTGGCGTCGTTTGCCGGCGTGCAGAAGCTCGGCAAGCTGATTTTGGTTTACGACGACAACGGCATTTCCATCGATGGCAAAGTCGTGGGGTGGTTTGGCGATGACACCGCCGAGCGCTTCGAGGCCTATGGCTGGCATGTACTGCGCCACGTCGATGGGCAAAGCAGCGAGGCCGTCGCCGCCGCTCTGGCCGCGGCGCGTGCCGAAACCGCGCGTCCGTCGTTGATTTGCGCGAAGACGGTGATTGGCTGGGGGGCGCCCAACAAGCAAGGCAGCGCATCCATGCACGGTGAGGCCATGGGCCCGGAGGAAATCGCCGCCACCCGTCTGAATTTGGGTTGGACGTCGCCCCCATTTGAAATTCCCGCCGATATTCGCGCGGCCTGGGATATGCGCGAAAAGGGTGCGCGCGTGGAAGCGGAATGGAAGGGACGTTTTGCGGCCTACAAGGCCGAATTCCCAGCCTTGGCAGCTGAGCTGGAGCGCCGCATGAACGGTGATCTGCCCGGCGGCTTTGCCGATCTGGTGAGCGCCTTTATCGCCCGAACCCAGGCCGAGGGCAAGGCGCTGGCCACGCGCCAGTCGTCGCAGGCCACGCTGAACGCGCTGGGGCCTTCGCTGCCCGAACTGCTCGGCGGATCCGCGGATCTCACGCCGTCGAACGGTACCCTGCGCAAAGATTCAATGGCGCTGACGCCGGATTCACCCGGCGGTAACTATCTGCACTTCGGCGTGCGCGAATTCGGCATGTCGGCCATATTGAACGGCGTGGTCTGCCACGGCGGCCTCATTCCCTATGCCGGCACTTTTCTGACTTTTTCCGACTACGCGCGCAACGCGGTACGCATGGCGGCGCTGATGCGCCTGCGGGTGATCTTCGTGTACACCCACGACTCTATCGGACTCGGCGAGGACGGACCGACGCATCAACCCATCGAACACATCGCCAGCCTGCGTTTAATTCCGCATATGAACCTGTGGCGCCCTTGCGATGCCGTCGAGACCGCCGCCTCCTGGGGCGTCGCGCTGGAGAATCGCGATGGTCCCACCTGCTTGATTTTCACGCGCCAGTCGGTGGTCCACGAGGCGCGCGACGCCGCGAAGGTCGCCGCGATCCGGCGCGGCGGCTACGTGTTGATCGATACGGACGGCCCGCCAGAGGTCATCGTCATGGCCACCGGCTCGGAGGTCGGCATTGCCGCCGAAGCGGTGCGCGCCATGGCGGCCAAGGGCAGAAAGGTGCGCTTGGTTTCCATGCCGAGCACCACCACCTACGACAGCCAGGATGCCGCCTACAAGCAAAGCGTGCTGCCGGCCTCGGTCACGCGGCGCGTGGCGGTGGAGGCGGGCGTAACCTCGGGTTGGTGGCACTACGTCGGCTTGCAAGGCGCGGTTGTCGGCATCGATCATTTTGGGGCGTCGGCGCCGGCGAAGGATTTGTTCAAGGCCTACGGATTCACGTCACAGCACGTGGTCGAGGCGATCGAAAAGGTATTGGCTAAGTAAGATCAAGAGAGGTTTCAAGCAGATGGCAATAAAAGTGGCTATCAATGGTTATGGGCGCATCGGACGCAACATCCTGCGCGCGCTGTATGAGGGGAAGCATGCCGGCAACATCAAGATCGTCGCGATCAACGATTTGGGCGACGCCAATACCAACGCTTATTTGACGCGTTTCGATACGGTGCACGGCCGCTTCCGCGGCGATGTGCATGTTGAAGGCGATTCGATGGTGGTGAACGGCGACCGCATCCGCGTCGTCGCTCAGCGCGATCCGTCCAAGCTGCCTTGGGGCGAACTCGGCGTGGATGTGGTGCTGGAATGCACCGGCCTGTTCACGAGCAAGGCGAAGGCATCGGCGCATATCGCGGCCGGCGCGAAGAAAGTCGTGATTTCGGCGCCGGGCGGCGACGACGTCGACGCCACGGTCGTCTACGGCGTCAATCACGGCGTGCTCAAATCCAGCCACACCGTGATCTCCAATGCCTCCTGCACCACCAATTGCCTGGCTCCGCTGGTCAAGGTTCTGCACGACAAGATCGGCGTCGTGTCCGGAGTCATGAACACGATTCATTCCTACACCAATGACCAGGTGCTGACCGACGTGTATCACTCAGATCTGCGGCGTGCCCGGTCCGCGACCATGTCGATGATTCCCGCCAAGACCGGCGCGGCCGCCGCGGTCGGCTTGGTGCTGCCGGAACTGAAGGGAAAGATCGACGGCTTCGCCATTCGCGTGCCGACGATCAATGTGTCTTTGGTCGATTTGAGCTTCGTCGCGGCGCGCAAGACCTCGGTCGATGAAATCCACGCCACGGTCAAGGCCGCCGCCGATGGGGCGATGAAGGGCGTTCTCGCCTACAACGATCAGCCGCTGGTGTCGGTGGATTTCAATCACGATCCCGCCTCCTCGACCTACGATGCCACTCTGACGAAGGTCATCGAGAGTACTCTGGTGAAGGTGTGCTCGTGGTACGACAACGAGTGGGGCTTTTCCAACCGCATGCTGGACACGACCATGGCTTGGTCGAAAGCCACCTAGAAGGCACCCTTGCAAATAATAAAGATGTCGAGTTTGGATCTCAGCGGCAAACGCGTGCTAATCCGCGAAGATTTGAATGTGCCGATTCACGATGGGGTGGTAAGCAGCGATGCGCGGATCAGGGCGGCGCTGCCGACCATACAGGCGGCGTTGACTGCACGAGCCCGAGTGCTGTTGATGTCGCATCTGGGCAGGCCCGAGGAAGGCAAGTACGCGGAGGAGTTCTCGCTCGCCCCCGTGGCCAAACGTCTGGCGCAGTTAATGGGCGTGCCGGTACGGCTGCAGAAGGACTGGCTGGACGGCGTGGAGGTTCAACCCGGCGAGGTCGTGCTGCTGGAGAACGTGCGCTTCAACAAGGGCGAGAAGAAGGACGCGGACGATTTGGCGCGAAAAATGGCCGCGCTGTGCGACATCTATGTCATGGATGCATTCGGCACGGCGCATCGCGCCGAGGCCAGCACCCATGGGGTCGCGAAATACGCCCCGGTGGCTTGCGCCGGGCCGCTCCTGGTCAGCGAGCTGTCGGCATTGGAGACGGCTCTCGAAAAGCCTGCGCGGCCGCTGCTGGCCATCGTGGCCGGCTCCAAGGTTTCCACCAAACTCACGGTTCTGGAATCCCTGCTGAGCAAGGTCGATCAGTTGATCGTCGGCGGCGGCATCACCAATACCTTTCTGGCTGCACTGGGCTTCAAGGTGGGCAAGTCCCTGCATGAGCCGGCGATGCTGGATATTTGCCGGCGTCTGCTGGAACAGTCGGCCAAGCGCGGCATCGTCATTCCCATGCCCACCGACGTGGTGGTCGCCACGGAGTTCTCTGCGAAGGCGGAGGCCGATGTGAAGCCGGTCGGAGCCGTTTCGGACGACGAGATGATCCTCGATATCGGTCCGGACTCAGCCGAAGCGATGGCCAAGTTGATCGCGTCGGCGGGCACGATTCTGTGGAACGGTCCGGTGGGCGTATTCGAGTTCGAACAATTCGGCGAAGGCACCCGCACGCTGGCCACGGCCATTGCGCGCAGCAAGGCCTTCTCCCTGGCCGGCGGCGGAGATACGCTTGCGGCCATCGAGAAATACGGCATCGAGGACAGTATTTCCTACATCTCGACGGGCGGCGGCGCCTTCCTGGAATTTGTCGAAGGCAAAAAGCTCCCCGCGGTGGATATTCTGGAGCAGCGCGCCGCATGACAACGCAATTACGGCGCACCAAGATAGTCGCCACCTTAGGGCCCGCAACCGACGATCCGGCGATTCTTGCCGAGATGGTGCGTGCGGGAGTGGATGTTGTACGGTTGAATTTCTCGCATGGCGCGGTTGCCGATCATGCGCGCCGGGTCGAGCTCGTGCGCGAGGCCGCCCGTCGAGCAGGGCGCTACGTGGGTGTGCTCGGCGACCTGCAGGGGCCGAAGATCCGCATTGACCGCTTCGTGGCGGGCAAGGTGCAGCTGGCCGACGGCGCCGAATTCACGCTGGACGCCGAGCTTGCCGTGGACGCCGGCACCGAACGCAGCGTCGGCATTGCTTACAAGAAATTGCCGACGGATGTGTTTGCCGGCGACGTGCTGCTGCTGAACGACGGGCAGATCAGCCTGCAGGTGCTCAGCATCGACGGTCCGCGCATCAAGACGTGCGTGTTGGTCGGCGGTGAACTCGGCAATAACAAGGGCATTAACCGGCAGGGCGGCGGCTTGTCCGCGGGCGCGCTCACCAACAAGGACCGCGACGATATCCGTACCGCGGCCTCGCTCAAGGTCGATTATCTCGCCGTATCCTTCCCGCGCGATTCCTCGGATATGGAGGAGGCACGCATGCTGTTGCGCGAGGCAGGAGGCCATGGGCTGCTGGTCGCAAAAATAGAACGTGCGGAAGCCATCAAGAATCTGACTTCGGTGGTGCGGGCCAGCGACGGCGTGATGGTCGCTCGTGGCGATCTGGGCGTTGAAATGGGCTACGCCGAATTGGCGGGCCTGCAGAAGTTGATCATTCAGGAAGCGCGCCATCAAAATCGCGTGGTCATCATGGCCACGCAGATGATGGAGTCGATGATCACCGCCACCATTCCGACACGCGCCGAGGTTTCGGACGTGGCAAATGCGGTGATGGACGGCACCGACGCTGTGATGCTGTCCGCGGAAACCGCTTCGGGCAAGCATCCCGTGAAAGTCGTCGAGGCGATGTCGCAAATCATCGTCGGCGCCGAGAAATATCAATTGGCGCATGTGCGGATCAGGCAGCGCGAAAGCGGTCATTTTGGGCACACCGATGAGGCGATTTCGGCCGCGGTCATGTATACCGCGAATCATCTGCATGTGAAGGCCATCGTGGCGCTCACCGAGTCGGGTTCGACGCCGCTGTGGATGTCGCGGGTACGCTCGGATATCCCGATTTACGCGTTCACCCGGCACGAGGCCACGCGTAGCCGCGTCACCTTGTACCGTGGCGTTTACCCGGTCGCCTACGACATTCCCGACAAGGGACAGGCGGTGTACTTCTCCATATTTGGCCTGCTCATGGACTTGCAGCTGGTGGAGGAGGGAGATTCCATCATTCTGACCAAGGGCGAACTGAGCGGGGTATCCGGCGGCACGAATTCCATGCAGATTCTGCGCGTCACCCGCAACCAGCCATGAGCGCCGAATTTCGCGGTACCGACCGCTACATCGCCACCGCGGAATTGATGGAGGCGGTCAACGCCGCCATGGTGCTGTCCAGGCCGCTGCTCATCAAGGGCGAGCCGGGCACGGGCAAGACATTGCTGGCGACTGAAATCGCGAGATCCTTGGACAAGCCTTTCTTCGAATGGCACATCAAGTCCACCACCAAGGCGCAGCAGGGATTGTACGAATACGATGCGGTGTCGCGTTTGCGCGATTCGCAGCTGGGCGATCCGCGCGTCAAAGACATCCACAATTACATCGTCAAAGGTGATTTGTGGGAGGCGTTCGATTGCGATACCCAACCGGTGCTGCTCATCGACGAGATCGACAAGGCCGATATCGAATTCCCGAACGATCTGCTGCGTGAGCTCGACCGCATGGAGTTTTACGTATACGAGACGCGCGAGACGGTGCGCGCCAAGCACCGGCCGGTCATCATCATCACCAGCAACAATGAGAAAGAGCTGCCCGACGCCTTTCTAAGGCGCTGCTTTTTCCATTACATCCGTTTTCCCGATGCCGCCACGATGACTCAAATCATCGATGTGCATTTCCCCGGACTGAAGCGCGACCTGCTGCACGAGGCGCTGACCACTTTTTTCAAGATACGCGAGACTCCCGGATTGAAGAAAAAACCGACCACGTCAGAGCTCCTGGACTGGATCAAGCTGCTGCTGACCGAGGACATCTCGCCCGAGGTCTTGCGCAGCGACGATGCCAAGAAACTGATTCCGCCGCTGTACGGCGCGCTGCTCAAGAATGAGCAGGACGTGCACTTGTTCGAGCAACTGCTGTTCCTTCACCGCCGGAATGCTCGTTAGATTTTTCTTCCTGCTGCGCGGCGCCGGCGTACCGGTGTCCATCACCGAATTGTTGACCTTGCTCGAAGCCCTCAAAGCGGGCCTGGGCGATTTGAGCGCCGAGCGCTTTTACTATTTGGCGCGCACCTGCTTGGTC
This sequence comes from Gammaproteobacteria bacterium, assembly GCA_025358295.1. Lineage (GTDB taxonomy): Bacteria > Pseudomonadota > Gammaproteobacteria > Steroidobacterales > Steroidobacteraceae > Bog-1198. The sequence continues at coordinate 141,126 of JANYJY010000069.1, forward strand.
AAGGACGAGCGCTACTACGATCGCTACGACCGTGCCTTTGCCGCGCATTTCAAGGGCGTGGAAGATGTGTTCGCACTATTGCAGCGCGAACTGCCGGAGGATTGGCTGGCGAAGCTGGCGGAGCGCGAATTCACCGACGCGGAGAAGGCCGAGATAGAGGCGCTCGGCGGCTGGCAGAAATTGATGGAGACGCTGCGGCAGCGTCTGGAAGAGCAGAAGGAGAGGCATCAGGGCGGCAATAAGTGGATAGGTACGGCCGGTACTTCGCCATTCGGGGCGTACGGCTTCAACCCGGAAGGCGTGCGCGTCGGCCAGGCCGGCAGCCGCAATCGCAGCGCCGTGAAGGTCTGGGACCGGCGGGAGTTCGCCAATCTGGACGACCGGGTCGAACTCGGCACCCGCAATATCAAGATTGCGCTGCGGCGTCTGCGGCGTTTCGCGCGGCGCGGCGCGCCCGACGAGCTGGCGTTGGCGGACACCATCGATGCCACGGCGCGTTGCGGCGGTTGGCTCGACATCAAAATGCAGGCCGAGCGGCGCAATGTCATCAAGGTGCTGCTGCTCCTGGACATCGGTGGGTCGATGGACGATCACGTCAAGACCTGTGAGGAGTTGTTTTCGGCGGCGCGCAGCGAGTTCAAGCATCTCGAGCATTATTATTTTCATAATTTCACCTACGAAGCCCTGTGGCGGGACAATCATCGGCGCTTCAACGAACACATCGGCACAGTCGATGTGATGCGAACCTACGGTACCGATTACAAGCTGATCCTGGTGGGCGATGCCACCATGAGCCCGTACGAAATTACCCAGGCAGGCGGCAGCGTCGAGCACTGGAACGCGGAAGCCGGCAGTGTGTGGCTGGAGCGCCTGATCAAGCACTACCCCAAATTCGCCTGGATCAATCCCCAGCCGCAATCGCGATGGGGTCACACCTCGTCAATAGAAATGACGCGGGAACTGCTCGACGGGCGGATGTATCCGCTGACTTTGGAGGGGCTGGACAATGCGATCGACGCGCTCGTTTAGATTTGCGGCTGGGCTGTCGATTCCAGCGCCTTCAAGTCCGTAAGCACGGCCTGCGAATGACCCTTGGGATCGACCGACACATAGTGCTTGGCGATCCGGCCCTGCGGATCGATGATGAAGGTCTCGCGGCTGGCAATTTCCATGAGCCCCAATGCGCTGCGCAGCACGCCGTAGGAGCCGGCGGTTTCCTTGGTGTTATCCGCCAACAGAGTGAACGGCAGACTGTGCTCGGCGGCAAACTTCTTGTGAGATGCGACATCGTCGACGCTGACGCCGAGAATGACCGCACCCAATTTATTGAACGCAAAGATGTTGTCGCGGAACTCGCAGGCCTGGGTGGTGCAGCTGGGCGTGTCGTCCTTCGGGTAGAAATACAGCACCAGCCACTTGCCGCGGTATTCGCCGAGCTCATGCCAGGCGCCGGCCTGGTCCTGCAGGTGAAATGCGGGCGCCGCAGTCCCGACCTCCGGGGAGGCGGCCCACACGGCGGAGGCTGCGAAGAGGCAGGAGCAGTACAATGCCGCTGAGAGGTGTTTGACCATTGAAAACTCCGAGTAATCCAGGTCCCGAAAGCCCGACGGGGCAGTGGCATACTAGCATTCGACCCGTCACCATTCCCCATCTCGGGCTGGTGCTGACGGGCGGCGGCGCGCGCTCGGCCTACCAGGTCGGCGTACTCAAAGGGGTCGCGGAATTGCTGCGGCGTGGGTCGGCGTGCCCGTTTCCGGTCATCACGGGAACCTCGGCCGGCGCCGTCAGCGCGATCGCCCTCGCCTCGGATGCGGCTCATTTCAGACGCTCCGTCTTTGGCATCGAAAGGGTGTGGCGGGACTTTCGCGTCGGCCAGGTGTTCAAGGCGGATGCCGTGAGCATGCTCAAATCCGGGTTGCACTGGATGCTGGCGTTCATTACGGGCGGCTGGCTGGTGCATTCTCCTCATTCCATCTTCGACAACACGCCGCTGTGGAATCTGCTGCGCGATCAGCTGCATTTCGACGGCATCCCGCGCAGCCTGTACAAGGAGCATCTGCAGGCGATCGGTGTCTGCGCCACCTGCTACGCCGACGCGGATTCAGTGACCTTCTATGCCTCGTCCACGCCGATAGAGCCGTGGGAGCGGGTGTTCCGCAAGGGCGCGCGCACCCCTTTGACACTTCATCATTTGATGGCAAGCCTCTCCATCCCCTTCCTGTTTCGGCCGGTCAAGCTCAATGGCCAATACTTCGGCGACGGTGCCATGCGCCAGACCTCGCCTTTGAGTCCGGCGATTCACTTGGGCGCCAATCGGCTGTTCATCATCGGGGTCAACGATCCCGTGGCCGCCGACGTGGTCGCCAAGCCGAGCGACGTCGAGCCGAGTTTCGGACAGATGTTCGGCTTCATGTTGGACTCGCTGTTCATGGATCAGCTGAACGCGGATCTCGAGCGCATCAGCCGCTACAACGAGGTCAACGACACGCAACGCATTGAGTATCTCGTGATGACCCCGTCGCGAGACGTGAATGAGATTGCGCGCCGTCACGCCAGCGAAATGCCGCGCAGCCTGCGGGTGCTGTTGCGCGCCATCGGTGCCAACACCCCCGCGAACGCGCTGCTACTCAGCTATCTGTTGTTCGAACGTGGTTTCACGCGCGAATTGATCGCAATGGGATACGAAGACGCACGCGCGCGAGCGGATGAAATACGCGCCTTCCTCGCGCTGGAGAATTCCCGGCAATTTCGAGCGGTGCCGCGCTAATTTTTCTGCAGGGAGTCGTGCCGGGTCAGTACTTGCGGGTAGTCGCGGCGAAAGTGCGCGGCGAGCTGTTCCGCGACGTACACGGATCGATGCTGGCCGCCCGTGCAGCCGATGGCGATGGTGAGATAACTGCGGTTCGCCTGCGCGAAATCGCCGATGCGCCGGTCTAGGAAGCCGCTCAGATCCGCAATCATGGTGCGCACGCTGGCGTGCCCCGCCAGATATTCGATCACCGGCGCATCGCAGCCATTGAGATGCCGCAGCCCCTGCTCCCAGTAGGGATTCGGCAGGCTGCGCACATCGAAGACGAAATCCGCGTCGCCCGGCACGCCGTGTTTGTAGCCGAAGGATTCGAACATCAAGGAGAGCCGTCCCTCCCGGCGCCGATCGATGCGCTCCCGAACCAGTTCGCGCAAAGCGTGCACGCCCATATCGGAGGTGTCGATCACCAGGTCCGCCACGGTGATAATGGGCTCCAGCAGCCTGCGTTCCGAGGCGATAGCCTCGCGCAGGCTGACCTCTCCCGTCACCAGCGGGTGCTTGCGACGGGTTTCGGCGTAACGCTTGAGCAGCACCTCGTCACTGGCGTGCAGATACAGCACTTCGCAGCTGATGCCGCTGCGCCGCAGTTCACTCACCAGAGCCGGAATCGTCTCGATTTCATTGGGCCGGTTGCGCGCATCCAGGCCGACCGCGGTCCTGGGATAGGTGTCTCCCATGCCGCGCACGGTGTGCGAGATGAATTGCTTGAGCAGCGCCGCCGGAATGTTATCGACGCAATAGAAGTCGATGTCTTCCAGCATATGCAGGGCGACGCTCTTGCCGGAACCCGACAGCCCGCTTACGATGATGAGTCGCATCGACATGCGGGCGGCTGCCGTCAGCCCGACAAGCGGGCCTTGATCACGTCCTCGGCGTGATGGTCGGCGGCCTTTTCCTTGTGTTTTTTCACGCAGCGATCGAGTTTGTCGGCCAGCGCATCGATGGAAGCGTACATATTGTTTTCGGTCGCCTCGGCGTAGATCTTCGTTCCCCGCAACATCAGCGTGGCTTCGGCCTTGTGGCCCGACCTCTCCACCGTCAGCACGCAGTGAACATCGATCAATTGTTCGAAATGACGCGAAATACGTTCGAATTTCTTCAGCACGTAGGCCCGTAATGACTCGGTAACTTCCACATGGTGGCCACTGAGATCGAGCTGCATGGGGTTCCTCCTAATATTCACTGATATCTACGACGCGCGGGCGGCCGCTCGCTTCCGTTCGTTGGACGGCGCGATCTGCATGCCCTCGCGATACTTGGCAACGGTGCGCCTGGCCACCGGTATGCCCTCCTGCGACAAAATTTCCGCGAGCTTGCTGTCGCTCCACGGATTTTCCGGATTCTCCTGCGAAATCAATTTTCTTATCTTGGCGCGAATGGCTATGGACGACATTTCCGTGCCGTCGGCCGCTGCGACATGACTGGAAAAGAAATAGCGGAACTCGAACACGCCGCGCGGCGTGTGCATGTATTTGGCGGTGGTCACGCGGGAAATCGTCGACTCGTGCATTTCCACCGATTCGGCCACGTCCTTGAGAATGAGCGGTTCCATTGCTTCCTCGCCCAACTCGAAGAAGCTGGTCTGTCGTTGCACGATGCAGCGCGCCACCTTGATCAGGGTCTCGTTGCGGATTTCCAGGCTGCGCATCAGCCAGCGCGCTTCCTGTAATTGAGTGCGCAGCATGGCGTGATCGGGCGACCGGGAAATCAATTTTGCATAGCTCTGATTCACGCGGACACGCGGCACCGTCGCCTGGTTGATCTCCACGATCCAACCATGGTCGGTGCGGCGCACGAAGACGTCCGGAATGACGTATTCGGCCTGCGCCGGGTTGACGGCGGCGCCGGGACGCGGGTGGCACGAACGCACCAGCGCCAGCGCCATTTCCAAGTCGCTTTCGCTGCAGCGCAGCTGCCGGCGCAACAGCACCAACTGCTGGCCGGCGACGAGGTCGAGATGTTCCAGGGCGACCCGGATGGCAATGTCGCGTGCCGGGGTGTCCGAATGCAGTTGCCGCAGCTGCAGCGCAATGCACTCGCCGAGATTGCGCGCGCCGACGCCGGCCGGCTCCAGGGATTGAACCGCGGCGAGCACCCGTTCCACCTCCGCGGTGGTGGCCTCGATCTCCGGCAGCAAACTCAGGCGAACATCCTCGAGGTTGTCCTTGAGGTAGCCGTCCTCGGTGATGGCGTCGGTGATGACGCGTGCGATCGCCATATCGGTGGCCGATAACTTGGCGAGTTCCAACTGCTCGATGAGTTGCTCTTGCAGGGTTTGTCCGTGTTGATCGCTGAAATCGCTGCTGCGGTCGTCATCCCCCGACCACGGTGTATCGGAGGGGCCGCTGGTCTGCTCGCCCCAGGCCTCATCGGCGATTTCCACTTCGGGTTCTTCGCGCTGTTCGCTGGGGGTGCTGTTGCCGTCCAATTCGGCGTATTTCTCTTCCTTTATCTCAGGCGCTTCCTCACGCTCGCGCGCAGCCTCGCCCAAGAGATCGCCGGTTTCCTCTTCAGCTTCGAGCATGACATTGGTTTCGAGGGTCTCCCGGACATGCGCCTGCAGGTCGAGGGAGGGTAGCTGCAACAGCCGGATGGCCTGTTGCAGCTGCGGCGTCATGGTGAGCTGCTGGCCGATGCGAAGCTGCAGACTTGGCTTCAACATAGTTCGTTCAGATCCAAGCCTACAGTTTGAAATCCTGGCCCAAGTACACCTCACGAACCTGTGGGTTTGCAAGAATCTGATCCGCAGATCCGGACGCAAGCACGCTACCTTGACTCACGATGTAGGCGCGGCTGCAGATACCCAAGGTCTCACGGACATTATGATCCGTAATGAGCACGCCGATGCCCTTGTCCGACAAGTGCTTGATTATTCGTTGGATATCAGCCACGGATAGGGGGTCGACGCCGGCAAACGGTTCGTCCAGCAGGATGAACCTAGGATCGGCCGCCAAGGCACGGGCGTTTTCCACGCGGCGGCGCTCGCCGCCGGACAGGCTCATGCCGAGGCTGTCACGCACATGGCCGATGTGCAGTTCGCCCAGCAGCTCCTTGAGGCGCGCGGCGCGGCTCAAGTCGTCCAGTCCGGGGCGGGTTTCCAGAATTGCCATAATATTGTCCGCGACCGATAGCCGGCGGAATACCGAGGGCTCTTGCGGGAGATAACCCAACCCGAGCTGAGCACGTTTGTGCAGGCTCAGTCGGCTGATGTCGCGATTGTCGAGAAAGATCTCGCCGTGCTCGCAGCGCGTCAGTCCGCAGATCATATAGAACGCCGTGGTCTTGCCCGCGCCGTTCGGGCCCAACAGGCCGACGACCTCGCCGCTCTCGACTTCCAGCGACAAATCTCGCAGTACCTGCCGCGATTTGTAACTCTTGGCGAGGTTCAGGGCTCGCAATACGCTCATGGTTTGGGGACAGCCTGCGGCGTGATGATGATGTGCACGCGCTGGGAGCCCTGTTCCGAGCCTTCCGCCACGATATTCTGCGCGAGCACATTGTATTTCAACGACTCGCCGTGAATCTCGTTCTGGCCGTCACTCAACCAGGCATTCTTGGACAGATGAACCGCACCCTTGGCGACATCGTAGTCGATGGTCTCGGCGCGTCCTTTGGCAAGTTTTCCCGTCTTGGCGATGCGCTGTTCGAAGGCCGCCGGGTTGCCGTTGACGATGGCCTTGGTGAGGAGTTTTTTTGCGAAAGTGATTTCGGCGTCGTCCGCAGTGAGCAGCCCTTGGTCCATGGCAATTTTCACATTGCCGCGAAAGCTCCAGCGGCTGTTCTCGAAGTCCAAGCCGGATGATCCGGTGGTTTGGGCCAGATCCGCAGCCACCGACATAGTCCCCTGCGCGATCCGCACCTTGTGATAGATCATGGTGTTGGACTTGTAGTCCAACTCAAAGGACTGAGCGTCGACCGTGAGAGTTTGCTGTTCCACGTGGGCAGCAATGGCCTGAGAGGCCGGCACGGCGAGCACGAACAAGGCGACGGTTTTAAGGATGGAAGCGGCCACTGACCTTGGATTCTAGACGCAACGTGCGCTCTTTTAAATTCGCGACCAGCCCGCGGGCGGTCAATGTGTGTTCCGCGAAATCGATCCGCACATCATCCTTGGTGCTCGCTATCGAGCCGGGAACATCGTAGCTCAGGGTATCGGTGCGCACCACGGCCGTGGCGTTGCGCCCGGAGGCCTCTCCCTGCAGCCGTACATTGCCGCTCACGTCAATTACCTTGCCGCCGGGCCGCACGTGGGCGACATCTCCCACCATGACCCAAGTCTGTCCGCCGGGGGCCTGGTAGCCAACCCGCACATTGTAGAGCGCCACCTCGCTACCATGGTCGATTTGGTCGATGCGCTCGGCCTCGACGCGAATACTGGGATTGCCCGCGAGGTCATAGTCGGTGAGCACGGCATTCTTCAGATAATAGCCGGGCATATCCGCCTGTTTGGCAGTCTTTTGCGCCTGAGGTCTGCGGGCGGGGGAGGTCAGAATCCATGTGCTGATGCCCAAAGCGATGACCGCAAGCACGGTAAATACCCGAAACAGCATCAGCGCCGCCCGGCACGTGCGCGAAGCAGTGCGTCACACAGTTCGCGCACAGCGCCCCGGCCACCCTCGGTCTTGGCGATCCAATGTGCGGCGGACAGCACCAAGGGGTGTGCGTCCGCGACCGCACCCGCCACTCCCACCGCCGACATGAGCGGCAGGTCGGGCGTATCGTCGCAGATGCAGGCGCAATTCAAGGGGTCCAGGCCCAATCGCCGGGTCAGGCGCTGCAGCGCGGCCACCTTGTCGCTGCACGCTTGCATGACATGCGGCACGCCGAGTTCCCGCATCCGCGCGGCCACAGCGCTTGAGCGCCGGCCGCTCACTGCCGCCACTTCGACGCCGGCCCCCATCAGTAGCTTGATCCCATGACCGTCGCGTACATGGAACACCTTGAGCGGTTCGCCGCGGGCACCGAAATACAGGCGTCCATCGGTGAGCACGCCGTCGACGTCCAGGATCAGCAGCTGGATGCGTGCCAGCGGCGTCGCTTTGCGAGCCTTCAAACCACACCCGCGCGCAGCAGATCATGCACGTTGAGCGCGCCGACGATTTTCTGGTCCGCATCGACCACGACCAGCGACGTAATCCTATGGGTCTCCATCAGAAGCACGGCCTCCGCAGCGAGCGTCGTTGGACGCACCGTCTTGGCGTTGCGGCTCATGACCTGGTCCATGCGCGTGGCGCGCAAATCCGTGCCGGCATCGAGCGCGCGGCGCAGGTCGCCGTCCGTGAACACGCCGAGCAGCTGCCGGTTCTCATCGACGATGGCGGTCATGCCGAGACCTTTGCGCGTCACTTCCAGCAGGCCTTCGGCCAGCGCTGTGGCGGCGCTCACGGTGGGAATATCGGCGCCGGTGCGCATCACATCGTTCACATGCAGCAGCAGGCGCCTTCCCAGGCTCCCGGCGGGATGCGAGCGCGCGAAATCCTCTTCGGTGAAACCGCGCGCCTTGAGCAGCGCTACGGCCAGCGCGTCGCCCACGGCCAGCGCCGCCGTGGTGCTGGCCGTGGGCGCCAAATTGAGCGGACAAGCCTCGGCGGGTACCCCAATGTCCAAATGCACGGTCGCGGCCCGCGCGAGTGCGGAGCTCGCATTGCCGGTAAATGCGATCAGCGGCACTCCCAGACGCGCAATCACCGGCACGATGGTGAGAATTTCTTCGGTTTCGCCGGAATTGGACAGGGCGAGCACCGCGTCGTCGCGCGTGATCATGCCCACGTCGCCATGGCTCGCCTCGCCGGGATGCATAAAAAACGCGGGCGTTCCGGTGCTGGCCAAAGTGGCGGCGATCTTGCCGCCGACATGGCCGGATTTGCCCATGCCGGTCACCACGACGCGACCACGGCAGCTAAGACAAATGCGACAGGCGCGTGCAAACTCCGACCCTAGGCGCGGCACCTGGGCGCGCAAACCGTCGATCTCGATGCTGAGTGCCTGGCGGCCGAGATCGACCAGGGCTTCGTCGGTGAACTCGAGATTCATGCGGGGATGATACCGCGGATAGCTTAAGATAATTTGCAGGAGCGAACATGAACCCACAACAGGTTGCACAAATCATCGAAGCCGGCCTAGCCGGCAGTAAGGCACTCGTCAAGAGCGAGGACAATGTGCATTTCGAGGCCGTGGTGATCGCGGCTGCCTTCGCGGGCAAGCGTTCGGTGCAGCGCCATCAATTGGTCTACGGCACCTTGGGGGCGGCGGTGGGCAACGAGATACACGCGCTCGCGCTGCAGGTGTTTACCCCGGAAGAATTCGCAGGGCAGGGACGTGGATAAACTACAGATTCAAGGCGGGATCGCGCTCGAAGGCGAGATCCGGATTTCGGGCGCCAAGAACGCCACTCTGCCCATATTGGCCGGGTGCCTGTTGGCTGATGGCCCGGTGACCGTGTCGAACGTTCCCCATTTGCAAGACGTCACCACCATGATCGAGTTGCTCGGCCGCATGGGCGTCTCGGTGACCATCGATGAAAAGATGCGCATCGAGGTCGATGCATCGACCATCAAGGAGTATTTCGCGCCTTACCAATTGGTGAAGACCATGCGCGCCTCGATACTGGTGCTGGGGCCGTTGCTGGCGCGCTTTGGACATGCGGATGTGTCGCTGCCGGGGGGCTGCGCGATCGGCGCGCGTCCGGTCAATATCCACGTGGCGGGCTTGCAGGCCATGGGCGCCGATATTCATATCGAGAACGGCTACATCAAGGCGCGGGCGGGCCGACTCAAGGGAGCGCGCCTGGTGTTGGAAACCGTCACGGTCACCGGCACCGAGAATCTGATGATGGCCGCGGTATTGGCCGACGGCGAGACCGTGCTGGAGAATGCGGCGCGCGAACCCGAAGTGGTCGATCTGGCCAATTTTCTGATTGCCATGGGCGCGAAGATCAAGGGCGCCGGCACCGACAAAATCGTCATCGAAGGCGTGGAACGCCTCAGCGGAACGACTTATGAGGTGCTGCCCGACCGTATCGAATCCGGCACCTATCTAGTTGCGGGCGCCATCACCGGCGGACATATCCGCGTCAAGAACACTCGTCCCGAGCATCTGGACGCAGTCATCGGCAAGCTGCGGGAGGCCGGAGCCAAGGTTGGGATCGGTGATACCTGGATCGAAGTCGATATGCGGGGACGCCGTCCCGACGCGGTCGATATCCGCACCGTGCCTTACCCGGGTTTTCCCACCGACATGCAGGCGCAATTCGCCGCGCTCAACACCGTCGCCAACGGCGTGGGCACCATCATCGAAACGATTTTCGAGAATCGCTTTATGCACATGCTGGAGATGCGCCGCATGGGGGCGGAGATCAGGCTCGAGGGCAATACGGCCATCATCAAGGGAGTGGAGAAACTCACTGCGGCGCCTGTGATGGCGACCGACCTACGCGCTTCCGCCAGCTTGGTCCTGGCGGCGCTGGTGGCCGACGGCCGCACTGAGATCGAGCGCATCTATCATATCGATCGCGGCTATGAGGCGATCGAGGAAAAGCTGCAGCAATTGGGCGCGAAAATTCGCCGCACGCCGGGCTAGCCGCCGGGATTTTGGGGTTGCATCGGCCGCGTCGGCCGTTCCAGCACCTTGAGATTGACTTTGTAGGGCGCGCGCGCATGCCGCCCTTCAAGTTCCACCTGGGCCCCGGGGGGCAAGGCCGCAACGCGGCTGACCAAATCCTGGGAGCTGCGCACGGGCTCATGACCCAGAGCCGTGATCAAGTCACCGGGCCGGACCCCGGCCTCGAAGGCCGGACTCTTGACCAGGATATTGACCACCGTGACGCCGCCGCCCGCGGCGATTCCGAGTTGAGCGGCCTGCTCATCGGATACATCCTGCGGCACGAATCCCAGCCAACCGCGCACCACGTGGCCTTGCTTCAGGATTTGTTCCATGACGCCGCGCACGAGATTGACAGGAATGGCGAAGCCGATGCCTTCGGGTCCGCCATAGGCGCGATTCAGCACGGCGGTGTTGATGCCGACCAGGTCGCCTTGGGCATCGATGAGCGCGCCGCCGGAGTTGCCGAGATTGATGGCGGCATCGGTTTGAATGAAATTCTCGAAGGTGGCGAGTCCGAGCTGGCCACGGCCGGTGGCGCTCACGATGCCCTGAGTCACCGTTTGACTGAGGCCATAGGGGTTGCCGATGGCGAGCACGATATCGCCCACCCGGAGTGTGTCCGAACGGCCCAAGGGCATGACGGGCAGTTTGTCGATGTCCAAATGCAGGATGGCGATGTCCGTGTCAGGATCCTGCCCGACGATGGTCGAGCTGGCGATGCGCCCGTCGGCCACCTGCACTCTTATTGAGTCGGCGCCCGCTATGACATGCTGATTCGTCACCACGGTTCCGGCCCGGTCGACGATGACGCCGGAACCCAAGCTGCGTTCTACCCGTTGCCGGTAGCTGGGCCAAAAATCGCCGAATAATTGATTGAGCGCGGGCGGCTGGGTGCGTTCCGTGACGACACGTGCCGTATAGATGTTGACGACGGCGGGTGCAGCGCGTGCGACAGCATCGGCAAAACTCTGTACGGCCACCACCGGGCGGGGTGGGGCGGTGGGTGCGCTCTGCACCGGATCCACTGTTTTTCCCAGCAGGGCAGGCTTCCACCAGACCACGAGAAATGCCGCCGCCAGGCCGACCACTGCCGCGCGAATCAAAAAACTCACAAGGAAGCGAGTGTTGTGCAATTAATATCGCTCCTCGGGCCTTAAGGGGAATCCACTTATCTGTGTATAATGCGCTCCCAATATTCTTTGGGAAACACTACCGCTAGAGGGGTTTGCGTGAAGATTTGTCAACATTGCGTAGGGACAATCGAATGAATGATCAGGTTGACCATAGCCGGCGCCGCTTGTTGACGGCGGCCACAGTCGGCACCGGGGCGATCGGCGTTGCGTTCGCGGCAATTCCTTTTTTGGCGTCATGGCAGCCCAGTGCGCGCGCCAAGGCGCTCGGCGCGCCGGTCGAAGTGGATGCATCCAAGCTGGAATCAGGACAGATGTTGAAGGTGGTGTGGCGCGGACAGGCCGTGTTCGTCGTGCGCCGCGTGAAGGGCAGCCTCGAACAGCTCGGCAACCACGACGCCCTGCTGGCCGATCCCGCCTCTGAAGATTCCTTGCAGCCGGATTATATTAAATCCAGCGGTGCTGTGCGGGCGCGCAATCCTGAGTATTGGGTGGGGCTGGCCGTATGCACCCACCTCGGCTGTTCGCCATTGGGCGCTTTCGAGGCGAATAATTCGTTTCAGGTGGCCGGCGCCGACCTGGGCGCGAATTGGCCGGGCGGCTTTTACTGCCCTTGTCACGGTTCCAAGTACGATTTGTCGGGGCGCGTCTTCAAGAGCATGCCGGCACCGAAGAACCTGACCGTGCCGCCGTACGTGTTCGCGGAAAACGCACGAATCACGATCGGCGTCGACGACGCCCCCAAGACAGTTTAGCTACGAGAGGTTGAGCGATGGCCGCAGGAAGTTTCATTGGCTGGATCGATCAGCGCTTTCCGCTGACTAAAATGTGGAGGGAGCAGGTTTCCGAGTACTACGCGCCGAAGAATTTCAATTTTTGGTACTACTTTGGAGTCATTTCGCTCGTCGTCCTCGTCAACCAGCTGGTCACGGGCATATTCCTGACGATGAACTACAAGCCCTCCGCGGCCGAAGCGTTCTCATCGATCGAATACATCATGCGGGACGTGGATGGGGGCTGGCTGATCCGCTACATGCACTCCACCGGCGCGTCGGCGTTTTTCATCGTGATTTATCTGCACATGTTCCGTGCGTTGCTGTACGGATCGCATCGCAAACCGCGCGAGCTCATCTGGATCTTCGGCTGTCTCATTTTCTTGCTGCTGATGGCGGAAGCCTTCATGGGCTATGTGCTGCCCTGGGGCAATATGAGCTACTGGGGCGCACAGGTCATCGTCTCGCTGTTCAGCAGCGTGCCCTACGTCGGCGGCACCTTGGTCGATTGGATCCGCGGCGACTACTACATTGCCGATGCAACGTTGAACCGATTCTTTGCTTTGCACGTGGCCGCGTTGCCGCTGGCGCTGATTTTCCTGGTGATCGCGCATTTGATGGCGCTGCACGAGGTAGGCTCGAACAATCCCGACGGCATCGAAATCAAGAAGCACAAGGACGCGCAGGGCCATCCCCTCGACGGAATTCCTTTCCATCCCTATTACACCGTCAAGGACACCGTCGGCATCGCCGGTTTCCTGCTGTTGTTCTGCGGCGTGATTTTCTTTGCACCGACCTTCGGCGGCCTGTTCTTGGAGTCACCGAATTTCGAGCCGGCCAATCCCTTGCAGACCCCGCCGCACATTGCTCCGGTGTGGTATTTCACGCCGTTTTACGCCATGTTGCGGGCCGTCCCATCGTTCGCGGGAACGCAGATCTGGGGCGTTCTGGTGATGGGCGCCGCAGTGCTGGTGCTGTTCTTCCTGCCTTGGCTGGATCGGTCGCCGGTGCGCTCGATTCGCTACCGCGGACCGATCTACAAGGTGATGCTCGCCATCTTCGTTTTTTCATTCATCGCCTTGGGATTCTGCGGAATGAAACCGCCGTCGGGCATTTACCCGACATTGGCTAAAATCTGCACGGTTTTGTATTTTGCTTTCTTTTTGCTGATGCCCTGGTACACGAAATTCGATAGCGTGAAGCCGGTGCCGGAAAGGGTCACAGGACATGCTTAAAAGCTGGGTATTGATTACATTGGCCCTCTGTTCCGGAGGCTATGCCGCCGCTGAGGAAGGAGAGATTCCGCTCCTGCAGTCCGGCGCGGACATTCACAACACCGACTCTCTGCAGCGCGGCGCACGTAATTTCATGAATTACTGCTCCGGCTGCCACTCCCTCAAATACGTGCGGTACAACCGGCTGGCGGCGGACCTGAACATCCCCGAGGCGGAACTCGCGCCCAATTTGATGTTCACCTCGGACAAAGTCGTGGACACCATCAATTCGGCGATGCCGAAGGATTCGGAGAGCTGGTTCGGCAAACAGCCTCCCGATCTGTCTTTGATGGCCAGAGCCCGGGGAGTGGACTATCTCTATTCATTCCTGAAGGGTTTCTACGTCGACAAAACCCGTCCTTGGGGCGTGAATAATCTGTACCTGCCGAGCGCTGCGATGCCGCATGTGCTGCAGTCTCTACAGGGTAGGCAGAAGCCGGTATTCAAGAACGAGCCGGACGATCGCGGCAGCGCCAGAATGGTGCTGGTGGGGGTCGAGGCAATGACTCCGGGCGCCATGAAGCCGGAGGAGTATGATCAGTTCGTTCGCGACATCGCGAATTTTCTGGATTACGCCGGGGAGCCCATCAAAGCGAAGCGCGAGTCGATGGGCGTCTTTATCACCCTATTCTTGCTGGTGTTCTTTGTATTCGCCTACCTGCTGAAGAAAGAGTATTGGAAGGACATACACTGACGCAGAGGAGATCGCGTTAGTGGCACGTCGCTCGGTGATGACATTGTTTTCTGCTCCGGCTGACCCTTGGAGTCACCGGACGCGCATTGTTCTTGCCGAGAAGGGCATTGCCATTGAATTGGTCAACGTCGATCCGAACGACTTGCCGGAAGATCTGCTCGACCTCAATCCCTACCATAGCGTGCCGACCTTGGTGGACCGGGATCTGGTGCTGTACGACTCGCGCGTCATCATCGAGTACTTGGACGAGCGCTTCCCGCACCCACCCCTCATGCCCATCGATCCGGTGACGCGCGCGCAGTTCCGCGTGGCGCTGTACCGCGTTGAGCGCGACTGGTACGCACTCGCCCGCGATATCGAGTCCGATCCGCAGGGCAAGACAGCAGCGCACAGCCGCAAGGTGCTGGGCGAGGCGATTTGTGCCAGCGCCGACGTGTTCAAGGCGAAACCGTTCTTTCTCAGCGACGAATTTTCTCTGGTCGACGCCAGCATCGCGCCCATCCTGTGGCGATTGCCGAGCTACGGCATCGAGCTTCCGGTGCAGGCCCAACCCATCACGAAATACATGAATTCGATCTTCGCGCGCTCGACCTTCCGCTCGTGTTTAACCGAGGCCGAAAGGGACATGCGCCATTGAAACCCAGGCGGCCTTATCTGCTGCGCGCCCTGCACGAATGGATTTCCGACAGCGGTGAGACGCCGCACATTGTGGTGGATGCGACTGCCGAAGGCGTCACGGTGCCGCGCCAGTACGTCAAGGACGGTAAAATCGTTCTCAATGTGAGTTTTAACGCGACCCAGATTCTGAAGCTGGGCAACGACTTCGTCAGTTTCGAGGCCCGCTTCGGTGGCGTCGGGTTCGCGGTGCAAGTTCCCGTTCGTGCGATTCTGGGCATTTACGCGCGCGAAACCGGGCAGGGTATGATTTTTCCAGAGGGCGATGCCGATCCCGATCCCACGGACGGGCCGCCGGCCACACCCGCGGCGGGGCAGGACAGCACGCCCAAGCCGAAGCGCCCGAAGCTGCAGGTCGTCAAGTAGCGCGAAACGCGTCCTTGATCCAGACCATGCGGTGTTCGCCCCCGGGCAGCCCGTCGATCCCGATAACGTCGAAACGCACGGCAAGGCGGCGCCAGCACGGCTGCCGCTGCATCAGAATTCGCGCCGCGCGAATGATCTTGCGCTGCTTGCGCCGGTCCACAGAGGCCAGCGCGCCACCGAAATCCAGTGTGACCCGCTGACGCACTTCGACGACCGCCAACACGCCGTCATCCAGGCACAGGAGGTCCAGTTCCCCGGCTCTGTAGCGCAGATTGTGCGCCAGCACTCTGAGCCCGCGGCTTTGCAAATAGTCGGCGGCGAGCCGTTCCGAGGCGGCGCCACGCGCCTGCTTGCTGTCGGAGGACATGCGCGCGAGGTTGCGCGCGGGAGGCTGCTCCGTCAGCCGCGTTATGTGGGCGGTTAATGGCAAAATGCGCTGATGCCGATATTTCGCAATAACTACGTACCGTCGGTCACCAAATCCCTGCGCGACTTATTGCGCTGGCAATGGCAGCGATTGCGCGCGCGACTGCCGCCGGATCCCACGCTGCCGACGCCGCAAGTGGCCGCGGATCTCGATTTTATTCGGCGCAATGCGCTCGCCGGAGCGGCCATGATCCCCGCAGCGACCTGGATCGGCCACGCGACCATGCTGGTGCAAGCGGACGGGCTCAATGTGCTGACCGACCCTATATTTTCGGTACGCGCGTCGCCGGTGCAATTTGTGGGCCCCTCGCGTGCACTGCCGCCCGGCATTGCGGTTAGTGACCTGCCGCACATCGACGTGGTCGTGATTTCGCACAACCACTACGATCATCTGGACCACGGCAGCATTCTTAAGCTGGCCCGGCAGACGGGCGGCTCACCGCTGTTCTTGGTGCCGCTGGGGGTCAAGGCATGGTTGGAGCGGCTCGGCATCGGTAGCGCGGCAGAACTGGGTTGGTGGGACCGGTACGTGCACGCCGCAGTGGGCGGCGGCCCCGTGGAGTTTCATTTCACGCCCGCGCAGCATTGGTCCGGCCGTACGTTGAGCGATCGCAACAAGACTCTGTGGGGTGGATGGAGCGTGCTTGCCGAGAATCTTCATTGGTTCTTTTCCGGCGACACCGGCTACAGCAAGGATTTTACCGATACCCGCGAACGATTTGCCGCGCGCCAGACTCCGGAGCAGGGCGGGGGCTTCGATCTCGCCCTGATTGCCGTGGGCGCCTGTCTGCCCCGCTGGTTCATGCAGGAGCAGCATGTGGATCTCGGCGAGGCGGTGCAGATTCATCTCGATCTCGGCGCAAAGCGCAGCATCGGCGTGCATTGGGGCACTTTTGCACTGGCCGATGACCCGCTCGATTTGCCGTTGCACGATCTGGCGGGGACATTGCGCGGCAAGCAAGTATCGGAAGACGCATTCTTTCTGATCCCGGTGGGCGAGACGCGCCAATTACCAAGTCGAATTTCGAAGCACCATCCACCCGTGCGCAATCGCGACGACTCGAGCCAGTAAAAAATCCTGTCTGGCTTTGCCGACATTTTCGCGATGACGAATATTGTTTTAATATTTGTCAATGCTAGACACCGCTGAAACTCTCATTGCCGATGGCATCGATGTGCTGGTTCGCCATTGGCAGGCGTCGACCACGGTCATCGGCAAGCTGTGCACGGGACCGGAGCGCTGGCAGGCGGCTCTGCGGCAGATTCAGGCGCCGGTGAATTTGGCCGAAATTCTGCGGGCGCGCTCGCTTCTCTAAAGGCCGGCAGGCGCTCCATTTTTGATTTGCACCCAGTCCAAATCGCGGCGGATGCGGTTGTGGTCGTCGAGGTGCAGCCTGCCTGTTACGCCGGAGATCTCTCCCGCGCTGCCGGGCGAATTGGCGCGCAACGCCGGCACCAGACGGTAGGCGTCGAAGCCAAACGCGTAGAGACGATCGCGGCGTGTGGTCCGCGTGGGCCAGGCTGCCCGAACGCCATCGCGTATTTGCGCAGTGACCGGGTCGTCCGCGACCATCCATGGCATGTCCGGAAACAGCATGCCCTCCAGATCGCTGTTCGCCGACGGCTCCGGCTCGAAGCTATCCGACAAGGAATACACCGGAACGTCACCGGCGTAGTGAAACTTCAGCTGCGGAAGGATCTGGCGAGCGATGCCGGGGCTGGCGGAAGCAACGAATACAAAAGCGGCATCCGTGCGATGCGTGGGCGGCTCGCCCTTGACGACGCGAACCTGCAGCACCTGCTTGATGGCATTGGAGAAGTCGACCTGGGCCGAGTCATAGCGCTGGCTGTCGAGCAGCGAGCCGCCGAGATGAGCCAGTTCGTCGGCAAAGGCCGCGGCGACTCGATTGCCCCAGTCATTGGCGGGGACAATGGCCACGCCATTGGGCCTGCCATCGGCGATGAGGCGCCGGGCCACGATTCGCGCATCGTCTTCGGGAGACAACGCGAACTGGTAAAAGTTGTGCGGCGTGGCGGCCGTGTCGCCCAGGAAATTCAAGGCAAGCACCGGCAGTCTGCCATCGCTCAACGGCACAACGGCGGCGACGTCCTCCTTGGTGAGCGGCCCGACGACGAAGGCGGCGCCTTCCGACACGGCGCGGGTATAGGCATTGCTGACCGATTCGGCCGCCACATCGTAAATTTTCAAACGCGGACGAGTCGCGGGTGCCTGCTCCAAATAGGCGGCGAGAAAGCCGTCGCGGACGGCGACGCCGACGGCTTCGGCGCGGCCGGACAAGGGCAGCAGCAGTGCTATCTGGTCGGGAAATTCCGTCGCTGCCGCAATCTGCGTCGAGGCCTGCGCCAGCACGCTGTCGTTGGCCGGATGTTGCGGAAACTGGCGCTTCCAATTGTTCAAGGCAGTGGACGCGCGCATGGGATCGCGGGCGAGGCCTACGGCGACGGATCCCAAATCCAGCCAACCGAGGACGATCGGATCGGTCTTGGCGGGCGGATTCAGGGATTGTCCGTGTTCCGCGGCGCCGCGAATTCTGTTGTAAAGCTCGGTGCGATTGGCGCGCAGAGCCGCCGGATCGCTTAGCCAGTGCTCGCGTTCAACCAGGGCGCGCACGCCCTCGACCGGGTGTCCCGTGATGAAGGCGCTGCGGCCACGAATCCACCAATAGTTTAGGGCTTGATCCGCCGAGGTCGGCACGGGGATTTGATCCAATTCGCGAATGGCGCGGGCGCCGTCGTTTTCCGCATAGGCGATTTCTGCAGCCACCAGGGCACGCGCCGTCGGCAAGCGCGTGCGCGCGTCGGGCGATACCTCGGCAAAGGATTGCTTGGCGGAGGCGACGTTGCCGGTGGCCAGCCATTGCTCGGCGCTCAACAACTCGTAGTTGTCGTGGTTGGCCGGTTGCTGGACCGCCAGATCGGCGTAGACCTGGGCCGCCTCTGAATGCTTGCCTTGCTGGACCAGGCTCGACGCGCGCTCTTGCTGATCTTCCGGCGCCTCCACCGGCTTCACCAGGCTGCAGGCCGTCAATACCAGCGATACCGTGAGCGCTGCGTGCAGCGGCAACCGTGGACGTCGAGAGATCGCTGCCATACCCTTCCGCTCCTGGATCATTCACTACGGACACAGATTATAGTGACTTATGAGGCGGCAGGTCGGCTGTACGTGGTCGCGACTCCGATCGGCAATCTGGGGGATTTTTCGACGCGAGCAGGCGAGATATTGCGCAGTGTTTCCTTGATTGCGGCCGAGGACACGCGCCATACGGGTGTACTGCTCAAGCATTTCGGCATAGAAACGCCGCAACTGTCGCTGCACGATCACAATGAGAAGCAGCGTGTCGATGACATCATTCAGCGCCTCAAGCGGGGCTACTCGGTGGCGCTGGTGAGCGATGCCGGTACGCCGGCCATCAGCGACCCGGGTTTCGAGCTGGTGCGCGCGGTGACGGCGGCAGGTTTGGAGGTCATCGCCATCCCCGGACCCTGCGCGGCCATTGCTGCACTATCGATCGGGGGGCTGCCGACCGATCGCTTCTGCTTTGAGGGCTTTTTGCCGGCGCGCGGCGCCGCTCGCCGCAAGCGCCTGGAGTCGCTTAGCGCAGAGGTCCGCACCCTGGTGCTGTATGAGGCGCCGCATCGCGTGCGCGAAACGCTCGAGGATTGCGCGGCGGTTTTCGGCAATGAGCGCAGCGCCACCGTGGCCCGCGAAATTACCAAGATGCATGAAAGTACGTATCGCGGGCCGCTCGGCGAACTCGCGGCGCGGGCCGCGACGGATGCCGATGTCGGGCGCGGTGAAATCGTGCTGCTGATCGGCGGGGCGCCGCCGGAAGCGGTAGAGGAATCGGGTGCCGACGGGCATGGCGGCAGGCTCGATAGGGTGCTCAAACTGCTGCTGGCGGAATTGCCGTTGAAGCAAGCGGCGCGTCTAGCGGCGCAAATCACCGAGGCGCGCGACAACGAGGCCTACAAGCGGGCATTGCTGCTCAAGCAAACCTGATAAGGTGTACTCAAGAGTCGGCCAGACAGTCGCTGTGTGCGCAAGCACATGGAGGAAAGTCCGGGCTCCATAGGGCACGGTGCCAGGTAACGCCTGGGGGGCGCGAGCCCACGGAAAGTGCAACAGAAAGATACCGCCTAAGTGCCGCGCAAGCGGCAACGGTAAGGGTGAAATGGTGCGGTAAGAGCGCACCGCGCGGGTGGCAACATCAGCGGCACGGCAAACCCCACCGGGAGCAAGGCCAAATAGGG
>JANYJY010000045.1 GCA_025358295.1 Gammaproteobacteria bacterium
GGCATCGGCGCCGCCTTCGCGGTAGATCACACGCACCAGCGCCGTGTCGGCGAACTCATCCTTGGTGGCGCTGCGACCGTCTTCCACCACCGTGCGCGCAGCGTCCGCCATTCCCACCGAGAGAAGGAAGCCGGCCCGCGACCAATACAGATCGAATTCGTCACTGGGCTCGGCCTTCACAGCGGCCGCATTCCAGCGCAAGGCTTCATCGATGAGACCGCGCGATTCAGCCACCCAGGCCAGGCGGTCAGCCGGCGACGACGCCGCGGGCTGCAAGACTCGCGCACGCTCGCAGGCAGTCTTTGCCTCGTCATAGCGGGCCAGATCCATCAACACGGTACAGCGCTGCTCCTGCAACGTGAAATTCAGCGGATCGAGGGCAGCGGCGCGGTCGTAACTGGCCAGCGATTCGTGTGGCCTGCCTTCGAACAGCCAAATCCTGCCCATCTCCGCAATGGCGCCCATGTCGCTGGGATTCAAGGTAACTGCGTGCTGCAAGTCATCGAGCGCGGCCGTCGTGCGGGTCTGGCTGGCGCGCAACGCACCGCGAACCGCGTAGGCCGCCGACAGCCGATCGTCCAAGCGCAGCGCGGCATCGACCAGAGGCTCTACTTGCGCCGCCACTTCGGTGATGGGCGCGCCGTGAAAATAGCCCTGGTTCAGATAGCCGTAGGCAAGTTCAGTATAAGCCGGCGCGAACTTCGGATCCGCGCTCAACACCTGCCGATACAGGACAATGGCGCGCTCGGTGGACTCGGGCGTGAGCAATTGAGAGTCATGACGCGCCAGCAAGAACATCTGGTAGGCCCGCGAATCTGTGGTGCGCCGGGCCGCGAACTGCCGCTCGGAATCCGACGTGAGACGCACTTGCATGGTCCCCGCCACCGAGCGCGAGATGTCTTCCTGGACATTGATGGCATCTTCCATCGGCCGATCAAAGTCCTGCGACCAAAGATGAAAGCCGCTGCCGGCATCAATGAGCTGAACGGTGATTCGCAGGCGATCGCCGGAACGCCGCATCGAGCCTTCGAGTACGCGGTTGGTGCCAAGCGCCTTGCCGATCTTGCGCACATCCTCGCCCTGTCCGCGAAACGCGAACGCCGAGGTGCGCGCCACGACGCGCAAGGTGGGAATCTGCGCCAGCCAATTCGACAGCTCCTCGGTCAGTCCGTCGCAAAACGCTTGATTGGCTTTGTCCACGGACATGTCGACGAAGGGCAGAACCACAATGGACACTGCGAAATCCTCCGGAAGATCGGCCACATGAAATCTCCGCCACAACAACAGGGCCGTTCCCAAGCAGACGATCAACACAACACCGCCAATGATCAAGGACCTTGCGCCGCGTCGCGGTACGGGCACTGGCGGTGTCGCCAATATCGCCGGCGGCGCGATCGCAGGCAGATCGGTTGCGCGCCGTGTCAGCTTCGAGCCGTCACAGCGGGTGACCGAGGCGATGAGCCGATAACCCTTGCGCGGTATGGTCGCAATATAGGTCGGGTCGGGATCCACATCGCCCAGGAGCTTGCGAAGTTGCGACACGGCTTGATATACGGACGCGGAACCGACCACGACGCCGCTCCACACTTCGGTCAACAAGCGATCGAGGCTGACCACGGTGCCGCCGGACTCTGCCAGGCACATGAGCAGCCGCATGGTCCGCGGCTCGAGCTTGTGGGTCTCGGCGCCACGGGAAATCGTATCGAGCGAGGGATCGACAAGCCACTCGCCTATCCTCACCGCGTCGCCAGAGTGTCCAGTCGTCATCCGACTCGCCTCCGGGGACCAGTATACGGCCAGTCCTCCGGTGAATCGCATTGGCGGGTGATTTACCCAACATTCAGATGAAAAAATCGGCGATTCGCGGCTACATCGCAAATCGCCGAGCGAGGATCATCCCCGCGAGTGGACTCAATGCGTGCTGACGCCCTTGGTAGGGAGCTTGGCGCTCGCCAGCCGCGTTGATCTTTCGATCTGACCCAGGGCATTGGCGGTGGTCTCATCGACACAGGCCGTATAGTCGGGCTGATGCGACACGCTCCAGGGGTTGATCACCTTGCCGCACAGCTTGCGCGCCGTCTCATGAACCCGATTGCGGGCAACCTGCATGCCCTGGTCCGTCGCGAGGTCGAGGTCGACCAGCGACACCATGGCGGTGCGGGTGTCCGCAGCATGGGTGGGCGCCGGCTTGCCGACGGCGGCGACCAGGATCGCCCATAGGACCATCAATATCAGGCGTCCGTAGCCTGAATTCTGCCGCGATTGCGTGGGAATGTTTTCGTAGTTGTTCATTTGAGTCTCTCCATTAATTGCATCAATTGAATGTCACTTGCTGGCAAGGCGAACATCGCTGCCGAAGCGCAGCGCCGTGAGCGCGGGTGTGTTGACCTTTTTCACGGCGTTATCGATGGCCTTTTCAATGCAGGCATGCCCGATCTCGCGTTCCAGCCAGTCACCGTTCATGGAATATTCGCAAACGTCTCGCGCTGCACCACGAATGCGGCTGTAGAGAATCTTTGCAGCGGCCGGCTTGCTCAGATCGAGATCGTCGAAGCGGACGGTTTCGGTACGCAGGTCCTGGTCGGGAGCCGCCGATGCGGACATCGACACGGTGCAGAGCGCGGCTGCGCCGAAGGCCATACCGATGACTGAAAGGAGAGTCGTATGTAGAGTCGATTTCATGGTCGTATCCTCATTGCTGTTTCAGGGAGTCGAGAACCGCCACCGGCTTCGCACCGATGGCTTGAGCCACGGTGTACGGCGCCTTGCCGCCAAAAGTCCTCAAGGCCTGCTGAGGGATATTTAAAGGTTGTCTCAACGAGTCAAAATCAATAACTTAGACGTCCCCGAGACCACGGCAATGTTGAATTTGGGAGCGGGATTTCCATGGCCATCGCAAAAACCAAGAGCAAAACCAGCCGCGCCCGCAAGCCGAAGTCCGTGAAACGCGCTCGCGGCAAGCTGGCGCCGGGCCGCAACGCCCGAGGATTGGATGCCGCCCAAGTGGCGATCGCCCTGGACGCCGCGGAAATCGCGGAAGTGGTCGCCCTGGTGCGCAGCGCCGGCGGCGCGCCCATTGGCGCGTATCGAGAACCCTTGGGAGGGCGGCCGCTGGTGATTGCCTCCCTGCCGCTCAACGCCGTGCAGCCGACCCCGTTTCAACGCGATCTCTCGCCCGCGCACGTGAAGCGCCTGGCATTGAAAATCGATGAGACCGGCGCTTTTTTGGATCCGTTGATTGTCGTGCGCGGCGAGGAGGGCCGCTTTTGGACGCCGAACGGCCGGCATCGGTTGGCCGCGGGCAAGGTTCTCGGACTGCAACAGATCACCGCTTTGATCTCGCCGGATGACACGCTCGCCTACCGCATTCTCGCTCTCAACACCGAGAAGGCTCACAACCTGCGCGATCGCAGCCTGGAAGTGATTCGCATGGCACGCAGCCTTGCCAAGCAACAGGCGACGACCAAGGAAGCGACGTTTGCGGCGCAGTTCGAGTCCCCTGAATTGCTGACCCTCGGCATCGTGTACGAAAAATCTTCGCGCTTTGCCGGTGGCGCCTACAGCTCTTTTCTAAAAAAGGTGGACCGCTTCAGCGATAAGGGTCTTGCCGTAGGCTTGCGCGAGCGCGAGGGTACCGCAGCTCGCCTGTTGGCTATCGATGCGCAAGCGAAGCGCGTCATCGACAGCCTACAGTCGCGCGGATTCAAGTCGCCCTACCTGCGCAATTACGTCGTGGCGCGGATCAATCCGGTGCGCTTTCACAAGCTGAAAAAGGGCGACAGCAAACCGCCCATGCCGCTGGCGCAGGCACTCACCCGCATGGCGGCCGCGATCAAGAATTTCAAAGTGGACTCGGTTTCGAATTCGGACCTTGCCTGGGTGGCGGCGGGTGCCGAATGACTGAACGCCGACGGGAAATCGCCTGCCGCGGCACAGCACTTCTATTCCAGCACGGCGCCTCGGTCGCCGGGCATTAAGAGCTGGCGGTGCGCCCACCAGGGCGCGATGCCATCCATCATCACACGCTCGTGGAATTCACGCAGATTGAATGCCTTGCCGCGCATCGCCTGGTAATCGTGCCGCAGCTTGAATGCCGCCATCTTGCCGAGGAAATAGCCGCCGTAGGTCGGGTCATAACTGCCTCGCACCGCCTCGCGATTGGCGGCCAACGACGTCATATGTGCTTCTTTCTCGAACATGCCGCTCGCCTGCTCGATAGTCCATTCGCCGCTGTGCAGCTTGATGCCCACGACGAGCCGACAAATCCGCTTCACGGACTCATTGATCTGAGCCAGACGATATCGAGGATCATCGGCCTTGAAGCCCTCGTCACTGATCATCTGTTCGGCGTAGTGGGCCCATCCGTCCTGTCCCGACGACGGTTGCGGAAAAGGATTGAGACCGATCCAGATCCGCCGTACCTTACCCGGCGTCTTGCGCATGAACAAACTATGGACGTAGTGGCCGGGAGCCACTTCGTGCGCGCTGATATCGGCCAGAGTCGCGTAATTGAACGTGCGCAGCCACGCCTCTTGTTGCGCAACAGGCCAATCCGCGGCGGCGTCGGTGATGTAGTAGACACTCTGGACGGGGTGCGGCTCGAGTGGCGGCGAGGAATGCATGGAGGCGAGTCCGAGATCGTAAACCGGGGCCGGTGCGACCTGAACGTGTTCACTGGGCGGCAGAGTGATGAGTTGACGGTCGCGGATATAGGCGAACAGCTCATCGACAATGGCACGCGCCGCCGGAACTACCTGCCCTCGCAGGGGATGATCATCCTGCACACCGCTCCACACGTCCCGCGCGGATTTTTTTGCATCGATGCGCGCGGCGACCTGGATGAACTCTGTTTGCTTGGACTTCAGCTCACGCATACCGATCGCCAGCAGTCTGACAGCGGAAAGATCGATCAATTCTTCGTCACGATAACGCGCTTCGACGTTCGCGATCCCGACGACGAAGCTGCCGTTTGCCGCCGGCAACACCCGGGTCTGCAAATCTTGCTGGTACGCAGCCAATTGCGCGTTCGCGGACTCGGCCGCCGCCAGCAGCCGGCCGCGCAGCGCCGTATCGTTGGCGTTCGCAAAGGCCAGCGGCAGGTCGTGAGACAGCAGATCCGCGACGCCGCCCAACATGGCAACCGCGCGCTCGACGAAGACCTTGGGCGGCGCATGAACATTGCCGTTCGCAGCAGCGATGAGCAGCGGCACGGCCTGAAGCTTGGTCAAAATGCGCTGCATGCGGACTTCCGGCGCAGCCGATTCCATCGCGACCAAATCATGCACGCCGTCCGAGACGGCGGCGACGTATATCATCGGATTCCGCGCCCAGGTGCGCACCGTCTCCAGATCGAGTAGCCAGCCGTCGACCACTCCCTGAAGTATTCGGCGGTCTACCCGCTCATCCGGCGTCAGATTGCGGGCGTCAAATCCGTCGAGTTCATGGCGCACCGAATGCAGCCATACGGTCTCGGTCGCTATGGATGCGGCCGAGAAGTCCTCGAGTTCGCCATCGTGATCGTGTAGGCCGTTGCCGCCGGCAATCGACGGATGGAAGCGGCCAAAACGGTCGAGGTAGTCGTCGACGAATGCGGCAAAGCTGGGGGCGGAAGGCGCGGCGAGCGAGCCTGCCCGCGACGGCTGGGTAATCGCCGGCAGCAAGCCGCATATGGCCATCATCAGCAATCGTCTTAAGCTCGCAGCCCCCATCTGAAAACTCCCTCTGACGTTGAAACGCAACCCAAAGGGAGATTGTGCCCTACGGCGCGGACTGTCGCTGCACCAGCGCCTCGCTTGGGTGGTAGTGCCGCTTGCGTCGCGTGTCACTCCCCACTATCGTCGCTCAATTTACTGCCCAGAATCGAAGGGGCTCTGATGATGGGTGACGCCGAGGATCCTTCGCAACGCTGGGACGACGCAATGTTGCTCCAGTCAGCGGTGTGGGCCGCCGATCTCGGCGCTTACGAGTGGGACCTCGCCACCGACCGAGTACGCTGGCTGAACCAGTGGTGCGAGTACTACGACATCGACCCCTGCGAGGGCGAGCACCACGGTGAGCGCTGGAGAGACCTGGTGCATCCCGACGATCTTGCTCTGGCACGGCGCGAGTTCGACGCGCACATCGCCGGACTGCGCGAGCGTTACGAGTCGGAGTATCGGATGCGGACCTTGAGCGGCGGCTGGCGCTGGATACGCAACCGCGCCTACATCATCCGCTCGCCCACGAATGGGCGCGGCGATCGATTGGTCGGCGCCTGCGTCGACGTGGATGAGCGCAAGCGCGCGGAACTCGCGCTCGGCCGCACGCAACGCCAGCTCGAAGCGCTGGCGGCCACGGCGCCCATCTGGATGGTACTGACGGATGCCGACGGGACAATCGAGTTCGTCAATCGGCCCATGCGCTGCCTTGCTCCCGGCAATGTGATCGGACGCAAAGTCGTCAGCCTGTTTACCGAACCCGCCGAGGCCGCACGCATCGAAGAATTCCGCAGAAATCTGGTGAACGAACACGGCCCTAAAATGCACACCATGATGTTGGAGGATGGCCGCGCGCTCACCACCTGGGCGCAACCCATCGTCGAGGATGGCCGGGTCGTCGGCATTGCCTCTGCGACCGCCGATGTGTCCGAACGGCAAACTCGCGAAAGAGAGGTGCTCGCGGCAGTCAACTCCGAACAACAGCGCTTCAGCAGGGACCTGCACGACGGCCTGGGCCAGGAACTGACCGGCATCGCGCTGCTGGTCAGATCGCTCTGCAACCGTGCCGACAAGGAGGCGCCGGCGCTGGTGGCAGGCATGGAAGAAGTGCTGCGCCATGTGACCACCGCGATCGCCACCACTCGCACCGTGGCGCGCGGCGTATCACCCGTTGGGCGCGAACACGGCGGGCTCGCCCGAGCGCTGCAAGACCTGGCGCAGCACTGGCGCGAGACCCAGCGCGCCAATATCCACTGCCTCGTGCGCATGTCCGACAACCGTGAGCTCGATCCCATGTTGGCCGACAATTTTTATCGTATCGCACAGGAAGCCCTGACCAACGCAATGCATCATAGCGGGGCGCGTGAAATCTGGATGGAATTGCTTCAATCGCCGCAGCGGCTGACGCTCACCATCACGGATAACGGCTGCGGCATTCCGCCTGCCGTCGCTCGCCGCAGCGGGCTCGGCCTCAATATCATGCGTTCCCGCGCCGAGCTCACCGGAGCCCAGCTCACAGTTGCGGTCAACCGGGACGGCGGGACTCGGCTTGAGTGTCGCTACATATGGCGCGGCTCCGGCGACAGGGCCCAGGCGCCGGACTAGCGAATCATTCGATGCGGTCGACGCGCCGGCGGCGCAGACCGACTCGATCGCGGAGCTTGCCGCGGCCTGACCTGGTATGCGGCGTCTGGCGCGTGCGCGGAGCACCTATATCGGCGAGAATGGGGCATTACACGAGATAGGGAGTTCCCTTGACTCACGCTGCCATTGTCGGCTGGGGCAAATGCCTGCCGCCCTCGATCCTGACCAATAGCGATCTCGCTACTTTCCTGCCGACGGATGATGAGTGGATCACCTCCCGAACCGGCATGAAGGAGCGGCGCATTTCGCACGTTCCGGGCATAGAGTTGGCCATAACCGCGGCGCGCCGGGCCATTGCCTGCGCCGGCATGAGCGGCAAGGATATCGAGCTCGTCATTTACGGCAGCTGCAGCAACGATGAATTGGTGCCCAACAGTGCCTCCGGCGTGCAGCAGCGCATCGGGGCGACTCAGGCAGCAGCATTCGACGTGAACACGGCGTGCACTAGTTTCATGTATGGACTGTCGATCGGCTCGTCGATGATCAAGACCGGCATCGTCAAGAATGCCTTGGTGATCGGCGTCGAGCTGATCTCCCAATACATGGACTGGGACAATCGCAATGTCGCCGTGCTGTTCGGCGACGGCGCGGCCGCCATGGTGCTGCAATCGTCCGATCAGGAATACGGTGTCATCGCCGAGAAGCTTCAGTGCTATGCGGACTCGCGCCACATCCTGCGGGTTCGCGGCATGGGCACCATGTACGCCAACTTGGGCGTGCAATACGGACAGACGAGTTGGGACTTCGACGGCCAGGAGATTTTTCGCAAGGCCGTGCAAGGCATGAGCGAGGCCAGCCTCGACGTCATGCGGCGCACCGGCGTCACCATGGATGATATTGCGCTGGTCGTGCCGCACCAAGCCAATTTGCGCATCATCGACGCGGTCGCTAAGCGCGCGGGCGCGGGTCCGGAAAAGGTGTACCTGACGGTGCAGAAGTACGGCAACATGAGTTCGGCCACGGCGCCGGTCGCACTGGTCGAGGCTGTGGAGGATGGCCGCTTGTCGCCGGGTAACCTGGTGCTGATGCCGGCCTTCGGCGGCGGATTGACGCTGTCCGCGCATTTGATTCGCTGGGGTGAGCGCATGACGCCGCTGCAGGTCAGCGATGCCGAGCTGCCGCCGTGCACCAAGACCGCACTGGAAATGGTGAACGAGATCCGCGCGCAGAAGAAACCCGGCGAAGCCGAGGCCGCTCGGCTCGGCAACTTGAGCTTCTCGGAAAATCGCACCGGATGAATGCGCGCGGCGTGGCCTTGCGCGTTAACGCATGAAAGCTTGTCGCTCGACCTCGATGGCTTCTTGATTGCGTTTCTGAGCGCGCAAGGCATCGACTAACAGCTTGCCTGCCTGGGCCTGCGTGGCGCGATCACCGCTCGCCAACGCAAGCGCCTTACGGCCGCAGCCCTCCGCTTGATGTGCATCGCCTTCCGCCAACCGCAGACGCCCTCGCTCTATCCATAGCAGAGGATTGTTGGGCTCGATGCGCAAGGCGCGGTCGAGCGTCGATGACGCTGCATCGAGATCTCCACGCGACATCAGGGTTTGTGCCTGAGTCACCAGCGAGCGCGTCGCAGGCGACAGATGATTTTCACGCGGCGGGGACGACGCAGGCGGCTGCGCGCGAGGCGGCGGCGGCGGCAACAAGGGAACGGAGCCTTGCGGCGCCGGAATTGAGGTGATCGGCGGCGACGGGCGCGGCGCCGGCGCCAGGCAGCCGCCGAGCATCAAGCTTAGGGCCAGTCCGGCGGCCGGCGCTCTCAGTGAACGATATGATTGAGCCATGTCTTGATCTTGTCACCCACCGAGGGTGTTGGCGAGTTGCTCGTTGCCGTGGACAGGCACCCGGGCTTAGCCGGCAGCACCGTGCCCGTCGGCACGGAAACCGTAACCGCATCCGCGCTGCATGCTGCCGTGGTCTCCAAGCCGTCGGCGAACCCGATCACTCGGTCCTGGACCTGGTCCGGCGGCACGGGGTCGAAGGACGAGGATTTGAGCTTTGCCATCGTGTCGCCCCACACCGGCAACGCACCGGCGGCGCCCGTAAGTCCGGTCGCACGATTGTCGTCGTATCCCACCCAGGCGACGGCGAGATAACTGCCGGTAAATCCCGCAAACCAGCTGTCGCGGGTATCGGAGGACGTGCCGGTCTTGCCGGCGATGACGATACCGCGCGGCAGACGGGCGGCAGCACCACGGCCCGTGCCATGCGTGGTCACCAAGGTCAGCATCCGATCAAGCTCATAGACGGCGGCCGGTGCCGCCGCCTGTTCGACCTGGACCTTGAAAGTCTTCAGCGGGCGGCCGTTCTCGTCGAGCACCGCACGCACCGCGCGCAGGCGCGCGCGAAAACCACCGTTGGCCAGAGAGGTGTAGACCTGAACCACCTCCAGCGGCGTCATCTCGACGGTCCCGAGCAGCAGCGAGGGATTGAGCGTGGGCGAACTCTCGAGCCCGAGCCGCTGCAGAGTATCCGCGACGTTGCGCAGACCCAAGTCGAGCCCCAATTTCACCGTCGCCAGGTTCATGGATTCGGCGAGAGCACGCGCCATCGGCACGCGCCCATAGACTTCATGCTCGAAGTTCTGCGGCGCCCAGATGCTGCCGTCTCCGAGCTTCAGTTCGACCGGCGCATCCTCGATCAGAGTGGCCGCGTTATAGCGCCCGGTCTCGAGCGCCGTCAGATACACGGCGGGCTTCACCAGCGAGCCGATCGGCCGGCGCGCATCGAGGGCGCGGTTGAAACCATCACTGCCGGCATCGCGGCCGCCGACCACGGCCACCACATCGCCGCTGTTCGGCTCCGCGACGATCACCGCACCGTCGAGATGGCCGCCGCGCACCCGGCTCGACGCATCGAGTCGCTTGAGATTGACGGTCAACGCATGCTCCGCCGCCGCTTGTGCGCGCGGATCGAAGCTGGTGTAGACGGCAAGTCCGGCGGCGGCGAGAGCCGCCTCGGCATAGTCGCGCTTCAAGTGGCGCCTGACCAAATCTAGATACGCCGGTACATAGCTGCCCCCTGGAGGCCGTAGTCCAAGCGGGGTGGCTGCGGCGCGCTTCGCCGCAGCATCGTCGATGAGATGTGCGCCGCCCAGCTCCTGCAGGACCAGGTTGCGCCGCTCGCGCGCGCGGTCGGGATGCTTGCGCGGATCATAAAAGGAAGGACCTTTGACCAGCCCGATCAGCATGGCCACTTCTCCAGGCTCGAGCTCCGCGAGGGGCTTGGCGAAATAATACTCGCTGCCGAGTCCGAAGCCATGAATTGCACGCGGCCCGTCCTGCCCGAGATAGACCTCGTTCAAATACGCCACGAGAATCTCTTCTTTGGAGAAATGCGCCTCGAGCCTGAACGCCATGACCGCCTCGGTCGCCTTGCGACCAAAGCTTTGCTCATCCGAGAGAAAATAATTCTTCACCAGCTGCTGGGTCAGCGTGCTGCCGCCCTGGACAACTCGCCCGGCACGCAGGTTTGCCCACATCGCACGCATGATTCCGCGCATATCCACGCCGTCGTGCTCATCGAAGCGGCGATCCTCGATCAGCTTGATCCCCGAACGCAGCAATTGCGGCACATCCGCGGGGGACAGGATCAGCCGGTCTTCGCCGTGAATCGGAAATACGCTGCCGATCACCGGGGGATCGAGACGGAACACGGGCAGATCCGTCCCATCGCCGTGCCTCATGCTCGTGATTGCATTCGAATCGGCGCTGATCGAAACAACTTGCGCATCGCGCAACTCGTCGATGAAGCGCACGCGGCGCGCATGCAGATCGAAGGCATTTCCGCGCCGACGATAAAAGCCGGCGCCCGACGCGGGATCACCGAGACGGTAGTGCAGCCGGTGAAGCTCCTCTTCCAGGTCGCTCGCGGCGAGCGGGGCGCCGACGTAGAGCTCCAACGGAGCCGCGTACACGCGCGCCGGCACGGACCAATGCCGCCCGTTGAATTCCTGAATAACCACGCGATCCAGGTGCGCGATCCAAATGGCGACCGTGGCCGCCGCGACCAGAATCACGAGGATGAGCGCGACGCCCCAGCGACGCTTTTTGGAACGTGCCACGCTAAATCAAGACAATGACGCCGGACGGCGCCTTGAGCTCGTATGCGACACGAAGCGGCAAGCGCTGCGGGATGGTGGGCATGGGTTTCACGGTAGCGGGATAGTTTGACGATGTGGGCACCCATGTCAACACGGGCGTACCGACATACAATGGAGCATGGAAACGCCAAATCCAGGTTCCGACACCGTGCTTTCCGAAGACGAAGTGCTCGCCTGCGTGCGAGTGCTGCGCGCCATCGAGGCCGATCGCTCGCACCTGACGCACCTGACCCCGGCACGGCGCCGCGAATTACTGACGCTTGCAGGCCTGGTGGCAAA
This sequence comes from Gammaproteobacteria bacterium, assembly GCA_025358295.1. GTDB lineage: Bacteria > Pseudomonadota > Gammaproteobacteria > Steroidobacterales > Steroidobacteraceae > Bog-1198. Next base: position 11,722 of record JANYJY010000045.1, read on the forward strand.
GCCCGAGCGCCACGACCTGGTTAAAATGGCGAAGGCATTTCGCCGCACCGAGCGCGAGGCCGTGAAACAGCACGACCGCCAGGTCATCGAAACGGCGGGCCTGCGCCGGCAGCGCCGCGCACCGGTCTATGCGCCTCTGTGGCTCGAACCGCCCAAGCCTGAAGACCTCGGCGCACGCGGAGTGCTCCATGCCGAGCTCAACTGCTATGTCTGTAAACAGCCGTTTACCACCATGCATCGCTACTACGATTCTTTGTGCGAGGCCTGCGGTGATTTCAATTATGCCAAGCGCGAACAAACGGCGGACCTCAGCGGTCACTATGCGCTCATCACCGGCGCACGGGTCAAAATCGGCTTTCAATCGTCCTTGAAACTGCTGCGCGCCGGCGCGCACGTCATCGTCACCACGCGCTTTCCTGTCGATGCCATTGAGCGATACTCAGAGGAGCCGGAATTCTCCGCGTGGCGCGGGCGCCTGCAAATTCATGGGCTTGATCTGCGGCATACGCCGAGCGTGGAATTGTTCGCGCGTTTCCTGACCGAGCGGCTGCCGCGGCTCGACTATATCCTGAACAATGCCTGCCAGACGGTGCGCCGGCCCGCAGGTTTTTTTCAGCATCTGCTGGCGCGGGAATCCACACCGCCCGGCTCTCTACCCGAGACCCTGCGGGGTCCCTTGGCGAGTCACCATGAATTGCTGCACATTCTGGAGAGCCGACAGGAATCCGGCACAGGCGCGCTGGTGTCTTCGCATTCGCGGCGGCACGGGGAGGGACTCTTGCACAGCGCGGAACTCTCGCAGAGGCGCTACCTTGACGAAGACTATCACGACGGAGAAGCGCTGTTCCCCACCCATCACTATGACGAGGACCGGCAGCAGGTGGATCTGCGCGCGGTCAACAGCTGGCGGCTGCGCATGCATGAAGTCGAGACACCCGAACTCCTGGAAGTGCAGCTGGTGAACGCGGTCGCGCCGTACATTCTCAATGCTCGCTTGAAACCGCTGATGCTGCGCATCCCCGGGCGCCACAAGCACATCGTCAATGTCAGCGCCATGGAGGGTCAGTTTTATCGGTCCACCAAGACCGACAGGCACCCCCATACCAACATGGCAAAGGCGGCGCTCAACATGATGACGCGAACCTCCGCGCCGGACTACGTTAAGGATGGGATTCACATGAATGCCGTCGACACAGGATGGGTCACCGATGAAGATCCGGCCGTTCATGCAGCCCGCAAGGCTGAACTCGGCTTCGCACCGCCGCTCGACATCATCGACGGTGCCGCGCGCATCGTCGACCCCATATTCGCCGGGCAGATCACCGGCAACCATGTGTGGGGACAGTTCCTGAAGGACTACAAGCCAGCCCCCTGGTAGTCGGCAAATGGAGACGCTGCGCGATTATTCGCGCCCTCTGGGCTAGTATGGGACACCCAACAGCCTAAACTGGGGGCGTAACCGACGATGTCCGAAGACTGGACCCAATGGGAGAACCGGCTCATCGGCGGGGTGTACCCCCTGCGCCGCTTCCTGGGACAATCGGATCACAGCGTCGTTTTTCTGACCGAGCACCGGGCCAAGGGCCTGGCCCAAGCGGCGATCAAGCTCATTCCGGCCGACCCTGCGCTGACCGCGGTGCAGCTGTCTTATTGGAGGTCGGCCGCCACCCTGAGCCACCCTCACTTGTTGCCCATTCTCGATGCCGGCAGTTGCGCTCTCGGCGGGCATCCCTTTCTGTTCGTTGTCCTTGAATATGCGGAAGAGACTCTCGCGCAAATCCTTCCGCAGCGCGCGCTGACTACCGATGAAGTGCGCGGCATGCTGCGCCCCATGCTCGAAACCCTGGCCTACCTTCACGGCAAGGGCTGGGCGCACGGGCAACTCAAATCGCCGAATGTCCTGGTCGTCGGCGATCAAGTAAAACTTGCCGGCGACAACCTACTGCCCATCGGCAAGTCGAGGCCGGTATTCACCAAGCCTTCGCCTTATGATCCGCCGGAATCCAAGGGCGGCGCCGTATCCGCCGCAGGGGATGTCTGGGGTCTCGGCGTCATCCTGGTCGAGGCACTGACTCAACGCCTGCCCGCGCTCAAGGATGACTCTGCAGTCGAGCCGGCGGCTGTGGTTGCACTGCCGGACTCCGTCCCACCGCCGTTCGTTGACACGCTACGCCGGTGTCTGAGCCGCGATCCCACCCGCCGCCCCCCGATCGCGGAACTCAACGATCGATTCTATGCAGCGCCGCCGCCCGCGTCGGAAGCGCCACCCGCAGTGGATCATGTACCGGTGATTAGCGTTCCGCTGTGGAATGCGTTCAATCATGGCTGGATACTGAGCGCGGCCGCGGCTGCCCTCCTGCTGATCATCACCGCCTCGGTTGGCCTGTCCCTGCGGCACGCCCCGCCGCCGTCGCCGGCCGGCGTCTCTCCCGATTCGTCGGCGGTCTCCGCGCCGTCCGCAGCGGCGCCGCCGAATCAGAATGCACCGTTGGTGCGGCCGGCGCCCTCCTCGCAACCTGCAGCCGATGCCGCGCAGACGGTCCTGCACGAAGAGATTCCCAACGTGTCGCGCAGCGCGCGCGAATCGATTCACGGCGACATCAAAGTAGCGATTTATGTCACCGTCGACCGCTCCGGCAAGGTGGTCGGCCAGAAAATAGAGCTGCATGGCGGCAGCAAGTATTTCGCGCGCTTGGCCAGCGAAGCGGCCAAAAAATGGAGCTTTGTTCCGGCGGACCATCCCAACTCCCGCGGGTGGCTGTTGCGGTTCGAGTTCACCCGCGCCGGCGCAACGGCGCACGCCACTGCCCGCCCATAACGCAGCCGAGAACCATGCGTTATTGCCCGGCTTGCGTCAAAATGACGCATTGCTGGACCACGAGGAGAGATTGATGACTGATTCAATTGAACCGGGCTTAAGCCGGCGCGATTTCGTGCAGGGCGCCGTCTCGGGTGCCGTATTGGCTGCCGCACCGGCGGCGGTGATGGCCGCGAGCGGCGAAAAGAACGCCGATAAGGCAGCGGTGTTGGCCCAGGTGCCGAAAATGCACGCGGAAAACGTGCAGCGGCTGCAGGACTGGGTCGCTCTGCCTTCCATTGCGGCGGAGAACCGCAATTATCCGCAAGGTGCCGAGTACATGGCCAAGCTTGCGGAAGCGGCAGGCTTCAGCGGCGTAAAAATCATTCCGACCTCGGGGAAGCCAGGAGTGTTCGGCCGCCTGGATTCAGGCGCCAAGACCACGATGGCGATCTATTTCATGTACGACGTGAAGCAATTCGTTCCCTCGGAATGGAGCTCGCCTCCGCTAGAAGCCCGGTTGGTGGAAAAGCCCGGCCTGGGCACGGTGTGCATGGGACGCGGCGCCGTGAATCAAAAAGGACCGCAAAACTCCTTCCTGGGGGCACTCATGGCATTCAAGGCCACGGGCAAAAAATTACCTGTCAATCTGGTCTTGGTGTGCGAAGGCGAAGAGGAAATTGCCTCGCCACACTTCGGTGAAATCGTCAACAGTCCCGATGTATTTCCGCATATGAAATCCTGCGTCGGCGTGATGCTGCCGGAGGCCAGCCAGGGACTGGACGGCAGCGTACAGTGCGATGCCGGCGCGAAGGGCGTGGTGGAATTGGAACTGGTGTCGAGCGGAGAAAGCTGGGGACGCGGGCCAAAGCGGGATATTCACTCGAGCCTGGAAGCGCAGGTGGATTCGCCGTCCTGGCACTTGATTCAAGCGCTCAACACTCTGGTCGAAAAAGATGGCCACACGCCGGCCGTCGAGGGGTTTTTCGACAAGGCCAAGCCGCTGACCGATGCGCAGAAGAAAATGGTGTTGGCGTATGCCGCGGCGGTGCCCGAAGCCACCTCGAAGGCTGAATTCGGCGTCGATCACTGGGTGCACGATCTGAACTGGCAGGACTCCTTGCTGCGTCTGTACTCACAGCCCACCATCAATATCGAGGGACTCGTGGGCGGCTACACCGGACCCGGAGGCAAGACGGTGCTACCGCATCGGGCAGTCGCCAAAATCGACATGCGTCTGGTGCCCGACATGACCGCCGCCGACACCTTGGCCAAGCTCAAAGCGCATCTGGCCAAGCATGGTTTCGGCGACATCGAAGTCAATATGAGCGGCGGCTATGACCCCACGCAGACGGATCCCAACAGCAAGTTCTTCAAGGCGGTGCTGGCAACATTCAACAAGCTCGGTTCACCGCCCCTCGTCGTGCCGCGCAGTCCGGGTTCTTGGCCCGGCTATCGATTCACGAGCCCACCGTTAAGTCTCCCGGCCGGTCAATTTGGACTGGGGCATGGCACCGGCGCGCACGCTCCGGATGAGTACTACTTGATCGACTCGAAGAATCCAGCGATCAAGGGATTGGACGGTGCGGTCGCATCGTTCGTCGAGTTCCTGTACGCCATGGCTTAATGCGACTGCCCTTCCGGGGCCGCATTCGAAAAATGTTTGGCGGGGGCCGCGTGCGGCGCGCGGCTCCTGGCCAACTTTGCCGCCGCCGCGCGGATTTTAGCGCCGATGCCGCGCATGTCCGGCGCCAGTTCGGCAGCGCGCTGATAGGCGCGAAGCGCGTCTGCCGGGCGATTCGCGCCTTGCAGCGCATCGCCGAGAGCCGCGAGGACCACAGGATCGTTCGGATTCCAGCGAATCGCGTCGTAGCAAGACTCAAGGACGGCGTGCACACGACAGTTGCCGATATCGCGTTTCAGCGCACCAGGCGGGGGCTGCGCCGCCGTCGCTGGTTCCCATGCACATACGGTCGTGAGTACCAACAGCGCTAAAAGAATATGCCGTCTCATGGCGTAATTTCCCTGACCAGCCGAATACCCACGCTGCTGGTCCGGTAGTTCGCGGCGAAGTGGTTGCGGTAGCTGGCCCGCACATAGGCAGGATCGCTGAACCAGGATCCGCCGCGTAGCTCGTGGTCGGAGCAATTGCCTTCCGTGCGCGCAGAGCCATCGACCGGCGCGCCCGTGTAATCCGGATACCAGCAATCTTCGGTCCACTGAAAGACATTGCCCAGCATGTCGTTGAGACCAAATAGGTTGGCCAGGAAGGAGCCGACCGGCGCCGTGAAGGCATAGCCGTCATCGCAGGCGAATACCGTCCATCCCGGATACCGATGCGCCGCACTTTGATCGGCCACGTTGGCATTGGCGCAGACACCGGATCCGTCAGCACTCCACGGCTGAACCAACTCGCCGCCGGCACGCGCCGCGTATTCCCATTCCGCTGCGCTCGGTAATCGGTAGCGTTGCCCGGTGCTCTTCGACAACCATTCGGCGTAGGCCTTGGCATCGTTCCAAGATACGCATGTGACCGGGTGCAACTCGGTCTGCTCGAAGCCCGGACTCTCCCAATTGCTTGCCGGCCGCTGCCGCCATTCACCATCGTAGGTATCGCAGTCCTTCATATCCCGACCGGTGGCGGTGACGAAGGCACGGAACTCATCCACGGTCACGGCGTTCGTCGACATCGCAAACGAATCATCAATCGCCACACGATGCTGTGGCTTTTCAGCAGCGGGCGCACCCGCCAGATCGGCGGCGGACCCTTGCTTGAAACTGCCGGTGGGCAGCACCGTCACGGCGGGACAGGTCGGGCAGTCTCGTATGATGCTGCCGGGCTTCGGCAGAACCGGCGTCACGACCACGGGCGCCTTCGGCGGCGGGGGTGGACGGTGCAGCAAAGACCAGGCCGCCACGGCGAGTACCACGACCGCCGCCAGCATACCAAGCACTCGATTGATTGAACCTCGTTTGCGAGGCGCGGGAAGTTCCGGCGGCAATGGGTCCGCGATCCGTTCGGAGCGCTCGATGGGCTTGGGCACGATAACTTCGTGCTCAATCGGCTCCTGCGCACTCGGCTCACGCACAATCGTCTCGCGCTCGGTCGGCTCGTGCTGAGACGGCTCGTCCGCCGGCACCTCGGCCGTTTCGAGATTCATCTGCAGTGCGGCCACCTGCGCTCGCAACTGATCCCGCTCGGCGCGAAGCGTCACTAATTCGCGCTGCGCTTTGAGCGTGGCGGCGGCCGCGCGTAATTCCGTCTCCACGGTGGTCGGGCGCGACTCGAGCGCGCCGGGGTCCATGTCGTACTCCTGTTGTTGCGCGGCCAGCGTGGCCTCACGCTCCGTGAGCGAGTGCCGTATCTGCGCAATGGCCTGATCGCGCGCCGCGAGCGAGTCCCGCACGGTGCGCAGTTCGGCAAGGTACCGCTCCGCTTTTCGCTGCGAGTCTTCGTAACGCGATTGCGCGTCTTCTTCGGCGGCTGCTTTATCGGCAAGCGCCTGTTCGAGTTCGCTGATCCTGGCTTGTTCGGATTCCATCGCAGCTCCGTCCGCCCCGGTCAGCGCGACGGACGCCAACTCTTGGAGTTGAAGCCTTTCGGGCTCGGCGGGCTGCACCGCAGCGCGCTCCATCGCCTCATTGAGAATACGGATGACTTCGACATGCGCCTGCTCAGGAAGCGGCTCGATGGACTCGTGACGCTGAACGACGTTGAGCAACTCCCGCGGAGAAGTGCCGCTCGTCAACAGCCGGCTGAGCTGGGATTGCACATCCGGAAAGAGGAGGTCGCCGAATTCAAAAGCCTGCAAGACCTTCTCGAAGCTCGAGGCCGGTAGTGATTTCGTGCTGCCCATCCGATCGGTGCGTCTCTTGTGTGCCGATGCTTGCGTGCCCAGGATCTTCGCCTCGCCCCGCACGATAAATTACTCCACCAATGGGTATTTAACAGTAGATTGATCCCAATTGTGCGGCCGCCGGAGGGAAAATGCCTGAACTCGTGACGCGCGTCTCGCGGCGTCTTGCCGAATGGACCGAGTGTCGATGCCGAGAGTTACGTTTCGAATAAGCAGCGCGATCCCGGTCACGTAGGCACCACGCTGCCGGCCGCATTAACGCCGGTACGCAACAGGGCAGCGGTCAGTAACTCTTCGCATTGGCCACTCGAGCGCGCAATTAGAGGCTGAATCTAATATTGGCTCGGCTCCACGGGTCCTCGCCACCCAACATCACAGAAGTTCATGCCTATAATTTTGCTGTCGCACCAAGTTTCGTAAGGTCATCGGATAAGGACGGTAGTCGAACCGCAACCACGTCAGCGAGCCCGGAGGTCTTCCGGAGAATCGCGGCTAGCTCAACGTATCTCAAATCCTCCTCTTGATCCCCTATTCAATTGATTTTTATATAATTATTCCATAACGCCAATGTTCGACTGCGACAATGGCTCATGCCCGAAAAGCTCGTCCGCGATCACTATCGCAACACACGTGGGTCCCGTCTATTCCTGGATGTTGGGCGGCGTGGAATCAGCCCTGCTTCCTGGAATATGAAGCGGGCTCGGTCGTGGTCCACGATCTCCTGCACGAGCGCGACAATGAGGCCTGGCGGTTGCGCGTCAGCAGCTATAGAAAATTGCGCCTCGCGCCTCATTGGTTGACGGTCGAACTCGCGCAATGCGGATTGACGGTCGCTGCGGACTCAGGATCCGCCGGCCTGGTGCGACTGACGGCGCGTCAAAATTTTTCCTGACCGTACACGCGCGTCTCATCCGGAAAGTCACGGTACAGCGCAAAGAAAATGTTGTCGACTTTCGAATTGACCGCATGGTGCAATGATTCAATGGGGTCGGCCCGAGACGCCGCCTTGTCGAAGGCGGTTTGCAGCTGCGCCAGATCCTGGAAATCCATGGTGATGTGAAAGTCGCGCAGTTGCGGCGGCTTGAGGCCGAGCTTTGCACGCGTAATGCGATAACCAACCAATTGCTGAGTGGACTTCAGCGTGTCGAGGTACTGCCGGACGTCTTGCACGAAATCAGCGTCCCTGACTCCGGGCTTCAGGTCGCACCAAACATGATAAATGTCCATCAGCCTCTCCACGGTCCATCGGCCTCAAGCGCCCCGCCATCTTATGCCGCGCGTCCTTCCGCGACCAATTTGACGTCCCGGGTGGTGCGTGGTTTGATCCGGTTTCCAATAACGACCCCCAAGATGTGGGCACGAGGGATTTTCGATGCTCCGCGCTGCACTGAACAATGCACTAGTACTCACCTCCCTGGCATCCACGTCACTCTTAGGCCTGCCCTGCTTGGCCGCCGGCGTGACTGCGGAAGTCAGCGACGTCGCCACTCTGACACCGAACACGCCGCACCGCTTTTTCACCGGGGGCTTCCGCGAGCCGGGGTTCATCATTTTCGACGGCGACAGCGGCAAGATGGAAGGCAGTATCCCGGCGGGCTATATCGCGAACCTCGCCATCGCTCCCGACAACAGCCAATTCTATGTCGCCGAGACTTACTGGGCCCATGGGGCGCGCGGCAAGCGCGACGACATGGTCACCATCTACGACGCGAAGACGCTCAATCTGGTCAAGGAAATCATGCTCCCGGGCCGGGCCCTGGTCAGCAGGAAGCAAAATTTCGATATCAATGCAGCCGGCTCACGCGCCTACGTGTACATCATGCTGCCCGTAGCCTCGGTGGTCTGGGTCGACTTAAAGAAACAGTCGGTGGGCGGCACGGTGGAAATCCCCGGCTGCGCCCAGGTCTTTCCCTGGGGCGAACAAGGTTTCTCCTCACTGTGCGGCGATGGTTCTCTCGCCAGCGTCACCGTCCCCGCATCCGGCCCGGCCAAAGTCACCCACACCAAGCCCTTCTTCGACGCCAACAGCGATCCGATTTTCGACGACGGCTTCGTCGACCGCGCCACCGGCAAGGCGATTTTTTTCTCCTACACCGGCCTGGTGTACGAGGCCAAGCTCGGGCCTGAATCAACGATCAGTGCACCCTGGTCCATTCAGAAAGCTGCCGGCTATGCAGCGGCCGGTACCGGCGTACAGGAGCTGGCATGGCGCCCCGGGGGCGCGCAATTGGCCGCCTTCCATAAGGCGAGCGGCAAGTTATTCGTCTTGATGCATCCCGGGAATTTCTGGACTCACAAGCATGGCGGCACCGAAGTGTGGGTGCTCGACACCAAGACTCATGCGCTGGTGTCGCGCTTCCCGCTGCGCGCCGTTCCGTCCAGCGGGCTCGGCGATGACGCGATTCCCTATTATATGAATATCGGCGTCTCTCAAGACGCCAAGCCCCTGCTCTATCTCTTAAACGATCAAGGCAATGACGTGGTGATGGACGCAACAACAGGTGAGCAATTGCGCAAGATTGAATTTGCCGCCGGCAATAACATTTCGGTTCCGGGCTATTGATGGGGGCGACGGCTGCGATGGCGGAGGTCGCGTTGTCCATCCGAACCTTGCTGGGCCTCGTCTTTCTGACGGCGGCGTACGGCAAGCTGCGTCATTGGGCGGTGTTTCAAGGAGTGGTGGCCAATTACCGCCTGCTGCCGGAAGTGCTGGTGCTACCGGTCGCCTATGCGTTGCCGCCCGTCGAAGCCGCGTTGGGCGCGGCGCTGCTGCTCGGTCTGGGATTTCCACTGCCTGAGATCGGTGCGATCGCTCTATTGCTGCTGTTTGCATTCGCCATGGGCCTGAACATTGTGCGTGGTCGTCGTCACATCGATTGCGGCTGTTTTCAAAGCGCACTGCAGCAAACACTCAGCTGGACTTTGGTGTTGCGCAATCTTGTGCTGGTATCGCTGCTCGCCGTGCTGCCGCTGTCCGGCGGCACGCCATCCGATCTGTTCGCGATCGTGAACGGCCTGTTGGTGGGCGGCGTCCTGTTCATCATTCTTCAGGCGCTCAACATCCTGCAGAGCATCGTCCCCGCCTGGCGCCATGCCAAGCATTCCGGTGGAGTAATGTCATGACGCCCGTGATCATTACTCTGACCTTGTTGTGGGTGGTGGTGATTTGCCTGAGCGTTGCGGTGCTTGCGCTGGCGCGTCAGGTGGGCGTGCTGCACGAGCGCGTCTCGCCCGCCGGCGCCCTGATCAGTGCCGCGGGCCCGGGAGTCGGTGAGCAATCGCCCCTTCTCGAAGTGCACGCCTTGGCCGGCAATGCCATCACCGTGGGTGCCAAGCTCGCCACCGGCAAGGCACTGCTGCTGTTGTTCGTCTCGCAGAGCTGCCCCATCTGCAAAAAATTGATTCCTATTGCCATGGATTTCGCCAAAAGCGAGCGCTTGGATGTGCTGTTCGTTGGCGATGACGAGATGAGCGCGCAGCAGAAGCTAATCGCCCAATTCGGTCTTGCGGAGAATCGCTTCGTCAACGGCCCCACCGTCGGCATGGCCTATCGCGTCGACAAGTTACCCTATGCGGTATTGCTCGATGACTTGGGGGTGATTGCCGCCAAGGGATTGGTCAATAGTCGGGAGCACTTCGAAAGCCTGATCATCGCCAAGGAAACGGGATTCGCCTCGATTCAATCCTATTTGAAGGCCCAGCCCGAGATCGTCAAATGATTCATGCCATGCGGTGTTATCGTTGCATCTTCTTGAAAAAGGGAAGCGTCCGTGTCGAAATCCCCCATTGATATGCTCAGCGAGCGGCTCACCCGCAAACTCGCCGGATTCTCATCGCGCCGCAGCTTCATCGCCCGACTTGGCATGGCGTTGGCGGCAGCACCCGTACTGCCCCTGCTTCCCGTCGCACGCGCCTCGGCGGCCGATGCCCCCAAGACCGATTTTGAGCGCAACGCCCAGGCCACCGACGCCACCAAGTGCAATTACTGGAAGTACTGCGGCGCGGACGGCGTGCTGTGCAGCTGCTGCGGCGGTGGTTCGCATACCTGCCCACCCGGCGCTGAACCCTCGCCCATTTCCTGGATCGGTACCTGCCTCAATCCCCAGGACCATCGCGCTTACGTCATCGCCTACCGCGACTGCTGCGGCAAACCTGCCTGCAGCGCCGGCAAGTCCTGTTGGTGCGATGGTGCCGACCGGGAATTGCCCACCTATCGCAGCCCGCTCAACAACGACATCATCTGGTGTTTTGGGAATGCGTCGGCGACCTATCACTGTTCCACCGCCGCAATGGTGGGGCTGGCGAACTAGGCTCACCGATGAGGTGAGTGATGCGCTGCACTCATGACCACCTCGGCTCGCTGCATCGCGATTCTCTTAGGCCTATTGAGCGCGACTGGTTCCGGCGCTGCAGAGCCTGCCGCGCAATTCGCGCCGGCGCAGGGCAATTTCATCTTGGGATGCGCCGGCTGTCACGGTCTGACCGGCGTCTCCAATTCCACGCTGGTGCCCAGCTTGAAAGGACTGGTCGGCTACTACCTCAACGTCCCCGACGGCCGCGCCTACTTGTCACGCCTTCCCAATGTCGCCTTTTCTACGTTCAATGACCGCGAACTCGCTGCTGTACTCAACTACATGGTGTTCAACATCGGCGCAGGCAGCGCACCCGCCGGCGCGCGCCCGTATAGCGCGGCCGAAGTGGGCAAGTGGCGCAAGCAGCCGCTCACTGAAGTCACTCTTTCGGCCTATCGCAAAAAGCTCGTCGAAACTCTGATTAGCTCGTACCAAGCTCCTGCCGAAATGCGGGGTTATAGCGCTGCGGCCACGCAGTGAGCCGGGCTGGAGACATCGGACGATGCCTTTGAGGAATCAAATGCCTACGTGCATAGCACGCCTACTTGCGTGCTGCGCTCAGAGTCTCAATCTTCGCCGCCACTGCCCGACACGCATAGATCAGATCAGCCACCAACCGCTCGTCGATATTGAGATCGCCTTCGTACTCTCCGAGATTGCGAACGGAATGACATTTAGCGAGGATTCGCCATACGTCCGGTCCTAATCCAAGTGTCTCGGGGAGTAGTTGAAAGACGACGTATCGGTTCGCGGGCCGGTACCCGTGCCAACGAAGGGCCGCCAAACTGAACGCATGAGCGGCGTTGTACGCGAGATCGAACCGGCTCTCCAAGGAGTTGGCGGTACGCGCCGCATCCTCCAATCTCGCTAAGGCAGAACGCTTAAGTCCGGAGAACTCCTTGGCTCCCTTTGGAGTGGCTTCCCCGGCCCGCACAGGTTTTCAAACGGCGAGGGAATTGGCGTCTCCAATGACCCACAGCTTAGACTGACTTAGGACGCGACTCAGGAACGCATTTCCGTCGCGAACCCTCTTCTTGATTTCCTTTCTCGAATAGACCGTTGGATTGACGGTTCGGCCCAGCAGGGTTGTTGCGGACTCCAAGACTGAGAAAATATCTGCATAGGCAAGATCATCGCTCACGACCATCAGATCTATGTCGCTTGCCGCAGTGTCGCTTCTTTTGGCAACGGACCCGAAAATAAAGGCCGCATCGATCTGCGCCGCCAGCGGCGCCAATGCCGCACGAATCACATCTACAAGACCAGAAGTCTTGAGTACCAACCCACGTAGTTCCTCAAAAACTGGAGCCGCAGAATTGGCCTGGTAATGCTTCTGATTGCCTACGCGTTTGGCGGTCACCAACTGAGCTGCCTCGAGCCGGGACAGCAGCCTCTGGACCGCTCCAGATCCTGAACCCGCCAAGGCAATCAACTCGTTGGCGTAGAAACTGCGTGATGAATTGCCGAAGATCACCGCTAGAACGCGCTGCTGCACCTTCGTGAATAGAACATCGGCAATGCCCGATTCGACCGGCAAGTTCTCTCGCTTCATACTTCGCTTTATGCCCATTTTGGGTATGATAATACCCTTTTTGGGTATAAAAGAGTATTTCGAGTGACAGCCCCCCCTAATCTTTATGTAATTCAATTACATAGAAATATTGTTGCCGTCGAAAGCCATGCCCCAATCGTCGCACCCCGAACCGAGTTATAGCGGGCGACCACGCGGCGAGCAGGCGACGAGCAGGCGGCGAGCAGGCGGCGAGCAGGCGATCGAAAATCGTATTTTTTCGTTCGGATCCTTGGCAACGACCTTGCCATTTTCCCAAACATAAATCGGGGTGCCATACATGCGCGCAATTTTACGTGCGGTACGCGCTGCGCGCCTCAGGCCACAACCGACCCCGGCGGCGAAACTTTCAGGTTTCTTCGTAGCCTTACGCCGCGTAGTCAAGGCCCACGCTCCAATAATTTCGGTGTCGACTCTGAATTCTCATATACCGCCCAAGTATCTGCCAAGGATCGATAAACATCGCGGAAATTGATCCATCCACGCTTAAATCGGCGTTCAACATCCGCCTTAGGTACGTTATGACCGCCCCGGCGAACGCGCCTCAGAGCGACTAGCTTGCCGGCCGCCATCACGGCCATTTCAGGACGTAGTGGGGATAGGCCGCCGGCTACGAGGTCTGCGTTAACGAAATAGATAACCCCCGCAATGCCAGGTAAGTAATCGCGTGCGAACGTGGTCTTTCCTGATCCATTTGGACCCGAGATGATGATGCAGCGAGGTTTCACGCGCTTCCTGGCCATCCGTGAAATGTACAATCTAACGACATAACAGGGGCTGGTTGTCCAAGAACGCAAAGATTCAAATCCGATGCGTTCACCAGGAAAGATTGAGGGCTACGCTCAACCCCGGCAGCGCGTTTAGATCTTCTGCAGCCCGAAACGCCGCACCTTGGCGAGCAATTCTCGATTGCTGGATAGCGATCCGCTCAAAGTCTTGGCGTAACGGCCCGTCTCTCTTATTTTCTCCCGCGCTGTCGCTCTGTCGCGATCATTGAGCAGGGATAGCGGTGTCTTGGTCTCGAAGCCCATGCCGTAGAGAATGTATTGATAACTAGCCGCCGAAAAGACCTCCTCGCGATGCGGGAAATCTTCATGCCAGGGACTGTGGTGTTCCCAATACTCGAGTTTCTCCTGCAAGCTCTCCGGAATCGACTCTCGGCGTCGGTTATCGGACCAAAAGGTCGAATCCGTTCGCCGGCTCAGCAGGTAATGCAGTTTCAGGAAGTCGACGATACGTTCCCAACGGTAGCGGAATGTCTCGTTGAAAATCTTTGCCGCGTGCGGCATGTCGTCCCGGCAGCCCGGCAGTAGATTGGCAATGGACTTCGCCGAGAGCTCGATCATGACGATGGCGGACGCTTCAAGGGGTTCCAAGAACCCAGCGGACAGGCCCACGGCGACACAATTGCGGCGCCAATATTCTTGGCGGTAGCCGGCGTTGATTTCGATCTTGCGAAAATTTAACGCAGCCGCTGGGTCGCCATTGTCTGCCAGATAACGACGCAGTTCCTCCAGAGCTGCATCGTCCGACACGTAATCGCTCGCGAACACGTAGCCCACACCCCGGCGAGTGGTGAGTCCAATGTCCCACACCCAGCCGGACGACACGGCCGTGGATCGGGTCACGGATGCGATGGGCGCCTCCTCCGATACATAGGGAACCTGCACCGCCCATGCTCGATCGACGAACAAAACATCCCGCTTCGGGAGAAACGGCACGCCGAAGTGCTTGCCGATCAACACCGAGGCGAAGCCGGTGCAATCAATGAACAGGTCGGCGCTCAATTCATTTCCCGATTTCATCGCCAGATGCGAGATGTCGCCGTGCTCATCGGAGTGCACGCTCACGATTTCATCGTACACATGGCTCACCCCGAGTTTCTCGATGCAATGCCTCTGCAGGAAGGGCACGAATTTTCCGGCGTCCAGATGATAGGCATAGTTCGCGAGCCCCGCGAACTCCGGGGTCGTGATCAGCTTCGGCGCCAGCGAGTTCTCGCACAGCGGCGCTTGAAAACTCAAGGACGCCGCGAAGCTCGAGTCCTGCGCGCCCTCCAGCCAATACGGTGCCAAGTTGCGCTCTTCATAGCCCGCCGGCAAGGTAAAGGGATGGTAGTAGGTATCCCCGCCGCTGCCATCCGTCCACTTTGCAAATTGGGTGCCTTGCTTGAAGGAGGCATCGCATTCGCGCAGAAAATCCGTTTCACTCACGCCGATCTGTTGCAGGGTTGCGCGAATGGTCGGCCAGGTGCCTTCACCGATGCCGATCGGTGGGACGCCTCTGGATTCGACCAACGTGATCGAGACACCCTCCTCGCCGCGCTCCGGAAATCGCGATGCCAGCACGCCGGCGGTAATCCAGCCCGCCGAGCCGCCGCCGACGATCAGTATGTGTCGAATCGGCCGTGAATCATTGCGGGAGGGCATCGCCCACCCCGTCGCGCGGCGCCGCAGTCACGCCCGCGAGCCGCTTGTTCTTGCGTGCGACCAGAGCCGAGACATGCGCCAGGGACGCCATCTGAAAATACAGCCACTCGAGATACTCGCGGTCGCGCAGTTCCGCCAATTGCGCCGCCGGCAAGGACTTCAGCGCCGCGGCGGCAATCCAGTACAGTCCCTGCATTTGCGTGGTACTGCGGTTGACGAACTCGATGTCGATGGCCACCGGCTCGATGAGATTGAGTTCGGCGAGTCGCCGCGTGAAGGCATACGCCTCGTTTGAGCCGCTCACCAGCGCCGACATCATCGAGCTGATGTTTTGCAAGAATTTCGTGGGTCGACCATCGTCTTGGAACAGGCGCTCGCCGTCGTTTGCCTGGACGTGTGGGCTGCTCAAGTCCAGTGCCAGATCGAGCGCAGGCTGCGCATTCGCCTCGGCGGGCGCCGGGCGAGGAATTAGCGCGAAGGGCTGACGCTGGATCTGCAACGGTATGTAAACCGCATCCCAAGAGCTTTCCGACAAGAACAGGTTCTCGCCGCGATCGAACCCCAGCAGCGCCGCCGGCTCGAACTGCCCATTGTCCGGGCTCTTGGTAAAAAAGATCGGGTAATTGGCCAACAGCCTGGGGAATTCGCGCGGAATCACGCTGACGACATTCACACGGGCGTGATCGAGCAAGGCGCGCGCCGGCTCGAGCCGCAGGATGCGATGCGTTTGGCTGTTGAGGGCCACCAAGTTGGTCACTATTCTCTCCTGAAGCATAAGATCTATACGATGCGCGCCCAACGTTAAGCGGTAGCGCGCCGCGTTACAATGACTGTCATGACGTCACAGCCTACACCCGCCGCCGAATGGTCCGCAGTCGATGCCGGCCTTTTTGAGCGGACCATCAGACCCCGCGGCCGGCCGGCGATTCTGCGCGGCGTGGTGCAGGAATGGCCCGCCATTGCGGCGGGTCAAACATCGCCCCAGGCGATGAGCGCGTATCTTAAAACCTTCTACAGTGGCCACCCCGCTCCGTTGTTCGAGGCGCCGGCCGCCATCAACGGCCGCTTCTTTTATAACGAACGATTGGATGGCTTCAATTTCGAGTCCAAGCGCGCCTTGCTCACCGATGTGTTGGATCGTCTCTGCCATGGCATCGGCAAACCATCGGCGCCCTGCCTGTATTCGGGCTCGGTTTCACTGCCCATCTATCTGCCGGGTTTCTCCGCCGCCAACAATGCGCGCCGGCTGGTATTCGCCGAATCGGTGCTGGAATCCATCTGGATCGGGAACCGCACTTGCATCCCGGCGCATTTCGACAACACGGGAAATCTGGCCTGCGTGGTGGCCGGTCGGCGCCGCTTTACCATGTTCCCTCCCGATCAGATCCGTAATCTCTACGTCGGACCGTTGGACCTCACCCCTGCCGGCCAGCCGGTTAGCCTGGTCGACATTCGTCATCCGGACCTGGCGCGTTTTCCCCGCTACGCCGAGGCGTTGACAGACGCAGAAGTTGCGGAGCTCGGGCCCGGCGATGCGGTGTATATCCCCGCCCTATGGTGGCACCACGTCGAAGCGCTCGACGAATTCAATGTGCTCGTGAATTATTGGTGGCGCGACGTCGCCGACTATTTCGACTCCCCCTCGAGCAGCCTGTTGCACTGTCTGCTCACCATCAAGAGCCTGCCGGCCGATCAGCGGCGACGCTGGCAGGCACTGTTCGAGTACCTGATTTTCCAACCGGACGAAGCGGCGCTTCTGCATCTACCGCCGGAAACGCGCGGCCTTTTCGGTGAGCTGACCGCCGACAAGGCGGAGCGCATCCGCGCCATCCTACTGAAGAACCTGTCGCGCAAGCCGAGCTGACTCGGCGAGAGATTCGCGCCGCGGCCCCAAGTCCGCCCATGACTCGGGCGGACTTGGAACTCTAGCAATTACAGGGCGACGCGGAAGCCCAGCTGATAGCGCGCGAACCCTTCCGATGCTGAATAGAACTGTTCCTCGTATCGACCGTGTTGCCGCTGCGACGCGGAGGTCAAATTGATGCCGTCGAAGAATATGCCGAAGTGGCGGTTGAAGTCGTAGCTCGCGCTCATATCGAGCTGTCCGTACGCCGCCGTGTACACCGGCTCATTCGCCTGCTGGATCTGCCCCAGGCCGGCCAGGAACTCGCCGCGATGGCTGTATGCCACGCGGGTCTGGAAGCCCCACTTCTCGAAGAAGCCGACGACGTTGTAGGAGCGACTCAAACCCGGCAGCGCGAACTGCGAACCGTTGATCAGGGCATTCCACTGCGCACCGCCGGTCGGAATGGACCAGTTCGCCTGCACGCCAAAGCCGCTGTCGCCGAACACATGCTGAACCGCGAATTCGAAGCCGTGGATCTGAGTCGTGTTGGCATTCGACGGCGCCGTGATGTCCCAAATGACCAGAGGATCGCCGGGTTGGCCGGTGAACGTCAGCTTGCCGGGATTGTCCGCCAGAATCTGCCCGAAAATGCTTTGCGCAGTGATCGCTTTGCCCGCTGCAGCCAACTCGGCCTGGGCCTTGGTGGACGCTGCGCCGGTGTACGGATCGGTGATTCCGAACAGGGGTCCCTGCTTCGTCGTCTGCGTCAGGAAGTTGGTCACATGCTTGGTGAACCAGTTGGCCGACACATAGCTGTCCTTGGCGTAGTACCACTCGGCGGCGAGATCGAAGTTATTCGACTCGTAGGGCAACAGACCGGGATTGCCGGCGGTGGCCGTGCGTGATCCCGGCTTCGGGAAACCCGTCACAGAGGTGGTGCCGATCATGGAATTCAGGTCCGAGCGGCTCATGGTCTTGCTGTACGACGCGCGCAGCAGCACATCCGGCAATACCTGCAGACTCGTATCTAAGCTGGGCAGGAATTCATCATAGCCCGCGCGCACGCTACTGTAGCTTGCGTTGGCGGCGTAATTCGTAAAAAACTCCGTCGGATTGCTCCACTGAATCGACGTCGGCACCTTCTGCAGACTGGCAGCAGTGATGGTGCTGTGCTCATAGCGCAAGCCCGCAAGTGCCTTGAGCTGCATGCCGTCGAACTCCGTGTCGAAGTCCATCTGGACGAAGGGAGCCGGCGTGTCCTCCTTGATGTGATCATCATTGTTCGGCGAACGCGACTGCGCGAAGGTGTACGGCGGAAAGTTTCCATCTCCCGGCTTGCCGCCTGGCTGCGTGGCCGCGATGGCGGCGCCCAGCGGGAAGCTATAAAAATACGGCACGGCAATGCCGCAACCACCGCCGGAGAAGGACTTCAGAATGCTGCAGCTCGACACCTTGGTGAAGGCGCTGCCCGGAATCATGCCGAGGTAGGCGGGATTGTAGTATCCCCACGCGAAATTGCCGCTGTTGAACGCTTCCGCCTTGCTGGTCATGCGCTTCAAGTCGATGCCGGCCGTGATGGATTTAAGCCCACTCTGCGAGCCGTTCTTCCAGGTCGCGTCCAGCTTCAACTCATCGATCACGGTCTTGAAAATATTGTTGTTGGCCTGGCCGAACAGCGGATCAATCGTTGCCGTGCCCAAGTTGCTGGTGTTGTACGGCGCTTTGTAGGTCCAGGAGGTGATCGGAATCGTCGTGCTGCCGAGCGAGAAATACTTATTGAGAGACAACTGTGGGTTCTGGCCGATGATGCCGAAATTATTGTTGCCCGACGCGCCGCCGCCCGAATCCGCGGTGGAATGATGGCCGTCAAATTCCACGCTGATGTTGTCGGAGGCCTGCCATTTGACATTCAGGCCGGCCGATCCGTTCTGATTCATGAACTCATCGGCTGCCGAGAAGTACGACAGATCGCTGCCGGTATCGACCAGGTTCGTGACCGTGCCATGGGAATTGATCGTGGCGCTGGTCGGATTCGGGCCGTAATCGAACCAAGCACCGAAGGTGTGGCGGTTGACGTTGTCCTTGTAGAACGAATAGGTGTAGTCCGCCGTGGCCACCAGCGAGTCGAGGGGCCGAAATTGCAGCACAGCCTGGCCGTTGACGCGGCTGCGCTCATGATCGACCACGCCCCAACCCTCGTTCCGCGGGGCCCAATTGTGGCCGTCCGGATTGCTATTGCTGCTGGTGACGCGCGGGTCGCCGGACGCAAATTGATCCTGCAGCCAGCCATCGATGTTGGCGTCCTGCTCCTGGCTATTGCGCTTTGAGTAGGACCCGTTGATCAGGAATCCCACGCGATCATCGAAAAAAGTATCGCTGAACAAGCCGGAGAACTCCGGCGTGATCTTGGCCCCGACCTTGCTCGACGTGTCGTCGGTGGCCTTGGCCTGAAACGTCGCGCGAATGCCGTGGAAATCGAAGGGGCGCGAGGTGGTGATATTGATGGTAGAACCGATGCCGCCGCTGGGCACGTCGGCGCGGCCGGTCTTGTAGACCGTTATGCCGGCGATGCCGTCGGAGGAGATATTGGCGAAATCGAAGGAACGTGTCGCACCCGGCTGGCCCGGCGTCAAACTGCCCGGCATGGAGCGGCCGTTCAAGGTGATCAGATTGAAATCGGGGCCGAAGCCGCGCACCGTTACCCGCGAGCCTTCGTTGTTGATGCGATCGATGGTCACGCCGGGAATGCGCTGGATGGATTCGGCCAGGTTCGTGTCCGGAAACTTGCCGATATCCTCGGCGGTAATCGCGTCGACCACACCGGCGGAGTGCCGCTTGATGCTCTCGGATGTGACCAATGATTGGCGCAACCCCGTGACCACGACCTCTTGCAGCTGATCCGAGGCAGCTTCGGTCGTTGCCGCCGCGGCACCGGAACAGTACATCGCGACCAACACTGCCAGTGGCGTCATCGTCAATTGCGGTAAAGGTTGATGCGCCTTCTTGCAGGCGCGCGCAAGGCTCGACTTCTTCAAGTTACTCTCCCCATTCCCGGCGTTGCGGGAAAACACCGTTTTCTGTTCTGCCAGCGTCGTGCGCCAGTTCTTTATGCGACCGGTTTCTGAAACCGGTTGCAGATTTATACTGCCAACGGTTTTTGAAAATTGCAAGTGCTATCGCCCTATATTTTCAGCCGATTGGGCCAATCATGACAAACCGGCCTTGACAGCAGGCGCCCAAACCAAGCAGCATTCTTGAAACCGGTTGCAAGAGCGAGCTTGAGACTCGCGCTCGGGGGGGGGAAGATATATGAGTGGCGGATTGGCACGTCGGGAACGATCGTCCGAGGCGTCGGAGCACACCGCAACGCTCGATAGCGGTGCTAAATTTGCACCCGAACCTGAGAAACCCGATGGCGCGGCGATAATGATCAACCCTTTGAAATTGTTCGGCATCGCGCTCACGGTGGCCATGGGCGGCTTTTTGGTGGGGTTCGATGCCACGGTCATCTCCGGGGCGGTGCCCTTCATTCGCAACTACTTTGGTCTGGGCAGCGCCGCCGGCACATTGAATTTGGGATGGGCGGTTAGCAGCCTGGGCTGGGGCGCCATGGCGGGAAACTTGAGCGCCGGGTTTTTGAGCGACCGCTTCGGACGCCGAGCCGTATTGTTGCTGACGGCCGTATTGTTTCTGGCTTCCTCGCTGGTCGCGGCGCTGGCCACGAGCTTTCCCTTGTTCATCGCGGCACGAATTGCCGGAGGCTTGAGCGTCGGCGCAGCCATTCTCATTGCGCCCGTCTATATCGCCGAAATCGCGCCCGCCCGCAGCCGCGGCAGTCTGGTCTCCGTGAATCAATTGATGATCGTCATTGGCATCTCGGTTTCGTTCTTCTCGAATTATTTTCTTCTGTCCCTGGGCAGCAATAACTGGCGCTGGATGCTGGGAGTGCAGAGCATCCCGGCCGCGCTGTACTTCGTGCTGCTCTACCTGGTGCCCGAGAGTCCGCGATGGTTGATGAGCAAAGGGCGCGAATTGGATGCGCGCGCGGTGCTCGACGCCGTTCACGGCAAGAGCGCTGCCCAGGAATTCGACGTGATCAAGGGCAGCCTCGCTGGAAAATCACGACGAGTGGGCATCCGCGATCTCTTTTCCTTACAACTGCGACGCTTGATGCTGTTTGGGTTCGGCATTGCCTTCTTCCAGCAAGCCAGCGGCATCAACGCCATTTTCTACTATTTGCCGACGATTTTCGCGCAGGCGGGCGGCGGGCTCTCGACGGCTTTCGCTCAGTCCGTCCTGGTGGGTCTCGTCAACGTCGTGATGACCGTCGTCGCAATCCGGCTGATTGATCGCGTGGGACGGCGTCCGCTGCTGCTCTTCGGCGTCGCCGGTATGGCGATTTCTCTGCTTGCCATCAGCTGGGCCTTTCATGCGGCGCCCGGCTCTTCGGGCGGAACCAGCCCCATTGGCGACGAGCGTATCGTGCTCATCGCCATCATCGCGTACGTGGCCTGCTTCGCGATCTCCTTGGGACCTGTCATGTGGGTGTTGTTATCCGAGATCTTTCCGAATGAACAGCGTGCCGCGGCAATTTCCATCGTGGGATTTTGGAATTCCTTGGTGAGCGCCAGCATCACCTTGGTCTTTCCCACGGAGATCGCCCACTGGGGTCCGAGCGGCACTTTTCTCGTCTATGGCACGGTGGCGGCAGCGGGATTTGTGTTCTTGTCGGCGCTTGCTCCCGAGACGCGCGGCAAGTCGCTCGAGGAATTGGAAGGCATGCTGGTGCGCCCGGCCCACAGGGCTGCGTGATGACCTTGTTGAACGTGCTTTGGATATTTGAGGCTTGTGCCTGTGACGTATACGCGGTGTTAAGATGAAATCGAAACTCCCGACCCGAATTCCCGGGAAAAGTGGCCCGCGACCTGGGCAATCCGCGACCTTGCGCATCGTGGCTCGTGAAGCGGGCGTCTCGGCCAGCACCGTGTCGCGCATCATCAACGGCACGGTCAATGTCAGCGAGGGGCTGAAACGTGCGGTCGATGCGGCCATCGTCAAGTTCGATTTTCGGCCGAACGCCGCCGCACGCGGTCTGGCGCTTGGTAGAACGTCGACCATCGGCGTCGTCGCGCAGGCAATCGACAGCCCATTTTACGGTGAGGGGCTGCGAGGAATCGAGGCGGGCCTGAGGCAACGCGGCTATGCGCCGCTCATCATGAGCGGCAACTGGCGCGTCGAGGACGAGGAGCGCTGCGTACAGGAGCTCATTGCCCGCGGCGTCGACGGGGTCATCGTCTTTGCCGGGCGCTTGAGCGATGCCAAATTGAAAATGTACGCGAAGAGCGTACCGGTCGTCATCACCGGTCGCCGCTTGCGGGCGCCGCACTTGTTTAGCCTGCAAATCCAAGATGCTGAAGGCGCGACCCTCGCAGTGCGGCACCTCGCGGGTCTGGGTCACCGACAAATCGCATTCATTACAGGCTCCGAGAATCACCCGGACGCCATTGAGCGCCTGCGCGGCTACCGGCAGGCCCTGAGCGACGCGGGAATCGAGTTCAATCCCAAACTCGTCGCCGTCGGCGATTGGCATGAGGAGGGAGGCGTCAGGGCGACCATGGAACTGCTCGACACGAAATTAGAATTTACCGCGCTCTTTTGCGTGAATGATCAGACGGCTTACGGCGCGTGCCTTGCCCTGTATCGGCAGGGGTTATCCGTGCCGCAGGATGTGTCGGTGATTGGATTCGACGATCTGCCGTCATCGACCTACCGACTCCCGCCGCTCACCAGCGTGCGCCAATCGATTGGCGAACTCGGTGAGCGCTCTGCGCACGCCATTCTCGATCTGGTCGCCGGACGCCGGCCGCGCATGGTTGCGCCCAGCGTCGAATTGGTGGTCCGAGAATCGACGGGGCCCAGGCCCGAGACCCGCAAAACGCCTCGACGCAGCGGTCGAAACGCATGAATCCTCAGAAGATCAACGCCATCCATGACTGACTCGGAATCTCTCGCCGCCCTGTCCCACCGCTTCCCGAAGAATTTTCTGTGGGGGGTTGCCAGCAGCGCTTTTCAGATCGAGGGCGCTGCCGCGACCGGCGGCAAAGGCGCATCGATCTGGGATGATTTTTGCCGCATCCCTGGTGCCATCGCCGACGGATCGGATGGCCAAATCGCCTGTGACCACTACCATCGACTCGATGCCGACCTAGACTTGATTGCGGGCCTGGGGGTCAAAGCCTACCGGTTCTCCATCTCCTGGCCTCGAGTTCAGGCCATGGGATCGGGCCCTTCGCTGAAATCCGGCATTGATTTCTATAATCGTCTCGTCGATGGCTTGCTCCTGCGCGGTATCGAGCCCTATGCGACCCTGTATCACTGGGACCTGCCGGCGGAACTGCAGCGCAAACATCAGGGCTGGGCGGATCGCAGCACCGCCTATCGCTTCGCGGAGTATGCCGCCCTCATCGCCCACGCCTTGGGAGATCGAGTGCGCTCGTTTGCGACGCATAACGAACCCTGGGTCACCGCGACTTTGGGCCATGAACTCGGTATTTTTGCGCCGGGTGTGAAGAATCGTGGTATCGCGATGCAGGTTGCGCACCACTGTCTCTTGAGTCATGGTCTGGCCGCGCAGGCCATGCGCAGCGCGCGTCGGTCTGTGGATGTCGGGATCGTTCTCAACCTGTCGCCGGTGTATGCGGCCAGCGCTTCGCTGGCCGATCATCGCGTGGCTGCGCGCGAGGATGGCTTGCTGGTGCGCTGGTACATGGATGCACTCTTGCGCGGAGCCTATCCCCGCGATGTCCTAGAGTACCTCGGGGCCGATGCCCCGCAGATCTCAGCCGGCGATGAACAATTGATCGCGCAGTCCTTGGACTTCCTCGGGGTCAACTACTACCACCCCATCATCTGCAGCGTGGCGCGGCCGTTTTCCCACGCTCGTGAGGGGGTGCCCGTGACCGACATGGGCTGGGAAGTGGCGCCCGCGAGTTTCACGGAGTTGCTGGTGCGTCTGGATCGCGACTACGATTTGCCACCGCTGTACATAACCGAGAACGGCGCGGCCTACCGCGATGTTCTGGTCGAGGGGGGCGTCGAAGACCCCGAACGGCGTGCTTACATCGAATCCCATGTCAGCGCGGTCGCGGACGCGATCGGACAAGGCGTCGATGTACGCGGTTATTTTCTCTGGTCGCTGCTCGATAATTTCGAATGGGCGTCGGGCTATACCAAACGCTTCGGCATCTACTATGTCGACTACGCCACTCAGGCGCGAACCCTGAAACGCAGCGGCGTGTGGTTTAAAAATCTGGCGGCCGCCTTCCATCGTGAGCGCACCGGCGCGGCGCTCGCCGCAGAGCTGCGTCCATAGCAATCCATCGGTGACACCCCTCATGCAATGTCGTTATCTCATCGGGCTCGCACTTCTGTTCACCGCATGTGAGGCGGGCGCCTTAGCTGCCGCACCCGAACCACCGCGGCCGTGGATGAACGCCTCGCTCACGCCGGATCAGCGGGCCGATCTCGTCATCGCGGAACTGACCTTGGATGAAAAAATCCAGCTGGGGCATGGGATCGGCTGGGGTCCTCTGCGTGAGGGCGCGCCGGTGCCCGCCGACAATAACGGCGGCGCCGGACAGATATTGGGAATTGCCCGCCTCGGCATCCCTTCCGTGCAGCAGGCGGATTCCGCGGTCGGCGTGCGGATGGCGGCGCCGCAGAGCCGCTATGCGACGCTGCTGCCGTCGGTGCTGGGTGTCGCATCGTCCTGGAATTTGCAGACAGCGCATTTATACGGCGATGTTATTGGCCGCGAACTGCGGGCTCAAGGCTACAATCAGTCGATCGGCGGGGGCGTCAATCTCGCGCGCGACCCGCGCAATGGGCGGTTATTCGAATACGCCGGCGAAGATCCCTTGCTGGCCGGCATGATGGTGGGGAATCTGATTCGTGGCGTGCAAGACAATCAGGTCATGGGCGATATCAAGCACTACGCCCTGAACGATCAGGAGACCGGCCGATTCGTCGTGGATGCCCAAATTTCACACAAGGCCGCGCGCGAAAGCGATCTGCTTGCCTTCGAGATCGGCATTCGCATCGGACAGCCTGCCTCAGTCATGTGCAGCTACAACAAGGTGCGCGCAGATTGGGCCTGCGAGAACGCTTGGCTGCTGAACCAGGTGCTGAAAGGCGCCTGGAAATTCCCCGGATTCGTAGTGTCGGATTGGGACGGCACGCACTCCACTGAGAAGGCCGTGACGGCGGGGCTGGACGTGCAGATGCCGGGCGAAGAGTTCTTGGGTCAGCCGCTGAAACAGGCGATCACCGAGGGCAGGGTTCCGATGCGGCGCCTGGACGACATGGTGCACCGGGTTCTGCGCTCCATGTTCAATGCCGGTGTCATCGATCATCCGCCGATGCCACGCCGTGTCGTCGATCCTTTCAAGGGCTTGGCGGATGCGCAGCATATCGCTGAAGAAAGCATCGTCTTGCTGAAAAATAACGGCGTATTGCCACTCGATGCCGCTGCATTGCGCTCCATCGCAGTAGTCGGCGCCCACGCCGATGTCGGAGTCCTGTCGGGCGGAGGCTCAGCGCAGGTTGATGCCCCGGGCGGCAACGCCATTGATCCGGACGCCCCGACCGCATGGGGCAAACCCGTGTACTTTCCGTCGCCGCCGCTGCGCTACATTCGCGAACAAGCGAGGGCTGCCCAAGTTCAATTTGCGTCGGGGAGGGATGTCGCGGCGGCTGTCTCGCTGGCAAGAACCTCAGACATTGCCATCGTGTTTGCGGACCAGTACATGAGCGAGGAGGGAGATGCGTCCACGCTATCCCTGCCGGGCAAACAGAATGAGCTCATTGCGGCCGTCGCAGCCGCCAATCCGCGGACTGTAGTCGTGTTGGTGAATGGCAATCCCGTCACCATGCCCTGGATCGGCAAGGTCGCCGGTGTGATGGAGGCCTGGTATCCCGGCATCGGCGGCGGACAAGCTATCGCCAATCTCCTGTTCGGCAACGTCGCGCCCACCGCCAAATTGCCGATCACCTTTGCCAAGAGTGCAGCTGACCTGCCCCACCTTGAAATTTTCGGCGCAGCGCCGCATGCCGCGGGTGAGTCTAACGGCTCCTGGACCCAAGACAGCGAAAGACTGTCCAGCTTTCCTGCGAACTACAGCGAAGGCGCGCGCTTCGGTTACAAATGGTTTGACTCCGAAGGCAAAGAACCGTTGTTTCCCTTTGGCTATGGACTGTCCTACACCACCTATGAATACCGGAGTCTGAGCGTCGACCCAAAGGCCCGAACGGCGACTTTCACGGTGGCGAATTCCGGAAAGCGCAGTGGGACGGAGATCGCGCAGGTGTACGTGGAATTGCCGGCCCGCAGCGGTGAGCATTTCCATCGGCTCGCCGGCTGGCAGCGAGTTGCCCTGGCTGCCGGGCAGCAAAAAGTGGTGACGGTAGCGATGGAACCGTTGACTCTCGCCGCCTTCGACGAGAAAAAAGATGCCTGGAGCTGGCCCAAGGGTCGCTACCAGGTGCTCGTCGGCGGCTCCTCGCGTAGCTTGCCGCTCCACCTGGACGTGTCGCTGAATTAGGATTGCACACATTTCGGGACTCAGGCGATCCATGGCGTCCTCGTGCGATGCGCCTGACCGCACTTCGAACAGACATCGAGCGACTGCACCGTCGTTGAGTGAGACCGCTTGTATAGACGACACTGCGGCGCGGCCGAGTCACACGCTTCGGCTGCGCCAGCAGCCGCCGGCCTTTCATATAAGCAGTAGCTCAGTGCCGGCCTGTCAGCTCGCTCATTACGGCATGAAGCTGCGCACCGGCATCGGGGCGGGAGCCCACGACTCGCCAAGCGATAACGCCGTCGGGCCGCAACAGGAGTGCGCCATCAGCATGGATTCCGGCGATCGCTTCGAAGTGGCCGTCGGGGTCCGCAAGATCGCCGTCGCGCGCGATTCGATACGCTTTCAGCGGCGCTCCTTCCCCGGCCAGGGCTTTGGCGGCATCCGTCCAAGCGCGGCCGCCGGCGCCCGCAATCAAGACGAAGCCGTACTCCGGCAGATCGTGCGTCGAGACAGACGTACTCCCCCGTCGCAACATGATGTGGGGTACGCGTGTTCCCGGCCGGCCGCTCGGATGGTGCGGGTCTTCAAGCAGCGCGTCATCGCGGCGTCCGTCGCTCGCGTCCAGAATGGCACCGGACGCATAAACCGATCCAAGCTCAATGGCCGCGTCGTCGAGCAGGGGAGCAAGATTCGTCGTGAGAAGGCTGGAGTCGACGCGTTTGATGTAACGGCTATAGGCCTGCTCGACGATCAGCTCGCACAGCGGTTTGCGCTCGGACTCATAAGTATCCAGTAACGAGGCACCCGCCTGGCCCTTGATCACCAGGGCCAGCTTCCAGGCGAGATTGTGCGCATCGGCGACGCCAGTGTTGCCGCCGAAACCGCCGGTCGGCGGCATGACATGCGCGGCATCCCCGGCAAGGAAAACGTTTGCCTTGCGAAAGGCGGCGGCCGTGGCGGCAGTGGCACTCCAAGGTTGGACGTCGTCGATTGCGACGGGGAAGTCGGCGCCGACCCCGAGCGCTGCCCGCACAAGCGCGGCACAGTAGGCGGCAGAAGCGTCCTGTCCCACACGGCTGTTGCGGGCGCCGTCCTGATCGAAAGTCGCGAACACGGCCAGGAAGCCGGCGTCCCCGGTGATGGAGAATCTGAAGAAGGCCAGCAACCGGGGCTGGTTCACGTACACGACGCTGAGGTTGCGGCTGCCAATCAGGGCGCGCATATCGGCCTTGAAGTAGATGGTCATGCAGTCCGCAAAGCTGCCGCGACCTTGCATTTCGATACCGAGTTGCTTGCGCAAAACGCTGTGCGCTCCATCGGCGGCAACCACGTATCGGGCCCTGACCGCGCGCGGCGGACCGCCATCGCGCGGCCGCAGCACCGCATTAACGCCCTGATAGTCCTGCTCGAGTGACTCCACCTCCGTGCCGTAGTGGAGCTCTGCGCCGAGTTCGCGGGCTCGCTGACGCAGCACCGGCTCCAGACCGATCTGCGTGACAAACAATCGCGAGGTCGGACTCAGCCCTTCGACCCCCTGATTGAACGAGCGGTAGAAACATGCCAGCTCCTTGCCGCTCAACGTATCGACAGCAATGATGGCGCCATTCTGCGCGAACTCGCGCTGGGCGGCAGCCTCCACCGCCTCCTGCAAGCCGACGCTGCGGAAGATCTCCATCGTGCGTTGATGGAAAGAGGCGGCGCGCGGATGGATCGCCGTGCCGCGGTGCCGTTCCACAAGCAGGTGGCGAATGCCATGCGACGCCAGCAGGACCGAAGTCGACAGCCCAACCAGGCTTCCGCCAATTACCAACACCGGAACGGGTTCTGCGGTCATCGGCTCCCCCCCCCTGATTGCCTTTGCAATCGCCTGCCATGGGCGCAATGTCCTCATGTCGCGCAATCCACCGTGCTGTTGTCGATCCACTCCTCGCCTCGAGTGGCATCGGGAACCGGCCATTGAGAACGCCTGTTTCGGGTCTTGGTGCAACCTCAGTCTAGAGCTTTTTGAAGAAGAGCGGATGCTCCGGCAAGCTGGAGCAGCATCCAACAATCATTATGACCATGACCCGTTCGGCCAATTGGCGCTGGTAACCGACGAAATCCGTGACTTTTATAGAATAAGATGGCGGCGGTCATCTCAGATATAGTTTCTGCGTAGCATTTATCAAACTGGAGTTGTAGTGCCAGCTGAATACATGCGCTGAGTAGCGCATGGCCTGTGCCGTGCCCCCTGCTCTGAGGTCGTAAATACATCCGCTGCAGCTCACACGTTCGAGGATCTTCTCCCTCCAGAGGTGCGATACCGGCGCCACCGGCGATGTCTCCGTCCTCCATCGCCACAAAATAGCCGGACCTGTGCCGAGCGTTAGTTTCGAGAAGGGCGTAGTCGGTGGGCCCAAGAAGGGATTCCACTCGACCTTCCAGCCCATATTCTCGGCGGCATCGCTCAATGATTTGCAAAACCGCTGCAACGTCAGCAACGGCCAAGCGGAGTATAACAACGCGATTTCTGTAGTTCATTATTTAGCATCCCAAGACTCCCTAGTCGGATGATATGTCGGGTACGCTCAAGATGAAGACGCTCGGCGCCGTGTTGCGGTCAGCGGGAAAGCCACGCCCGTATTCGGTCAGTCGGCCGCTCGAACTGGTCGAATTGGAGTTGGATCCACCGGGACCCCATGAGGTCTTGGTCGAGCTTCGCGCCGCCGGCATTTGTCATTCCGATCTGTCCGTTATAGATGGCAGCCGCCAACGACCGACACCCATGTTGCTGGGACACGAAGCCGCGGGGATCGTGCTGCAAACAGGTCGCAATGTCATCCACCTTAAGACAGGGGATCATGTGGTCGCCGTGTTCGTTCCGGCCTGCCGGCATTGTGGGTCGTGCGACGCCGGACGCCCGGCGCTCTGCGCCGCGGGAAATGGCGCCAACGGTGCGGGTACCTTGTTATCCGGTCAGCGCCGTCTGCACGCGGGCGCGGAAGCCATCCATCATCATTGCGGCATATCCGGGTTTTCGAAATTCGCGGTGATGGCCGAGAATTCCCTGGTGCGCATCGACAAATCCGTGCCCTTCGACATCGCCGCCCTGTTCGGATGCGCGGTGCTGACCGGGGTCGGCGCAGTGATGAACTCGGCAAAAGTGACTGAAGGGCAGCATGTGGCCATCCTCGGCTTGGGGGGTGTGGGTATGGCGGCGGTCCTCGGTGCGCGGGCCGCCGGTGCCGCATCGATCACAGCCATAGACACCGTGCCGCACAAGCTCGCGCAGGCACTAAAGCTTGGCGCGACCGCCACGTACTGCGCCGATGCGGCCGATGTCATCGACAGGGTGCGCGAAGCCACCCAGGGTGGGGTCGACGTGGCGTTTGACATGTCAGGATCCGTAAAAGCTCTGGAATCGGCTTGGCATATAACCCGGCGCGGCGGCAGAACGGTGAGCTGCGGCCTGCCTGACCCCAAGCATCTGCTGTCGCTCTCGCCCGCGCAGTTGGTTGCCGAAGAACGGATACTGCAGGGCAGTTACTTGGGCGGCGGCGATCCCGCGCTCGATATCCCGCGCTACGTCAATTGGTACCAGAACGGCAAGCTCCCGGTCGATGCCTTGATTTCCGCCAGTCTGCCGCTGCTGGAAATCAACGAGGGGATGGACGCACTCGCGTCGGGAACCGCTCTTCGTCAAATCATCGTTTTTCACTAGAGAAGCATATGGCCAGCGAAAAGGACTTCGATTACATCATCGTCGGCGCGGGCTCTGCCGGCTGCGTGCTCGCGAACCGTTTGAGCGAGGACGAGACTCAGCGCGTACTGTTGCTCGAGCACGGCGGTTCGGATCGCTCGATGTACATCCAGATGCCGAGCGCGCTCGGCATTCCGATGAATTCGGAAAAGTATGATTGGGGTTACTACACCGAGCCGGAGCCGCATCTTGGCGGCCGCCGCCTGCACGCGCCACGCGGCAAAGTCCTCGGAGGCTCTTCCTCGACCAACGGCCTCGTTTACGTGCGCGGCAATCCGCTCGACTTCGAACGCTGGCAGTCCGAAGGTGCTACCGGCTGGGGATATCGCGATGTATTGCCCTATTTCCGCAAAGCAGAAACACGCGCCAGCGGCGGCGATGCCTATCGCGGCGACTCGGGGCCGCTTGCCACCCGCTACGGCAGTCTTGCAAATCCGCTGCACGAAGTGTGGTTGACGACCGGCACGCAAGCAGGCTATTCGCGCAGCCCAGACCTCAATGGCTTCCGACAAGAAGCCTTTGGCCGCTTCGACATGACGGTCGGCGGTGGCCGTCGCAGCAGCACCTCCAATGCCTACTTGCGCCCTGCGCTCGGGCGAAAGAACCTGGCAGTGCAAACGCACTCGCACGCGACCAAAATCCTGTTCGAGGGACGGCGTGCCATCGGCGTCGAGTATCAGCGTGACGGATATGACGGTGCGCAAGTCGCGCGAGCAAGTCGCGAGATCATCGTCGCGGCGGGCGCCATAAACTCGCCGCAGCTGCTGAAGCTGTCGGGAGTCGGCCCCGCGGCGGAACTCGCCGAGCATGGCATCGCCGTGGTGTGCGACCGGCCAGGAGTCGGCGAGAATCTACAGGACCACGCTGAATTCTATTTTCAAGTAGCCTGCAGCGAACCCATCACGCTGTACTCGGTCATGAATCCCTTCTCGAAGGCACTGATCGGGCTGCGCTGGTTGCTGTTCAAGAACGGGCTCGGCGCCACCAATCATTGCGAGTCCGGCGGATTCATCCGGAGCCGCGCCGGCGTGCGCTACCCCAACATCCAATACCACTTCCTGCCGATGGCCATCGTCACCTATAACAAGAGCGCGCAGGCCAGAGAACACGGCTTTCAAGCCCATGTCGGCCCTATGCAGTCGAAGAGCCGCGGCTCGATACGATTGGCTTCCGCCAATCCTCTGGCGGCACCGCGAATTCAGTTCAATTACATGAGTCACGAGGAGGATTGGGCCGACATGCGCGCTTGCGTACGTTTGACACGGGAGATTTTCGGTCAACCCGCCTTCGAGAGATTCTATTCCCGCGAAATCATGCCCGGCGCCCACATCACCAGCGATGCCGACATCGATGCATTCATCAAAGAAAAGATGCAGAGCGGTTATCACCCCTCCTGCAGCTGTCGCATGGGCGCCGCGAGCGACCCCCTGGCCGTCGTCGATCCCGAGACTCGTGTCATCGGGGTCGAGGCCCTGCGAGTGGTTGACGCGTCCATCATGCCGTCCATCACCAACGGCAACTTGAATGCGCCCACCATCATGATCGCAGAGAAGGCTGCGGACTTGGTTCAAGGCCGAGCCCCTCTGCTGCAAGCGAATGTCGATTGGTACGAGGACGAGAACTGGCGAACCAGTCAGCGGTGACTTTACTGGCATGGGGGCGCCGCTAGCGGTGAACCCACTCGTGACCATCGAGAGCCTGTTGTTCGCGAATTGCGGGTCGACTGTGCCGATAGTGCACGAACTTACGACCATGAGTGTCATCGTAGGTCCGTCTCCTGCCACGTGACCGTACTCCGACAGTTCCTCTAGACGCGGTCGTGTTAAAAGATCATTGCATTGCCAATATACAAGAGGATTTCATGCCGAATTCTAGTTCCGCCGCTCCGAGATTTGCGTGGACGCTCACTGCGGTGTTCATGGTCTCGCTGTTGCCGGCTGAGGCATGGTCGGCGGCGGCGCCCCCTTTCGACGGGCATACGCTGTACGACCAGTACTGTTCCACTTGCCACGACCATCCCCAGGGCCGAATCCCCGCCCGCGCGACCATCGCCGCGCACTCGGCGGACGAAGCGCTGCAGACCCTCACCACAGGACTCATGCGCGCCCAGGCCGCGGGACTCAACTTGAATGAGCGTACGGCGTTAGCCACTTTCGTCACGGGCAAGACATTGAGCGGTAATCTCGCCGCGCCGCCCGAGACGAATGTGTGCGCAAAGCCAGATACGCCGCTCGACATGAAGGCAGCCCAGTGGAACGGTTGGGGTCGTGACCTTGATAATTCCCGATTTCAGCCGCATCCGGGATTGACTGAATCAGAAGTTCCGCGGCTAAAGCTGTTGTGGGCATTCGGCTACCGCGGCACACCGGTCTACGGACAGCCCACCATCGTGGGGGGACGTCTGTTCGTGACCAGCGTGACCGGGCGAGTATATTCATTAAATGCGCGCACGGGATGCACCTACTGGACATTCGATGCACCGGCGCCGGTACGCGCACCGATATCCATTGCGGTCGTGCCCGGCATGGCTGCGGCCACGCCCGTGGCGTTCTTTGGCGATGACTCTGCAACCGTGTACGCGCTCGAGGCGACGAGCGGTCGTCTCCTGTGGAAAACGCGGCTCGATGAGCATCCCGCCGCGCGCATCACCGGCGGCCCAGCATTCTTCGGCACGCGCTTGTACGTGCCCGTTTCTTCACTCGAAGAGGTATCGGCAAGCGCTCCCGGATATGAGTGCTGCAAATTTCGCGGCAGCGTAGCGGCGCTCGATGTAAAGAACGGGAGCTTGACCTGGCAGACGTACACGATCGATACGGTGGCAATGCCTTACCGCAAGGCCAAGGACGGGACACAGCTGTATGGGCCTGCTGGTGGCGCCGTGTGGACCGCGCCGACCGTGGATCCGCAGCGAAGACTCCTCTTCGTCGGTGTCGGCAATTCGTACACCGATGTTCCAGCGTCGCGTACGGACTCGATCCTCGCACTTCGCCTCGACGATGGGCATATCGCATGGGGTTACCAGTTCACAGCAAACGATAACTATGTAGTCGGGTGCGAACGCGGCTCGACCGGCAATTGTCCGCTCAACGTGGGGCCGGACATCGACCCCGCTGGTTCTCCGATTCTGCGGACGCTGCCCGGCGGTCGGCAGCTCTTGATGGCGGGTTCAAAGTCCGGCCTAGTACACGCACTGGACCCTGACAGTGGCATACAGCAATGGTTAGCGCGGGTAGGTGTGGGCTCGGCGCTGGGCGGTATTGAATGGGGGTCGGCGGCCGATGCTGGGCATCTCTACGCCGCGGTGTCCGACATCACGGTCGCCGACGGCAAGGGGCCCGGCGGTCTGACGGCCATTCGCGTGGCTAACGGTGAGAAAGCCTGGTTCACGCCTGCGCCCAAGCCCATCTGTGCGTGGGGCACCCGGAACTGCACGGCGGCACAGTCTCAGGCCGTAACTGCAATACCGGGAGTCGTCTTCTCCGGCTCTCAAGACGGCCACCTGCGCGCTTTTTCGGCTGCCGACGGGCGCGTCATCTGGGATGTGGACACCGCCCAGCCGGTGATAACGGTCAACGGCGTTCCAGCGATCGGCGGCTCACTCGATGTCGGAGGCGCCACCGTTGCGGGCGGCATGGTCTACGTTAATTCGGGATATGGTCGCATCACCGGACAGCCTGGCAATGTCCTCCTGGCCTACGGGCTCGAGCGATGACACTGGCGCGCAGCATTGACATTACTCCGATCAGTCGTCGATCATAAGTTCGTTGCCCTGCTCTAAGATGTATTTCCTCGGCGTAGCCTTACAATAGACTTGGCTCATTTTAGGCTGGGCCCCCGCTATGACAGGGCGGACCCAATTGCGCTAGGCTGCGCATAGCATGCGCGTCTTACTCGTCACCCCGCCGATGATCCAACTCAATACGCCCTATCCCGCGACGGCGTATTTGACCGGATTTCTGCGCCTGCATGAAACCCGCCTCGGCCTCAAAGTCACGCAAGCAGACGCGTCGCTCAGTTTGTTCCTTCGGCTCTTCTCGGCTCCGCTGCTGGCGCGCATGTCCAAGGAATTGGATCTGCGCGCCCGCAAGCTCGGCAAGCGCGCTGCTGTGCCGCCGTCGATCAAGCAATTTCTGGCCCATGCCGAGCGTTACATCGACACGGTGGAGCCCGCCATACGATTCCTGCAAGGCCGCGATCCGAGCTTGGCATTTCGCATCATCGGGCGCTCCTTTCTTCCCGAGGGCCCGCGCTTCGAACATTTGAGCCCGCCACCGACAGCGGAGCAAGCGGCGCTGGACGAGCAGCTGTTGTCCGCCTTCGGTACCATGGGCTCCACGGAGCAGGCTCGTTACCTGGCGAGCTTGTACATCGACGACCTCGCCGATGTGTGGCGCCAGGGCATCGACCCGCGGTTCGAATTCGCACGCTACGGTGAGCGCCTGGCTGCAAGCGCCGGCTCGTTCGAGCCCCTGCATGAGGCTCTGGCAGGCGAGCCGACTCTCATCGATACCACGCTGGATGAGCTAACGCTGGAACTCGTCAACTCATCGCAACCAGACGTCGTTGCGTTAACCACGCCATTTCCCGGCAACGTTTACGGCGCATTTCGAATGGCGCGAGCGATTCGGGCGGCCAGGCCCAAAACGACGCTGATCCTCGGCGGTGGCTGGGTCAACACCGAACTGCGCGGCTTGCGCGAACCGCGTGTGTTTGACTACTTCGACTACGTAACGCTGGACGATGGCGAACGTCCCTTGCTGAATCTGCTGACTCGCTTGAGCGGTCGCCGGTCATCGCTGGTGCGCACCTATGTGCGCCGCGACAATGTCGTCGTACTCGAGAACGATATGACACAGCATGACATCGCGCAGCGCGATACCGGCATACCGACCTACGAGGGCTTACCGCTCGAACAATATGTGTCGCTGTTGGAAATGCTGAATCCCATGCATCGTCTCTGGTCGGACGGTCGCTGGAATAAGATTACGCTGGCGCATGGCTGTTACTGGAAGAAGTGCTCGTTCTGCGACGTCTCGCTCGACTACATCGGCCGTTACGATCGGCCGGGCACCGACCTCGTCATGGAGCGCATTCGCGCTCTGATCAAGGAGACCGGCCAGACGGGCTTCCACCTCGTCGATGAGGCGGCACCGCCGGCAGCAATGGGTGCACTGGCGAAGCGGCTGATTGCGGAGAACCTTCAAGTCACGTGGTGGGGCAACATACGCTTCGAAAAGGCTTTTACTCCCGTGCACTGTCGCCTGCTGGCCGATGGCGGTTGCGTGGCAGTGAGCGGTGGGCTCGAAGTTGCGTCGGATCGATTACTCGAACTGATGAAGAAGGGCGTCACAGTCGAGCAGGTTGCGCGCGTCACGCGGGCGTTCACCGATGCCGGGATCATGGTGCATGCGTATTTAATGTATGGATTTCCTACCGAGACGACCCAAGACACCATCGATGCACTCGACCGCGTGCGCCAGCTGTTCGCCGCCGGCTGCATTCAGTCGGCCTACTGGCATCGCTTCGCGGCAACGGCACATTCGCCCATCGGCCTGCATCCCGCAAAATACGGTATTACTCTGCGCCCTCCCCCAAACATCACCTTTGCCCACAACGACTTACAGTTTGACGATCCGGTCGGCACGGATCATGACTTTTTAGGTATCGGTCTACGAAAAGCGCTCTACAGTTACATGCTTGGCGCCGGCCTCGATCAAGACGTGCGCCTGTGGTTCGAGCCGCCCGAGGATCGTCCGCGCAGCGCAGGTCGCCAACGCCGCGGTGCTGTTTCCTACGCTGTCCCCGCCACCACGGTGCCGCCCGACTTGATTGAGCAATGCTTGGCCTAAGACGACGCCCGTGTTGATCGCCTTTAATAAGCCCTTCGGTGTCCTCTGCAAGTTTCGCCCGGAACCGGACCGTCGCACGCTGGCCGACTTCATTTCCGTCAAAAACGTGCACCCGGCCGGTCGACTGGATGCGGACAGCGAAGGATTGTTGCTGCTCACGGACAACGGCGTCTTGCAAGCACGCATCGCAAGCCCGCGGGACAAACTCCCAAAAGTCTATTGGGCCCAAGTAGAAGGCGAACCGACCCCTGCGGCGCTGCTCGCACTCCGCAGTGGCATGACGTTGAGCGATTTCACCACACAACCTGCCGGCGCACGCCTCATTGAGCCACCTAAAAATCTTTGGCCGCGAGATCCCCCGATTCGTTATCGAGCAAAGATTCCGACGGCCTGGCTCGAGTTGACGCTGCGCGAAGGCAAGAACCGCCAGGTCAGACGCATGACAGCCCATGCGGGCTTCCCGACGCTGCGCTTGGTACGCGCCAGTATCGGACAAGTCACGGTGGAGGGTTTAGCGCCCGGTGAGTGGCGCGAAATTGACGCCGGCTCACTGTGGGCTGCGCGATGAAGCGCGTTCCGGCCGAAACCCGGTCTCCGACCCTATGCGCTTAGATCCTCACGCAGGTGGATCAAGTAACCCTTTCCATTTTGGTCAAAGAAGTCGGGTTCAAGTGATGCTCCGGTGCGGGACTTGATGGGTACAATGCGCCGCATGGTTGATTTAGCGCATTCTCTTCATCGCATCTTCGGATTTACCGCCTTCCGTCCCGGCCAGGAAGCCGTCGTTAGGGATGCCCTCGCCGGGCGGGACGTCATTGCCCTGATGCCCACCGGCGGCGGAAAATCTCTTTGTTTTCAGCTGCCGGCGGTGTTGCAACCGGGCGTCAGCATCGTGGTGTCGCCGTTGATCGCCCTCATGCAGGACCAGGTGCGACTACTCGAAGATAACGGCATCGCTGCAACCTTTATCAACTCATCGTTGCCCAGGGACGAGGTTCAGCAGCGGATCGCGGCGATGCTCCGTGGAGACTTTAAGCTGGTGTATCTGGCGCCTGAACGGCTGCTCATGACCGATTTTCTCACGGGTCCGTTGGAGCAGCTGGCGGCGAACCCGGGAATCAATGCCTTCGTCATCGATGAGGCGCATTGCGTGTCCGAATGGGGACATGACTTCAGACCCGAGTATCGTCAGCTGTCGACGCTTCGTCGACGCCATCCGCGCGTTCCCATACTCGCCTTTACCGCCACGGCCACCTCTCGAGTACGTTCGGACATCATCGTGCAGCTGGCGTTACGTGAAGCCGCCGTGCATCTCTCGAGCTTCAACCGGCCCAATCTTTTCTACGATGTGCATCAGAAACACGCGGGTACCTATGCAGAGCTGTTGCGACTCGTGAGAGCCGGCGGCTCCGGTATCGTTTATTGTCTGTCGCGCAAGCGTGTCGAGGAAATCTGCGCACAGCTGACGTCCGACAGTGTCGCAGCGCGACCGTACCACGCCGGTTTGGATGCGGTGGCGCGCCGTACGAATCAGGATGCCTTCATCCGCGACGATGTGCAGGTCGTCGTCGCTACCGTCGCCTTCGGCATGGGCATCAACAAACCCGACGTACGCTGGGTCGTGCACTACGATCTACCGCGTACCCTTGAGGGTTACTACCAGGAATCGGGGCGGGCAGGACGCGATGGAGATCCTGCACGCTGCACGCTGTTCTTCGGGCTGGGTGACATTCGAACCGCGGATTTTCTTATCCAGCAAAAGGTCGATCCCGACAGCGGCGAGCCACTGGAAGACGAGCAGCGCATCGCCCGGCAACAGCTGCGCCAGGTATTGAACTACGCCGAGTCGACCGAATGCCGTCGCGCCATCCAGCTACGCTACCTGGGCGAGGACTACACGCCGCCCTGCGGAGCATGCGACAACTGCTGCGAGCCTCGGACACTCGAAGACTGGAGTCTCGAAGCCAAGCAGATGCTCTCTTGCGTGGCACGGCTGGCGCAGCGTCATGAGCGTTTCGGAGCCGCACACGTCATTGAGATACTGCGCGGCAGTCGCTCCGCGCGTGTGGTTTCGCGTAATCACGACGAATTGAGCGTCCACGGCATCGGCAAGAACCATTCCACACAAGAGTGGCGCAATCTCACCCGTGCGCTACTGCATCAGGGCCTCCTTGCGGAAACGCAGGACGGATACCCCGTGCTTGTTCTCAACGCAGCAAGCTGGCGGGTGCTCAAGGAAGAACAAGCCGTGCAGATGGCTGTTGCGCCACGATCCACTGCCCCGGCACGACGAGAAAGCGCCTCGTCGACGGCTGCTGCCCTCGGCAACGGCGACAGAACTCTATTCGAAGCATTGCGTGCGCTGCGCAAACAGCTGGCCGACGAGCATGGGCTTCCGCCGTACGTGATCTTCCACGATGCGACGCTGCGCGAGATGGCCCAACAGCGTCCCGGGACGCTGCATGATTTTTCCCGCATCCGCGGCGTCGGTGAGGCGAAGCTTTCCCGTTATGGAGAGCGCTTCATCGAGGCGATTCGACAAGCTAGCTAACGTCACCCTGACTTTAGGCCATTAGCCGTGTGGGTGAGTGTCGATGCACGCTGCGCTCGTATCGTCCGGATGCCAAATTAGTGGTAGCTCGAATATCTCGTGTTTATGCAGATACGCGATTGAGCGATGAATTGACGAAAGGTGCGAGAAATCAAGCTGAGAATGAGTACCAGTTCTCCTTTGAGCCCTCCAGAATCCGCGCGCGATGACGATCCATTGTGAGTGATTGCCTAGAGCGGGATCGCTTAGGCGCGACATTACGATTCTAGATGGGAGATGGCTGCATGAAATTCTTGATCTGCCTGCTTGTGACGGTAACAGCGACCGGCTGGTTGTCCGGATGCTCGAGCGGCGCGACCGCGCCAGCCGCGGCGACCCCTCCCCCAACCGCCACGGTCAATGGACTCGACACCCCCAAGTCCGTGTCGGTCGTCACAGCCAATTAATCGTCTCAGCGAATCAAGAGCGTCATCATGAATTCCAAAACAATTCGAATCGCTATCGTAGTCGCCACAGTGCTGCAATGGAGCGTTGCGGCCACACCGGCTCAAGCGGCAATGCCCGCCACCGCCCCATACCTCACGGACCTGCAGAGTGAACACGTACAGGACATGACGGCGGAAGGGATCTCAAGCCTCAACATGGTGCTTTGCGTGATTGGCTCGATGGATGCCGGCGCCATGGTGAACGTTGGCCCGTACATTGCATTGGTCGACATGAACAAATGCGATAGCAAGCAAGGCAGCAGCAGCGCGGCGGGAGCTACCAATTTCGCCACCGCGACCGTCGACGTGACGCGCAAATCCAACGCTGATCCGATGATCGGGAAAATATGGCTATCGATGGCCGAGGGCGGCGGCGGCACGACCACCGTGTATGCGTACCTCAGCGCCACCCAGTCGCCCACCGCAACTCAACCCTATGGTCTTTTTCGGATGGACTACTTGGGTAAAAAAAGCGGCGTGACAGCATTTAACGGCTACATCGACTCTCAGGCCGCCTCGATCAGTCAATACGAAACTGGCCAGAACTCGAGCAATACCGCGATGGCGCTGTCGGCCGGCACCACAAATTCAGGCTCAGGCACGATTGCCAGCATGGGCGGCACTTCCTATAACTTTGCCTATAACGCCAACTATTTTCGGCGTAGCGACGGAACCAACGACGAATGTTTCGATCGCTCCAAGGCCAATGCCGATATATCGGTATGGCAATATGGCACCTACAATGCCAACGACGGCTCACGCGTCGACATGGCGCATCCCGGATTCCCGATTCAGGCCACTTATTCGGGCAGTTCCTACTATGGCTTCGCCAATTATTGGGGCATCAATTTCGATGGCTTGGACCTGAACAGCATTGCCGACGCGCAGCCGATTGCGGGATTGGCGGTTGTCGACCAACGTCCGAATAACAGCACGAAATACAATCTTGCCAAAGTCGGCGGAAAGCTGACCAAGTGGACTCAGCAGGCCACCACACTCGATTCGCTGGATAATATCCCGATATCCTTTGGAGCCGATTTGACCGGCGTCACCAGCGGGAATTCAGCCGTTACTGGATATCAGAATTGGATCATCCAGTGGAATTCAGCCAACCTGAACTTCAGCGTGACCGGGATGCAACAATGCAGCAATAACGGTTGCGTGCAGTCGAATATTTCTCCCGTCGCGATCATCGCCTCAAGTGCATTCGCGAATACGCCGGTCTCGGGCTACGCTAATTCCTACGGCGGCAATATCAACATTGCACCCACGGGCGCGGCGCACACGCCATCGGATGTCGTGAACTACTATGCACAGTCCGCCGTAATACCCGGCAGCGCATCTATCCAACTCTATTGCTTAAGCCAGTGTCCGACCGGCGTGTCATTGGCTGCTTTCCAATCAGGGAACAGTCAAACGACCCCTTACGGCAACGGCACTGAAATGCAGTGGTTCAGCGCCCCCAGTTCGAACACGGTCAGCTATATGTTCGATGCGGGTGGCCTGGAGGACATTTCCGGCTCCGTGCCGGTGCCCATGGTGCTGGAACACTCGAGTGCCTACCCCTCAGGCTCGCAGTACGCTCAAAACGGAATCAATACGGGTCGGTTATTTGACGCCCCGCTTACAGCGGCGAATTGCCCGGTCGGCACGCCCGCTCAAACCGTGTGCGAGCCGGCGAATCCCACTAGTTACTACAACTGGGTCACGGGGCCTCAACAGTGGCAGCAATCCTTGTGGCTGACCAACCAGAACACCATCGTCACGTTCGATGCACCGCAGAATATTGCATACACGGTGCCGACGGGCGCCGCTTACGGCAGTTACGCCGGTGTGCCGATATTGCTGCAGTTTAACGGGTTCGGAAACTTATCCGGGATCCCCGGCAGTTGCGTCGACCCAGTCAACAACGCGTCGGTCGATTGCAGCACACCGAACGCACGCTACGTACCGCAATTCTCGATTCCCGACGGCGCCACGATGACTCTGGCGACGCCCTCGACGCCATTGATCGTCAAAGCCTTAAACGGCGAGATTCGACTCAAGAACTTAGGGGCGAGCGCGACGTCCGCGTGCGCATCAATGCCCTTGACGCCCGTGACCCTACCCACCGGTGGAACCCATGATCCGTCGAATTCTTCTGACGTGGAGTACCTCGGCAGCAAACCCACGGTCACCGCTGCGCCGGCCGTGATCGATGGGGTTGTGCAGTAACGAAGTAAAGGCTCGGGTATTCCTGATTAGGATCTTCAGGGGCGGCGGAAATCCAGCATCCGTCGGCCCCTGCTTTCCCGCCCTCCGTACTGCCCTTTTTTGACCATTCAAATCAGCTGCTTCATGGTGTCGACGAGGATAGTGTGTCGCACGACATTCAGCACTCGAGTCTCTGCCGCCTGGGTCAATCTCAACACATCGAGGGCATTGTTAGCGTCTGTCGCGGGCTCAGCACCGGTTTGCCGCTCGCGTTCACGGCCGATTTCGAGAATGATCTCATCGGCATGGCTTAGAATGTCCCTTAGCATCGTCTCGAGAACGCGCTGCGCGGTGGCGGACGTGATCCCAAGGACCTTTGCCGCCTCGATGAGATGCGATCGGCGCACTTCCGAAAACGCGGTCGCAGAACCAATCGGAATGACGAGCGGAGATTGCGGCCAGTGGGCACTGTCAGTCGCGAACGCACAAGTTTCGTAAGCGGCCGTGCTCAGTAGGTCGTACGCGGGTGCGATACGAATACCGCCCGCATCAACCTTGAAGGAAATATTCTTCAAGTGGTTATCGCCGTTGCCAATCAGGAAATTGAACACCAGCCAGGCATAGAGCTGCAAGCGTGCAGAGGCACGCTCGCGGCAGGCGGTCGCGGCCTGCGTGAGCGTATTCACTTGCGCGCTCGTGTACTTGAAGGCGCGTGCTTTATTGAGCAACTGGCAGGTGTCTATGACGTGCAGGCGCTTGGCGTCGGTCGATCCCGCCACTTCGATCCGATCGAATCGCTCGACGATGTACACGGGCTCTGGAACATAGAGCCGGGTGACGGCGGGCACGGACAATCCCAAGGCACGCGCCAGGCGCATACAGAAAAACTCATTGATGACGCTCGCCGGGTACCCGGGATCGAGATGATTAGGCTTGAGAATGTGCGTAGACGGGGTTCCTGAGAGCGGCTCAAATAATTGCCCCGCGCTGAGCACCACGAGAAGCTTGTGTTGCGCGCCCGCCAGGGACATTTTCTTGGGCGCCTCCTTGGTCAAGGACGCTCGCGGGAGATTGCGGATGCGGCGGCTTAACTCGGGAAATGGCAAAGCCTTAAGTCCCCACTCCACTGCGCGTGGATGGACGCTGGGACCATCATCTCGGGGATCTGTGGCGTTGGGTGTCACGATTGAGCGCCGCGAAAGGCGAGCCCTAACCGACGCCCCATTGCCCTCACCAACTTGAAGCATCCAACGCATACCATCGGCACCGGGGCGGACGATGCCTGGACCAGGCTGGGTTAGTACCAGGGATCGCGCATGATGGCCTGTGGATTCGCAGGCACAGCCAGCAGTCGACTCTGGATATCAGCCAATTGTCCCAACCCGACGGCCTGCACGCTGGGCGTGAACCTGAGCTGTTCCCAGTTATTCGATTTTGATTACCGGCTTTCCGACCGTGTGTCGGTTTTCGAGTTCTTGGTGTGCCCGTTCCACATCGTCGAGCGTGTAGCGTCCTGCAATCTCGATCGACAGCGAGCCGTCGATCAAAGCCGTGAAGATGTCCGCCGCCCGGCGACGGATGGTCGCAGCATCGGTCAGATGGTCAGCGAGGCGAGGCCGCGTCAAAAAGAGCGAGCCGGCCTCGCCTAGTTCGATCGGATCGAGGTCCTTAACGTTTCCCCCAACGCTGCCAAAACTGACGACGAGGCCTTTGGTCCGGGTTGCGCGCATGCTGTCGCGCAAGGTCGGCTGGCCGATCGCATCGAACACGACATCGACCCCATGGCCTCCGGTCAAATTGCGCACCGTGTCGGCAAAACCTCCCTCGTCGTAGAGAAAGGCCGCGGTGGCGCCACGCTTTCGGGCGACCTCAGCTTTCCGCTCGGTACTCGTGGTCGCGTAGATAGTCGCGCCCAATCGGGCGCCTAATTGGACCAGTATTTGGCCGATTCCGCCCGATGCCGCATGCACTAGGCATGTGACACCCGGGCCAAATTTGCCGAGATCGTAGGCCAGATAGTGAGCGGTCAAGCCATGGAACATCGAAGCGGCAGCCACCTCGAGCGGCAATTCCTCGGGCACGTGGACGACACGCCACGCGGCAACGACCGCGAAGTCGGCGTAGCTACCCCAGGACAGGCAATAGGCCACCTTGTCGCTCACATGAAAATCCACGACGCCGCTACCGACCGCCTCGATTGTGCCGGCGCCTTCGATGCCGAGCGTCGTTGGCATCGTCTGGGGGTAGGTGCGCGACGAAGCGTATTTACCCTGACGCGTGTGGATGTCCATGAAGTTGATGCCGGAATAAGCGAGCCGGATAAGCACCTCCCCGGGCCCTGCCGACGGCGTTGGTAGGTTCCTCCGGACGATAACCTCTGGGCCGCCATAACCGTCGATTTGAATGGCTCTCACGATAGCTTTCCTCCTCCTGCAAGCATTCAATCGGGTGTTCTTAGTTAGTGCGTACACTATGCCTGGAAGTAGGCAGTAACCGGATGGCGACAGCGCCTTGACACTGAATGCTATTCTGTGGGGTGGCCGTATTTGGCTTTGGTGAGTGGAGCGAATATGCAGTTTAGCTTGCGGGGACCGCCTCCGTGCAATCCGCTTTGAGGGTAGCTGAGCTCCTACAGTCTTG
This sequence comes from Gammaproteobacteria bacterium, assembly GCA_025358295.1. Lineage (GTDB taxonomy): Bacteria > Pseudomonadota > Gammaproteobacteria > Steroidobacterales > Steroidobacteraceae > Bog-1198. The sequence goes on from JANYJY010000045.1 coordinate 55,611, forward strand.
AGTCGCGCGGATCGCGACACAGCACCTGCCATCCAGATGTGTCGATGGTGATTTTGGTCAGCTGCTCGCTAATAATCTGCTGTATGCGCTTGTGACAGACTAGTTCCCAGTCGTCTGACATGAGCGGTTTTATTCGGTAAATCTACCCGACGAGAACGCCCGCAAATGTATCTAAAGTATCGGTGTCTGTGGACCACGCGGTTGAGGGACGCTCGGTCTGCAGAAAGTTCGCCGTTGCCAATCCATTTCCATTGGCTCTTGGGCTCTCCACCGGATCCGCGTTGGCCAAATAGGAAAGGACCGACCAGCGAGAGGATGCCGACTGCGCCAATTCCCCACTTCGCCTGGGCCATTGGAACGGCTGCGAAGCCAAGCGCAGCGTCGTCATCGAATCCAACGTCTTTGACCCTCTGTGGTGGCTCAAAACATACTGGAGACTTCTGCCTGGGCCGGGCCCTTTTGACCCACGAGCGAGGAATGTAAATGCGGCGTTGGAATTGCGCGCAACTTCGAAGAGTATTTCACCGCATCTGCGGTCGGCAGTTCAATGTGAGAATACGCAGCGGCTGCCGCTGGCGAGCTTGATCTCCTTAAGCGAAAACCGCTTACACGCGCGAAGGTGACCATCGATTAGATAGTGAATATCGGCAATCACCGAGCGATTGTCACCATAATACGAATGCCCGAGAAAGCCGGTGTCGACGCTCGACGCGTCAATGTATTCCAGTCCCGCCAGCATGAGCTGCAGGTCCCCCGCATCGCCCGCGCGCGCATAGCCGTGGAATTTTTTGGATGCCAGCAGCGCTTCATCCTTAGAGGATGCGTACAAGGTCAGATGCGTCGTCGGCAACTCGGCGGCAATAATGCGCGGGGCGATTTCATCCTTGAAGGTGTCGGCATCGATATCGGGTGCGGCCAGGATGATTTCGCGAATCTTGGCTCGAAGTTCCGGATGGGTGGTTTCAATATCGACGACGCTATTGGCGAGGGCACGGTTGCCCATACTGTGTGCGATGAGATAGACATCAGTAGCGTCGGTCTTGCTTAAGACGTCGATAAGGAACTGCGTCAGGTGTGGCCTCGCCCATTCGACATTGGTTTCATCGACCGCATAATCTTGCGTCTTACCGACGGAGGGCCAGCTAAAAAAGATGGGCGCGCCTGGAAATTGCAAGTCGAAGGTCATCTGCGCGGTGCGACGAGCCGCGTCGGCAAACGAGACGTTGTAGCCGTGGACGAAGACCAAAGCGCTCTTGCTTGTTGCGCTCTGAACGGTCTCGGTCAGCAAGTGAAAATACTCATCCGCCGATAACACGGAAATCTTTCGGAGCACGACGTGCTTCTTGGGGTCTGGCGAGAACTCCAAGCGCAACAAGGACGGCGTTTCGAGATTTCCCAAACGATGATCGGGCGGGATACTCACTTCCGCTGTTCCATAGCTGATTGTCCCGCGGCCGCCCCCGAATCGCGAGGCCAGGGGATTTTTGGCCTGATAGCTCCGATCGGTGCCAAAGAACACCTGCACGAGGTTGGAACCGCCTGATCCGGGCGTCGAGTTGGATCCAGTTGGGTCGGAAGACGGCGCTGTCGGAGGCGGCGGTTTCGCGTGCTGTCCGGGCTGCGGGGCCGCGGCGGCATCAGCGGGAATGGCCGGCGTCGGAGCTTCTGCAGAACCATCAGCCGCCGCGTCCGCCGCTGCGGGTGGTGGTGGTGGCGCAGTATCAGCGGCTGGGGCGGGAGCTTGCGGCGGTGCGCTGCACCCGTCCAGTATTCCGAGAAGGATCGCAATTGCAATGAAAGCGACCGACATCGATTTAGAGATGTTCATTGGGCCTCCGTGCCGTGGCGCTTCGCGCCGCTTGAGTGTATCAAAAGCCCGGCTCTCAAATGATGAGATGAGACTGACGTTTAAGTAGTGCAGTGCGACAGAGAGACAGTGCGTGACGCGATGTGCGCCTCCACTCGGTGTACTATCGCTGAGGCGAGTTAAGGGATTTAACGCACGACTACAGGAGTAGACCATGGCCATCATAAACGGTCAGTTGCCAACCCCCACTTCCACTTCCGAACCGCTGCAGCCGCGCGTGGTGGTCAAGTTTAAGTCACACGTGAAATTGCCGTACTCCTCGGAAGCCGTATCTCAATTGGATGCGCCGTCGAGCGCCGCGTGGCGTGATCTCGCAACGGCTCAACCCGGCATTGAACTCGTGCCCTACTTCGCCACCTTGGGTGAAATGGCATTGCGAAATTTAGCGCAAAGAACGCCGCGAGAGGCGGCTGCTCCGATTCTCGCGCAATTTACGCAGTATTTCGCAGTGCGATCAGCGGCTGGCGTCGATGTTGAAGCGATCGTCCGGACAATCGCGCAGTGGCCCGCGGTGGAGCTTGCCTACGTCGAGCGAGGCCCCGTGCCTCCACCGGTCAATCCCGCAGATGACCCGTTGAGCGCCGCCGAAGGTTATTTAAATGCAGCGCCAGTAGGCCTGGACGCCCGGTTTGCATGGAACTCGGCGGATGGCAGTGGCATCGGGTTCGTCGATCTGGAGCGAGGCTGGACCCTTGATCATGAGGATTTGGCTGCCGCCGGTATCACGATCATCTCCGGATTGAACCACGACTACCCTGGGCACGGCACGGCGGTATTGGGAGAGGTGCTTGGCGTCGACAATACCATCGGGGGCATCGGCATCGCGCCCCATGTGCATGCCCGCGTCGTGTCGCAGTGGCGCACCCTGTCCGACTACAACACCGCGGAAGCGATCTTGAGCGCCGTCGCAGTTATGCGAGCCGGTGACGTGCTGCAGCTCGAAGCGCAGAGCATCTATTTGGGCTCGTATGCACCGGTAGAAGTGGAAGCCACTACATTCGATGCCATTCAATACGCAGTGTCGCAGGGCATCATCGTGATCGAGGCCGGCGGAAATGGGTCGATCGATCTCGACACGGTCATGGACGCTAACGGCAAGACCTTCCTCAATCGCGGCAGCACAGATTTTCGCGATTCTGGCGCCATTCTGGTGGGTGCCGCATCCTCCACCGCACCGCATTCGCGACTGTCCTTTTCGAACTATGGCAGCCGGATCGATTGTTATGCCTGGGGCGAGAACATCACGACCTGCGGCGATGGCTGGACCGGAAACTTAACCAATAGCTATACCAACGGTTTCGGCGGCACCTCGGGTGCGACACCGATGGTCACGGGCTCGGCGCTCTTGGTGCAATCCTGGCGCGTCAAGCAAGGATTCGCGCGTCACTTGCCGGACGCAATGCGCGGTACTTTGAGCGCCGCAGACAATACACCGAGCGCCAACCCCTCATCCGACCGCATTGGCGTCATGCCTGACCTGAAGTCAATCCTCAGCCGGGAGGCACGTGTCCGCTGGATTCTCTTTCTCGCGTGGGCGTGGATGATCCTGGTCGGCGGGTTGCTCATCACGCCAGGGGGCGTGCTCTGTATCCGCTGCGGACCGCAGGGCCCGAACTTTATCGGCGATATCGCCGCCATCGTCTTAGGTGTGGTGTCGGTAGTGTTCGGCATTGTCGGTCTGGCGAACGTGGCAGGTCAACGGGTCAGGGCTAACGGATAGCGCAGTGATGCGCAAGGGACGAGACCGCCCGCAGCGGTAGGATCGCTGAGAAGAAGGGAATTAATCCCGACCACGCCATTGCCCGTGCCAGATTCGGATATTTTTACACGATCGAGCAGTCACGATCGACGAAATCCTTACGCTCCAGGGGCCGGCGCGCCGCAAAGCTGCGATCGCCAGACTCGAGGCCGTCCTCGGCGACAGTGCGTCTAATTGCCCGACGGCGACACCGATGCTCCGTCAATGCAACCGTGGGTTCGGATAGGCCGCCGGCGATCCCTTGCAATGTAAAGAATTGGAATCGAAATTTCTTCGGCGCGGAATGAGCTTGGAGGTATTGATTGTCAATTGAGCAGCATTCCATTGTCCGATCGGGGCATTATGACTGCTCCGTTTGGGTGCACTCGCATGCCGTTGAGGCTTTCTTTACCTAGTTGAGAAGTTCCTCGAGACGATCGGCCGCGTCACGGCCAAATCGCCGCGTCACCGCCCGCAACAGATCGAGATCCACGGGGCCCTGCGCGCCCTGGAAGGCAGCTCGGGCATCTGCGAGGTCCTGCGGACCGCCCGCAAAGCATTTCATGGCAATGAAGTCTTCTCGACCGACGATGCGCAAATTGACGCCGTGAAAGGGCACTTCGATGGCTCGCGAAAAGAGCGTTGGATCCAGGCCGCGTAGCCCCCCGAGAAGCTCCACTCGATTGCCGTGGGAGTCGCTCAAGATGAGCATGCTCAAAATCGGATCGTTGTAATCCCCGCGCCGAAGCGTCACCTCGAAGTGAGCGGCTGCAAGTGTCGTGGAGATCGTCGCGAGGCGCGAGTAGGAGACGCTGAGTAAAGCGTCCACGTCACTCGACGCTCGCACCACGGCATGCGCGGCGAGCGCGAAGGCACCGATCACCACATAGTCGATGTTCTCGCGAGTCAGGATTTCAGCGACATCAATGAAGAGGAGCGCCGATTGACCCGGTCGCTCTGTTCTCACGCGGTGCCCACCGTTGCGTATAGCCGCCGCTGCTCAGCGGCGCGACCCGCCTGATGCAGCGCACCCAGGAGTTGGTTGTGTTCCAGAAACGCTTCGAGCCGCGCGCCTGGAGTCAGACGACGTTCGGACTCTCCTGACGATTCTCGGGCTTCCTGCGCGAGTTTGGATCCGGGCGCATTCGTGCCTCGTCTAGGGAGACCCGAGACGAACGCGCCCGCCTCCTTGGCGTCGCGACCAGTTTGCAACGTGATCGGCAGTCCCACGCGAACGGCAATCCGGAGCAGAAATTCGATCGACAGATCGGACACGCGACCATTGATGATCTTGCTCAATGTTGGCTGGGGTACGCCCAACCGCCGGGCAGCCGCCACTTGCGTGTCACCTAAACGTCGCGCAGCTCTCGATACTTGCAGCGCAATATCGCGGCGCAACGATTGGATGGTGGCTTCATCGGGTAGCATCAGAAAGCGCTCAGCGATTATAGTAAATTCATTATAATCCCTAATATACTCTAAATACTACTATATTATTCAACTAGTTATGATACCAGCAGATGAGATGCTCTCGGTTGGCGGGCTGATGAGAAAAGCAAGCAGCCGGTTTCTGCGCATTCGCAGATAGCCCTCAGCCGTCAAACCGGAGTCAGACTCGGAATTAGGGCTTACGCTCCTTCAACTCGATGATCAGGCCTCGCATTTCCGTGGCGCCGGTGTTCTCACCGATATGAGAGGTTGCCGAAATCCACCGTACGTCTCCCAACTTGCTGTGGCGCTCCGTCGGCGGTTGGCCGGGAATGATGTTGCGCACACTATAGTCACTCAGGGAGACGGCAACACTGTCGGGATGCGAATGCACTGGCCACTTCTGCCCTGGCTCGGTTACGAACCCAAGTACTCGAACGCGCTCATTCTCAAACACGACTTTGTAAACGTTCGGCGCGACTTGCAGTGCGTCCATCTTGTTATCGGCTGTCGCGGCGCACAGAACGCCGCACATAGCTAACAGTCCTACACTCACATAGCGCATACGATATTGCCTCCGCGAGGATTGCTCAGATCTGGTTTCAACTCATGGGTTCTTTTACGGCACGCCGGCTTGGGTGGCGGCGTCGAGCTCTTCCCCGCGTTGGGCGCCGCCGGTTTTAGCTTGCTGTCTTTAAAGCGAGGCTGCGTTTCATTGTGCTACGCCAACGCATACGTTCGACAATGCTCAAGATACGCCGCCTCGTGGGCAGCCGCGAGTTCCACGACGCTCGACCAAAGCCACGGCGGAGCATCGAGGCGCTTGGCACGGCGAGCGCGCAAACTCGATCGAAATTCGCGACGCGTGGAGGAATCCATTTGCCGCGCATGCGCCCGGCCGACCACGCTGGCGAGATATCGGGCAGCGCTCACGGCCTCCTCCCGAGTCAATTGGTCTATCTCCAGCTTCAAATCCTGCGGCATGAGTTCACGTAAAAACACGGAACGACCGAGCAGACGCGCCGGCATCATGCGCTCGCCGAGCGCTGGCGAGAGACTTCGCGCCCCCTCCACCACGCGCTGTGCGTTATCGGTGGGCATCTTGGCACGCGCTGCGTGGGGAGCCGCGGCCGGGGTCGCTTCCTTGATGTCGATCAGGCAATAATCATCTTCTTTATTTTTGCCATTGCTGACACCCAAAAGTACCGCATATCGAAGTCGCCCGAGGGAGCTGCACCCCTTCATCCAATAGGCGGCGTCCAATACTTCGATCTTAGAATCATCATTACGAAACTTAAGCGAGGCGACAAGTCGCCGCACGGGTTCCTCTGTAAACAATTTACCGATCGCGCGCTTTTCCTCTTTTGACAGAGGCCAGAAGCGCGTACCAAGGGGAATATTCGGTTTCAAATCCCGTAGTCGCTCACGTGCCAAATGCTTCCAGGTGCGGCTCATGGCCTGTCGCATCACCACACGAACACACTCGGGCTTTTCCTCAAATGCACCTCCGCGAGGCGGCGCAATCAGTGCGCGCTCGTAACCTTGCATCATCTGTTCGAGCATGTGGGCCGTTGTGACGCCGGGCAAATCGGAGCCGCGTGCCGCAGAACTTAAAGACAACGCGAGGCGGATGAGATCGTGGTTGGGATTACCAATCACCGTCTGATCGAGATCGCGTATTTGAATGTGAATCTTGCCTTTGGAGTCCGCCAAAGGACCTAAATTGCCGACATGGCAGTCCCCGCAGATCCAAACCGGCGGGCCCTTCGGTACGACTCGCTGGCCGCCCTCGGCGAGCCACTTATAAAATTGCACGGTGCTGCCACGCACGTAGGCGTGCGCCGAGGCCGCCATCTTGGCATTTCGCCGCTCGGTAAGCGCTCGAGCACGGGCGCTTATCGTTGGAATATGCTCTTTTTTAGCTTTCATAGCGTGGGCAGGGACCTGATCCGAAGAATATCAGCATTTTGAGATACATGAACCTGTCTAGTGATGTGGGACCAACGCTGCCGGCGCCAGAGAATAAAAGACGACCGGCATGTCAGCGATCGGCACCGAATTACGTATTCCTATTATAGGAACGAGTCCCTCTTGCCGATCCACCGACCGGGCATTGGTCGAAAACATAACAGGGGTACATGATGAAAATTAACACTGATGGAGTCAGGCGCGCAGCGGTAGTCGCTTCCGTCGCCTTGATAATAGCGGGTTTCGGCGTCAGCGCGACCCGAGCCGACGACGATGACTTTGGCGTCGAACGGTCACGCGTCCGTATCGGCTTTGCAGTTGCGCCTGTCCCGCTGAACGTGAGGGGCAAGGATCGAGAACTCGTGGGCCTTGGAAGCTACCTCGTCAACGTGGTTGCGGATTGCAATGGCTGCCATAGCCCTCCACGATTCGCTTACGCAGGCGGAGGAAATCCTTATTTCAAGGGCAATCAGCCGAAGGTCGTCAACCAGGCCGTGTACTTGGGTGGCGGGCAGGACTTCGGCCAGCTAATCCCGGGAACGCCGAACATCGTCTCTCGCAACTTGACCCCCGATAAGTCAGGACGTCCTGCGGGCGGCCGGTCGTGGTCAGAGTTTCGCCAAATCATCCGGACGGGAATCGATCTGGATCATTTACACCCCAATTGCTCGGATTCCGCCAGCACGAATTGCTTTCCCGCCATGCAACCGTTTAACGGAGATTTACTGCAAATCATGCCTTGGCCTGCATTTGAGAGTCTGACGGATCATGAACTGCGCGCGATCTATGCCTATTTGAGCGCCATTCCCTGCATTTCTGGACCGCCCACCGGCATATTGCATAACGATTGTATCTAGCCGCAGTCGATTCGCATTGAGAGGCAAGAAGTCCGCCGAGCGCGGACTTCTTGCTCGCTTGCCCGCAAACCTCCAGCGCGAGAGGTCTAAACCGGCGCTGCCTCAGGCCCGAGATACCGCTGACAGTGAAGTCAGGCGGGCGCTGCACACCGGCGCCAGTCATGTCTCACGACGGAGCCATGGAACTGGCGGTGATGTGGATGAGCTAAGTGACCACCGGTTGTGTTGCCGATCTGCGACCCCAGACCGGAATCTGATCCACGCGCAGCTATGCGTCCACCACAGACCAGAACACCGTCCTACAGTTCACACCCTTAAAGAAGGCCGGCTGCAAGCTGGTATTCCAGTATCGGCTGCAACCGTTTCTATGGCAGCATGATGTGGAAGTCCGCACCGCCGGAACCCGCGCGATAAAGGACATCGATCTGGAGGCTTTCGGGGCAATCAATGACGGGAAAGTTCAGGCATACCGCGATCACGGTACTTCTTCTGGGGGCTGCCATTTGCTCAGAGCCGTCGAGCGCGCTGCCTGCATCGCCATCCGAGTGTCTGCCTCCTGCTTGGCCTTCGCCCCCGCCGCTGGGTTTGCCGCCCGCGGTCTCAATGGGAATGGCGCGCGATTTTCCCAGTGAATGGAAGGTTCCGCTCTGCGTGGCCTGGGATAGTCAGTTTTTTCCCGAGGTCGCGGCAGTCCATGGGTCAATTGATGCCTTGGATTTGAACTCCTTACTCGAACGAATCGGCGCGGTTTCCAGCTTCACAAACATGCAGTACTGGTCGGTTACGGATCATCGACTCCAGACTCTGATCACGAATTCTTTCGCAGCTCCACTTGCGCAGCCGACAAAACCGCGCTCCGACTACGCATCCCTGGAATTTCAAGTTGGCCAAGAATTGTATTTTTCAGAACAGGACAATCGGCTGCCTGATCCAGTTATATACCGCATCCGCATCATTGAGCGCGACGAACACCACTTTGTCATCGACATCACGAATGTAACCGCGGCCAAAAAGTTCTTTCTGACCCTCCTTTCGCCCGGCGACATGCGCATGATTATTTTCGTCTCCGATACCAAGGACGGTGGATGGACTTGCTATGCGTTGTCCGGCGTTCATGCCTCGAAGCTTGCGAACATCGTTGAGAATCCCAAATCTCAGCTTAATCGGCTACTCGCCTTTTACGGCTATATCAGCGGAGCCGACATCGCGACCTTGCCCTGGGCCAAATAGGCGCTGCGGATTGACTGTACTAAAGACGATTACAATTCTCGCGACAGTGGCAGTATGGATAGCAGCCTGACTTTCTGTCGCTGCCACCAGCCCCTTGAGGGCTCCCGGTGCAATTCAACTTTTTCGTGATTTATTTCCGTATCCCAGCTGACCCGACGTCTGCCGAGCGCGCCTGTACCCAGCACCAATTTATAAGAGGCCGCGGGCACGGTCATCTGTTCGAATCGCTTCACTACTTGTTGCGCCAACTCAGGGCTGTCGATCAGCAAACCGATCTCTGTGTTTATCCGCAGGGAACGTTGATCGTAATTCCACGAGCCTATGAACAGACGTTGCCGATCGAACACGTAGAGCTTCGCATGTAGCGCATAGTTCCCGTAACGGGATACTTGGCGCGTTTGACCGCTGCCCTTCACGCTCTCAGGCAAAGAGCGAACTTCATATAAGTGCACGCCCTCCTCTAATAATGCTGCGCGAACCTTGCTATAGCCGGAGTGGGCGGACACCTCCGGTGCAGACTCCAGCGAATTGCTGAGTACGCTAACTTCGGCGCCGCGGCTTCTGATCGTTTTGAGCAGCGACAGCTCCTCTTGCGACGGCACGAAATATGGTGTGACCATCAGCAGCTCCGACTGAGTGCTGCCGATTTCCCGCTCAACTGCTTGACTCATCAATTTCCCACTCGTTTCGTGATGAGCGACGCGCACCTTGTCGGGCGTGTCATAGACCACTTGCGCCGCTGCCCATGTCAGCTGTGTCGGTTGACTGACCAAATCCCCATACGGTTGGCCAGAGGCGATTCTCCCCAGGTAATCGATCCCGCTACCCGAAATAGTAGGAGGGACTGGCGTCACACCGGAAGCCGCCTGTTTTGTCAGGGTGCGTGCGGCCGCGACGCGGTCACTGTTCCAAAACTCATCAAACGCATGCGACAGGGTCTTCACCACCGGTCCGACGGAGAAAACGTCGTCGTCAGCGAATTGGGACGTCGGGTCGAGTTGAAAATACTGGTTACCGACATTGCGCCCGCCGATCAGTGCCACAGCGTTGTCCGCCACCAGCAGTTTGTTGTGCATCCGGTAGTCCAACCGCGACTTGTGAAGGACGAAGTCCAGATTGCGCAACAGGCGATTGTGCCTTCGGTAATCGAACGGGTTGAACACCCGCACCTGAACTTGTCGATAGCCATCGAGCGCCAGTATCCGCTCGTCGCCGGGGACGGTATCGCCGTCGTCCACCAGTATGCGCACTCTGACGCCTCGATCTGCCGCGAGGCGAAGTTCCTTGGTCAATAGGCTTCCTGTCTCGTCGCCGCGATAGATAAAATATTGAACATCGAGGGTTCTCTCCGCATGTCTAATCATCTGGATGCGTAGCGCCAGTCCATCGACACCTGCTTCGATGAGATGAAAGCCGGACATGTTGCGATGGGCTGTTGAATCCAACATGAATCTTTTGGCCAAGCCAATATCCTCGGCTAGCGCCGACGACACTGGGAGTTGGGCGCCATTGCCGACGTCCAGCGACGCGCAGCCGGCAGCGCTTGCCGCGGCTGCGAGCAGGAAAGCGAAAAGCTTCAACGCGCGTGTCATGTGCTGGTACCTAATGGCAGGCGCAATGATCGCGGCTTATGACTGAGGGTCCCGAGCCCCCCCGAGCGGGCCTCCGGGATAGCGGCCCGAATATCGCCAGATGATTCGGGCCGCTTTATCGCAATCCTCAGTGTTTAATGAATGGCAGCGTCTGCGTCAGCTTTGGCCCTATGTTTGTGATAGCGCGCTTTTGCTTTATGTACAGCCGCCTTGCTCTTATCAACCGCTTTTTCAGAGCCCGACTCCACGGACGCCTTGGCTTTATCGCCCCCTTCCATGGTCTTCTCGGCAACGGTTTTGCCCGTTTCCTTCACCGCGTCGACCGCTTGACCATACGTCACTGCCGCGACAGTGCATAAGGCCATCGATAGTAGAGTCGTTTTAATCATGTTCCCATCCTCTAGCTTTAGTGGACCCACCTGTACCGAACCAACAACAGCATATCTCGCGCACGGCCCTGGTTCCGTAGGAAGGACGTTCGGACTGTATTAGGAATCATCCTACACCACCGCTTTGGCCGGAGTTATATCCGAGAATACCCGCGATGACCTCTGTGCGATCATTAGGGGCCTCTCTATTAGAGCACATCGGAGATTCCATGCGACTTCATTGGGTTATCGGATTCTGTTTACTGGCCGCAGCGGCGGCTGCGTCACCCGTCGATGAATACGTGGAATACTCGGGCGTCGCCACCGTTCGCCATACGACGACCTTTCTTTATGGCGAGCGGCACATACTCCATTATCATGATGGAAAACTAACTGAGCGGGCCGTGTTGTACAGCTGCGCCGACGGTTCTTCCTTCGCCCGAAAATCGGTACACTACGACAACACATTGGCTCCCGATTTCCGGTTAGAGGATAAAGCGACCGGCCTGCTCCAGGGCATACGGAGTAAGGATGGCGCGCGCACCGTGTTCTTTCGCTCGAATGCCAATGGCCAAGACAAAGAGGGACCATTGCCAAGTGCCCCAGGTTTGGTGGCCGATGCTGGCTTCGAGGAATTCGTGCAAGTCCATTGGTCGCAGTTGCAAGCTGGAGAGACATTGTCCATGCGCTTCCTCGTACCGAGTCGACTGGACGCCTACGGTTTTCAAGTGCAGCACTTGCGCAGCGAGCGCATCGATGGTGTGCCGACAGAGGTCATTCGTTTGCGCCTCTCTAATATTTGGGGATGGTTTCTGCCGAGCATCGATGCCTACTACAGCACTACGGATCATCTATTGGTGCATTACGACGGATTGTCGGACCTTCAGGACATGGCCGGCAACAATTACAAGGTCGAGATTTCCTACAAGCCAGCGAACCGTCACCCGAGCGACGACCGTGCGCTTCAGGCTTCACTCGCCGCGCCACTAAGTGCCTGTCGTTAGGGGACACGGATGTTCAACTTATCGATTTACCTTGCCGGCCTCGGCGTTACTATTACGGTCGCCCTGGTAACTTGGGTGCTCAGCGTTGCCTTAAGAAACGTGGCCATTGTGGATAGCGTATGGTCCGTGATGTTTTTGCTCGATGCGTTCGTTTATCTGCATTGTTCGGGCTCGATGACTCCTCGGGCCGCCCTGTTGTTGGTGCTGGTCGCGGTCTGGGCAATTCGCCTAGCAATTCACATTACTCTGCGCAATTGGGGTCATGGAGAGGACCGGCGTTACCAGGCAATCCGCACCCGCAATGAGCCTCTATTTGCGCTCAAAAGCGTTTATCTCGTCTTCCTACTACAGGCGGCGCTCGCTTGGGTTATCTCGCTGCCCCTATTGGGCGCAATCCTCGGCACATCGGCCTTCGGCTGGCTCGATATCGTCGGCGTTGGATTCTGGATCGTGGGATTCGTGTTTGAGGCGGGTGCCGACTGGCAACTGATGCGCTTCAAGGCCAATCCCGCGAATGCGGGAAAAGTCATGGATCGGGGTTTCTGGCGGCTGACCCGCCACCCAAACTATTTCGGGGATTTTGCAGTCTGGTGGAGTTTCTATCTGATTGCTCTATCCGCGGGCGCCTGGTGGAGTGTCCCGGGTCCCCTATTGATGTCGATCCTGCTCATGCGCGTCTCCGGTGTCACGTTGCTGGAGGCGGATATCGGCGAACGCAGGCCGCAGTATGCCGATTATATTCGCCGTACAAATGCGTTTTTCCCGGGACGACCGCGCGAACGCAGTTCGGAGCCCGGGAGGTGATTTCGCGCATTCATGGACGTCCGACGAAAGCGTTCCCGTGTCGACTGCCTAGAGTCGTGACAGTCGATCGCCGATCTCTTTAGCCACAAATTCCACGAAAGCGCGTACCGCCGGCGACACGCCTTTTCGCGAAGGGTAGCAGGCGTGAATCTCATGCGGCGGCATCGACCAATCCGGTAACACAATCTCAAGACGCCCATCGCTCACTGCCTCGCGGCAGATGGTCTTGGGCAGCCGCGCCACGCCAACGCCTCCCAATGCCGCATCTTTGAGGATGAGGAGATTCTCGGCGATGAAACGCGGCTCTGCGATAACGGCAGTGTATGACTCGGTGCCCCTAAATAGACTCCAGTCGTCCGTCGGGAACCCGTAGTTCATCGACAGCGTCGGGACGCCCTTCAGATCTTCCGGTGAACGCGGACGAGGCACGTCGTCGAACAGCCTCGGGCTTGCCACCAACACCTGGGGGCTGGTGCCGATCGCTCGGACGATGAGCGATGAATCCTGCAGCGGGGTGCGATGGATAAACAAGGCCACGTCAAACCCCTCTTCCACCAAATTGACCGCCCGGTTAGTGGATACAAGGCTGACGTTGACTTCGGGATTTTGCTTCAGGAAGGCCGGCAGGATGGGACCGAGAATTGATTGTGCCATCGAGATGGTGCAGCTCACGCGTACCAGCCCCCGCGGCCTCGCCTGCGTCTGAGCCACGGCCAGCTCAGCCGCATCCGCCGCGGCGATCATGGCGAGACAGTGCTGAAGAAAGATCTGGCCGGCGGCGGTTACCGCAAACGTTCGGGATGAGCGCTGCACCAGACGGGAACCCAGCCGCTCTTCCAATGCGGCAATCCGCCGGCTCAAACGGGATTTCGGCACACCGAGCGTCCGACTAGCAGAGGAATAGCCGTTATGAATCACGACCTGTGCAAACAGGAACAAGTCATTAAAATCGCGCCCCTGCGGCATTCTTGTGACGCTCGAGGCCTCGACTCTGTCGCTTGCCGCCACTCTGCGCCCCATTGTAAGACCGCCACCTTGTAGCCAACCGTTGCCCGTGCCTAGAGTACGCCAAGGAGTCTCATAAAAGGGCGCGCAGCGATTGCGCCAGCACCCAAGTTTATTTAACTCATATCGATGACGATTTTTCCCTGCGCCTCGCCGCTTTCGCAGTACTCATGAGCCAACGCGATCTGTTCCAGTGGGAATACCTTGTCGATCAGCGGGCGAATTTGGCCTGATTCGATCCGCTGGGTTACCTTCGCGAGCGCCGCCCCGTCTGGTTTCATGAAGCCCCAATAATAGTGACGCCCCAGCAGGGATTGCGCGTGCACCTTCTCAGCCAATTGCGCATCGGCGCGTCGCACCCCCTCTTTTAGTCCAAATTCATCGATCAACCGCATTTTCGGGGACACAATCGTGATGTAACTAGCGCCCGCATGGGTCTTGAGCGTCGAGAGCACCGCCTCCTGCGCATCGAAGGAGCTATCTAGAGCCACGTCGATATGGCTCACCGCCTCGGGGATCGGGGTTTGCGTGTAGTCGACGATGTGATCGGGGCGTAGCTGCCGAAGGTAATCGACGTGGCGCGACCGGCAGGTCGTCGCCACGTAAGCCCCCCAGGCCTTCATCAGTTGAATGGCAAAGCTACCCACACCCCCGGCGCCGCGCGTGATCAGGATCCGCTTCTGGTGCGCCGAAGCCTCATCGAGGCCCGCCTGCCCGACCAAAGCACTCCACGCGGTGAGGGCGACAAAGGGGAGGGACGCGGCTTCGAGAAACGATAGTCCCGCTGGCATATGCGCCACTTCGGATGCGTCGACGGCAATGAGGTTCGCTTGGCACGCTTTGGTGGGCGCGCAATAGACACGCTCTCCCGCTTGAAATCCTTTGACGTTGGCGCCCACTGCCTGTACGACGCCTGCCGCATCGCGGCCGAGTCGCTGCGGAAAAGGCTCGGGACCTACTTGGCCCTTGAGCCGAAATACATCCTTGCCGTAGCCGTTGCGGATGGCGCAGTCGACCGGATTGACGGACGCCGCGAGGACTCGTATCAGGACCTCTGAAGCACCCGGGATTGGCGGCAGCGCGTCCTCTGCGACGCGCAGCACCTGACTCGCAGGACCGTAGGCGTAAAATTCAACCGCTCGCATGTCAGAATTGAAAATGCGCAGTAAGTCCATAGGTACGCGGATCAGCAACCAATCCGACTCTCACCCGATCTGTGTTGTATTTGGACACGGGGCCGCCTCCCGTGTAGTAAAGCTCGTTGGTGATGTTCTGGCACCACAATGCCAGGTTCCAATGGTTGCTGAGCGGGGTCCAAAGAACGCGCAGGTCTCCTTTGGTGTACGCCGGCGACCAGAGCGATCCAAACTCGGTGATGGTGCGCCCGATGGACACCAGGTCTGGCTGAATATTCAAGGCCCCCGCGGCCCCCAGCGATATCCGGTAATCGAAGGTGGCGTTAAATTGATGTTTCGGCACTTCACCGATGGTCTGGCCGGACCGGTCGAACGTGGTGCCGACGGCCGGCAGCACGCTGATGTAATTCTTATAGGTCGGATCGGTCAGTGACAAGCCCAAGTTGGCGCTGAGATTGGCGGTGACATGGGCGGCCACCTCGAGTTCAATGCCCTTGCTGCGCGCGTCCGCGGTTCCCGTCGTTGGGGCGCCGTTGGCATCGAAGGTTTGCAATTGCAGATTAGAATAGTCGCTGTAGAACGCCGAAAGATTGGCCCGCACACGCTCGAGGAATTCCATCTTCACGCCTACTTCGTAGTTCTTCACTTCCTCAGGCTGAAACTCGACGTTAGGCGGTGTGGAGGGCTCGCCTGCGAACCCGCCGCTCTTGAATCCTTCGGAATACGACGCGTATGCAAAGACATCGTTCTCGAACTGATAGTCGAGTACGAATCGCGGCGACACCTTATTCCAGCGTGCGGAGGACGCCGTCATGAAGTTACCATTGTCCAGGAACGGCGTTGAGCCGTCGGATCCGGCCTCTCCGGGCACGGCAATGGAATACGCATTCACATCGAAGGACTTCCTCTCCGTGGTGTAACGCAGGCCGGCCGTGGCACTCAATCGATCCAAAATTCGGTAGCGCACGTCCGCAAAGGCCGCCAAGGAGTTTGTGCGCAACGACTGGTCGAAATAGACAATGCCGCTGAAAGGCACCACGTCGTAGAGAATGCCGGCTAATTTGCTGCCTTGCTCGTGAAAATAATAAAGACCTGTGGTCCATGAGAGGCGGTTGGCGGAGCCCGGGCCGTTGGACGTGCTGCTCACGAGTTTCAGTTCCTCGCTCGCCGACCACGTGTGCTCATTGCTGGTCGAGTAGGCACCAATCTCGGGCGTGCGGCCATCGTCTTCCACGCTGTAGTCGGTCTCGTGCCGATAGCCCGTGATGGAAACAAAATCGAAGCCCTGCATGCGATAACGCACGTTCAGCATGGCGCCATAGGTCTCGAGGCCCTGGCCACCGTTGGCCCCGGCGGTGACATCGAAGGGATTCGACCCCTGAGTCTGAGGGGTGATGCCAGGACGTGGATTGCCGGTAAAAGGATTGTGCGCAAAGAATTCGTACAAGGTCCCCGGTACGTCGGTGAATATGGACTTTAAGTTGCCATGCTGCACGCCTCGCTGCCAATCGAGCGCCGCGGTGATCGAGAGCGGTTCCGACGGCGTAAATGCCAAGGTACCCCGCACGCCCTGGCGATCGATGTTGTTGGCCGTGTCGCCGGTGGTGATGTTGTGGTACAGGGCGTCGCGATTCTCTGAATCGAACGCCAACCGCCCCAGAACCCCCTCAGATATTTTGCCGCTGATCGCGCCGTCCACGTTGACTCTTCCGTAATTGCCAAAAGTCACGTCCGCGTAGCCCGACAAGTTTTCGGTCGGCGCACGCGTTGCAATACTGATGGCCCCCGCCGTCGCGTTTTTGCCGTACAGGGTCCCTTGCGGGCCGCGCAGTACTTCCACGCGCTCGACGTCGAATAGCCCCAGGTTCGCCTCTGCCTGGCGCGGCAAATAGATATCGTTGAGAAACACCGCGACGCCGGGATCCGCGCTCAAATCCTCGCTGGTACGGCCGATACCGCGGATGGTATAGAACTCCGACCCTATGGTTTCCGCGTAGATGTGCAAGCTCGGCGTGAACTGCGCCAGGGCGGAGGTCGTGCTAATTTGCAGACGCTCGAGCTCTGCACCTTGAATGGCGCTGACCGAGATCGGCACGGTCTGCAGATTTTCGGCACGGCGCTGCGCGGTGATGATCACCTCTTGCAGGGTGTCCTCCGCCTCAGCCGCAAAGCCGCTGGTGGCGATGAGCTCCGCGATCACGATAACGGCTAACACCGGCAAGCCGCTGATAATTTTTTTCATACTCTCCCCCCGTCGGTCATTTCGTTCTTCAAAAGCCGCTGTGTACTCAAGGCCGTGCCCCTCGCGCCTCGCCGGGCGCGGTTGCGGTACGCCCCGCGGCAGCGGTGGCCACGACCAGGATCGAGAAGCTGTCTGGCAGGATTTGCGGGTAGGCGCCGAGCGGAGCGGAGAACTGCGCGCTCGGCAAGTACACGGTTCCGGTCTTGGGATCCAAGGCGCCGGTACGACTGCCGGGACGGGTCTTGAGCGTCTGCACCAGGTGAATATCCGTGCCACTCTGCACGGCGATCACGCTCAGGATGCCGGGGTCGCCGCAGGGAATCAAAACGAGGCGACGCGCCGCATCGAACAGCACGGCATCGGGTACATTGCCAATCTTTATCGTCGCTTGAACGTGACCCGAATTACTGTCGAGGAATACGGCGACTCCGTTGTGACACACAGAGATCAAGAGTTCATCCTCGCGATCATAGGCAAGGCCGGTTGGGCGATCGCAGCCCGGCAGAGGCAGAGTCCGCACCACATGACGATTCGCCACATCGACTTGCGCGATCTCATTGCGGCTTTCGATGTTGTCGTAAATCGATCCGCGACCGTCTGCCGCGGGGTATTCGGGCTTCCCCGGGAGTGCGATCTCACCCACGGCCTTGAGCACGACGGGATCGATCAAGGTGAGAGACTGACTCTCTTCATTGGTGGTGATCACCAAGCCTGTGCGGGGTTCGAAGATGATGGCATCCGGTTCGCGGCCTGTCGCGATGGTGGAGATCACGCGACCCGTAGAGCCGTTGAAAACCGTAACCGTATTATCCTCGCCATTGGTGCTCATCACGCGGTCCGAATCCGGGATTGGCAACACCCCGTGGACCCAGGCGCTCGGAGCCAGGATGGAGGAGATTCCCGACTGCAAATCGACGGCGAGCACACCCCCCACGCGGCCGACATAGAGCCTCTGCGCGGCCGAGTCGACCGCGGCATAGTCCCAGCGCGCAGTCGTCGCCGCGATCTGCCGAACGACCCGGTAGGCGGCCGTGTCCGAGGCTGCGTGAACCTGCAGCGCCGCCAGGGCACCGCCGGCGAGCGCACCCATGATGCGTGCGGTGAGGCTCACGGGCGATGCATGTCCCACGGCGTCATACCCGGTGGCAGAGCAGGCCGCCGGTACAAATCCTCGAGCGGCACCCCCCGCTCATAGTCGCGAATCATTTGTTCGGGATCGAAGATGATGCCCATGAAATTTTCCGGGTAGTAGCGATCGAGGAAGGCATTGACCGCCTCGATGGTGGCGAAAACGTCGACCTGCAACTCAACTTTGTTGGCATCGGGATCGCGGTAGTACATTGAAACCGTGGGGCCATGATTGATGCTCCAGAAGGGTTCAATGCCGGAGGCTTTCAGGCGCCGATAGGTTAAGAGCAACGCGCCCAAGTCCCTAAAGGTGAACGACAGATGCTCGAGCCCCGTGGCCGACTCGCCGGTGGCGGCGCTTCCAGGCAATTGCACGATGCCGACCCGGTGATGTTCCTCATCGTAGGTGAGAAAGCTCACCAACTCGTTTTGGTAGGACACCCGCGCGTTCAGCACATGCAGGTACCAGTCGCGCAGCCGCGCCATGCTGGTGGTCCGCAGGACCACATGGCCGAATTTGATCGGAGTAATGGCTGCTTGGAGCGCCGGCCCGCCCAGACTGCGCGGCGTCATCACGGTTCCGGCACCACTCGATTTTCAATATGACCGATGCCCTCGATCGCGACCCGAACCACATCACCGCTTTTTAGATAGAGCGGCGGTTGTTGCGCACCGCCGACTCCGGCCGGGGAACCGGTGGTGAGGATATCGCCGGGTTCCAGGGTGAATACCGTGGTCAGTTCCTCGATCATCTCGCCGAAGCGATAGATGAGATCGTTGGTGTTGCCGTCCTGGCGCAATTCGCCGTTGACCCATGTCCGCAGCGACGTATCGTGAACTTTCGGTAGTTCATCCGGGGTCACGATCCAGGGACCGATCGGGCCATGCGTATCAAAGGACTTACCGAGCGTCGCCGTGAAAGCCCGTAATTGCCATTCGCGCACGCTCACATCGTTGCACACCGTGAATCCCGCGATCATCTGCCGCACGGCGGGGCCCCGCACATGGCGGCCGCGGGCACCGATGATGATCGCGAGTTCGCCTTCGAAGTCGAGGGTATCGGAGACTTTCGGCAGGTGGATATCGTCGTAGGGGCCGTTGACACAAGTGACTTGCTTATTGAACCAAGTCTGATGCTTGGGCGGCGCCATGATGTGGGCCACTTCCTTGAGGTGGGATCGGTAGCTGCCGCCCAGCCCGAGAAACTTGCGCGGCCGCAGTACCGGCGCTTCGAGCCGCACGCTAAAGAGCGGCAGCCGTCGTGCTTGACGCGCACCCGTGCGCACCGCATCGAGCCCGTGGGGACCGGATTCAAGCAGCGCAATCATGTCGGTGGGAAGACCAGAAACCGAGGACAAATCGACGATCTCCTCGCCTTCAACGATTCCCACCCGGGTGCGTCCGCTTTCACTAAACGTCGCCAGCTTCATTGGTTCACTACCATGAATGATCTCCCCCCTTGAGTGCCGGCAAGCCTGCAACGCCCGGGTCGATGTGTCTATGCGAGCCGGTGGAACGCTGTGTTCCAAGGAGGCCGATTGCGCCTGCCGGCCGGTGACGTAACCTCGCGCCATGACTCGACTCTCTCGCTCGGATGTCATGAAGCGAGGACTCGCGCGCGCGCCGCATCGAGCGTTCCTGCGCGCGACCGGTTTGAGCGACGCCGACATTGAGAAGCCGTTCGTGGCCGTCATGGGTCCGCGCAGCGACATCACCCCGTGCAATTTGCCTATCGGCGCGCTGATGGACTCGGTGAAAACCGGGATCGCGGCAGCCGGCGGTGTGGGGCGAGAATCGGGCGTGGCCATGGTCGCCGACAGCCTGTCGATGGGCCATCAAGGCATGAAATTCTCGCTCATTGCACGTGAACTCATCGCCGATAGCGTCGAAGCGGTGGTGCGTGGTCATTCCTTCGACGGTCTGGTCGGCATTGCCGGCTGCGACAAGAGCCTGCCTGGCCTGTTAATGGGCATGGTTCGATGCAACGTGCCCTCGGTGTTTCTTTACGGCGGCAGTGCGCTGCCCGGACATTTTCGCGGCGCCGACGTGACCATATTGGACGTCTACGAAGGTGTGGGGTCGGTGATGCGCAATGCGCTCGGGCCGGACGATTTGGCGCAGCTTGAGCGCTGCGCCATTCCAACGGTGGGATCCTGCCCTGGGCAATTCACCGCCAATACCATGGCGATGGTGGCCGAAACCTTAGGATTTGCGCTGCCGGGAGGCGCCACCATGCCGGCGGTTCATGCCGCGCGCGTCGCCTTGGCACGCGAGTCCGGCCACACCGTCATGCGAATCCTGAGCTCCGGATCGCCGCTACCGCGCGATCTCGTCTGCCGAGAGAGTCTCGAAAACGCATGTGCCGTGGTGGCCGCCACCGGCGGCTCGACCAACGCGGTATTGCACATTCCGGCGATTGCTCATGAAGCGGGGATTCGTTTCGACGCCGATGACGTCGCCCGCGTGATGGCACGTGTGCCGCTGCTCGCCGACATGAAGCCCGGCGGGCAATACTTGGCGAAGGATTTACATGCGGTCGGCGGGGTCGCCGTGGTGCTGCGGGAACTGCTGGACGGCGGTCATTTGCACGGCGACACTTTGCACGTAAGCGGCCAAACGCTGCGCGAGTATTTGGCGCAGGCGCGGCGTCCCGAGGGGCGCGTGGTCCATGCGTGCGGTGCGCCGCTGGCGTCGACCGGGGGACTCGCGGTGCTCAAAGGCAACCTGTGCCCCGAAGGAGCGTGGCTGAAGGTCGCAGGGCTGAAAACCCTGACCTTTTCGGGTCCCGCCCACGTGTTCGACAGCGAGGAGTCGTGCTCACGCGCCATTCGGGCGCGTGAGATACAGCGGGGGTCGGTGGTGGTGATCCGCAATGAGGGTCCGCGCGGCGGCCCCGGCATGCGCGAGATGCTCGGGGTCACCGCGTTGATCTATGGGCAGGGATTGGGCGAGGAGGTGGCGTTGATTACCGATGGTCGCTTTTCCGGTGCGACCCGCGGGATGTGCATCGGGCACGCAAGCCCGGAAGCCGCAGTCGGCGGCGTGCTTGCATTGGTTCGCGACCAAGACGTGATCGATATTGATGTCCGCGCCGGGACGATACAGGTTCGCTTATCCGATGTGGAATTGGACGATCGCCGCAAGCTATGGCGGGCGCCGCAAAGTCCTCTCGGCGGCCTACTAGAGAAGTACGCCAAAGCCGTACAGTCAGCGAGCCGAGGAGCGGTTACTCACAGCGGCGCGGTGGCATGGCCGCAGGACCTCGTCGATGACACGTAAGGTGATTAAGACACTCGGCTTTCTGGGTACCGGAGTGATGGGCACGCCGATGGTGAGGCGCCTGCTTGCGGCGGGATTTGCCGTGAGAGTCTGGAATCGCACATCAGCGAAGACGGACTCGTTGCAGACGCTGGGGGCGGTGAATTCAAAGTCTCCCGCCGAGGCGGCCGACGGCGTGGATGCGCTTCTGCTTTGCTTATCGGACGCCGCAGCGATGGAGGCAACGCTATTTGGAAGTCTGGGCGTGGTTCAAACTGCAGTGGTTCCCCCCCTCGTGATTGATTTTTCGACGATAGGGCCTGTCGCCACCCTGTCGCTCGCGCAGCGCCTGCACACCGCACGCCAAATTGCATGGGTGGATGCGCCGGTCTCTGGGGGCGTTACAGGAGCTGAACAAGGGAAGCTGGCTATTTTCTGCGGCGGGTCGGAAGCAGACGTCGCACGAGCAGCAGCAATTTTCTCTGTACTGTCGCAGCGATTCACGAGAGTGGGATGCCTGGGCTCCGGCCAGACGTTGAAACTGTGCAACCAATTGATCGTTTCTGCCACTGTCGCGGCAATCGCAGAATCCTTGGCACTCGCACGCGCAAGCGGACTTAAGATAGAAACGCTGCCGGAGGCATTGGCAGGCGGATTTGCCGACTCGTTACCGCTACAAGTGTTTGGGCGGCGAATGGCAATGAACGTTTCCGAGCCGGTCCTGGGAGAGCTCGGACTGATGTTAAAGGACGTGCGTGCCGTGCACGCTCTGGCCGAGGCGACACAAATTCGACTCCCCATGTTGGCGGCCACATTGGAGGTATATCTGCATTCAGAACAATGCGGGTTGCTGTGCAAGGATTTGTCAGCATTATTTTCGCTGTACGACCGGCCAAACTCAGCTCGCTAGGACTGCACCGACTTCGCAAGATCTGCACCATACCCTGTGGCAACTCGCGTACGCTGAGCCGATGCGTGCAGTTTTGCTTCGACTCATACAAGCGTGGGCGTGCGCCGGCATGGCCGCGTGCCTTTTAAATGCCGAGGTCGCTCTAGCGTCACCAGGCGCAAAACTTCCGACACTCGATAGCGCCCTTGCGCAACTTCAAAACGCGCAACCCGCCGCCGCAGCGACGTCGCTCAAAGTTCTGACCGACAGGGATCCTAAAAACGCTGCCGCCTGGCGCGCGCTGGGCACTGCCGATCTCATGTTGAAGCACTTTGATGCCGCCATTGCCGATTTTCAACACGCCCTGTCCATTCAAACCGATTCGCCGCGCATTTTCTATCAACTGGGCGACGCCTACGCGGTGAAGCACGACCCCGAACATGCGTTCGAGTGGCTGTCGCGCGCGCAAGCCAGCCATCGCTACGACATGACTGAAATCTCTGAGGATGTGCACCTCGTCGGCCTGCGCACCGATGCGCGCTTCAATGCGCTCTTGCCGAGCGCCGCGGATTTCGAACAGCCCTTCGTCGAACCGGTAAAAATCATCCGCGAGTGGCACGGCGAAGCCGCAGGCGATCAATTCGGCTGGATTGCGCGCAACGTCGGTGACGTCGACGGCGACGGGATCACCGACATCGTCACTTCCGCACCGACGCACGGTGACCACTCCGGCCGCGTCTACGTGTATTCGGTCGGCACCGGCAAGCTGCTCTGGACGGCGGACGGGGCCCCCGGCGATGAACTCGGCTCTGGGGTCGAGGGCATTGGCGATGCCAATGGGGACGGCATTCCCGACGTCGCCGCCTCCGGCCCCTCTGCCGCCGGCGTCGCCTACATCTATTCCGGCAACGACGGCCACATTTTGCAGACCTTTAAACCCACACGCCGCGACGAACTCTTCGGCAATCACATCTCCGGTGCCGGGGATGTCAACGGCGACGGCCACGCCGATCTCGTCATCGGCGCACCGGGCAAGCCCGGCGAGCACACCAACTCAGGTCACGCTTACTTGTATTCCGGCAAAGACGGCACGCTTTTATATACGCTCGCCGGCGAGCGGCCCGGCGATGAATTCGGCAGTGCGGTCGCGGGCTATTCGAACGGCACACACCATCTATTGGTCGTGGGCGCGCCGCGCGCGGGCCCCAAGCATCGCGGCCGCGTCTATGTCTATAACGACTATTCGGGCAACGCGCGTTTCATCATTGACGCCGATGCCACGGGAAATGCGCTCGGTGCGATGTTCGTTTCGGTCATGGGCGACATGGACGGCGATGGTACGAACGACATATTTGTCTCGGACTGGAGTAATGCCGCGAAGGGTGCTTCCACCGGGCGCATTTACGTGCACTCGGGCCGCACCGGTGCACGCCTCCTGACCCTCACGGGTGAATCCAGCGGCGACGGCTTCGGCACCAGCAAATCCACCGCCGGCGATGTGGACGGCGATGGTCACGCCGATCTCATCGTCGGCGCGTGGCAATTCGCGGGCGCTGCGATTTCCGGTGGCCGCGCCTACTTATATTCAGGCAAGGACGGCCATCTCATCAAGACCTTCACCTGTAAAACGCCAGGCGATACGTTCGGTTTCGATGCCGTGAGCTTGGGCGATGTCGATGGTGACGGCACGGCGGATCTTCTGATCACCTCCGGCTGGAGCGGCGTCACGGGTCACCACTCCGGTCGCGTGTTCATTATTTCCAGCGGCGTGCCCACCGCAAAGCCGGCCAAATAAACCAATTCGGCAAGATCTGAAACCTCTCGTGAGCTCTACCTCTGTAGCGTCGGCAGCGACAGCAGGAGTAGTTCATGAGACTTATCGATCGGATCATTCAATGTCGCACGCCCTTTATCGTTGCGAATAATAGCACCGGACAACACACTAACTTATCCGGCGCGATGAACGCCGCCGAGAGCTTACGGCGCTGCCCAATCCGCTACGTGCTTGACGATGCCCTCACGATACTGTGCACCGACCTCGCCTATTCAACCGGCAGCACGGTCATGTCTTGCGCCGATCTGATCCGCGTGCCCGCAGAAAACATTTGGGTGGAATGGTGCGACAAGCCATGGCAAAAGGCCTTGGCTCGCAATGGCCTGTTCGTGCCCGCCGACAATCCGCCCTTGTGCGGCCGCTACGGTATGTACATTCGCGCCTCGAGCGACGGACTGCGCGGCCTGATCCGCTCCTACTGGTCTTTGGGCGACGCAGACACGGACCTGCACGCCAGCGCCACCCAGGCGCGCTTTTATCTCGATTCCACCGAACCGCAATCCCAGGCAGTAGACAGCGCGAGCATGCGCGTGTTTGCGCACATGATGGATCCTGAAGGTGTACTGAGCCGCTGCTTTCATTTCGAATTCGAACCGACTTGGGCCAAGTACTACCAAGAGGTCGCTCCCTCACCACTCGCGCAGCAACGCATCCTGCATCACTCCATCGGCTGCGTCGCACTCGCGGTACCGGTACTGCTCGCGTTCCTGCTGTTGCTCGCCACCCGCGCCGGCCTGCCGCAACGCGTCGCACCCCTGGATCGCCTGAACAAAGCCCGCGCTCGTTTAGGGCGAGTTCCTTTGGCCGAGCATGTCGAAGTCTTCGCCCCAATCCTCCCGCAGTACCGCGCCCTGCAAGTAGAGGAGACATCCAACGTCCGCCGCGCGCCGCGGCTACACCATGTCCGCGGCCATCTGGTACGTCGCAACGATCGCCTATTCTGGCGAGTCCCGCATGTACGGGGGAAGACCAGCGCGGGATTTCTAAAATCCAGAACCGTGGTGTGGCGTTTCGATGCCGCTCAGCGCCGCGAACGCAGCTCGCGCGGCTCCACGCCATAGTGCGCACGCAAATGCCGGTATAAACTCGTGCGGCTGCCGAAGCCCACATGCTCTGCAATCACATTCATCGACCAGTCCGAATCCTGCAGTAATCGCAACGCA
Organism: Gammaproteobacteria bacterium; assembly: GCA_025358295.1. Classification (GTDB taxonomy): domain Bacteria; phylum Pseudomonadota; class Gammaproteobacteria; order Steroidobacterales; family Steroidobacteraceae; genus Bog-1198. Next base: position 81,122 of record JANYJY010000045.1, read on the forward strand.
GCCGCGGAGCGCTTGCGGCTCAAATATTCGCTCGGCGATACCTGGTATACAGTCTTGAACACCCGTAGAAAATGAAACGACGATAAATGCGCCGCCGCCGCGATGTCCTTGAGCTGCAGCGCGTCGCGATAACGAGTCTGGATGAAATCCATGCCCAAGCTCAAGCGTCGCATCAATTCGTGCCGCGTCGCGGGTTTGCGCGACGGCACCACCGACTCCACATCAATGGTCTTGTACTGCAGTCGCAGCATCCGCGCCAATAGGAACAGCAACTGCTCCTCGATCCAGGCATCCTCCACGGGTCCCGCATCGATCGCCCTGCGAATATGCCGCAGCACCGGGCTGACCAGACTCTCGTGTTCGTACAAGCGTTCTGCAAATTCCACCGGCCAATGGTCCGGATCCGCTGGCTCGTCGAGCGCCGCTGTGGACTTCAGCAACGAATGCCACACCTCCGCGGCCACGCGCCGTTCGAAGAAAATTGAAAACGAATGCACGGGCTGCAAGCTCTCGATGCGGCTGGCGTAGACGCGATTGTGGTTGAAGATTGCAAAGGTGTCGTCGTCCACCGTGATGCGCCGGCCATCCAGAAAATAGTCCTCCGCGCCGCCTACCGCAGCCTTGATGGAGAGCAGCTGTTTGAACTCCGTATATTCCGCGCGGCGCGTGCGCGCCGAAATGACTGCGCTTTCGTGCCCCCAGCGGGCGTAAAAGCTGTGCCGAAACTGCGGGTTCCAAACTGCGGGCATGGCTCGATAAATCATAAGATCCTCATTTTGCACCTTAATGCGGCCTCGCCGCCAGGACGTTGCAGTTCTTGCTCGAAAGGCCGGTTATGTCCAAAAACACACGTTTTATTTGCGCGAATGAAACAACAACAGTTGGCAACAACTGCACCTTGAGGGGCCCTCGCCGTTCCTACACTCCCCTGCAATCTGGTTTTACCCAGAATCACGAAATGGGGATTGTTCATGGGCTACCTCTCTCGCTTCCGCGCAACGCTCTTGCTGGTCGGCCTTTGCGCCACCTCCGCGCCACCGGCTTTTTCGCAAATCTCTGCTGCCGCCGCGCCGAGCAGCGACATCTCGGAAATCACGGTGACCGGGTCCCGCATCAGGCTACCCAACGTCAGCAGCAGCAGTCCGATTCAAGTTGTCACCCAACAGGACATTCAAACATCTGGAAAAATCGATGTCAGCGATGTGATTTTGCAACTTCCGCAGAACTTCAATAATTCCTTCAGTGATTTCAATGGCCGTACGGCGGCGCTGACAGTGGCCGGCGGTCTTGCCACGGCGGATCTACGCGGTTTGGGGCCGCAGCGCACGTTGGTTTTGGTGAACGGCCGACGTCTTGGCGCCGCCGATGCCAATACTGCGAATCCGAATCCGGCACCCGATCTCGATCAGATTCCGGCGGCGTTGATCGAACGCATCGATGTGGTCACCGGCGGTGCCTCGGCGACGTATGGCTCGGATGCGATCGCCGGCGTCATCAATTTCATCATGAAGAAGAACTTCGAGGGTCTCGAGATCAGCGGCCAAGTCGGTGAGAACTGGCATTCTCAGCACTCAACGTTCACGCAGAATCTTGAACGGCAAGATGGCCTCACCCCACCCACCGGCGACATTCACGACGGTAAGAACAAAGGCTTCGATATTATTGCCGGCTCCAGCCTCGCCGAAGGCAAAGGCAACGTCACCGCCTACTTCAGTTATCTGCAAGCCGATCCGGTGCCGAGCGGCAATCGCGATTTCGGCGCCTGCCAGCTGAACGCCTCGCCCAACGCCGCCGGCACCGCCTACACCGGCGCGGTCTGCTCCGGCTCCGGCAATTCGAATTTCTTCCAGGTCAACGGCGGCACCATCTACTCGGTATTGGGCAATCGATTCGTGCCGAATGGTTCGGTGGCCACCAACCCGCCCGCGGTGTTCAACTCGCAGCCCTACATTTACAACGGCCGCGATGACCTGCGCTACACAGCCGGGTTTATGGCGCACGTCGACGTAAGCGATTTCGCCAAGCCTTACACTGAATTCGGTTTCATGAACGATCGTACCGATCAGAAGATCGCACCCTCAGCGCTGTTTCGGGGCGCCAACCCCCTGGACCCCACGGGCGCTAACAGCTACAACGTCAATTGCGACAATCCGTTCTTAAGTTCCCAGCAAGCCGGCATTCTCTGCACTCCGGCACAGCTCGCCTACGTGGCGAGGAATCCCGGAACCGCCTGCCTATTCCCCAACGGTGGGGCATCGCCCAATTGCGCCAACGTCAACATTGGCCGCCGCAACGTTGAAGGCGGTGGCCGCGAGTCCTACTACGAGCACAACAACTATCGCGCTGTGATCGGCATGCAAGGCGATCTAGGCCCCGCGTGGAAGTACGACGCCTACGGCCAGTATTACTACACCACTTTCTTCAACATCAACAAGCAGTACCTGAGTTTCGCGGGCATCACCAATGCCTTGCAGGTGAAGGGCAGCGCCGCGAATCCGGTGTGCATCAGCGGGGCGCCTTGCGTTCCCTACAACATCTTCGCTGACGGTGGCGTCACCCAGAGTGCACTCGACTATCTGTACCTAAACGGCTCAGCGTATGGCACCAATGCAGAACGCATCGCCCATGTCGATGTCACCGGCGACTTAGGCCAGTACGGCATCAAGTCGCCGTTCGCCAATGATGGTCTATCGGTGAACGTAGGTTACGAACATCGCGCCGAACAGGAGGCATTCGATCCGGATTCCGGCGAACAAAGCGGATTGCTGTCCGGTTTCGGCGGCGCCACCGCAGCGATTCATCAAAGTTATCGCTTGAATGAGGAATTCATCGAGATCGGCGGCGCACTGGTGCAAGACAAGCCGGGTATCGCCAACCTAACTGTCGATACAGCCTTCCGGCGTTCCGACTATTCGACCACCGGCAACGTCAATACCGGCAAATTCGAGGTGCAGTACCAACCGGTCTCGAATGTGCGTTTCCGCGGTTCCTACCAGAAAGCCATCCGCGCGCCGAATTTGATCGAATTGTACAACCCGCCGGTGGTCGGATTGGTCACCGCCGCCAGCGACCCGTGTGCACCGAACGAGATTTCCGGCCTCCTCGTGGCCACACTCGCGCAGTGCCTGCGCACTGGCGTGACCGCCGCGCAGTACAACAGCGGCTCCATTCCTCAGGGCACCGGCAGCCAACTGTCTCAACTCCAGGGCGGCAATACGCAACTCAAACCGGAGAAGGCTGATTCATACAGCATCGGCGCGACCTTTACGCCCAGTTTCCTGTCCGGATTTTCCGGCAGCATCGATTACTACCAGATCAAGCTGAAAGACAGTATCGGCGCCATACCGCCAGGCCTGCTGCTGCAGGAATGCCTGAACACCGGCGATCCGCTATTCTGCAGCAAAATTGTTCGCAATCCGGTCGACGGCAGTTTGACCGGCGCAAGCGTCAGTGGTGGCGGTTACATCGTGCAGACAGCGCTCAACATCGGCGCGGCCACCGTCAGCGGCATCGATTTCCAAAGCACCTACAAGCTGCCGCTAGCAAACTTCGGTTCGCTGGGATTTGCTTTGAATGGCGCGCTGTTGCTGAAAGATGAGACCCAGCCGTTCCCCGGTGGCCCCACCTACGATTGCGCCGGATTATTCGGTGTGGTCTGCGGTACCGTTAATCCACGCTGGCGGCATAATTTACGTACTACCTGGACGACGCCCTGGAATGTGCAGCTCGCGGCGACCTGGCGCTTCATCGGCAAAGTCTCGCTCGATAACAACGATTCGAATCCGCTGCTGAACGGCCACTCGTACTTGAACCAACACACCGGTCGCGCCGCGTTCAACTATTTCGACGCACGCCTCCCGAATTTCAGCTATATCGACTTGGCCGCCACGTGGCAGGCGTACAAAGGCATCGAAATTCGCGCCGGCATGAACAATATGCTCGACAAGGACCCGCCCCTCGTGACATCGGAAATCACTGCTGGTGGCGCCAACAATACTTACGAGACTTACGACACCTTGGGTCGACAGTTGTTCGTCGCGTTCACCGCGAAGTTCTGATACAGCCCCCCTCGTTCCAACAGGCGCGAGGGGGATTCTCACGATGTCTTGCTTGGAAGACAGGGCCGAGGTTTGAACTCGAGCGTGACCGGTTGACGATCTCGTGTGCGAGACCGGGATACTTGAATTGGGGATCGGCACCTGCGCGTTTAGGGCGGCTGTTCGTACTCGAAGCCGGGCTTGTCTTTGTTAGTGGAACCGAATGAGTAGACAAGTCCGATATAGATAATTCGTCCAACGACCGTGCGCTCGTAGTCCTGCGTAAACGCCGGCGAGATAGAGAATCGATGGAATCTCTGCCCATTGAATAGATCCGTCACGGTTGCAATCGCTGTCAAGTCAGTGCTCAGCAGGTATTTGTAACCGAGATTGACCAGGTTGATGGCGCCTACGAAACCCTGTGGCGTCAGCCGCTTATCCGTGCGAGTCACGGTGATTTGCGCAGAATTGTCGTCCGTTGGCCGATAATCAAGCTTGACCTTCGCATTGAGTCCGGTCGTTGATTGCAATCCAGGTATTCCCAGGGCCCTTGCATCGATCTGGCTGTAAAACACATTGCCGCTGAGGCTATAGGTGAGCTTTTGAAAGAACCGGCCGCTCGCACTAAATTCCACTCCGGCGGATTTGTCCCGCGGCAGATTGGTCTTTGTCGTGAGCGATAAACCGTCGGCAAGATATTCGGTGACGTCGGTCACGGTGTCTTTGTTGAGGCGATAATATCCCGTCAAATCGTAACTGCGCCCCCGCCCTTCGTAGCCATAGCCGGCCTCGTAAGACTGACTGAACTGAGGCTTGAGACTCGGGTTGCCGGCGAACACATTCGGCGTGTACTCGTGATCCACGTAGGGGTTGAGATTCGAGGGATCTGGGCGATTGACGCGCCGGCTCGCGCCAAAAGACAATGTTGCTTCGTCCGACAAACTGCGATCGACGTGCAGGCTCGGGTATATCTCGAAATAGCGGTTGTTTGTCGAAATGTCGTTGGTGAGCTGCTGTGCGTCGGTGTGCACCTGCTCAGCCCTGAGGCCTCCCAACAAGGTCCAGGGGCCACGCTTCGACTGATAGCTCGCATAGACTGCGTTGATCAGTTGGCGGAATTTGAAATCATTGGTGAGGGTAGGATCAATCACCGCGGCTCCGCTTACCGGATCGATATTCCCACCAATGTTGCTAAAGCGGAAGTCGTCTTGCTCGAGGGCATAGCCGAACTTCACCGCGCGCGTTTCTGACAAAGGCAGCGCGTAGTCGGCGCCTAACTCGGTAGCGCCGTGCTGCTCATGGAAGCTTAAGTTGTTGTAGACCGTGGCGGTCGGCGGAACAAACGAGTCTTTGATGTAATCGTAGTGCTCGTGCTGGTTCGACGTCGAGCGATGCAGTGAGAAATCCAATGTCTCGCCGGGTCTCGCAAGCTTTTGCGCAAATACCAGTCTTTCATCGTAGTCGGTTTCCGGATCGTGGCCGGAGCTCAAACGCCGGGCGAAGCTCGCCAGATCGCCATCCAGAGAGCCGCTACCGGTCAATTGCGTGTAGGTGCGTAAACCGCCGCGATCCCCCCAGCTGATCGATCCGCTGAGGGACTGGCGATCGTTGAACGCGTACTCGGTGGACAGTTTGACGGTGGGCACCTCGCGGCGCACCCGTTCACTAATTGAATTCGTACTTTCAATGAGTGCGCCCGAGATGGGGTCCGGCGCGATCACTCTCGATTGGACCCGGCGGTCTCGGTAGTCCGCTCGATACCCTGCCGTCAGCGCTGCAGACCATGGGCCGGAGTTGTAGCTACCGGCTGCCCCTAGGACGTAACGCCCGCCACTGCCGCCGCTGGCCTGAAGGGATCCTGACGTGCCTGTCCGGCGCCCTTTGCGCGTGATGATATTGATGACGCCGGCGACGCCGTCCGCCTTGAACTGAGCGGGCGGCGTAGTAAGAACCTCGATGCGCTCGATGTCCTGAGCGGGAATCGACTGCAGATTATCGCCGGCCGATGCACCCGCAAATTGGCTTGACGGTTTACCGTCGATGAGAATCAAGACTTTGCTGTCGCCACGCAAGGAGACGATGCCATCCGGATCCACATCGACCGATGGGATGACGTTCAAGATGTCGCTCAGCGTACCGAAGGTACTTTGAGCGTCCGCGGCCACGCTATAGACCTTGCGGTCAATCAGAGTTTCGACGTTAAGTTTCTGAGACTTAATGACGATTGTTTCCAACTGATCGGGGGCCGCCGGCGGAGACTCCGCCGCCGTTGCGACCGAGCAGAGGGCCGCAAGGGAGAAAACATACCAGGGAATCACCGTATGCCTGCCGCTCCATCCAAGAATGGAAGTTCACGGAGCCTGATCGGGCGAACAGCTCTAGCGTTCTTTCGGATTATTGGCGGCACTTCGATCATTATTGCATCAGATTTCGACTTCGCGATCCTAAGCCGCTTGGATACGCGCATTCCCATTGAAAATAGGTGGCCGGCAGTGTGCCTTTTTTGCCTTTGTCGTGCAATGTTGCAGTGACAAGCCAAGAGCTTCTTTGCTTGACCTCAAGCGTCGAGGCCCGCCAGCCGCTGGTGTCCACCCAATTCCAAGGCCTACCGACCCAAGTTGCCGTTGGAACGTTCGAAGGCCGGAAGCACCAGAGTGTGATTCTGTGCGCCGGCTTGTACCAAAGCTGGTCAATGTTCAACGCTTTTTCACACCATCCATTCACAAGATCAATGCAACTCAATCCAAACAAACAGCTTATCGGATGAGCGTTCTTAGGCTTACCTTACCCGTCAGCACGACGCAAGAGCGGGCATGGCATTGCCACGGGGGTATGGATGGACAAGTACGCATTTAAGATTGGGCTGTCAGTGGTGATGTTGGGATGGGGTGCCGCCGCGAATGCGCAGCAGGCGGTGGCGCCTGCCGCGGAACCGAGCGACGCCTTGGCCGAGATCATCGTGACGGCCTCGCGGCGTGAGGAAACGATACAAAGATCATCGCTCGGGATCCAAGTTCTGGACGAGCAGCAGTTGAAAACGGCCGGCATCACCGATGCGAAGTCGATGACCTTGCTCGTTCCCGGGTTGCAGATCGGGATGGGCGGACCCGATACGCAGATCTACATTCGCGGGGTGGGAGATTTCGGCGCGAGCGCGCTCAGCAACCCCGCGGTTGCGACCAATTTGGATGGCGTTTACCTCGCACGCCCGGCCGCTGTGGCGGGGCAATTCTATGACCTGTCGCGCATCGAAGTGCTGAAAGGTCCCCAGGGAACGCTTTACGGTCGCAACGCCACCGGTGGCGCCATCAATATCATTACCAACCGCCCAAACTTCGAGCGCACGGAGGGATCTTTGGAGGTCGAGGTAGGCAACTACCGCGAAGTCACGAGCGAAGGAGCGTTGAACGTGCCCTTGAGCGATCAATGGGCCATGCGCGGCGCCTTTCAGATCGTATCCCACCGCGGCTACTTGAGCGATGGCACCGACGACGCGAGTCAGCAAAGCGGCAGACTGGAAGCACTTTGGCAAGCCAATGCCAATGTCTCCTTGCTATTGCAGGCCGATTACTCGCACTTCGGCGGCAACGGTCCCGGATACGCCTCCTTGACGCCTGGTATTCCACCCGGTACGACTCGATGGGTGGGAAGCACCGATCCACGAGCGAACACCGCGCAACTCGCTCTTCCGTCCGCGCAGGCTCTGTGCGTGCCGACCGCAGTACTGAACGGCCTTGATACTGCGACGCCGGGGGTTGGCCAGTGCCACCGCCACCATGCGATACCGGCGGCGCCGGCCCCGGAGCGCTTTTAGTCAGCGGCCTGAGCCAGTCGTCGTACCAGGACAATCGTATCTGGGGAGCCCATGCGGAGCTCAACTGGTCGCTCGACTGGGCGACGCTCACCGTCATGCCAGCCTACCGTTCAACCGACTTGTCTTATCTCAACAGTCCCATCTTTGCCAACTATGTGCATCCTGAAACGTCCAAGGAATCGACTATCGAAGTGCGCCTCGGTCACGCAAGCCCGGGACTCAAATGGGTCGCCGGGCTCTATTACCTGAACGAAGACCAGTACACGATCAGCGACATCATCGAGGGTCTCTTACAGAATTCCAATTCGATCGAAAACTTGCACAGCAAGAGTGCTGCCGCCTTCGGCGAGGCGACCGTGAGCATCACCGACCCGCTGCGGCTCATCACCGGCCTGCGCTTCACTCAAGACACCAAGTCGCTGACCGGCTTGGTCAACAATCTCTACCCCTCGATCGCGTTTGCGCCCCCGCCGCCGCCCGCGCCGAATCCCTGCCCGGGCACTGCGCCGTGCTTCAGCGAAAGCTTCGGCGGCAACACCAAATTCAACGAAGTCACCTGGCGCACCGGTATTGAATACGACGTCGCGGCGCAGAACATGGTTTATCTCACGGCGAGCACTGGCTACAAGGCCGGGGGCCTCAACGATTCCGGCGGCGCCATTCCCTATCAGCCCGAAAAACTGCTCGCCATCGAGTTGGGATCGAAGAATCGCTTCTTGCAGGACCGGCTGCAAGTGAATCTGGAGACATTCTATTGGAAGTATAAGCAGCAGCAAATCCCGCACGTCACGCTGGATGCGCTCGGCAATCCCGCGTTCATCTACGTCAACGCAGGGAATGCGAATGTGTACGGCTTCGATCTCGATGTCTCCGCGCGCCCGACCGCGCACGACACCCTCCATGCGGCGGTAGAGTACTTGAATTCCCGCTACACCGAGTTCACTTACTTGCTTCCAGGCGGTACGGCGATACCGCCCCCCATCCCGGGCGTCAGTACCGGGTGCGCAGTCACTACGGTCATCGACTGCTCGGGATTCCAAATGTTGTCCTCGCCGCGATGGACGGGATCCGCTAGTGTGGATCATGTATTCCCGCTCGGATCGGGCGCACAGTTGACTGCGCACGCGGACATGCAATTCGCGAGCGAGCGGTGGCTGGCCGTTGACTTTCTGGCGCCCCAAGAGCGCGCGCCGAGTTACATCGTCGAAACCGCCTCGCTCACCTATGGCGCTGTCACGAACAAATGGTTCCTGACGGCATTCTGCCGCAACCTGAGCAATAAAGCGGTGTACACGACCGCGACCCAGAATCCGTTTGTCGCGGGAGCCGTGGGTGCAACGCTCGCGGATCCACGAACCTACGGTGTGCGGATAGGCCTTAAATTTTGAGCGAGCAAGCTCATCCAGCCACCGAATCGCACGGCGGTGTACCGGCGCAAGGCCGAACTCGTTCCTTGACCCTAGCGGCTCGTTTCACGCAAATGACGTATGCGCTCATCTATGGCGGGGTGGGTGGATAAATAGCCCATGTCTCCCCCGCCGCGATGCGAGTCCGCTAACTTCTTCAGCGCATCGGCGAGTAAAGTCGGCGACATCCCGTTGAGCCTCAAGACCGTCGCCGCATACGCGTCCGCCTGTTCCTCCAGCTTTCGCGAATAGCTCGCGTGCACCAGCGTCGCCGGCGCCACCGCCAAAAGACTGCTGACATCGCCCACATAAAAGGCCAAAAACGTCCCGACGACCGAACCCTGCAGAAGTAGCTGCAAACCGTGGTGCCCATGGGCGTGGCCCAGTTCATGGGCAATCGTCGCCAAGATTTGGCGATCCTCTTCAATGACATTGATGAGGTCATCGAGAATTACGATCGTGCCATCGGGCAACGTGAAAGCATTTGCGCCGAGTTGAAGCGAGCGCCGAAACAATAATTCACCTTCCGGATCGCCACCCGCGGGAAGGCGCAATGCGCGGATTTTGGCACTCAACGCCTGCTGACGGTGGAGGGGAATGCGGCTCGGCAGCAGGATATTTCCATCCAATGCTCGGAGAGTCTCCATGGATAATTGGCGGCTTACAACCGCCGGCACCTTCGCCGCCGCCCAGGCCACCGCCCATGGCAGCACCCATACATATCCGGCGAAGGCCAGCACCACCACTGCAACGAGAGAAATCAGGGCAGATCGCGCTCGGCGCTGCAGCCGATCCACCCATCCGTCGCGATGAGCGACGGACGACAACAGGGCATCCAGGCCACGAAGATCCCTCACCGCACAGAATGCACCGTCACTGAAATGGAGCCGACGCGGCGCGCGCCCTAGCCGCTCATCAACTTTCACCTCACCAAACGGTATGTGCCGCTCGATGTCCTCGCCCGCGATGCTAAGAAACTGGCCATCGGCCTCCAAATTAACGACCCGAACGCGCGTTGAGTGCCCGTCGAAGTACTCAGCCGTCAACATACGGTCATCACACGGTCTACAACGAAATATCGAAATCGAAAGCCGTGGCCGTTTCCTCCCCGACTGCACTGATTTTGTCCAGCTCGGCGGCAACGAACTCCTGCAACTTCCCGGCTGGCACCAGGCGGACGGCTTCCAGCTGAAACTTGGCGAGGCGAACCGCAGCCCAGGGAATGAATAGGCCAAGCGTCACCACCGTCAGTGCCAAATTGCTGACGCTGATCCACAGCAAACCGAGCGGCGACATGTTGCATTCGATGCGATGTTCGCCAATGCGCGTGCTGCGCCATATCAAATTGGTAATGAGCGCATGAAAAATCGGTCCAATCGACACTGCCACTACGATCAACGCGACATAGAGAATCGCCAATGCTCTGAGAACGGCGAAGGGATCGGCATGCGCGCCGTGCTTTTGCGCATTGGATGCAGCGATAAACGCACCGCCGATTCTACTGAAACCAACCACGATGCCGAAGATTACGAGCCCTGCCAACAATACCAAGTATATTTGGTAGAACTGGCCGGCTCGGGCGTGAAAGGAACATTGAGTTCTTCCGAACCAGGTGTTGTTGTGCTGATACGTCTTGAGCCGCTGATGCATAAAGGGCGCCAGCACATATAACGTGATCAGCGTCAAAAGCCCGTTCAGCAGAAAAACCCGATAGGCGGAGGCGACCGATCCTCGAAAGTGGAAACGCACCCCGCGCCAGCTCGTATTATACAGTCGAAAGCGGAACGAATTTCGCAGTAGCCACGGCATGACGATGGCGATTGCGACTACGACAACCAAAGTTAGCGGTGAATGCAGTCGTACCGAGAAGTTATACGCGATCAGCATGGCCAGCGCGATCACGCGCCCGATAAAGATCTTGATCGGATCTCCATGAAAATCGAAGCTCGATCCGGCCAACTCGGTGTGCCTGTAGAAATATTGCATCCGCCGCACCTTCGCCCACGACGAATAGATGCCGATGGTGACGATCGTCAACAGCAGATTGACGATCCAGATGCCGAAATATTCAGCCCCGCTTCCGGTAAAAATCACGGGCTGAGGCGCAGAGTTGGTCGGGGTTCCCCCTTGCGATGCGCCGGTATCTTCCTGGCTCATAGTTCCCAATCCCATTGTTTTCCCGTGGGAAGCCTGAGCCTACACGATAACCCAACGCAGCACGAACGACCGGAAGCTGCCGTGGCCGCCCGCCGGCACTGCTTTGCCGGCCAGTCGGCCGTTATGTTCACTGCCGTCTTGACGCTGAAGACTAGCTGGTGGTTACATCATTGACATGACCGCACCGACGGCTCCCGTCGTGAGCCAACTCGCTCAGACCCATCTGCAACTTTTTCGGCAGCTGCACTGCAACGGTTACCCGGCCGCCGAAGTGGCCATGCTGGCGAGCGCATATCGAGCAATGATGTCGCTTTTTGCCAACCGCTTTCGGTCGTGCGGCACGCCGTTCGTCGTGCATCTCGTGGGGACCAGTGCGGTCCTCGTCTGGTTGAAGTTACCGATTCACGTGGTGCTTGCCGGTCTTGCGCACGCCGCCTACCAGGAGGGCGATTTTCCCAATTCCCTAGAGGGGATGACTGCGCGCAAACGCCAATGGCTGGCCAAGGTCATCGGCACCGAAGCAGAGGCGTTGGTCGCTGCCTATACGGTGGGTTCGCGAAGCGTGAACGGCATTAGGGACAGCTACGCCAGGTTTGCGCAAATGTCGTTTGCGGAGCGCCATGTCTTGCGGATGCAGCTCGCCAATGAACTCGATGATTATCGAGATCTCGCCGCGAATCATGCCGCGAATGCCGACGAGCGCATCGCCGCGATCCGACAGACCGCAACGCTGCAGGTGGAGATGGCCGAGTGGCTCGGGCATTCCCAATTGGCGCAAGCGCTCCAGGAAACCTATGCCCATGCCATGGCTGCATCCATTCCAGCAGCCTTGATGTCACCCTTCGCTGACGCCCATCCCATCCTTCCAAATTCCTGCCGGATCCGCCCCGACATTCTTGCGAGACGCCTGGGAGTCAAAATCCGCAATCGCTTGAGGCGTCATGTCGGCATCGGCTGATCCTCGGTTGCTGCCGAGACTGGTCACTTCAAAATCACCTCGAGCGGAGACATGGCATAGTGCTCGGGGATGGGGACGCCGTGTAGATGAAGTAGTGTCGGTGCGATCTGGAGTATATCCCCCTGATAACGGCCCGCACCTTGCTTGAAGGCTGGACCCCGCGCGAGCAGGAATCCTTCCGCACGATGATTGCCGGATCGTTGTTCTCGTATCCGCTGTCGGATCTCACCCAGACTCGGCGAGCTCACGGCGTCGATCGGGGCCTCCGCGCTCCATAAAATCGCGAGGTCGGGGAAGTCGTCCGCATATTCCCCCGGAAATTCGCGCCTGACGCGAAACACCTCCTCGACGGCCTCGTGCCCCGTCAGCGGATTGATGAGCGATCTGAATACCCCCTCGAGCTCATCGAGCACGACCTCGTAGGCCCTGCCAGGATCGACGATTCCCTGGGGCTCTCGCCCCCGAAGATTTACGCGTATGTGCGAGTTTCGGTCGGTGGGCAACGAAAACGCTCGGGTCCGACTCCAGTCCATTCCTGGAAACGCATTCTTGTTCCGGTCGAGCGCGGCGAGTGCGCGCTCCGGCAATCGGCGCTTGATCGCCAGTTTGCCATTGCGGAACATCTGGCGGGCCTGCCTTTGCGCAGGAGTCGCCGTCGAGCTGACGGGAGGAGGCACCGATTGCGGCGCGTCGCAGATCCGCATTCCCGTCTTATCGAGGATCGAGTCGACCAGATGGTCGCCGCGGTAGGCCGCCTGCATTCCATGATCGGAAAAAATGATCAGATTGTCCTCGAATGACACGCCCTCGATCATCTGTGAAACCGCACGATCGAGCTGGCGGTAGGAATTGCGCAGTCCGTCCTTCAGGCCCGTAGGAGCCAACTCGTGATCGGGATGAGTTTCGTCGTGGTACTTCCAGAGCCAGTGCCCGGCTTTATGGGCCTCGCCGAATACGCAAAACACTAGATCCAGATCCGTCTGGCCGATGAGGTAGCTGCCCAGCTGCGCCTTCATGCGGGCGCTGGTTTCAAGGGAGATGCACAGTTTCCGATGGCTCTCCTGCGAGTCCCCGGAATCCCAGTGGGTGGTCATGGGATTTTCGCCGATTTCGGACCGGATCTGGCGAGCGAAGCTCGACGGGACCGTGGCGTAATGCCAATACGTGAATTCTGGAGACCACTCGACCACTTGTACGCCCCGCATGCTGCGCAAGGGACGATCGGTCGGAATGTCCACGATGCCGCAGCGCACGCCGCGATCGCCGAGATGCTGATAGAACCGCTTGACCCTGCGATCCGCGAACTTGTCCATCAGCGCATAGGTGCCGTTTCGAAGCTGACTTTGGAAGTAGCTGCCGTGGCGACCCGGACTGAGTCCGGTCAAGAGACTCGGCCATACAGTGCCTTGCAGCACGCGGCTTGGCGTGCTGAGCACGACGGTGGGGCAGGTGGTCAACAAATGTTTAAGGCACGGAAGCTCGCCGGCCGCCGTCCATTGCTCGGCAAGTCGCAGATCGAACGAATCCAAACCAATGACGATGGTTCTCGCTGGGGCCATTGTGCCTCTTCAGCCCGAAGTGCGGAAAATGCCAGCGAATGCGGAGACCACACCCAGCTGCCCCACCGCTGCATCGAGTGCCATGTCGCATGCGGGTGAGGCCGCGGACACCTGCGCGGGGCGGGCCTCCATGGCGATGCAGCGTTTGATGTGGTCAGCAAGCTTCTGGCCGGTCGCCTTCCAAGTGTATCGAGCGTTCACGCGAGCGCGACCGTGCGCCCCGAATCGGCCGCAGCGCGCCGGATCGGCCAGCAAGCCGTTCAGCCGGTTTGCCAGCTGCGCAGGGTCGTTGCAAGGGACCATGAATCCTGACTTCCCCTCTTCGATGAGATCCGGAATCGCCCCGATGTTCGTAGCGACGATGGGCAATCCGTGGGCGAATGCCTCGACGAAAACTATTCCGAACGGTTCCACGGTGGTCGGCATGCAGAAGATGGACGCGGATTGGAAATACTTGCTCACCTCGGCCACCGGCACACGCCCCACCACCCGGCAACCCGGCACGGATACGTTCGGGGAGCATCCGACGATGGTGAGCTCTGCCGTCGGATGGGACCGCCTCACTTCGCGAAATGCGCTCAACAGGTCGGGTCCGCCTTTGCGTTTCCAATCGACGCCCACGAACAGGATTTTTTTTCGCGCGAAGCGGGCCTCTCCCTCGGTGTCAGAATCGACCGTTGTGGCGTTGCCACCAACGTAAACGCATTGGACCTTCGCCTCAGGGCAACCATAGTGCTCCACCAGCGATCGAGACACGTGCGAGCTCATCGTGAAGTTGATGCGCGCATGCTGGTAGATCGATTTTTCGAGTTCGAGCCATGCCGATGATGCCCACGGCGTTGATTGCTTTCCCGGATACATCACGTTGGCAAGGTGGGTGTGATCCGTGTAAAGAAAATGAGGAATTCCGGGAATGCTGGCATCGACCAACGACTGGGTTTGAAAGGTAAACACGTACCGATTTGACGACAGGCGCTGTAACAGCTGCTGGCGGACCTTGGAAAAGAAATATTGGGTCCTAAGCACCCGCGCATGAAATCGGCTTCTCGTGAGGCACGAGCCGGGTCCGTATTCACGAGCCACCGACCAGAGCAGCTGCGCCGCATCCGATCGGTTGACGATCCGAAAATCCAACACGTCGATGACATCGGCTTCCAGATCGGGAAACTGAGCTCGTAGCTGCGCCAGGACCTGATCGTTGCAACCGGAAAAATCGCCGATCTTCACGAAAGCGAAGGACCTTGCGGAGCTATTCATCGGACTTCCGTGCGGTGAACCACTGCCTAGTATTCCATTCTCCGGGTGCCGCAGGGGTGACCTGGTTCTCAGGAACGCCACCTCCAAGCTGGGGACTAAGGGGCGCGCACCGTCGCTCAAGTGAGCCTACAGCCGCCTCCGTGCACGGTTTCGCACTGGTGAGTCGTCGCCGTCGCACTCTTGATTGACATAGTTGAGACTTAGGTCGCGACCGGATGGCCGCAGGATTGTTAGCCTTATGTTTAAAGGCGGCGCACGCAAGACGCGTGGCCCCCTATGCATCGATGGAACGCACGGCCGTGGTTTGGTGGCCGCCCATCGCATCGTGAAGGCGATCGAGTACTTTGACACCGCGGCAGGCATTTCACGCCGTATCCAGTCGTGCGCCCCTCACTGAAATCGCGGTGGCTGCGATATTCCTAGCGTCCGCTATCGGCGCCATCCTCATGACCCGCGTGAACGGGGGCATAGCGCTGCTGTGGCCGGCAACCGCCATCGCCGCGGCGCTGCTCATCCGGCTGCCGACGGTGCGCTGGGTGAGTGCTGGGGTATTGTTACTCGGTGCTTGCCTCGCGGCCAACCTGTTTATCGCGCATCGGGATTGGCCGATTTCGATCGAATTGTCCTGCGTCAACGTCGCCGAGATCGCAATGATGGCGGGTGTGTTTCGTTCCCTCGCCCGTTTTCCGTACCCGAACATCAGCATCGGCCAAGCGGCCATCATGGTCGCAGGGTTTGGCATTGCCATCCCGGGCTTAGTCGCTCTGGCGGCAGGGGCGGCCTTGTATGAATGCGACGGCGCGCCGCTGTTAGCAAGCGCGTTGCAATGGTGGGGCTCCCATGCCATTGGTGCCTGCTTGCTCGGTCCGCCGATTATTCTGTTCAGCGTAAAGTCGCTACGTCGTTTGGCGAGCACGAAGTTTCTCGCGCAAAACATCGCGGGCTTGGTCATGGTGCTGCTCGGCTGCTGGATCGCGATTCTCTATGTGCGGTTTCCTTTTGTCGTGATCAGTGTACTCCTCATGATCGCCGCCTTTCGCGTAGGGGGCTTTGGCGCCTCTGTGTTGGGCCTTTGCAGCGGTCTTGAGATTGCAACACTGTTGGCCTTTGGCGTGCGACCTCTGGGACTTGAGAATAGCTCAGGCGGGGTCTCCTTGGTGGGCTTGCCGATCATTGCCCTGCTTGCGACCACCCTGCCCCCGATCGCGGTTGGGCTTGGCACTGATGCGCAGCGGGCCGCGGTGCGCCGTTTGAATTTAAGTGAACACCGCTACCGAGAATCCATGGAGCATTCTCCTCTTGGAATGCTGATCGCGGATCTCAATGGGGTATGGGGCTACACCAATATTGCCCTTCAAACCATGCTCGGATTCAGCGCGGCGGAGTTTAGAGACCTTCCGCCCGGCGGTCCCTCGGAGCCGGAAGAGTGGATCACTAGCGCTACCCGCTGGCAGCGCCTGTTGTCCGGCGAGATTACGAACTACGATATCGAGCGACGCTTTCGCCACAAGAACGGTCACTGGGTATGGACGCATGTGGCCGTGTCGCTAGTGCGTGATGAGGAGGGAAAGCCATTGCATCTGGTGGCCCAAATCGAGAGTCTGGAGGCGCGGCGCCGCGCGGAAGAAAACCTCGCCGAGGAACGGGAACGTTTGCGTATCACCTTGGTGTCGATCGATGAGGCCGTGATCACTACCGATGCCCAAACCCGCATCACGTACTTGAACTCTTCAGCCGAGAATATGCTGGGCTTGAACATGAATGCCGTGCGGGGACGGCCGGTGAATGAGGTGATCTATCTGATGGACCCGCAAACGTCCAAAGCCGCAGCCAATCTAATTGCACAGTGTGCGATCCACGGCGAGGTAATTCGCCGTCCTAACGCGTGCATCCTGCATCGATCGGATGGGAGTTTTACGTTTGTAGCCGACGTGGTGTCCCCGGTTCTGTCGAATGGCGCCGTGACCGGGATGGTGATGGTGCTGAGAGATGTCTCTGGGGATATCAGTGCGGCACAGGAGCTCAAGCATCGGGCGAGTCATGACCCGATGACGGGTCTCGCGAATCGATTCGAGTTCCAGCGCCGGTTGACCGACCTGTTCAAGCGGGCCAATTACTTGGACGAGCCCGCCGCGCTCCTTGCCATCGATTTGGACCGATTTAAAGCAGTAAATGACACCGGCGGACACGCCGCCGGCGATTCAGTCTTGCGTGCCGTCGCCGAAGTGTTACGTATAACGGTGCGACAATCGGATATCGTCGCCCGCCTCGGCGGCGATGAGTTCGCCGTGCTCTTGCCGAAATGTCCGGAAGCTCGCAGCATGGTGCTCGCGCAAAAAATCTTAACTGCGCTCAATCCGTTGCAAGTCGAGTGGAACGGTGCCACGTATTCCACAGGCGCTAGCATCGGTCTGACGATGCTCACGCCACAATTTGATGCTGCGACTAACTGGCTTGCCGCCGCTGATAGCGCTTGTTATCTCGCGAAAAAGGAAGGGCGCGGCCAGCTTTGGACTGAAAAGGGAGCCGAATCGGTGCCAGCGCGAGCGGCAATGCTGTTGTCTATTCGTAAAATCTAGTTGGCCTAGATGCGGATTCAGAGCTGCGTGCGTCACGCTTTCATGAACCCGAGATTGCGAGTGCCGGCGTTAAAATTGACAAGGTTTGGAAAAATGGTCAACAAGTCGGTATCGCTTACTCCGAACCAGGAACCCAAGGTCGCGCCGAATTGATCCACCGCCATCGTGGGAATGAATCGGCCGCGGCCAACATCGAGGGGGCCCGCCGTCGCCAAGCTGGGTGGCAACACGGGTGGCATGCCATAAAAATTAGCGCCGTTGACCGCACCGCCGACCGCGAAGTGCACGCTTCCCCAACCGTGATCCGAGCCGTCGCCATCGGAATTGAGCGTACGTCCGAAGTCAGACACGGTGAAGCTGGTGACGTTATTCTGCACGCCAAGTGCGTTCATCTCCGTGTGGAAGGCGGCCATCGACACGGCGACATCGGATAACAGCGGTGGCTGCGTGGTCACCACGGCGTTGTGGGTGTCGAAGTTGCCGGCGCCAACCAAGAACACTTGGCGCATTGCACCGATGCCGGAGGCGTTTCTCGCTGCTATCACCCGCGCCACCATTGATAATTGCGCCGAGAGATTCGTTTTGGTGGTGGCTGGAAAGGCCGTGACCGTCGTCGCGGGCAGCGAGGCGCCGAGAACTTGCGCTCCCAACAATGAGCGACTCACGACTTTGGCGTAGGTGGACTCGAACAGATTGGCGAGGCTGCCGTCGGTAGCGGTGCGCTGGGCCGTGGTCAGGCTCTTCATGACGCCCTGGCAGCTGGAGGAACCGAACAGAGGACTCACGATACTCTGAATTGGAATCGCGCCCCCGGTGGGCGAGATCGAGTAAGTGCCGGTGTTCAGTCCCGTCAGGAACAGGCTCTCGCCGTTGGGGGAGATGCAAGTAAACAAGGAGTTGCCATTGCCGGCGGCAAACATGTCCGCGATCCGGCCGCCCCAGCCTGACGTGTTGCCGATCGGTCCTTCCGCCTGATAGAACGATCGCTGATCGAGATGCGAGAACAATTGTGGGGGCAGGCTGGTCGCCGGAGCAGAGGCGTACGCGGCGGCAGATGGGATTGGATCGATCAACGTCCCAATGTTCAGCAGAACCGCCATTTGGCCGCCGTTGAACAGCGGCAGCAGCGGCGCCAATGCGGGCGCCAGCGCAAATTGCTCGCCGCCAGCGAGCGCGGTGGCAGGCGTGAGCAGGGTCGGGGTCAAAGCGCTCATGGCCGTCGCGATCGCCGGACGCTGCTGCGCGTAAATCGCGTAGTTGGCAGCGTCGTACGGGACCAGCGTGTTGAAATTATCGTTTCCGCCGATCATGAACACGCAGACCAGCGCCTTGTAGTCCGTGGCGGTTGCCGCCGCGCTTTCGCCCAGCGCCGCTAGGTTCAGTGCCAGCGGAGGCGCAAAACGCGTGGCAGACAGAGCGGCCGCCATTTTCAAGAATTCACGTCTGGATGCGGGCTTGGTCACGGGCGTCCTTACTTTTGAACCAGGTATTCGGGAGTGCACATGATGAGCGTCAGCGCGGCATACAGGCGATTGTTCGCTCCTGCCGCGGTGCTGGTATCGATCGTGTCGAGCGCACTTTGCATCATGTTCAACGAGGTGCCGGAGATTTGGCCGGCGGCGATCAGCACATTGAGCTCGGCGAGCAATGCCGCGGAATTGCCACCCTGGTTCACCAATGGCTGCACGGCGCCATAATTTCCCGGCACGCCGCCAATGCCGTTGGCAATCAGGTTCTTGATGAAATTCATGTAGCCGGCGACCGAACTCTCGTTCGTGATGCCGAACTCCGGTGCGGTGATGCCATTGTCGTGCAGCGCCGTCTGCGGAGGGGCGTATCCGGGTTGAAAAAAGAAAAATACGTTCGGCGACTGTAGCGGGCTTTCACCCAGCTTGGTCGATGGGTTTGAAAGGTCGCCAATTTTGGCCCACGCCGTGGCGTCACTCGGCGCGAAATTCAACTGGAAGGTGCGCGCCCATTGAATGAATCGCACTACAGGCTCGCGTAACTTGCCGGCTTGGGGATCGGTCAGCAACTGGCCGGAGGCGGCCTCCGAGTCAGTCAGAATTGCCGTGATGATGGATTTCATGTCGCCCTGCGTGGACTGAAAGACCGCCGCGACGCGAGACACATAACCGGGCGTGGGGTTACTGGTGACGAGGCGTTGGATGAACTGGCGCGAAATGAACGGCGCGATGTTGGAATGTTGCATCAGTATGGCGATCGCGGCCTCGAGCGTTTGTTCGCCACTCAAACCGGCGGCGATGGTTTGACCCAGCACGAGCTTTTCGGTGGTGTCGAATCCGGAAGTATTATTGACCATGTCAGCGGCGGCCGAGGCACCGAGGAATGCATTCGCCGTGGCGTCCAATTTCCAGCCGGTGAATACCTTGGCCATGTTGAGCACGTCGGTCTGCACGTAGGTGGCCAGCGCGACGTTGGGGTCATTGGGGTTTATCTTTGCGGTGCCGTCAAGGTTCAGCTGGACGACGCCGATGGAAAACAGCTGCATGATCTCGCGAGCGTAATTCTCATCGGGGCTGGTACCGGTGACGGGATTCGCTTTGACGCTATCTAGGAACGTGAGGTATTGACCCATGGCCGGCGTATGCGACACGGCCAGCAACAAGTCCTTGAAGTTGCCAAAGGCATTGGCCTCCAATTGATCCAGATAATAGGCTACCGCGGCGCCCCGGTACGTCAATTGGATGGCGCCGGTGTTCACTACAAATAAATCTGTGAGCGCCAGCATCACTCGCTGTCGCAGGACGTCGGGGCTGGAGATCAGCTTGCGCCACAAGGAGCTTTGGACTCCGGCAGTATCGAACATCACGGAGATGAGGTTGTTGGCCTGCAGCCACGCAACATTCGACAGTTGTCCCGGTGGATTCACCGGGATCGCGAACTGTTGTGTGAGCCAGCTTTGGATGCCGTTCGGCTGATTCTGCAGCGCTTGGATATCCGTGGCCGCGCCGCCAAACGCCGCCTGCGCCAGCACGCGCGCGGCCTGGACGCGTGACAATCCCGCCGCCATCGGGGTCGCGGCAGCAACCGCCGAATTGGCGCTCGCACCCGCGGCGTTCGACGCGGATAGAATATAATAATACTCGGTGCCGTTGGTCACGCTACGGTCGGTGAATGAAGTGGACGTGGCGGTGCCAACGGCGGTGAAGGGCCCGGCGCTCGTCGTGGCTCGACTGATGGTGTAAGAGGTCGCGCCCATGCTCGCCATCCACGCGAGCGTGACTTGGGCAACGCCTGCTGTAGCGCTCAGTCCGCCGGGCGCGGAGGGAGCCGCCGCAGAGGGCGAGCCGCCCCCACCGCCGCACGCAGCCAACGCCAGAGAGGAAAGTGCCGCAATGGCCGCGTTGTAGCTGTAGACAGCCATCTGCGACTTGGCAGGCTCGGCGACCGGAGTGGCCGCGTCGCGGCCTTCCGTTGAAGGGGTCGACGTGATGCTGTCGATCATCGCGTTGCTGCTGGCGTTCATACACTCCCTCGTGCGCGGGACGAACGACTCGTCATCCGCTGCTTAAAGCCGTATAACGTCTAATCAGCAACTAAGTTGACACCTCGCAGCGTAGTTCTGCATAAGTTGAATTACTGTCGCGGAATGACGACTCTCAGAGATTCTCCCGGATGCAGGCCGGGACGATTCTCGCGCGACTGCGACTGCGACAACTAGCCTGCGGCGATCGCTCCCCGATAAAGGCTTGCGCCGGTGAAATCGCGGAACTCCAAGCGCATGGCACCGGGGCTGGAGGTGATCGACGCAAAGCCCGAACGTTCGGCGCAGAACAGCGTGCCTTCCACGGACGCGACCGGACGCACCTCGGATCCAGCGCCGGAGCCGATGAAATCCACCCCGCCACGGCGGATATGCTGCAAATCGTGGTCGTGGCCGTTGATATAGGCCCGGACGCCATGCTTCTTCAAGAGCGGCTCGATCAGCTGCTGCACTTCGAGTGTATCACCGTGCGCGCTGCCGCCCGAGTGCAAGGTGTGGTGACCGATCACGAGTTTCCAGGGCACGGTGGATCTTCCCAGTTCCGCGTCCAACCACCGCAGCTGCACATCCACATCCTGGGTCGCGACGTTCGCCGCGATATTGCCCTCGACCTTCTCCCGATACTTGTGCACGAGAGGCGAGCTGTCGATGAAGAACAGATCGAGGTGGGGCGCGCCCATTTCGATGCCGGCGACCTTGTAATACCGGCTCGGCATGCGCCAGCGCGTACTCGTCTTCGCGTAATCGATCTGCGCTTGCGGCGTGCCGCGGTAATCATGGTTTCCGAGGGCGACATACCACGGCACCTGCAGCGACGGTGCCGCATAGATGTCCTCGAACGAAGTTCGCCACTGGAGATCGGTCACCGAGGCAACGCCGTTATCGTAGAAGTTGTCGCCGACCGACACGACGAAGCGGCTGCGCGCGGTCGTGGCGGCCTTGCCCATTTGCCTCGCCACATCGCGCTGATGGCTGTCGCCGTCGCGTCCCCAATCGCCCACGACCAGGAAATTGACGGCGGGGTCGGCCGCTGCCAGCAAAGATTGCGGCAGCGCCGCCAGGGCCGCGGCGGCGGCGATGCCGCCCAATACGTCGCGTCGGTTGAGGTGTTCGTTGCTCATCGCGTTAAAACTCCGGAGTCTGTCGATTTCGGTGCGGCGATCAAGACCTGAAGACCGCTCTCGGTCAAGAAACCGCGGTGAAGGTCGGCTGCCAGCGCAATGCCGTGCACGCCCGGCGTACTGGCGATGTCGCCGGCGAGCTTGCCGGTATCCAGATTCAACACCTGCAAGTGGGTCGCGCGCGACAGGAACAAATGGCGACGCGCGGCATCGATCGCCAGGTAATCCCATTTGCCCTCGCCGGCGACCGGCCATTTCTCGATCACGGCGTAGACGCTGTCGGTGGCCGCGAGCGTTGCTGCGACGAGCGACAATGACGTCGCCGCCGCGACACCGGCGCCGATCAGCGCCTGCCTAAAATCAATCTTCATGTGACGAGGCTCCCTGTTGTCCCCCTCCGGGCGCGGAGACATCCGGCGCGGCGGTCATATTGGCGCAATGACGTGAAGCTAACATTTCTCCTTCATGACACACACCACATCGTCTCGCCCGGCCAGAACCATCCGCCTGCTCTGCGGCAGTGCAGTGCTCGCCGCAGCCGCGGCCGCCAACGCCGCGGTCGTTGCCGGCCACGTCACCGAGGAAGAAGAACACGAAGCGGTCAGGGGCGCGGCGCTCGAAATCGTCGAGCTGCATCGTACCGTTACCACGGGCGCGGACGGAGCATTTCGCTTCACCAACGTGGCCCAGGGGCATTACACGCTGCGCATTTCGCTGCATGAAAAGGCCGACAAATCGGTGGACAAGGCCATCGTGGTCGGCGACGAGAAGACGCTGGTCGCGGACGTGAACCTGACCGCGGGCTTCGGCAAGCGCAACGGCGGGGGCCTCGAAGCGATCCTGGTCACCTCATCCAGAATCGGCCTGACGCTCTCCCGGACCACCGAGATCGACGCGCCCAACATCATCTCGATGATCACGGCCGAAGAGATTCGCCAGTTGCCCGACATCAGCGCCGCCGAGGCCGTGCGTCGCCTGCCGGGCGTCTCCGCGGAGAACGATACCGGCGAGGCCCGCTTCATCAACATCCGCGGCCTCGACTCCGATCTCAACGGCACGACCTTCGCCGGCGTGCGCTTGTTGCCGACCAATCCGTCCTCGCCGCTCGGCGGCGGCCGCGCGGTCGCCTTCGACACGATTCCGGCCGGCTTGCTGGGATCGGCGACGGTCACCAAGACCAACGTTCCGGAACAGGATGCCGAAGCGCTCGGCGGTACGATCGAGCTCTCGCCGCGCAGGCTATTGGCGGGCGACAAGCCCTTCGTCGCCGCGCGCATTGGCACGGGCTACGAAGAACTTCGCGGCACCAAGGTCGGCGATTTTCAGCTCGCCGGCGGCACGCGCTTCAGCGTGGGCGGCGGTGAGTCAATTTTCTCGGCGGTCGGCGCGATCGCCTACTACGAAGATCGGCGCGGTATCGATGATCTGGAGTCGGGCTACGCCGACGCCCAGCCGGGGACGCCCGACAAGGCATTGCAGAAGCTCC
>JANYJY010000047.1 GCA_025358295.1 Gammaproteobacteria bacterium
ATTGCGGGCAGATGTAATTCACGTAGTCCGGCATGCGCCGCAGGATGGTGTCGACCACCGCCTCGGTGGAGTAGCCGCGCGTATCCTTGTCGCGATGCAGCTTCTGTATCCATTCCAGATTGATGATGGGCACCACGCCGATGGTCAGATCTGCGTGCTTTGCGACATTCACATTCGGCGTCACGACGGCGCCATGCAGCCCCTCGTAGAACAACAGATCGGTGTCGCCCGGAATGTCTTTCCAATCCGTGAAGGTGCCCGGCGGCTGCTTGAAGGGTTGGGCCTCCTTGTCATTGTGCAGGTAGCGGCGCACTTTTCCGCCCCCGGTTTCACCATAACCCTTGAACAGGGCCTCGAGTTCCTCGAACAGATTATTCTGCGGCCCAAAGTGACTGAAATGTTGATCGCCAAGGGCGGCGGCCTCCGCCATTTTTACCTTCATGGCTTCGCGATCGTAACGGTGAAAAGAATCGCCTTCGACCAACGCGGCCCTGATGCCCTCGCGGCGGAATATCCAATTGAACGTGCGTGTCACAGAGGTGGTGCCAGCGCCGGAGGAGCCGGTGACTGCGATGATGGGATGCTTGGCTGACATGTGGGACCCGTACTTGAGTTAGCTTTGAATGAACAGCGAGCGTTCTTTGAACAGCGGCGAGCTGTAGATGCGGTCGAGCCCCTGTTCGTGTTCCCAGTGATAACGCTCGATGCGCTCCACTTCGGCCTTGCAACCTAGGATCAGCGGCACGCGCTGATGAAGGTGGGTGGGCGTCAGATCCAAGATTCGATTTCTGCCCGTCGAGACCGCGCCGCCGGCCTGTTCGACGAGCATGGCCATGGGATTGGCTTCGTAAAGCAGGCGCAGCCTGCCGGCCTTGCTGGGATCCTTGGTGTCCTCCGGATACATGAAGAGTCCGCCTCGGATCAGGATCCGATGGACTTCCGCCACCAGCGAGGCGATCCAACGCATGTTGAAGTCCTTGCCGCGCACGCCGCCGTGGCCTGCCAGACATTCGGCGACGTAACGCTTCACCGGCGGCTCCCAAAATCGCTCGTTGGACGCGTTGATGGCGAATTCGTTTGCCTCTGCGGGAATGGTCATGTTCGGGTGAGTGAGTATGAATTCGCCGAAGCCGCGGTCCAGAGTGAAGCCGTGGACACCGCGACCCACCGTCAACACCAACATGGTGGTTGCGCCGTAGATCGCATAGCCGGCGCACAGCTGCTTGGAACCCGGCTGCAGAAAATCCTCCACCGTCGGCGGTTGCGGGCCGCGCGGCGCCTTCAGCACCGAAAAGATGCTGCCCACGGGCGCATTGATATCGATATTGCTCGAGCCATCCAAGGGGTCGAAGGCGAGCAGGTACTTGCCGAGCGGATACTCGGGCGGGATCTGGTACGGGTCTTCGAGTTCCTCGGACACCATGCCGGCCAGATGTCCGCCGTATTCACTGGTGCGCAGGAAAATGTCATTGGATATGACATCCAATTTCATCTGGGTTTCACCCTGGATGTTGTCGATATCCGCCGATCCATGCGCGCCGGCCAGGACGCCGCGGCCGACGATGAAACTGATGCGCTTGCACGCCAGGCGAACGTAGTTGAGCAAGGCCGTGAAGTCGCCGGTCGCCTCGGGGAAACGGCGTTGTTCCTCGATCATGAATTCGGTGATGGTCTTTTCGCGCGTACTCATCGTTTCCCCCGATTATCGCTGCGTTATTGCTGTTCTTTGGGCGTATGCAAATGTCTATCCAACTCGCGAATACCGAGCATGCTGTGGCCGACCATGGCGGCGGCGCGCGGCGGCAAAGGCCGAGCGGGCGATCCGAGCGACGGCAGCACCATATCGGCCCAGGAGAAATTCTCCGTCTGAGTCCAGTAACTGGGTGTGACGACGGTGAACAGCCCGGCCGACTTGGCCGCCGTGAGACCGTTCAGGGAGTCCTCGATGGCGACGCATTCGTCGGCCGTACGCGCCAATTCGCGCAGCACGAAGCTGTAAATGTCGGGCGCCGGTTTCTTCTTGCGAACTTGATCGCCCGCGCCGATGGCTGCGAATCGGTCGAGCGAGTCCGCGCCCAGCGCGGTTCGCAGCAATGTGTCGATGTTGGCCAGTGTGGTGGTGGAGGCGATGGCCACTTGGATTTGCGCGCGATGGGCTTCATCGAGCAAGCGTTCCACGCCGTCGCGCAGCGGCACTTGTCCGGCGAGGATCATGGCTGCGTAATTGGCCGTCTTGGTGCGGTGGATGGCGCCGATGCGTTCGAACAGAGCGCTGCGCTCCTGGGGCGCAAGTCGCAGGGAATCGATATGGGCCGCGATGCGCTCCTTGCCCCCGGCCGTCAACAATAGATGCGCGTATCGGGGCCTGCTCCAGTTCCAATCCAGGCCATGCTCGCGGAAAGCCTCATTGAAGGCGGCGCGATGCGCTTCCTCCGTGTCCGCGAGAGTGCCATCGACGTCGAAGATCAACGCCTTGAGCTTCATGTGAACACCCGGCTCGCGCGTATATCCTCACCTTCGATGGTCATGAGCTCATCGCGCGTAAGCTGGCGTCCCTTTTGCGCGAACAGGCGGTTGGCCTGGCGTAGGCGGGCTCGGTCGAGCGCATTGCGGATCGAGCGCGCATTGGCAAAGTGCGCCTGTTGCATGCGCAATGGGATGTATTCATGCACGGCCGCGATGGCGGAATCGCTGAGGCGGTAGTGCATGCTCTGCAGCATGCGCTGCGCAATTTCCTCCAGCTCCCGCGGCTGGTAGTCGGGGAAATCCAAATGATGCGCGACGCGCGAACTCATGCCGGGGTTGGAGCGGAAAAACGCGTCCATCCGATCCTTGTAACCGGCGAGGATCACGACCAGGTCGTCGCGCTGATTCTCCATCACTTGCAGCAGAATCTCGATGGCTTCCTGGCCGTAGTCGCGCTCGTTCTCCGGCCGGTACAGGTAGTAGGCCTCGTCGATGAACAGCACGCCGCCCATGGCCTTCTTGAGAACTTCCTTGGTTTTCGGCGCGGTATGTCCGATGTATTGGCCAACGAGATCGTCGCGCGTCACAGCGATGAGATGGCCTTTGCGCACATAGCCTAAGCGGTGCAGGATCTGCGCCATACGCAGGGCCACCGTGGTCTTTCCCGTTCCCGGATTGCCGATGAATGACATGTGCAGACTCGGCGCCTGCGCCTGAAGTCCCAGATTCATGCGCAGCTTGTCGATGACCAATAGGGCGGCGATGTCGCGTATGCGGCCTTTCACCGGAGCCAGTCCGATGAGATCGCGGTCCAATTCGTCCATGACCGCGCTCACCTGACTTTGCGCCAGCACTTCCTCGACGGTGCGGGCACTCTGCAGCGGGTCTGCGACTGCAGTGCCCGCGGCGGCTGCTTCCGTCGTGGCGGACTCGGCCGTCGAGGCCGTTTGTCCCGGAATCTGGTACAGAGGTGCAGCCATGTGGGGGCCTAGCGAGAGCCGCGCTCGGATTCAGGCCGGTCGGTCGCGTAGGGTCGCACGGTGTAGCGAATGGTGCGACCGTGCGTCTCTTGCCGCACCAGTGCGAAGCCCGGTTCGCGCTCCGGCCGATTGACGATGAAACTCATGACGATGGTCTCCACGCCGCGGGTCGAATCGAAGGCCATCAAACGGATGTAATGTTGGGGAAAGGTTTTGCGGCAATTGTTAACTTCCATCAATACGCCGGCCGCATCCCTCAGTTCAAACATGGGCAGTCCGAACATTTCCCAATACGTGTTGCGCGGATGCGGGTCATCGGTGTATTCCACACTCCACGCGTAGCCCTTGTTCAATCCGTACTGGACCTGCAGAGAGATTTCCGCGTCCGTCAGTTCGGGCAAGTAGCTGAATTGGCCTTGGGTGATGCGGCCTACGGGATTGGTCATCATGCTGGGGAACTCCTTAGTGAGCAACGGCCGGGGTGGGGGAATAATCCGAGCTGTCGGTCGATGCGTAGTTGAAGCTGATCTCGCCCCAGGTATCGAGCGCCTGTTGCAGCGGACTGCAGCTCTTCGCCCCCTGACGCAGAATGTCGAGGCCTTCATTTTTGATGTCGCGGCCTTCGTTGCGCGCCTTGACCATCAGTTCCAGCGCCACGCGATTGGCCACGGCGCCAGCCTGGATGCCGGCCGGATGTCCGATGGTCCCGCCGCCGAATTGCAACACCACATCGTCGCCGAACAGATCGAGCAGCAGGTGCATCTGGCCGGCGTGAATGCCGCCGGAGGCAACCGGCATGACCTTGCGCAGATCCGCCCAGTCTTGATCGAAGAACAGGCCGCGCGGCAGGTCTTGCTTGGTGTAGCTGTCGCGGCACACGTTGTAGTAGCCCTGCACCGTCATGGGATCGCCTTCCAGCTTGCCCACCGCGGTGCCGGTGTGCAGATGATCCACGCCCGCAAGGCGCAGCCACTTGGCGATGACGCGAAAGCTGATACCGTGGTTTTTCTGGCGCGTGTAGGTGCCATGTCCCGCGCGATGCATGTGCAGGATCATGTCGTTCTTGCGGCTCCAGTTGGAAATGCTCTGAATGGTCGACCAGCCGACCACCAGGTCGACCATGATGACCACCGACCCTAATTCCTTGGCAAACTCCGCACGCTCGTACATGTCCTCGACAGTTCCGGCCGTGACATTCAGGTAAGAGCCCTTGACCTCCCCGGTGGCAGCGCTGGCCTTGTTGACGGCGTCCATCACGTTGAGGAACCGATCGCGCCAGTGCATGAAGGGCTGCGAGTTGATGTTCTCATCGTCCTTCATGAAATCGAGGCCGCCTTTGAGGCCCTCGTACACCACGCGGCCGTAGTTGCGACCGGAAAGACCGAGCTTCGGTTTGGTGGTGGCGCCCAATAGCGGACGGCCGAATTTATCGAGCCGTTCGCGTTCCACGATCAGCCCGGTCGGCGGACCCTTAAAGGTCTTGACGTAGGCCACGGGAATTCGAATGTCTTCGAGGCGCGCGGCCTTGAGCGGCTTGAAGCTGAAGACATTGCCGATCAGGCTCGCCGTCATATTGGCGATCGAACCTTCTTCGAACAGGATGATGTCGTAAGCCACCCAGGCGAAATATTGTCCGGGAGTATTGGGCACCGGCTCCACCCGATAGGCCTTGGCGCGATAACTGTCGCAAGCGGTGAGCCGATCGGTCCACACCACCGTCCAGGTGGCGGTGCTGGACTCGCCTGCCACGGCCGCCGCGGCCTCGACCGGATCCACCCCCTCCTGCGGGGTAATGCGGAATAGACACAGGGTATCGGTGTCTTTGGGGACGTACTCCGCATCCCAATACCCCATTTGCCGGTATTTGAGCACGCCCGCGCGATAGCGCTTGGCAGTGTCCTTGATGGCGGTATCCGTTGATTTGTCGAGTGCTATTGCCATTCTTGAGGCCTCACGTGGGGTTTTGACTGGCAGGGACTGTAGGGCGCGTTGATCATATGGGTAAAGTCAGATATGGTTACCCCAATGTTAAGGAATACTTAATGAAGAACGCCACCCTGCGGCAACTTCGCATTTTTGCCGCGGTTGCCCGCCACTTAAGCTTCGTACGGGCGGCGGAAGAATTGCGCCTGACGGCGCCCGCGGTATCGATGCAGATCAAGGAACTCGAACTGGAAGTGGGGCTGCCGCTATTCGACCGGACCAGTCGCCAGGTCTCCTTGACCATGGTGGGCGAGTACATGCTGGCGCACGTGCGCCGGGTGCTGTCCGCCATGCGCGATGCCGAGGATTTGGTGGCGCGCTTTCGGGGCTTGCAGACCGGACCTTTGGATGTGGGGATGGTCAGCACGGCGAAGTATTTCCTGCCGCGCTTGCTGGCCGTATTCCGGGAGGAACACCCCGGGATCGAGATCCGACTACAAGTCGCCAATAACCGCGAGCAGATCGTCACTCTGATGCAGGAAGGCGATATTGAACTGGCCATCATGGGCAGGCCGCCGGAGGGTTACGCCACCCGCGCAGAGCCTTTCGCCATGCATCCGCATGTGCTGGTAACCTCGATCGATCATCACTTTACGCACAAGGAACTCGTGCCGGCGAGCGCGCTGGCGGGAGAAGGATTCATCGTGCGCGAGCCCCGCTCCGGCACCCGCGCGGTGTTCGATGAATACATGCGCGCGCATCACATAGCGCCGCGAGTGGTCATGCAAATGTCCAGCAACGAAGCCATCAAGCAGGCAGTCATGGCCGGCATGGGCGTGTCGCTGCTGTCGCTGCACACCCTGGGTCTGGAACTCAATCACAAGTTGATCGCCTGTCCGGAGACGGAGGGACTGCCCATCATGCGCCGCTGGAATGTGGTGAACAATCAGGCCAAGACACTGTCGCCCGCTGCGGAGGCTTTCCGCTATTTCGTTCTCGAGCGCGGCGAAGCCTTCCTGGCAAAACAATTTCCTGCCTGACGGCTACTCGATGAAGGCAGCCACGTCGACGCGGCGTGCGCACAGGAAGGCGTCCGCGACCAGCTGCAGTGGAGAGCAGTCCACGTCACTGCGGCCGTGACGCACGAGTTCGGCAAAATGCGCATACAAATTCGCGTACTCCGGTTGTTGCACGGTTGTCACCGCCACGCCGTCGATCGATAGTACGGTTCCACCCATCGACAGACTCAAATGACCTGTGTCCGTGCGCACATCGATGCTCCAGGTTTGAGTGCCGGTCTGCAGAAAATCGAGCTCGACCTCAACCGGCACGCCGTGCCCGTCCGCCAGCTGCAGGGTGGCGGCGATCGGCGTCTCGCAATTGCTCGGGAATGACAGCTCCGCGCCCTTCAGCGCGAGCCCCGTGGGCATGATCCGAGTCAGGATCGACAGCGCGTTGATTCCTGGATCGAATACGCCCAAGCCGCCGGCCTTCCATATCCAGGTCTGTCCGGGATGCCAGTGACGCACGTCTTCCTTCCAGGTCACCTTGACGCTGAGAATTTTTCGTCCCACAAGCCAGGTGCGCGCCGGTTCGACGGCCCGTGCGAAGCGCGAATGCCAGGACGTAAACAGCACAACGCCTTGACGCCGCGCAAGCCCCTCGAGCGCCTGCACTTCGCTCACCGTGACGCCGGGAGGTTTTTCCAGCAGCACATGCCGCCCCTGTTGCAGGGCGAAGCGCGCGATGTCGTAGCGCACCTGAGGCGTCGTGCAAAGCGCCACCGCGGCGACTTCGGGCTGGGCATGCAGCAGAGTCTCGACGTTGGGGTAGCTGGGCACGCCTTCGAGCGAATGATGCGGGCTGGCCACGCCGATGAGTTCGAACGCATCGCTTGCCGCGAGCGAGGGAATATGCTGATCGCGCGCGATCTTGCCGAGTCCGACGATCGCGATCTTTATTCTCGCCATGGGCTTAGCGGTTGGCGTTGGCGGAGGCGCGACGCGTCACTTGCAGCGCCTCACGTTTGAGAATGAGATCCAGTGCCTCTTGAATGAGCTTGCGCATCGCCTCACCGGCAGCGGCGGATTTGCCGGCAATGATGGCGTCTGCGACTTTCTTGTGGTCGGCGATACTTGCCAATTGCACGCCCTTGTAGCGGTTCGTGGTGCGAATGCTGAAGCGCAGGGCCGTCGCGGAAAAGCCCGTGAGCTGCGCGTAGAAGCGGTTGCGGGTAGCGCGCAATACGGCGACGTGAAAGGCGATGTCTGAATCGAGCGGGTCGTCGTCGCCACGATCGGCGGCCTGCATCCGCTCGATCGCACTGCGAATAGCCGCCTTTTCCTCGGCGCCGGCCACCCGGGCCGCGAGGGCAGCAGCGCCCGGCTCAACCGCGAGACGCAGTTCGGTGAACTCCACCAATAGAGCGGGTTCGTATTTGCGTTCCAGCAGCCACCCCAACACATCCGGATCGAGGAGATTCCAGTTGCTCTCCGGCTGCACCCAGGTTCCGAGCCGCGGCCGGGATCCCAACAGGCCTTTCGCGGTCAACATCTTGACCGCCTCGCGCACCACCGAACGGCTCGCCGCGTACTGCCTGCACAGTTCCGCCTCGATGGGGATGGGATTGTCAGCTGAATAGACTCCCGTCACCACCGCGGCGCCGAGGCTGTTCGCGACGGTGTAGGTCAAATTCTGGCCACGTACTGGGGCGGTCATAGACGGTACTCTGATTCAGACAAGATGAGTGCTCGAATGTCGATCCACCATAGCATTTCCCGGTACGCTTACCACCACGTGGCATAGATGGCGATCAAAATGGCGGTCACGATCAGCGCTGCGACGTTAAAGCCGGTGCTGGTCGAATAGTCGATGCCCTTCAATTCGACCTTGAGTAGGGGCACGCGCCGCGGTTGCAACAGCGAAAGAACCACCGCGATGGCGAGGCAGGCAAGGAATACGATGCCGGTGCGGTCCATGAAAGGCAGCGACGGCCAAGCGTAATACAGTATGCCCGACAGCAGCACCGAGGCGATGGCGGCGGACAACGCGCCGGCTGTGGTGCAGCGCTCCCAGAACATGCCGAGCAGGAAAATGACGCAGATCCCGGGCGTGAAGAATGCGGTGAATTCCTGAATGTATTGGAACGCCTGATCGAAGCTACCGAGCAGCGCCCTTGCCATCAGGATGGCAACGATGAGCGCCACCGCGGCAGTCAGGCGACCGACGAGCACCAGATGTTGTTGGGAGGACAGCGGGCGCATCGGCTTGTACACATCCATGGTGAAGATGGTCGCAATGGAATTGATCTTCGATCCCATGGAGGCGACGATGGCGGCGATCAAGGCCGCAAACACCAATCCAAGCAGTCCACTCGGCAGCATGGCCATCAGATGTGGATAGGCCTCGTCGGGACGTGCGAGATTCGGTGCGAGCGCGACGGCCGCGATGCCCGGCAGCACGATGATCACCGGCATCAATAACTTGAGAAACGCCGCCAGCACGATGCCCTTTTGCGCCTCACGAATGTTCTTGGCGGCCAATGCCCTTTGAATGATGTATTGATTGAATCCCCAATACGAAATGTTCATCACCCACAGGCCGCCCAATAACACCGACAGGCCGGGGAGGGCTTTATAATTTGGGTTGCTCGACGGCAAAATCATCTCGAACTTTTCGGGAAATTGCAGCGTTAGCGCATGAAAACCGGCCAGTACGCCCGCTCCATCCGATATCTTGTTCAGGGCGATGTAGCTGATGATCAGTCCGCCGAGCACCAATAGCGTCACTTGCACGATATCGGTGAGCGCCACCGCCTTCAGCCCGCCGTACAAGGCGTATGCGCCGGCAAACAGGCCGAGCGCAATCAGCGCCGTTTCCACGCCAAGGCCGGTGACGGTATGCACCGCCGTGGCGCCGAGCCACAGTATCGCGGTGAGATTGATGAATACGTAGACACCCAGCCAAAAAATCGCTAACACGGTGCGTACGCTCGGGCTATAACGCCGTTCCAAAAACTCCGGCATGGTGTAGATGCCGTTTTTCAGAAAGATCGGCAGAAAATATTTACCGACGATGATCAGCGTCAGGGCTGCCATCCATTCATAGGAAGCGATGCCGAGCCCGATCACGTAGCCGGAGCCGGACATGCCGATGATTTGTTCCGCGGAGATGTTGGCGGCAATGAGCGAGGTTCCGATGGCCCACCAGGGGAGCGTGCGGCCGGCAAGGAAATAGTCCTGCGCATCCTTTTTGTGGCTGCCTTTCTCCCTGGACACCCACTGAGCCAGAGCAAAGATCGATATGGCATAGACGGCAATGATGGCAATGTCCAGAGCAGGGAGTGTCACGAGTGTTTCCTCTTGTTCTACGGTCTTATTGTTGTACGAGCCGCGCCAGCCGGCGCCCCTTCAAGTTTTAGTCTGTGCGTTCTTCAGTACCTGCACCAGCTCCGCCGCCCGGCGCGCGATGTCCGCAAGCGGATAGTCGGGACGGAATAGCTCGGAGCCGAGGCCGAAACCGCCGGCGCCCGCCGCCAGCCAGCGTGGAATATCTTGCGCGCCGATGCCGCCGACCGGAAAGACACGCACATCGCGCGGCAGCACCGCACCCAGCGCCTCCAAATGGCGCGGTCCGTAGGTCACGGCGGGAAATAGCTTCAACATCCGGGTACCGGCGTCCAAGGCGGTGAAAGCCTCTGTGGCCGTCGCAATCCCGGGCAACACATGCATGCCTCGCGCTGCGGAACGGCGTATGACCTCGACGTTGCAGTTTGGCGCCAGAATGAGGCGTGCGCCGGCGTCGTGCGCGCGACCCACGTCCTCAGTGTTCAGCACCGTGCCGGCGCCGATGAGCCAATCGGAACGCTGCGCCGCCAGCGCGGCAATGCTCGCAAACGGATCGGGGGAATTTAGCGGAACTTCGATGGCGCGAATGCCGGCGTCATACAGTACATCGCCGATCTCAAGGACTCGGGACGGCAGCACGCCGCGCAGAATGGCGATCAGTGAGGTCTGGTGCGTGAAATTATCAGGAGGCATGGGCGGCCTTGTGTAATAGGCGGGTATGAACCTGCACGAGTCCGGCGAGCACGGCTTGGGAACCGTCCAATTGCACGGCCTCAAAGTCCTGCGCACGCACGCCCAGCGCATACAGCTGCGTCAATTGCGTCGCGCCGACCAAGTATACCGAGCGCGACGCGACCGAGGGCGACAGCAGGCGCAGTGCCCCATGCACGTCGCTCGCGACCAGCAGGCCCGACAAATAGGCGTCCGCGGTTTCCGCCGACAGTTCGCCGTTGAGCTGCAGGCTGCGGCACTCGAATAGCCGGTGCAGCAGCTGAGCTTGGGGAAATTCGTTGAAATGCGCCAGGCCGCGGGCGAAGGTCCGGGCATCGATCGCATCCCCGGCGCTCTGCGGCTTTCGCACCAGCACGCTGTGGTCGCGCAACACCGCGAACAGCTCACCCGTGGGCGCGGTGAGGAATTCGCGCACCCGCCCATCTTCCAGTACGGCCCACTTGGTGTGGGTGCCTGGCAGGCAGAGCAGGCAGGTGCCGCGTCGCAGGTTCGCGGCGAGATTCATGGCGCCGAGTATTTGCGTCTCCTCGCCGCGGAGAAAATCCGGCGCGTTGAAGCGATTGTTGCACGACAAGCCGGGAACGATGTGCACTCGTCCTTGCAACAGTGATATGCAGGCATCGGCGATCTGTTCGGGGGCGGTGGGGCAGGCTACGTAGGGGGCTTGGGTCCAGCCGATACTCGCTCCGACCATGCCGCAGAGAACCGCCGGCAACGTGCCGTAGCGGTCTTTCCAGCCGGCGGTGAGAGTCGCGAAAGTCGCGGCGAAACGGCGCGCGGCGTCGGGCCCATGGAGCTCGGCCGCACCCGGGCCGCTGCAGCTGTCGAGCATGGTCCCGTACTCATCGCAAAGAAAAAGACGCAGGTGGCTCGTGCCCCAATCGCCAGCGACAAAACTCGCGGCACCCATCAGTGTGATTCCCGGTCCACCGTGCTGCCGCTCGAGCCGGTCAGAAAATCAAGGTCGCAGCCGCGGTCGGCCTGCATGACATGCTCAACATACAACCGGTAGTAACCACGCGAGTACGCCGGCGGCGGCTTGGTCTTGCGCCACGTCGAAGCGCGCAGGGCCAGTTCCTCGGGCGAAACCAGCAATTCGAGGCGCCGTTCGGGCCCATCGAATAAAATCTCGTCGCCGTCGCGCACCAGCGCCAGGGGGCCGCCGGCATTGGCTTCCGGGGCGACGTGCAGCACCACGGTTCCAAAGGCGGTGCCGCTCATGCGTGCATCCGAAATTCGCAGCATGTCGCGCACCCCGCGCTCCAGCAGCTTGCGCGGCAGCGGCATGTTGCCGACCTCAGGCATGCCCGGATAGCCTTGCGGACCGCAGCCCTTGAGCACCAGTACTGAATTCTCGTCGACGTCGAGCTGCGGATCATCGATGCGCGCCCGCAAGTCCTCGATGGATTCGAACACCACCGCTCGGCCGCGATGCTTGAACAACGCATTGCTGGCCGCACTTGGCTTCATCACCGCGCCATTCGGACAAAGATTGCCGCTCAATACCCAGATCCCGGAAACGGGATTTACCGGCTCCGCCAGCGGGCGAACCACCTCGTGGTTGTAGCACTCGGCGCCCGCAAAGCTGTCGCCGATACTCTGGCCCCAGACCGTCTTGCAATCCAAGTGCAGGAGCGGCGTCAGTTCCTTCAAGACCGCGGGCAGTCCTCCGGCGTAGTGCAGGTCCTCCATCAGGAACCGGCCCGAGGGCTGTAGGTCGACCAATAGCGGCACATCCACAGACAGGCGGTCGAAGTCCGCAAGCTCCAGAGGAATATTGAGGCGGCCGGCAATGGCGAGTAAGTGCAGCACCGCATTGGTGGAACCGCCGATGGCGGCGAGTACACGGATTGCATTCTCGAAGGCCTGTCGAGTCAGAATCGTCGATAGGCGAATGTCGTCACGCGCCATGCTGACAATCAGGCGGCCAGTCTCTTGCGCAATTCTGCGACGGCGTGCGTCGACGGCAGGCGCGGTCGCATTGAAGGGCAGGGCGAGGCCCATGACCTCCATCAAACACGCCATCGTTGATGCGCTGCCCATGGTCATGCAGGTCCCCGGGGTTCGCGACATGCCCGACTCCGCGGCCATGAAATCATCCAGTGACATTTTGTGCGCCCGCACGGCCTCGCTGAACTTCCAGACGTCGGTTCCGGAGCCAATGTCGCGACCGCGGAATTTGCCGTTGAGCATGGGGCCGCTCGAAACGACCATGGTCGGCAGATCGACACTCGCCGCTCCCATGACCTGGCCGGGCGTGGTCTTGTCGCAGCCGCCCAGCAGTACTACGGCATCGATCGGGTTGCCGCGAATGGACTCTTCGACTTCCATCGCCAGTAGATTGCGGAACAGCATGGCGGTGGGCCGCATCTGTGTCTCGCCCAGCGACATGGCCGGAAACTCGAGCGGCAAGCCGCCGGCCTCCCAGACGCCGCGTTTGACGTGTTCGGCAATATCGCGCAGTCCCGCATTGCAGGGCGTGAGTTCCGACCAGGTATTGCAAATGCCAATGACCGGACGGCCATCGAACACATCGGCAGGAAAGCCCTGGCTCTTCATCCAGCTGCGATGAATGAAACCGTCCTTGTCCTTTGGACCGTAACTCTTGGCACTTCGCAGCGGCTTTTTGATTGTCGTCATTAGGCTGTATCCATCATCCGCGAAGTCCCGCGCCCGCGTCTATTGACCAATTTTATATGATCAATATACCACGCATGTTTGCGCGCGAGCGAGCGGCATTGCCGTGTCGCGCTCGTAAAATAGCGGACTTGACCGCCAATTATCATATATTATAATATTAATGCGATTTAATGGAAACCTACTGTTCCCGGCATCGTTGCGGCTCAATCAAACTACCATCGCACCGATCCTATGTTGCAAATAGATGATCTGAGGGATAAGGCGGTGCTGGTCACCGGAGCCAGCAGCGGGATCGGCGCGGCCGTGAGCCGGGCGTTCGCCGCACAAGGCGCGCGCGTAGCGGTGCACTGGCACTCGAATTCGGCGGCCGCGGATGCGGTGATCCGCGACATCCGCGATGCCGGCGGCTTCGCCGTGGAAATCCAGGGCAATCTGGTGGCCGGCGGCGTGCCCAGGCGCGTGGTCGATGCGAGCGCCGCAGCGCTCGGCGGTTTGGATGTGCTGATCAACAATGCGGGGTCTCTCATCAGCCGTCAGCCGATTTTGCAGGCGGACGATGCCTGGGTGGACAGCGTTTTCAATCTTAATGCCAAGGCGGTCATCGGTACCTGTCAGGCGGCGGTTCCTCACATGAACGAGCGCGGCGCCGGCGTCATCATCAATGTCGGGTCGATTGCGGGCTTGGACGGCGGCGGTCCCGGAACGGGCGTATACGGTTCGTCGAAGGCCTTCGTTCATAATCTGACGCGGCATTTGGCGCGTGAACTGGCGGGCCGGCTGATTCGCGTCAACACTGTCTCGCCGGGCGTCATCGACACCCCGTTCCATACCGAAACGCCGCCGGATCGCATGGAGGCAATGCGAAAGTCGGTGTATTTGGGCCGACTGGGTACGCCTGCGGATTGCGTGGGAGCGTTTCTTTTCCTCGCTTCGCAGCAGCTGAGCGGGTACATCACGGGGCAGATTATTCACGTCAACGGCGGGCAGGTGATGCCATGACAGTGCCGCGGATGAGGCGAACGTCAAATATTCTCGCCGCTGCGGCACTGTTGCTGTTGCTCAATGGCCCCTCACTGGGCGCCGATCGGACCGATCTCGATCACAGCTGGCTATTTCACACCGATCCGAATCGCGTCGGTGAGTCTTCCGGATGGATCACCACGCTGCCGTCCGAGAGCGAGTCCGTCGATCTACCCCACACCTGGAACATCGGCAAGCTGCACGACTACCTGGGAGTGGGCTGGTACTTGCGCCGCTTTGTCATGCCGCCGCACGGCGCCGGCGGGCATGTCGAACTGCATTTCGGCGCGACCTTCTATACGGCCCGCGTCTGGCTGAACGGCAAGGAAATAGGTCGGCACGACGGCGGCTTCACCGCTTATTCCTTCGATATTACAGCGCACTTGCGCGGCATGAACACGCTTGTAGTGCGTATCGACAACCGCCCGGGCCTTGCCACCATCCCCGGATTTGCGGAGCGAGGATCCGCGCAGGCGCGCTATGACTGGTGGACCTACGGCGGCATGGTGCGCGACGTGTGGCTGACTTCGACGGGGCCAGCCTGGGTGCAGCGTCAGAGCATTCGCAGCGAAACAACCACCGACGGCGCGCTGGTTCACGATCAAGTGTATTTGCGCAGCGCATTCACTCATCCCACGCCGGTTACTCTGCGTGTCACGGCGCGGGGACCCGATGATCGCCCGGCCGCCGAGTCGACGCGGAGCGTCACCATGTCATCCGGGGCGCTCGACATGGACTTCTCCATGCCCCTCGCGCATCCGCAGCTGTGGGGCATAGATCAGCCCAATATGTACCGGATGACGGTCGAGCTAGAAGATCGCAACCACAGAATTCTGGACCGCTCCAGCGACACCTTCGGCGTGCGCAGCGTCGACATTCAGGATCGCCATCTGCTGTTGAACGGGGAGCGGGTTCGTCTGACCGGGTTGGCGCGTCATGAGGATTCTCCGTGGGAGGGACTTGCGGAAACGCGGGGTACGATTTGGCATGACCTGGATGACATGAAGCGGCTGCACACGACCTTGTCGCGGCCGGTTCACTATCCACAGAATCCGTTGGTGTTGGAGTATGCCGACCGCCATGGAATCATGCTGATACCGG
Organism: Gammaproteobacteria bacterium; assembly: GCA_025358295.1. Classification (GTDB taxonomy): domain Bacteria; phylum Pseudomonadota; class Gammaproteobacteria; order Steroidobacterales; family Steroidobacteraceae; genus Bog-1198. The sequence continues at coordinate 15,209 of JANYJY010000047.1, forward strand.
AAATCCCCGTCTGGCAATTCAGCGAAGCACAGCTGTCGGATCCGAAGGTCCTCGCACTCGCTGAACTCCAGATGCGGGAAATGATCGAGGAGTCGGGCAATCATCCGAGCATATTCGCCTGGAGTGTTGCGAATGAGAGCGCGATGGCGACGCCGGGCGGCATTGCCTATTTTCGCGCCATGCGCGACATGATTCGCCGGCTCGATCCGGGCCGGTTCGTGAGTTTTGCGGACGACAACCTTCCCAAGCTGGAGCATGCGGAGAGCTCCGCGGCAAACGACGCCGACTTCGTCATGATGAATCAGTACTTCGGCTCGTGGCATGGTCCTGCGGAGGCGCTGGTTCCGGCTCTGGACAAGATGAACGCGTTATTTCCTCACAAAATGGTGATCATTTCAGAGATGGGCTTCGCCGGGATTTTCGCCAAGGGGCCCATTGAGGCCGATCAGGCGCGCGTCAAGACCATACAGGAGCAAATGCCGGTGCTGGCCGCGCGCGATTGGATTGCTGGAACCATTCTCTGGTGCTATCAAGACTACAAATCTCCGCGCAATCTGTGGCCGGGAGGGTCGGAAGGCTATGTGGAACACGGCGTCGTCGATGAATATCGACAGCGCAAACCGTCCTATGATACGTGGCGAAAGGTGACCAGCCCGGCCGGCCTTGTCGCCACGTGGCAGGGCGCGGATGGGCGCCCACCGACCGCGTTCAGCGTGCTGTTGACGCCCCACTCGGCGGCGGATCTGCCTTACTATCGCTTGCGCGGCTATACCTTGAATTGGGCGCTCATCGACGAGAAGGGCAGATCGCTCGTCGTGACGGAGCGCTCCATCGCCGATCTGAGTGTGCCTCTGGCTGTGGAAGGGGCCGTACCCGCTGCCGCGGACGGACAGGCGTATCGCATGACGATCACCTTGAAGGATCCGAGCGGTTTGGTCGTGGCGGACCAGTCGCTCGCTTGGCCGGTACGGCAACCCGAGGCACGATAGCCATGCATCCATTGACAGCCGCGCTGCTCGCATCCGTATGGCTGTGGCCGGCGGCATCGCGTGGCTCGGACTACGCGATCGGCGCCGACGTATCTTTCCTGGGCCAAGCAGAGCGACAGGGCGTCGTCTTCTCGGACGACGGCAAGAAGCAGCCGGCGCTGCGCATTCTGCACGAACACGGTTATCGCTGGATCCGGCTACGCTTGTTTCACAGCCCCACGGAACTACCCAACACTCTTCAGTACACCGTTGCGCTGGCCAAGGATGCCAAGGCGCTCGGCATGAAATTCCTGCTCGACTATCACTATGCCGATGGCTGGGCCGATCCACAGCAGCAGGCCATCCCGCGCGCCTGGTCGGGACTGTCCCATGCAGAATTGACCAAGGCGGTATTCGACTACACGCGCGACACGGTGGCGGCCTTTCGCGCGGCCGGCGTGCTTCCGGACATGATTCAGATCGGCAACGAAATCACCCACGGCATGCTGTGGCCGGACGGCAAGCTTGCGGAACACTGGGACAATTTCGCGGAACTCATCTACGCGGGAATCAATGGTGTCGACGCCGGCCGGGGCAACGGTCCGCGCCCTAGGATCATGATCCATATCGATCGCGGCGCCGATATGGTGGGAACCAAGTACTTTCTCGACAAGCTCAATTCCTACGATATTCCTTATGACGTGATCGGACAGTCCTACTATCCCTGGTTTCACGGCAGCCTGAACGAATTGCGTGCCAATCTGACCTTCATGGCGAATGAATATCAGAAGGACATCGTGGTCGTGGAGACGGCTTACAATTGGAAGCCGACCGAATATGTGGGCAAGCCGGCGCCGTTTCCCGAATCACCCGAGGGGCAAAGGCAATTCCTCGACGAATTGAATCGCGTGGTGATGCAAACGCCGAATGGACGAGGTAAGGGAGTTTTCTGGTGGGAACCTGCCGTGACCGGAGCGTTGCGCAGCCGCGGCTATTTTGATGAGAAGCACAACTCGCTCCCCGTCATAGGCGTCTTCGACCGCTTCACGCGACAATAGCCCAGGCCGATGCATCCCGTCATACCCAACCAGCAGGGGAGGTAGTGGACAATGAACAACCGCCGCAAATCATCGCATTGCATGGGTGCAGTCATTCTTGTGGCGGTGACCGGGATTGCGCATGCGCAAAATGCGCCCGGCACTCATCAGGATAATGGTGGAATCAACGGCTCTCTGTCGCGCGAAGACCTGGAGAAGCTCGGCGGCGATCATGCTGGTGACGCGAATGTTCCACAGGCCACGGCAGCGGCGCGCGCCAAAGCCAAATCGCAAAGCGAAGCTTTGGTCAACAACTTGCAACTCTCCTGCGACGTGAACGCTGCCGAACTCGTGGTTGAAGGCACGCGCAAGCCCGCCTCGGGTGGCAAGCCGATCGAGACGCGCGTGTACGAAGTCGCCTGCACTCAAGGAATGGGTTATTTGCTCGAGACCCAGGGAACCGAGCAGCCGATCGCTATTTCCTGTCTGAATGCCGAGGAGACGCGCGCCGACGATGCGGCAAAGGGCAAGACACCGGAATTCTTCTGCAAGCTTCCGGCCAATAAGGACGTTTATGCGACCGTGGCGTCGATAATCGCCGCCGGCGGCGGCGCGGGCTGCGCTGTCGGCAATGTGAAACTGTTCGGCCACAGCGAGTTGACCCGCTCAGAGTACAACGAAGTCGCTTGCAAGGACGGCAAGGGCTATCTGCTGCGGACGGCGTTGCCCGGCTCGCGGGCCAAGACCCTGGTGACGAGCTGCAGCGAGGCAGCGAAACAGGGAATTAAATGCCGCTTGACCGACGCCGGTCCAATCGATTTGCCGGTGACCCTGGACACATTCAAGGGCGTCCTGGCGCAGCATGGAGTGTCATGCAATATCGGACCGATTCGCTTGATAGGCCAGGAGGATCATCTCAAGCGCTATGTGGTGGAATACCGGTGCGCGGATCAACCCGGGGGAATGGTTGCATTCCTTCCGCTCGAGGGAAATACCAATCCCTACGAGGCCATGGACTGCCGCGCCGCTGCTGCGGCTCATTCCGTCACGTGCAAATTCGCAGAGCAGTAGCGAGAAGGGAAGACGGGACCGCAGGCAGCGGTCCCGCCCAAGCCCTAGAAGGTCAAGCCGAAGTCGAGCAGATAGGAGCGGCCGTAGACTTGGTAGCCGCCGTCATTGGCTAGATTCTGCGGATTGTTGTCGGTCGAGAAGCGGGCTCTCTCATTGGTCAAATTGTGCCCCTGTAACCGAATGCTCCACAGCTTGGGAAAGTTGTAAGAGACGCTGGCATCGAGCGTGGTTTCCGCCGCCAGCATTTTCAAGGTCGTGCCCACCCAGGTGGGTGCCACCGTGAAGGGCGTATGGTGTTTGACCGCCACACGCGACTCGAAGCCAAGCTTGTTATAGAAGATATCGAATTCCGTGGTGCCGCGCGCCAAGCCGACCATCGGGTACGGATGGCCCACCGGCGCCGCTTCGTGGATATTCGATTCGGTCTGAGCGTGGTTCGCGTAGACACCAAAATCCTGCAAGAATCCCGGCAGAAAGTAAAACCGCGATTGGATGGTCAGTTCCACGCCGCCGATTTCGCCGCCCTGGGTATTATTTTCGGACGTGACGAGGTATTGCCTGCCGCCGATGGTCTGCGTGGACTGACCTGCGCCGATGTATGTCTTAACGTACTTGTAGAAGGGCGCGATCGCGAGCAAGGATTCTTCGTGAAAGTACCACTCGTACGAGAAATCCAGCTGATCGGCCTTGAAAGGGTCGAGCTTCGGGTTTCCGCCGCCGCCGGTGCATTGCGCTACGCTGTTCGGATTCGTGCATGAACCGGTGACGCTCAGTTGGTAGCCCGTCGTGAGCGAATCAAGCGGCGGCCGGGCGACGGCGATCGAGGCGCCGAATCGCAGTAGCTGAGTATCCGTCAAATGCAAGGTGGCATTCAGGCTCGGTAGGACATTCGTATAATCGTTGTCGACCACTACGGGTAAGAATGTCGCGCCGCCATTGAGCGACTGATAACCCGAACTCTCGGTCTTTACGTGGGCAACTCGGAGCCCCACTCCCCCTGTCAGAGGCAGATCGACGATCGACGAGGCGAAGTCCAGCCGAACGAAGCCTTCGTACGTCTTTTCAGTAACCTTGGTGCGAACCAACGGCACGTCCGAACCGGCGGGCGCGGCGGAATTGGGGTAGATGAGCGGAAACAGGCTATCGAAATTGCCGTACACCATCGGCGGGGCAATGACGCTAGGCGCAGTGAAGGACGACAGTCCGGCATTGGCCAAAGATAGGTTTGCCGCGGGGATGAGACTCCATTGGTTCTTGTGATGGGTTTTTTCGCGATCCGCCAATCGACCACCGAACTTCACACCCGTGAACGTTGAATTGTCGAAGGTTCGTGCGAAATTGAGGGCAATCGCAGAAATGCGATCCTGCGTGTGCTCCGGGCCGTCGCTCACGCCGTTGCGTTTACCGACACTCTGAAGCGCCGGATCGGCCGGATTGAAGCCGGGAGTGGCTCCGTACGGCACCTGCCCGTCGGTGACATTGAACGCAAGATTGGGCGGAAACAGATCGTTGAGATAAATGGCCTGCCATTGGTTGCGGCGCCAGGCCTCGGAAAAGGAGAGATCGGCACTGTTGTCCCACACGCCGGATTTCCACTCGGCGTTGAGCCCCAAGCTGGCGAGGGTGTGTTTCTCATCGTAGCGCGCAATCTCACTCTCGTAGTTCGGATATGCACCGTTGAGATTGGCCGCCACCACCGTGCCGTTGACGATGTGGTATGAACTGCCCGGGGCGTTGTATATCGCGGAGCCAAAGTTGCCCCAATTGCCCGTGATGTTGTTGCCATACCAAGCTTGGAACTGGTTTTCCTTGATTTCGTACTGTGACCAAAGGGCGTCCGCCTTGATCGTGAGGCTATCGCTGGCGCGCCACCCGGCGCCACCCGCGATGGCATAGCGGTCCTGAGTAACTTCTTTGACTTCCGTGTTCAGGCCCCAGGTGGTGTTGTCCGGGACCCCATCGTGGTTCAGGTCACCAGTATTGGTCCCCTGCGTGGACGGGGTGTTCCAACCCCAGGTGCGAAAGTCAGGGAAGCCGTTCTTCTCGCGCTGCGCGCTGGCGGCGAGCGACACGGCGAAGTCGTCGTTGATGTGCTTGATTATGCCGCCGCTGGCTCGATATCCCAGCGAGTTATAACTCGGCAGATTTTTCCCCTCATCGTTGTAAGTCGGGCCGGCGCGAAAGCTGAATTCCGGGCCCTTGTAGTCGAGCGGTGAGAGGGTGCGAATATCCACGGTTGCCGCGAGGCCGCCGGAGATGAGCGTCGCATCCTGGGTCTTATTCACGACGGCTGCGGACAGTACCTCGGAGGGATAAATTTCCCAACGCAAATCTTGCGACGGCTCGGAGGAGGCCACTTCGCGTCCGTTCACCAAACCTAAAATCAGGCGCGGCCCCAAGCCGCGAATGGACGCCTGACTGGCGTTGCCGCGATCGCGCGTGGTGTTGACCCCTGGAAGGCGATTGAGCTCTTCGGCAATGGTCACGTCGGGTAGCTGGCCGATGTCCGCGGTGGTGATGTTGTCGCCGATCAAATCGGAAGACTTCTTAGCGCTGATCGAATCCTTCATGGCCTGGCGCACGCCGGTCACCACTATCTCGGACAGACTGTCGGAATCGGAGGCGGCTGCCGCGGCTGCGTACGCCTGTGCGCCGAACGTCGTAAAAATGGCCAGCGCGCTGGTGCTGTAGACAGCTTGCCTATGTTTTGCTTTCACGGACACTCCCCTTAAATTGGCTTTATTTGAGCTAGTTGCTCTGTTTCTAATAGCGTCGAATCCCGGTGTGCGGGCATATTATACGATAAATAGGATGATATCTGTCAATGGCCAAGTATAGGCGCGCCGCTTGAGGGCTGCATCGGACCGATTCGTTGACAAAATCGACACGTTTTAATCGCGGGCGGCGCAACGGTGGGGTGGATGGCTGCCGCGGCGCTGGCGCGCGTATTGAAGGATGCCGACAGCAAGATCAGCGTGGTCGCCCGGTCATGCCGACTTTATCGCGGAATATTGCCGAGCGGGCGCGTTGCTGCGCAACGCTTAGGGCGAATAATCGACAGTTCGTGATGTGACCGTCAATGCGCCTGCGGACGCTTCAGCAAGTCGCCACGATCGACCGAGCGCACATTCAGATGCAGGCGGGTACCGCCGCGAATCGCAGTCAGCGGCACGCCCGTGCCGGCGGGGCCCATGGCCCAGAGGCGCCGATAAAAGTCCGGCAGCGTGGCGACGTCGTGTTCCGCGACCCGCATGATCAGATCGCCCTCGCGGATGTCGGCCATTTGGGCGGGACCGCCGTCGGCGACACCCGTGACATAGATTTTGCCGGTCATTTCAGCGGCGTAAACACCAAGCCACGGCCGTGATTGACGCGATGCCCGACCGCGGGTGAGCAACTCCTGGAGAATGGGCTTGAGCAAGTCGATAGGCACGAACATATTGGCCTTGATTTCTTCGCCGGCCGTGAGCTCGCGCACCAGCAGCGAGCCGATGCCTGCCAGACGGCCCTCGCCGTCGATCAACGCGGCTCCGGACCAATGCGAGTGCGCGGGAGCGGCGAATATTGCATCTTCGATCAGGTATTCCCAGGCGCCGGCAAATTCGCGGCGTGCAAATACGTTCACCGGCTGTGGTTCGGCAAACTCCGGCGAACTCGCCACGAAGGCCTGATCGCCGGGTTGCAGCTCGGCCGAGCGGCCGAGGGGAATCGGCGCAATGTCCGCTTTCTCCAGAGGCAGCACCAAGCCGAAACCCGTGACTTGATCGTAAGCTAAGGGGTGACCCACCAGTTCGCGTTCGTCGGCGGTAGTCAGCCACACATCCGTGGCCTCCGTGACAAGGTAGCCGATGGTGAGGACCAATCCGTCGGAATTGATTACCACGCCGTTGCCCGTGCGCTGGGATCCTAAAACGCCGGCGGTAAAGGCGTCCTCCGGCACTTCGGCGCGCAACTTCACCACGGATCGGCTGATACCTTCCAAATCGAGCCCCGGCATTGCAGCTCCTGATGTGGTGTGACGACGCCTCGACAGCTTAGCGAATGTCCTAGCTTAGCGAATATCCAAATTGCGCTAAATACCATTGCTGAAACGTAACCACCCGGCGCTCGTGCTCCGAATAGCGGCCGGGCTTGTAATGCTTCGACAAGATTCCGGCCTGGTTGTTCTCCGTTATCTCCTTGTCCTGCTTGGTCGTCTCGTCCCAGCCCCAGATCATTCGCTTGACGTCGACGTCCGTTGCCTTGCCGTCCACCAGCCAGTACAGGTCCACGTCTGTCTCCATGGTGCTACGCGGCGTGAATAGAAACAATACGGCGAAATCGTTGGTGGCGACCAGTTGGGTAAAGGGGCTGAAGGATAGGTACATCCGCCCCTGGTCGAACGCCAGGCGTTTGCCCATCAGGGAGGAGGCGGGTTTGCCGTCCTGGGTCTCGGTTTCGAAGCCCTCCCGAATCGTTCGCTGCAGCAACAGCCGCAGATGCGAGGTTGCCGGACCGTCATCGACCGTGCCGATCGGCCGCCCGAGAGCCGCCGCCCGGGCTTCCCATGCCTTGACTGTGGGTAAGTATTTTTCAACCGCCTCCGCCGGGCCTGAGCTCGGACCGGCGCCGAAGGCAATCAGCGCCTCCGGCGGGTGCATGGAGCAAAACTCCGGGTGAGAGGGCGCGCAGTGGTAGCACTCGACGAAGTTCTCGACGATCAACTTCCAATTGGCCGTGGTGGGATAGGACTGCGAGTAGGCGATTTTTGCATCGGCGAAGCCGTGAAAGTCCAGGTAGGGGGCGAGATCCCCGAAGGAGGCATCGAAATCCACCGGCTCGCCGTCCGCGAGATTGATAAATATGAAGCCGTGGAAGACTCGGACGTGACAGCGGTTGAGCCCATTATTCTGTTTGGAGAAATCCTCGGGCATCAGCCGCGCGGCCAACAGGTTGCCGTCGAGGCCGTAGCTCCAGGCATGATAGCCACAGGTCAATCGCGCCACGTGCCCCTGGGGTTTGGTGCAGATCAGCGAGCCCCGGTGCCGACAGACATTGTAGAAGGCATTGATGGTGGCTGCATCGCTTCGAACAATGATGATGGATTCACTGCCGACTTTGAACAGGAAATAGTCGCCCTTGTTGCGCACCCGGTCGACGTGACCCGCCACCAACCACTTTCGGCCGACGACCCGATCCATATCGGCTTCGAAAACCGCATCATCGCAGTAGAACTTCTGGTCCAGGCTGTAGCCGATTTTGGTGTCGGCCGCGAGGCGCGCAATCAAGCCTGCATGGGTCATGAGGTCATTCTCCGATCGTGATTTTCGGTGTTCAAGATTTGATCCGTTCGCTCTTCGGGTCGTAGAGCGGCCGCAACGATGCGGTGGCGGGCCAACGAGCACCGGCCACTTCGATTTCGTAGTCATCGGGGCCCACCGACTCGACCACGCCGCCATTCGGCGCGGTCACGTAGCCCAATCCCACGGCCGCGCCCAGTGTGTGAGCGTACATGCCGGAGCGGATGAATCCGACCAGATGCCGGTCCAGCCATACGGGCTCGTTGTGATACAGGAGAGGATCGGGCGATTTGAGCTTGAATTGCACCAATCGTTGCAGGCATCCCGATTGCTTCTGCCGCAGCAGCGCCTCGCGGCCAATGAAGCCGCCAGGCTTGTCCCATTTGATGGCAAAGCCGAGGCCCGCTTCCAGCGGCGTGTCCTCGTCCGTGATGTCGTGCCCCCAGTGCCGGTAGGCCTTTTCTATGCGCAGTGAATTCAGAGCGTGATAGCCCGCGTGCAGCAGGCCGTAGCGCTCGCCGGCGCCGATCAATTCGTCGTACACGCCCTGCATGAATTCGGTGGGCACGTACAGCTCCCAGCCAAGTTCGCCGACGAAGGTGATACGCGATGCGCGCACCAGTGCATAACCGAGTTCAATGACCCGACTGGTGGCAAAGGGGAAGGCGGCGTCGGATAAATCATCAGGGCTCAGTGATTGCAACAATTCTCGCGATCTCGGTCCCATCACCGACAAGACACCCATCCCGGATGTCACATTGGTCAGTACGCAATGATGCGCCGGCTCAATGTGCCGCCGCAGCCATTGGAAGTCCTTGCTTTCGGTCTCGGCGCCGCCGACGATCAAGAACGCCGTATCGCTCAACCGGGTCACGGTCAGGTCCGCCTCGATGCCGCCGCGATCGTTTAGCCATTGGGTGTAGATCATTTTCCCTGGCGCGACGTCGATGTCATTGCCGCAGACTCGATTCAGCACGCGCGCCGCGTCCGCACCTTCGAGCCGAAACTTGGCGAAGGAGGATTGATCGAACAGGCCCACACCGGAACGCACCGTGCGATGCTCCTTCGCGCTGTGTTCGAACCAATTCTGGCGGCCGTAACTGTAGGCGTAGCGGGGCGTCACGCCGGCGGGAGCATACCAATTGGGTCGTTCCCAACCGAAAGCCTCACCGAAACAGGCGCCCGCGGCGGCCAAGCGATCGTGCAATGTGGATTTGCGCACGCCGCGCGCCGTTTCGTACTGACGGAACGGCCAATGCGTTGCGTATAACAACCCGAGGCTTTCCGACACACGTGCCCGCAAATATTTGCGATTGATCTGAAACGGCATGTTGCGGCGAACGTCTACTTCCCATAGATCGACGGGCGGGTGTCCGTCGCGAATCCATTCGGACACGACCTTGCCGATGCCGCCGGCCGATTGCAGCCCGATGGAATTCAATCCCGCCGCGACGAAGCAGTTGGCCAGTTCGGTGGACTCGCCCAAGTGGTAGCGTACGTCGGGAGTGAAACTTTCCGGGCCGCAAAAGAATTTTTGAATGCCCGCCTGCTCCAGCGCCGGTATGCGGCGCATGGCGTCCAGCAGCACGGGCTCGAAGTGACTGAAATCGCCGGCGATTTCGCCGAAGGAAAAATCATCGGGAATGCCGTTAGCTCCCCAGGGACGCGCATGCGGTTCGAACGCGCCGACCAAAAGTTTGCCGGCATCGTATTTGAAATAGCTGCAGTGGTCGTAATCGCGCAGCACCGGCATGTCCGGCTTGAGGCCGGCGACGTCTTGAAACAGCACATAGTAGTGTTCGCAGGCGTGTAGGGGCACGGTCACACCGATGCCGGCCGCCAGATCACGGGTCCACATGCCTCCGCATAGGACTACATAGTCGGCGTCGATGCGTCCGCGTTCGGTTTGCACGCCGGTGACGCGGCCGGCGGAATGATGAATGGCGGTGACTTTCAGATCCTGAACGATGAGCGCTCCGCGGCTGCGGGCCCCCTTGGCGAGCGCCTGAGTGATGTCGACGGCATTCGCATAGCCGTCGCTGGGAATGTGTATGCCGCCGATCACGTCGCTGAGATTCGCGAGGGGATATAGGGAGTGGATTTCCTGGGGCCCGACGACATTGACCGGCAGGCCGAATACCTTGGCCATGGAGGCATTGCGCTTCAGCTCTTCCATACGGCCAGGCGTGGTGGCGAGCGACAGGGAGCCGCATTGGCGATAACCGGTGGCCTGTCCGGTCTCGGCTTCGAGACCTCGGTACAAGTCGCCCGTGTAGCGAGCCAGCTGCGTCATGTTGATGCTCTGGCGCAATTGTCCGACGAGGCCGGCGGCGTGCCAGGTAGTGCCGCTGGTCAATTGTTTGCGTTCGAGCAGTACGATGTCGTTCCAACCCATCTTGGTCAGGTGGTAGGCGACCGAACAACCGATGACGCCACCGCCGACAATCACCACTCGGGCGCGTTTTGGTAAATCGTTCGTCACACTAGACCCTCAGTCGAGAATTATCGGGATCGAAAGCGGCGCCCTCGAGTACGGTCGCGGTGCGCCGCTCGTCTTGGATGAGCACCTCGAATTGACTGCCTGGCGCGGCGAATTCAGGATCGACGCAGGCGAATACCAGGCTTTTGTTCACCCGGTATCCGTACGCTCCCGAGGTGGTGACGCCGATGCAGCGCTCGCCTACCAGTACGGGTTCGCCGCCGCGCGCGTCGGCGTCGGTCGCGGCCACCTCGGCGTAGACGATTTTTAAGGGACGCTGCTGCTGCGCGAGCGTCGCCGCCTTGCCCACGAAATCGCTTTTGTTGAATTTGATGAAGCGCGGCATATCCGCTTCCAGCATGTTCAATTCATTGGTGAGCTCGGTGGACCAGGCCTTGTATGCCTTTTCGATTCGCATGGTATTGACAGCGTACAGGCCGAAATTCGCCATTCCGAAATTCCGGCCGGCATCCCAAACGGCGTCATACAGTGCGGGCATGGAGGCGATGGGCGGATGCAATTCCCAGCCCAGTTCTCCCACGTAGCTGACGCGCAGTGCGCGCACCGGCTGTCCAGCGATATGTATTTCGCGCGCCCGCATCCAGGGAAATGCGGCATTGCCAAGATCGGTGTCGGTGAGGCGGCTCAGGACATCGCGGGAACGTGGGCCGCTGACGATGAGCACGCCGCGGCTCTCCGTGACATTGTCGATCTGAACCGCCTCGCCCGGGCGCAGGCTTTGGATCAGTAGGTCCCGATCGCGCAGCTCCGCGGCAGCGGCGGACAAGGCGTAGAACCGCGTGTCGTCCAGCCGGGTGATGGTCATTTCGCCCAATATCCGTCCGCCCGCTGACAGTAGATGCACGAGCGCAATACCGCCCGCGGTGCGCGGCACTTGGTTGGCACAAACGCGATTCAGAAAGGCCTCCGCATCCGGTCCGTGGATGTCGTACTTGGCGAATCCGGTCAGGTCGAGAACGCCGACGCGCTGGTGCACGGCATTGACTTCATCGCGTATTACATCGAAGAGAGTGTTGCGACGATAGCTGTAATCCTCAGTCCGGCCATCGAGCGAAAACCATTTTGGACGTTCCCAGCCAAAGGTCTCTGTGTGCACGCAGCCTTGAGCGATGAGCTTGTCGTGCAGGGGACTGGTCTTTTGCGGACGCCCATCCATTTCCTCCTCCCCGGGCCGGCGCGTGGTGAAGGTCAGCCGATAGTCGAGAAACACCTTGGCACGTACGTAAGCCTTGTCCGCGAAAGGGCCGAAGCGCCGCGGATCAAACTCCGTCATGTTGATCTCGGCATCGCCGTGCAGCATCCACTGCGCCAGGTACTTGCCGCAGCCGCCGCCTTGGGCGATACCGAAGGAGGTGCCGCAGCACATCCAGAAATTCCTTAAGCCCGGAGCCGGACCGAGCAGGGGAGCACCGTCGGGCGTGTGCGGTATCGCGCCGTTGATGATGCGCCGTATGCCGACTTCGCCGAAGATGGGCATGCGCTCGATGGCGCGCTCCAGCCAGGGCGCAATACGGTCCAGATCGTCGGGAAACAATTCATTTGTGGATTCCCAGTCCGGAAACCCGCGCGGACCCCAAGCCTCGTGCAGGCCGGTGCTTTCATAAACGCCCATGAGCCCGGATTTCTGTTCCTGGCGGAAGTAGCCCGAAGTATAAGAGTCGCGCATCACAGGAATTTCTTCGCTGCGCTCCATGAAGGCCGGGACGGGATGAGTCACCACATAGTGATGCTGCATATTGGTGATGGGCGCATCGGCGCCGACCATGGCTGCCACCTCGCGTGCATAGCAGCCGGCGGCATTGACCACCATCTCGGCAATGACACTGCCTTTTTCCGTGATCACTTCCCATTCGCCGCTCGGGGTAGGGCGGATATCGAGAACCCGGTTGTGGCGCATCACGGTCGCGCCCAAATCGCGCGCCGCCTTGGCGAGCGCATTGCAAAGACCGGACGGATCGCCGTGTCCATCGTCCCGCGTCCATCCGGCTGCGAGCACCTTGTCCGTCGTCAAAAAGGGATTTAAGCGTCGGATCTCGTCGAGTCCCACGATGTCCATGCTGAAGCCGATGCTCTTCGAATAGCCGTGGACCTGCTTAAGCCAGGCCAACTCGTGTGCATTGTTCGCGAGTCTCAAGCCCCCGCAGGGATGCCAGCTCACATACTGTCCCGTTAACGCCTCGAGCGTCGGATACAATCGATTGCTATAGGCGTGAATCTTGGCGAGGTTGTAGCTGCCGGTGATGCTGGGGCATTGACCGGCTGCGTGCCAGGTGGAGCCCGAGGTGAGTTCGCTCTTCTCTATCAAAAGGGTGTCGGTACAGCCTTCCAAGGCCAGATGGTAGAGCAGGCTGGCCCCCATCATGCCGCCGCCGACGACGACCACACGTGCATTCGTTTTCATTGAGGACCGCTGATTTGCCCGGAGGGCATGGATTTGCCCACAATAAATTGATCGCTAGTGGGCATACAACCTAATATTTTGGTACCTTTGGCCTTAAATTTTTTGTGCGAGCCGCCCAATTACTCAAATTCGCCCCGTCGTAGGGCTGCCGACGTTGACCTGGCTGCGGGCCTTCGAAGCCGCAGCCCGAACCTCGAGTTTCACCGCGGCGGCGGCGGAGCTCAATCTCACGTCCGGCGCGATCAGCTACCAGATTCGAGCGCTCGAGGCGCACCTCGGGTTTGCCCTGTTCGAGCGGCTGCCGCGCGGCGTCAGACTGACGTCCATGGGCGTCGCGTATTTGCCGCCGGTGCGCAAGGCGTTCGAGGAACTCGCCGACTCAACGGTGGGGCTGTTCGGCGGATCGGAACGAACACAAATCACCGTGCATGCACCCGTGTCGCTGGCCGCACTGTGGCTTGCGCCCCGGCTGCCGGCCTTTCGGCTTGCCAACCCGTTGATCGATGTGCGCCTGGCATCGGTCATTTGGGATAACGCCGTGCTGGACGAAGCCACGGACTTGGAGATTCGTTACGGCACGGGCCACTGGCACGGATATCGCTCGGAGCGCCTGCTCAATCAGAACATCCTCGCGGTGTGCAGTCCGAGAGTATTGAAAGCGGCGCGGGCGACCGGTGGGCATTCGCAGCTGCTCGAGCGGCAGGCGATTCACATCATGGGCTATGAGAACCACTGGCTGACGGTGCGTCAGAATTTGCAGCTCACGGATATGCCGGCGAGCCCCTTGCCGATTGTCGATACCACCATCGCCGCATTGGAGCTTGCGGCTGCCGGCGCCGGCGTCGCTCTGGCGCATCGCTTATTCCTCGATGGGTATTTGTCGACGCGCCGATTGGTGTTCGCCTTGCCCGATGAGTTTGCGGATAACAACTCCTACTTCGTGATCACGCCGGAACGGCCGCAGCGAGTACGTCAAGAAGTGCAGCAGTTTCGCGATTGGCTGCTCGCGGTTGCGCAGCAGGAAGCGCATAAACGTAATTGAGAATCGTTCGCGCTCGCATCCACACCATTAATATTTTTTATGACATTTACATCGCTAAACGCGAGAAAATGATCTGCAGTCGTTCACCATAGGAACATTCCGATGCAAAGCAAGATTTCTCGTCGAGCCATAGTCAAGGGCGGACTCATCGCCGGCGCATTCATTCCCGCGATAGGTCTACTCGCCAACGCCTCTGTAGCGGCGGCGCTTCCTCCCTTGGATCCGAAAGATCCCACCGCGCAAGCCCTGGGCTTCATCGCCGACGCGAGCAAGGTTGATGCGAAGGCGAACGCGACCTTTAAACCGAATCAGAAATGCGGCACCTGTGCGCAATTCCTGGGCAAGGCCGGCGATGCCGTCGGTGGCTGCAATATTTTCGCAGGCAAGAGCGTGCCCGCCGGCGGCTGGTGCAAGGTCTGGGCGCAGAAGCCCGGCGCTTAGTTCGTTACCGAAAGGCGCCCGGGCGGTGATACCCGCTCGGGCGCCGCGCACCGCGTCCGAGTTCCAACCAGGGTCACGGAACCGCCGCGCGTATTGCGCCAGACTTCCGGCATGTGGCGCCACCCGGTACTCAAAGTTGTCCTGCTGGCCTATATCGGCTGGGGCGGCTGAAATTGGTTCATCAATCGCCCGGTTCACCCGCCGGACGGAGTGCTGGCACCCGCCGAGCCGCAGCAGACGAATCTCACCAGCGGCGAGAAAGTGCAAGTCGGGCGCTGGACCCTGACTGCGAGGGCCGACTACCAGGTCACTGCCCGTATCCTCGCGCAGGAGCGCTACCGATTCGACTCATTGGCAGATCTCATCCCCGAAGATCTGGCCCTGGGTTGGGGCGCCATGTCGGACAATCGCGTCCTGAAGCGCATCGAGATATCCCAGTCCAATCGGTTCTATTACTGGCGCGCGCCGCCGGGAACACCGATTCCCTTGGATCAGATTGTCTCGCATAGTGCCAATACGCATGTGATTCCGCAGAATACCTTGGTTGCCAGGCAGTTGTCGCGTTTACGACCGGGTGAAGTGGTGACCTTGTCCGGCGAACTGGTTGACGGCGTGCGGGATGACGGCAGGTGGATCAAGACGTCGCTGCTGCGCACCGATTCGGGCGCCGGCGCCTGCGAGGTCCTGTTGGTCAATGATGTAACGATTCAAAACCCATGAGAACCGCGCGCTCCAATCGACGCAGTATTCCGACCTTCTCCCTGTATGGAGAGGCGCCGGCGAATGCGGCGCACACCGACGGCGTGCATATCGAAACCATTCAATCGCGCAGCCGCAAATACCTGTGGAGAATCGACACTCATCGGCACAATCAGCTCAGCCAATGCGTGTTCGTCACGGCCGGTCCCGTCACCGCCACCCTGGACGATGTGCAGGCCGAATGGACGGGCCCGGCGGTCATGATCATTCCGGCTGGGACGGTGCACAGTTTCCGATTTCGCGCCGACACTCGGGGCCATGTACTGACGGTCGACCTCGACCGAGTGATGAGCCTGGCTACCGCTGCGCAGCGAGCGCCGATTGAGGCGCTATTTTCGGCATCGAGGGCCGTCGACTTACGCGACGCTGCGCCGCTCGCGCTGCGCGTCGAGCAACTGCTCGACCATTTGGCGCAGGAGTTCAGACAACCTGACAGCTGGTCCGCACCGGTGGGCAGTTGGCTTGCTTGCTGCGCATTGTGGATACTGGGGGTGGGCTTGCCGGTGCGCGGAGCACCGGAATTTAATTCCGGCCGGGACGCGGAACGCTTGAGTCGCTTCCGCCATTTGATCGAGTCACAGTACCTGAAGCATTGGCCGGTCCGGCGCTATGCGCAAAAACTCGCTTTGTCGGAAACCAGTCTGAATCGGTTGTCCTTGGACTTAACCGGCGGCACCGCCTTCGAATTGATTCAACACAGACTGGCGCTGGAGGCGCGGCGCCGCTTGGTGTATGCCGCCGGCCCCGTGAGCGGTATCGCCGCCGATCTGGGATTCAAGGATCCTGCGTATTTCTCGAGATTCTTTCGGCGCCACAGCGGAGTCGGTCCCGCTGAATTTCGCCGCCGCCACCGTGGCGGATAAGTACCAGCGACCATCGCAATTGTACAAAGACGCGCCGCCGGCGCTGCTAGCCTGGGCAGCATCTCTGGGGGAGGGGCGTCATGGACCGTACTCAAGTTGCCATCATCGGCGCCGGTCCGTCAGGACTGCTGCTCTCGCAGCTATTGCACCTGAACGGCATCGATACCGTGGTCATCGAACGTCAGAGCGGCTGCTATGTCGCCAGCCGTATTCGTGCCGGAGTCTTAGAGCAAGGAACGGTCGACTTGTTGCTGCGGGCCAAGGTCGGCGAACGACTGTCGAGCGAACGCCTGATTCATGACGGCTTCGTCCTGGGCTTTGCGCAAGGCACGTTGCGCGTCGATTTGAAAGACCTGGTCGGCGGCACGGTGTCGATTTACGGCCAAACGGAAGTCACCAAGGATTTGATGGACGCTCGCGCGGCGGCGGGCGCCAGAATGGTGTACGAGGCGGGTGATGTATCGGTCGAAGGCTTCGGCGGCAAAGCGCCTGTCGTTCGCTACTCGCAAGGCGGGCGCGTGCATGAATTGGCCTGCGATTTCATCGCCGGGTGCGACGGCTACCATGGTGTGTGCCGGCGAAGCCTGCCGCCGGGATCCTTGCAGACCTTTGAGAAAATCTATCCTTTCAGTTGGCTCGGCGTTCTCGCCGACGTGCCACCCGCCGCGCACGAAATTCTCTACTCGAATCACGAACGTGGATTCGCCATGTGCAGCATGCGTTCGCTTACCCGCAGTCGCTATTACGTGCAATGTCCTGCTGACGATACGTTGGAGGCCTGGCCGGATCAGCGTTTCTGGGACGAACTGCGTTGGCGTCTTCCCGCCAATGTCGCGGAGGTGGTTACCACGGCGCCGCCGTTGGAAAAGAGTATCGCACCGCTGCGCAGTTTCGTGGTCGAGCCGATGAAATTCGGGCGCCTGTTCCTGGTGGGCGATGCCGCGCATATCGTGCCTCCCACCGGCGCCAAGGGACTGAATCTGGCGGCGGCCGATGTACGAGTCTTGTACCAGGGACTGGTCGAATACTATCGGAGCGGCAGCAGCGACTTAATCGATGGATATTCTGAACAGTGCTTGCGACGCGTTTGGAAGGCCGTGCGCTTTTCATGGTGGCTGACCTCCGTCACGCACAAATTCTCAGATGATCCCTTCGCCCATCGATTGCAGTTGACGGAGCTTGATTACATCCGTGGATCGACTGCCGCTCTCACCAGCGTGGCCGAGAACTACGTCGGGCTGCCGTTCGAGGAGCCAGCGTAGATAGTCCCTTTGCGTACCAGGCGTAGGTCACCCTGGGTGGCCTGAGCCTCATTCGATACCCGCGGCAGTGCATCGCCCAGAAGCTAACTACGGTGCGGCCGCGTCCAATTGTTTCTCCAGTCTGCCCAAAGTCTGCATTGCCGGCAGGCATTGCGCGACGCTGGCATTCGGTTCGCGCCCCTCGCGGATGGCGGCAAAGAACTCTCGGTCCTGCAATTCGATGCCGTTCATCGACACATCGACCTTGGATACATCAATGGGATTGTTTTTGCCGTCGAGCAGTTCGTCGTAACGCGCAATGTACGTCCCGTTATCGCAGATATAGCGAAAAAACGTTCCCAGAGGTCCATCGTTATTGAAGGACAGCGAGAGGGTGCAGAGCGCACCCGATGCCGTTTTCAGGCCGATGCTCATGTCCATGGCAATACCCAACACCGGCTGCTTCGGTCCCTGCAGGGCGTAGGCCTGGGATGCGTTCTCGCCGGTCTGGTAGGAGAACAAATCCACCGTGTGGCAGGCATGGTGCCATAGCAGGTGATCGGTCCAGCTGCGGGGCTTTCCGAGGGCGTTGGTGTTCGTGCGCCGAAAGAAGTAAGTCTGCACATCCATCTGCAGCACCTTGAGATCTCCGGCCCTCGTGCGTTTATGGATCCATTGATGGCTGGGATTGAAGCGGCGCGTATGTCCGGCCATGGCGACGACGCCGGTCTCCTTCTGCACCCGCACCAAGCGTTCGGAATCCGCCACCGAGTCAGCCATGGGAATTTCGATCATCACATGCTTGCCGGCGCGCATGCACTGTTCGCTCTGGTCTGCATGCATTTGTGTGGGAGTAGTGAGAATCACGGCGTCCAAGCCGGGCTGCGCAAGGCTCTCAGCCAGATTCGCCGTCCAATGAGGAATCTTCCATTGCTGTGCGACTTCGCGCGCCGATTCCATATTCGATCCGGCCAGTGAAATGACTTCAATGCCGGGAATCTTGGCCATGGCTTCCAGATGCTTGATGCCGAAAGCGCCGTGGCCCGCTAGGCAGACTTTCATGCCGGGCTCCTATTTTCCAAGAGGATGAGTCCGGCGGCCGTGTTCGAAGCCGGCACGTGATAGTGCCGATATACTTCCGTGACCTGGTCATCGAGCGCGCCGCGCATCACATGCCACATCACCATTTCGACGCCCTCCGAGCCGGCTTCCCGCATGTACTCGGTATGCGTGATTTTCGTCAGCGCCACCGGGTCCTTGGTCAACCCGTCGAGAAACGCCGTATCGAATTGGCGATTGATCAGACCTGCGCGTTCGCCTTGCAGCTGGTGCGACATGCCGCCGGTACCGTATATCACCACCCGCAAATCCTCATCGAAGGCATCGATGGCGCGTCGTATCGCCTGGCCGAGCTTGTAACAGCGGGCGCCGGTGGGAGGAGGGTATTGCACCACATTGACGCAAAGCGGAATAACCGGAAACGGCCAGGCAGCCGGCGCTCCGCAGGTGACCGTCAACGGCACGGTGAGCCCGTGGTCCACCGGCATCTCGTTGGCGATGGTCATGTCGAATTCATCGAGAATCAGTGATTCCGCGAGATGCCAGGCGAGTTCTGGATGGCCGATTACCGCGGGCACGGGACGCGGCCCGAAGCCCTCGTCGGCAATCGGAAACTTTGCGGCAACACCGATCAAAAACGTCGGAATGAGCGCCAGGGAAAACGCCGACGCATGATCGTTGTAAACGATGATGGCGACATCGGGCGCCAGTTCGGCCAGCCATTTCTGCGCGGGTTTATAGCCTTCGAACAGCGGCTGCCAATACGGATTGCTCGACGTGCCCTTATCCATGGCAACGCCGATGGCCGGAACGTGCGAGGTGGCAATGCCGGCGACAATTCTAGCCATGCGGGGTCTCCGTTGCGGTCGGGTCGAGGTAGCGGTTGCCGTCGGGACTGCGTCCGCCCGCCAGCATCATCTGTGCGTAGGCTTCCTTGGACATGCCGGACATCTTCCCGGCCACGTCCTGAAAGGTCAGGCCATCGCAAAAGGCGATTTTGATGGTGTAGTAAATATTGCCACCGACCCGCAGCATCCCCAGCCAGTCGCGCGCCAGCACGGTGCGGCGCTGTTCGGTGGTGACAGGGAAGCGGTCCAGGTACGCAGCTTCGTTGTCCCGGAAGCTGTCGCGATTCTCGGCCTTGTTGAGCGACATGCAGAACATGTTCAAGGCGTAGCCGATGCGACCGCGTTCGGCATCGTAGACATAGGTGCCGGGTATGTTTTCATAGTCGCGTTGCTTGCTCATGGCATGATCTCCGCTGAACGAATTTCCTGACGCACGATATCGCGAATGACGTCGAGCGCCTTGCGCATGAGAGGGCTCTTGGGCCGTTGCGCCGAGATGGCGATGGACAGCGATGTCGTGAGCATGGGTGAGAGAATCGGTTTGACTTGAACCTCGTCGCCCCATTGCGTGGATTTCACCGCATTGAGCGGCAGAACCGCGAAGCCATGACCTTGCCTCACCAAATCGATGACCGCAGGGATACACTCGATTTCGTGCGCGACGCGAATCTTGCGCCCGACCGCTGCCAAGGCATTCTCCACCGACATGCGAATGGAATGTGGGCGGCTCGGGATTACCAATGGATAGTCGGCAAGTTCCACCAGCGTGATGGATTTGCGCGCCTTGCGGAGCGGCTTGGCCGAGAGCGGCGCGATGAGAAACAGCTGGTCGTCTAGCAGCGGTTGTACATCGACGCCGGGCGATGCGGGAGCGTTGTACACCAGGGCGCAATCGACTCGTCCGATGTTGAGCCATTCGAGCATGTAGGCCGATAGGCCTTCGACTGTGGCGAGACTGGCATTGGGTAACAATCGGCCGAAGGCTTTGACCAGCGGGACGGTGACGCTGCGGCCGAGACTCGGCGGCAGGCCCAGCACGAAATGTCCAGAGTCGCCGTTGCGTTGGTCCTCGAGCTCCTGCCGCGCTCGTCCGACCTGCATCAATATGCCGCGCGTATGCTCCAGCAGGCGAGTGCCGGCATCGGTGAGCACGACGCCGCGCCCATTGCGGTCGAATAAATTCTGCCCCAACTCCACTTCCAGCTGCCGCACCTGGCGGCTCAAGGCCGGCTGCACCACGGATAGAAACGTGGCCGCGCGCGTGAAGCTGCCAAGCTCCGCGACGTGGCGAAAATACTCGAGTTGCTTCAAATCCACCGCTGGCTCGGGATCACACGTTATGCCTATTTGCTATAACAGGTATATCACTCATTCCTTGATAGTATACGTGATCATCGGCAGCGTGAGGGGTGATCCCATGATCGGACAATCTGGAATAGCGATTCGCAACATCGCACGGGCCGATGCCGCGAGCGTGGCAGAACTTGCCAAGCATGGAGTGGCGACGGTGCACGAGGCCATGGGCCGGGTGGGCTTGATGGCGTCTTACATGCGTCCCATTTATCCCGGCGCCAAGGCTTGTGGGACGGCAGTCACCATTTTTGCTCACCCGGGCGATAACTGGATGCTGCATGTGGCCGCTGAATTGCTGCAGCCGGGCGATATAGCCGTGCTCGGCACATCCTCCGACAACACCGACGGCATGTTCGGCGATCTGCTGGCCACGTCGTTTCGCGCCCGCGGCGCGCGGGGCTTGGTGATCGATGCGGGCTGCCGCGATGCCGCGGAGTTGCGCGCGATGGGATTTCCCGTGTGGTCGAAAGCCGTGCATGCCAAAGGCACGGTCAAAGCCACGGTGGGGTCGGTCAACACGCCGATTATTTGCGCAGGTGCCTTGGTGCATCCGGGCGATGTGGTGGTGGCGGACGACGACGGCGTGGTCATCGTTCCCAAACTGCAGGCAGCCAAGGTGGCGGCGGCGGCCGCTGCGCGCGAGACCAAGGAGACCGGCACTCGTAAGAGGCTGGCCTCGGGCGAATTGGGTCTCGATGTGTATGGCATGCGCGATGCCCTTGCGAAAGCAGGTCTGAAGTATCTCGACGATGAGGCGCAATTCAACTCCGAGTCCGGCAAATGAGCGCGGCGTCCAAGAATCCCCTCAAGACTTGTCTGCCGCCGGACCCGAATCCGATTAGGCCCTCGCTGGTGTTGCCGGCCGGCGCCTGCGATGCGCACTGCCATGTGTTCGGACCGGCGAATAAGTTTCCCTATGCGGCTGATCGTAGCTATACGCCGCCCGACGCGCCGGTCGAGAATCTACGCAAGCTGCACGCACACATAGGGGTATCGCGTGCCGTGATCGTGCACGCGAGTTGCCACGGCACGGATATGGCCGTGACATTGGCTGCCATCGCCTCGAGCCGGGACGCCTATCGCGGCGTTGCCTGCGTCGAGGACGGTGTCACGGATCGAGAGCTGCGGGACTTGCACGACGGTGGCATCCGCGGCATTCGATTCAATTTCGTCAAACACCTGGGCGGGGTTCCGGATCTTGAGGTTTTCCATCGGCTGGTCGCGAGAATCAAGCCGTTGGGCTGGCATGTGGTGTTGCACTTCGATGCCGAGGATATTTTGACCCAGCAGGCCCTGTTGGCCCGAATCGACGTGCCCTTCATTATTGATCATATGGGCCGCGTCAAGGCGGCTGACGGTCTGGGACAGCGGCCGTTTCAGCTGCTGCTCGATCTATACAGCACCAACCCGCTGGCGTGGATCAAGGTCTGCGGCTCCGAGCGCGTTTCGGCGGGCAAGCGACCGTTTCAAGATGCGGTGCCCTTTGCGCGCGCGCTGATTGCGGTAGATTCGCAGCGCATTCTCTGGGGCACGGACTGGCCGCATCCGAATATCAGTAAGGACATGCCGAATGACGGCGAACTGGTGGATCTGTTTGGGGAAATATGTCCTGACCCGGCGATGCGCCAGCGAATTCTAGTGGACAACCCAACCCGCATGTATTGGACCGACTAGGCGAGGAAGCCGCACATGATTATCGACTGTCATGGTCACTACACCACGGCGCCCGCTGCGCTGCAGAAATTCCGCGACGATCAGATTGCCGGATTGAAATCCGGAATCGATATTCCTACGAGCGCGCAAACCGTGATCAGCGACGATCAGATTCGCGACAGTCTGGAGAATGCTCAGCTCAAATTGCAGCGGGCACGGGGCACGGACTTGACGATTTTCTCACCACGCGCCTCCGCCATGGCGCATCACATCGGCAATGAGACGACGAGTCTTCGTTGGACCGGGGCGTGCAATGACTTGATCCATCGGGTCGTCTCGCTGTACCCGGATAATTTCGTGGGCGTTTGTCAATTGCCGCAGTCGCCGGGCGTGGCACCGGTGAATAGCGCCGCGGAGCTTGAACGCTGCGTCAAAGAGCTGGGGTTCATCGGCTGCAATTTGAATCCGGATCCGTCCGGCGGCCATTGGACAGCGCCGCCCCTAACCGATCGGCACTGGTATCCATTGTACGAGAAGATGGTCGAGCTTGATGTGCCCGCCATGGTGCATGTGAGCTCTTCGTGCAATCCGAATTTTCATGCCACGGGTGCGCACTACATCAATGCAGACACCACGGCTTTCATGCAATTTCTAACCAGCGACCTGTTTGCTGATTTTCCGACACTGCGATTCATCATTCCGCACGGCGGTGGCGCGGTGCCCTATCACTGGGGCCGGTACCGCGGCTTGGCCCAGGACATGAAGCGCCCGCTGCTCAAGGACTATTTGCTCAAGAATGTGTTCTTCGACACCTGCGTCTATCATCTTCCCGGCATAGAGCTATTGCTCAAAGTCATTCCCGTCGACAATATTATTTTCGGATCCGAGATGGTCGGCGCCGTGCGAGGAATCGATCCGGAAACAGGCCAGTATTTCGACGATACCAAACGCTACTTGGATGCGCTTGGCTTGAGCGATGCGGATCGCTACAAGATCTTCGAGGGCAATGCGCGCAAGGTATTCCCGCGGCTGAAATCGAAGCGCGCCTAGGGCGGCCGCGCTTCGGGCGCGGTCGCCGGGTTCAATGCGTGGCGGTGTAGACGATCTTGCCGCCCACCATGGTCGTTACCACATGAGTTTTGCTGATGGTTTCGGGCGCTGCGGAGAAGATATCCTGAGACAACACGGCTAAATCGGCGAGCTTGCCCGGTTCCAGCGTGCCCACGTCCTTGTCGGAGAAGGCGGCATACGCCGATCCTTGGGTGAAGGCACGAACCGCATCCATGACAGAAATCCTCTCCTCGGGTACATAGAGGGCGCCGGTAGTTATCGCGCCCCCTTGCGCTGCGCCGTCCAAGGGCAGGCCGGTGACATTGGCCGTATCGGCGGATTGCCAGGCCTGCCGAGTGACACTTTGTTGAATCGACACAAAGGGGTCGGGCGGCCAGGTGCAGGGCCAGTCGCTACTAAAGGCGAGTACGGCGCCGCTTTGCTGCAGCGATTGCCAACGATCCGACGGTAGTTGATTCGCCATATCGTAATTCAGGCCGACGGCGCCGCAGCAGAACGTGGGCTGCATATCGGCGATCACCGCGAGCTTGGCGAAGCGGGGGATATCCCCTGCATCGACCAGATCGGCATGCTCGATGCGTAGCCGGCGGTCGCGTGGGCCATGTGCCCGCTCCAGGCGCTCATAAGTATCCAGAATCATATGCACGGAATCATTGCGCAAGGCATGCGTCATGAGCTGGTAACCGCGCGAATCGAGCTCCATCACCAAAGCCTCGTACTCGCGGGGGGTATAGACCAGGGGCGGTATCAGTCCGCTGCCGCCGTCGGCAAAAAATTTGACCAGATTGGCCGCTACCCATTCGTCGTGAAAGCGGCTTCGCGCCTGATCCAGATCGGCCAGAAACTCAGGCGTCAGATGATGCGGCACCGCGACCGCCCCGAAACTGGTCCGCGTACGCACGGTGAGCGTACCGCGGTCGCGAAGCGTGCCGTAGAGTTCCAGCTCGGCCAGATCGCCGGTGGCATTGACCACGCTGGTGATGCCCATGCTGTTCAAGTAGCGCGTGGCGCCTTGAACCATCGTCAACTTCTCTTCGCGCGGGACGCGCTGCGCCACTACCCTGGCGGCAAGCTGCATGGCCGCCTCAAGCAGAACTCCACTGGGATGTCCGCTGGCATCGCGAACCACGCCGCGCTCTTCATCGAGGTCGGTCACGGGTTGATCGGTAATGCCCGCGAGGCGCATTGCGGCCGAATTTAGCCAAAGGGCATGCTCGGAGGTATTGTGGATCATCACCGGACGGTCGGGCACGGCGCTGTCCAAGAGAGCGGAGGTTGGGGAGGTCGGCGGCACGGCGCTGAAGTCCGCGCGGCCGAATATCACAATGTCCTTCGGATGAGCCGCGGCGTAGTCCCGCAGCCGTGCGGCCAGTAATTCCGGCTTATCTGGGGTGATGCTTGACTGCGGCGTGGACAAGTTCAGCCCATGCAGCGCGTACGCACCGTAGAGAAGATGGACATGCGAATCCACAATGCCGGGAATGACGGTTTGTCCGTGCAGGTCGATCAGCTGGGCATGGCTGCCGCGCAGTTTCAGGATGGCGGCGTCACTGCCCACGGCCTCGATGCGAGTGCCTTTCACGGACAGCGCCGTGGCCCAGGGGGTGCGCGCGTTGCCCGTGTAGACGTGGCCGTGCACCAGCAAAGTCTCGCCGGCATGTGCCGAATCTACCCAAGCCGGCGAACACAGCAGCGCACAAACCATCAGCGACCAAGTCAACTTCATGCATTTCCCCCTGAGAGCAGAAAAATTATAACCGCAACGCCGCGGGCGCAGGCGGCAAAAGCTATGGCCGAGTCTGTGGGGCGGGCTCTACTTATTGGCGAGTACCCTGGATGGATGCCAGCCATTCGCGCAGCGCGACGGCCACCGCATCCGGCCGCTCCGCCGGCGCCATGTGTCCGGCCCCATGAATTTCAAACAGCGTGGCATGGGGAATTCTTCGCCGCATGGTTTCGTGTTGCGATACCGGCGACCACGTATCCTCGCTGCCGCTGAGCAGCAGGGTGGGCACGGTAATGGTGGGCAGTACTGAGAAGGCCTCGGGCCGGTTGAGCAGCGCAGTAATCTGACCGGCATAGGAGTCCGCAGAGGAGCGCTCGATCATCGCGGTCAGACGCGGCATGAGCTCTGCCGAGCGAGCACCGGCGGCCATCATCGGCGGCAACCACTGGGCCGCGAGCGCCGTCATACCGTGGTCGAATGCCAGGCGCAGCAAGCGCTCGCGACTCTGCGGTTCCCCGTCGCGAACCGGGTGCACGCCGGTATTGAGCAGGGCGAGACCGGAAACCCGCTGCGGCGCCAGGCGCACAACCTCCAGCGCCACGCGGCCGCCCATGGAATGCCCGGCCAACGCGAAGCGCTCCGGAGCCTGGGTCAGGGCATGCGCAGCCATAGCGGAAATGGATGAGAACCCCCGGAAGGAAATGATGCGCACATCGGCGGTGTCCGCCAGGCGTTCCGGGATATCGGCCCACACGGTTTCATCGCACAACAGTCCGGAGAGGAGCAGAAGTGTCTGCTTCATGAAAGGTGACTCGTGATTCTATTGATCTCACTGTAGCATCGAGTCCTGGGGTTTCGGGCGGGAAGTGGCATGGCGCAGGATGTCAATCAAGGCGTCAGGGAGATTTGTCTCTGGCTGCCGGAAGCGGAAGAGTTCGTGTCGCACGGCGCACCGAATTTTAGGGTGCGCGGCAAGACCTTTGCGACTTTTATGGTCAACCATCATGGCGATGGACGGGTCGCTCTGTGGATCAATGCATTGCCCGGCTCCCAGGAATTGCATGTGGACGCAGAGCCCAAGCATTTCTTTGTGCCGCCCTACCTCGGACCACGCGGCTGGTTGGGAGTGGTGTTGGATCGCGGCATCGCCTGGAAGCGCGTCGCGGCCCTGGTGCGCGAGGCCTACGACAAAGTGGCGCCCGCGGATCTACGGGCAAGCGTGGGTAAAACGCCGCTATTCGCCGCTCCCAGCAAAAAATTATCCGCCAGCGAACTGGA
The DNA here is from genome assembly GCA_025358295.1 of Gammaproteobacteria bacterium. Taxonomy (GTDB): domain Bacteria; phylum Pseudomonadota; class Gammaproteobacteria; order Steroidobacterales; family Steroidobacteraceae; genus Bog-1198. The sequence goes on from JANYJY010000047.1 coordinate 41,799, forward strand.
TCCCCTTAAATCCCCCCAAGCCCTCAAGGTGCTCAAGGACTTTCGACGGATATGCTTGGTGTTGCCTGAATCGCATGAGGCGAGCCAGTTCGGCCACCCGGTGTGGCAGGCGGGCAAGAAAACCTTCGCGTTGGCGCGTCACGAGGGCCGGCGAATCACCCTGTGCTTTTGGGTGGGTGTGGATCAGCAAGGCTTGCTGTCCGTGGACCCTCGTTATGAAATCCCGCCCTACATGGGGCACAACGGCTGGATCGCACTCGATGTAAGCGCAGCTTGCGATTGGGACGAAATAGAGTCCCTCACGCATCAAAGCTATCGGCACTTCGCCCTCAAGCGGATGCTGCTGCAATGTCCAGTCGCGTAGTTCAACCACGACGTGCAGCGGCATCCAGGGCCAGTGCCAAGGCGCCGAGCACCCCGGCGTTCTCGCCGAGTTGCGGCGCGATGATGTAGCGCTCGAGACCCGTTAGTATTTGCTCGCGCTCAATATAGCCGCCGAGCCAATGACCAGTGCGGTCGCGAATCATCGGCAGCAAACGCCACTGGGTCATCACGCCGCCGCCCATCACGATGCGCAGGGGCGAGACTGTCACGATCAGCTGTGCGCATAGTTGACCGAGATAGTCTGCCTCGATCTCCCATTGCGGATGCGCTGCATCGAGTTCGCGCAGTAATGCGCCGCTGCGGGCATTGATCGCGGAACCGGAGGCGAGGCCCTCCAGGCAATCGCCATGAAAGGGGCACACTCCTGGAAACTTTGCGTCGAGGGGATGTCGACGCGGGTAAATATGGCCGACTTCCGGGTGCATAAGCCCGTGAATCGGCGCGCCATCGACGATCACGCCGCCGCCGATGCCGGTCCCGATGGTGAGGTAGACGAAACTCGTGACGTCGCGCGCGCCGCCCCATCGATGCTCGGCTAAGGCCGCCGCGTTGGTATCGGTATCAAAGCCGACGGGAACGCCGAATGCACGGGCGAGGGTGCCGGCCACATCCGTGCTGCTCCATCCGGCCTTGGGCGTGCGGCCGATGAAGCCATACTGTTCCGAGCGCGGATCGAGCTGCACCGGGCCAAAGCAGCCAACACCGATGGCGGCGAGTTCGCCATGGGGCGTTGCCAAGGCTCGAACTCGTGAGACCGTCGCCGCCAAAGTGGCGACGGGATCTGCGGTAGGGAAGCGCTCCTGGCAGAGGATCTCGCCGCGTTCATTGCCGATGGCGACGGCGAATTTGGTGCCACCGGCTTCGACGGCGGCGAAGATTCGAGCGTGGTTGTTCATGGTCATTGAGCATAGCGCATTGGCTTGCTTATTCATTTAAATGTTGCATTTACAATATGATAGAGCGTATACCTCGATTAACTATATGGATGGATCCCAGGTTGCGTGTGCCTAGTGGGCCAAAGCCCCGGCAGCACTCGACCCTGGGGTAAAATGGATGGAATTCTCGAGACGGGGTACGCACGGTAATGGCAAGCAACGACGCCGCATCGCCGGTGATGATGATCAAAGGTGCATGTCCGCACGATTGCCCGGACACCTGCGCGCTCGAGGTGCACGTCAAGGACGGCGTGGCTCTGAAAGTCACCGGATCCTCGCTGCATGCGCCCACCGCCGGCGTGCTGTGTACCAAGGTGGCGCGTTACACCGAGCGTACTTATCATCCCAATCGCCTGCTGCATCCTCTGCGCCGCGTCGGCAAGAAAGGCGAGGGTCGTTTCGAGAGGATCAGCTGGGAAGACGCGATCCAGACCATTGCAAGGCGTCTTGCGCCGATGGCGGCTCAAAACCCCGAGCAGATCCTGCCCTATAGCTACGCCGGCACCATGGGGTTGGTGCAGGGCGAGTCCATGTCCATGCGCTTCTTTCATACCCTTGGCGCAAGCCTGTTGGATCGCACCATCTGCACGTCCGCGGGGACTGCCGGTCACGAAATAACCCTCGGCAGCCGCATCGGCATCGACATGGAATTGACCGACGAGGCCAAGCTCATTATTTTCTGGGGCTCGAACGCCATTACCTCGAGCGTGCATTTCTGGGCACGCGCGCAGCAGGCAAAGCGCCTCGGCGCCAAACTCATCGCCATCGATCCTTATCGCTCGCTCACGGCGGAGAAGTGCCACACGCACATTGCCTTGCTGCCGGGAACCGATTCGGCGCTGGCGCTCGGGCTGATGCACGTACTCATCCGAGATAATCTGATCGACCGGGACTACGTCGAGCGCCACACGCTGGGGTTCGAATCATTGCGCGAGCGGGCGAGGCTGTACGATCCGGGCAAGGTGGCCGCCCTTTGCGGCATTACCGCCGCTGAGATCGAGTCCCTGGCGCATTTGTACGGCACCACCCGTCCCGCCCTGATTCGTGCCAACTACGGTATGCAACGCGTGCGAGGTGGCGGCATGGCCACTCGCAATATCGCGTGCCTGCCGGCTCTCGTCGGTGCATTTCGCGATGCCGCCGGCGGAATTCTCTTATCGACCGGCGGTAATTTCAACGTGGATGATGACGCGTTGAAACGCCCGGACCTGTTGGCCGGACGCCGACCGCGCACCATCAATATGTCGACCATCGGGCATGCGCTGCTGGCGAAGGACGCGCCCATCAACGCGCTTATCGTTTACAACTCCAATCCAGTGGCTGTGGCCCCGGATTCCACCCGGGTGACCCGCGGTTTTGCCCGGGAAGACCTATTTACCGTGGTGCTGGAACATTTTCAAACCGATACAGCGGACTATGCAGATATGGTCCTGCCGGCCACCACCCAGCTCGAACATCTGGATGTCGTCAAGCCCTACGGCCACTACTACATAATGGCGAACAATCCCGCGATCGCGCCGCTGGGTGAAGCGAAACCGAATTCCGAGATATTCAGGCTGCTGGCGCACGCCATGGGATTCGCCGACCCCTGCTTCAGCGACAGCGATGAAACCATTGCGCAGGCCGCCGTCTCGACTGACTGGGATTTTAATGCCGTGCGTGCGGCGGGTTGGAAGCGCGTGGGACTGCCTAAGAGGACGGCGCGATTTGCCGACGGCGGTTTCGATACACCCTCGGGCAAGGTGGAGTTCTACTCCAGCCGTGCCCAGGGATTGGGGCTGGATCCCTTGCCGGATTACATTGCCCCGCAGGAAGATACGCGCAGCCAGACGGCGACACGCTTCCCGCTGGCCATGATTTCTCCGCCGGCGCGAAATTTTCTCAATAGCTCATTCGTCAACGTGCAAAGCCTGCGGGCTTCCGAGGGCGAACCCTGGCTAGACATCCATCCGGACGATGCAGCGGCGCGCGGCGTGGTTGCCGGCAACTATGTGCGCGTGTTCAATGACCGCGGCAGCCTGGAGCTGCGAGCTCGAGTCACCGACCGCGCACGGTTAGGAGTGGTCGTGGGCTTATCGATTTGGTGGAGAAAACTGGCGCGCGACGGCAAGAACGCCAACGAGCTCACTAGCAGCGACACTCTCACGGATATGGGGCGGGCGCCGACCTTCTATGATTGTCTGGTGCAGGTCGAGGCGCTATGAGCGTGCAGTGGCTGATTTTGGGGCGCGACGGCCAGCCATTTGATGCAGCCGCCGTCGGCGAATAAGACCAGCGCGGCTACAACCAACCCCAGCCTTATCCAAATGGCCCACCAGTCTCCCTAGTGCAGCAGCTCGCTCCCTGGCCAGGGACAACGCTAGACTCGAGGCGCGCTCTCGTCGAGTCAATAGACAACCGTCAGATCCGGTAAGCTTGGCCGATGATCTCATTGCGAACCATCATCGCCCGCCGCTATGTGACACCGCTGCGTGAGGGTGGATCGCTGCCGGCCATAATCGAGGCCGACGACGACGGCCTTTACGTGCTCAAATTTCGTGGCGCCGGACAGGGGCCCAAGGCCTTGATCGCGGAGTTGCTGGCCGGGGAGATTGCGCGAGCGGCGGGCCTGCCCATGCCTGAGATTGTATTTGCGGAACTGCCCGCGGATCTGGCGCGCACCGAACCCGACGCTGAGATTCAAAGTCTCATCAGTGCCAGCGTCGGATTGAACATTGCACTGGATTACCTGCCCGGTTCCGTCACGTTCGATCCATTGGTCTTCACGGCTGACGCACAGGTTGCATCGGCCATTGTGTGGTTCGATGCCTTTGTGTGCAATGTGGATCGGACGGTGCGCAATGTGAATATGCTGATCTGGCATCGCCGCCTCTGGCTCATCGATCACGGCGCGGCGCTTTATTTCCACCACGCGTGGAGCAGCCACGATCAGCATGCCGCAACCCCGTTCGCGTTGATCAAGGATCACGTCTTGCTGCGGTACGCGAGCGACCTGCCGGCGGTCGATGCGCGGATGGCGGAACTTCTGACGCCCGACAAGTGGGCGGCTATCGTCGAGTTGATACCGGACACATGGCTGGCGGAAGACCCCGGATTCGTCAATAAGGCGGCGCAGCGGGAGACCTATTTGAACTTTTTCTTGTCGCGGATGGGCTCGTCTCAGGTCTTTGTCCAGGAGGCATTGCGTGCACGTTCTTCGCACCTATGATTATGCGATTGTTCGGGTCGTTCCGCGCGTTGAGCGCGGCGAGTTCGTCAACGCGGGAATCATATTGTCGTGCGACATCGAAGGGATATTGCAGTCCCGCATCGAACTCGATGAGGCGGCGCTGTTGGTTTTGCATTCGGCCGTGGATCTTGATCTCGTGCGCAGCACCTTGGCGACCATCCCCGCCGTTTGTGCCGGCGGCCCGGCGGCAGGAGACATCGGCAGGCTCTCAGCGCGGGAGCGATTTCACTGGTTGGTTTCGCCCAAGAGCACTATCGTACAGACCTCGCCCGTACATACGGGCCAGTGCGCCGATGTATCCGCCGCACTCCAACATTTGATGGACAGAATGATACGGCGGTGAGCGGGCCGGGCTGCATCAGCGTATATTCCTCGTCAGTAAAGGCCTACGTGACGTTGCGGCATGGCGCCCTACTTCGTACGGAACTCCCAATCGAACATGGCATTCTTGCTAAAAATTAGAGTATTGAAGGCAACACTATGAATTCAATCATCGGAGCGCTCAGATTGATACCCGCGCTCCTGCTTCTCGCCGGGGCAGCGCATGCCGGAAATTACACGGAGACCGTCGGTCTGTTCAAGAACGCCGGCGAAAGTGCATCGTTTTTTAACAAGAGCTACGCGTACGCGGTGTTCCCGACCATCGGTGCCGGGGGCTTTGTCGTTGGCGGTGCCTACGGCAAGGGCCGCGTGTACGTCGGCGGAAAGCTCGTGGGAGATACCAGCACGACCCAAGTCAGCGTCGGCTTTCAGCTAGGCGGCAAGGCCTATAGTCAGATTGTCTTTTTTGAAGATAAACGCGCCCTGGATGAATTTGAATCGGGCACCTTCGAATTTGACGCCAGCGCCAGTGCGATCGCCGTCACCACAGGCGCGTCGGCAAGCGTGGGCACCGATGGTGCCTCGGCGGGTGTCAGCGGCGGTCAGAAGGACGCGACGGCAACGGGCATTTACCAAAAAGGAATGGCGGTCTTTACCATTGGCAAGGGCGGGCTGATGTATGCGGCCACCATCGCGGGTCAACGATTCACTTATGCACCTCGCGGTGCCGGTTGAGTCGCTAGTCCGCGAGCCACTGCTTATCGTGCGTCGAATTACCTTCTTTCCGCTGCTCGCCGCCGCAGTCCTCGGCGCGGCGGGCGTCCATGCTACGCCTGGCACCAGCCAACCCGCCGCTGCGCCGAGCAATCACGTTGCGGTGTTGACAGGCTCACAGGTGATCGAGATCCTGGATGAGACCGTCGATTGGTATAGAACCCTGGGGATACAACAAAAGAACGCCACGGAACCCAGTGATCTATTGATTCTATTCGCCAATCGCCAGACCGCGGACAAAGTCGTCAGCATGGCGTTCGACATTGCGAGAGCCAACGCCGAGTTGCTGAGCAGCGATGCAGATTCGGAACAAAGCGCCACCGCCGCATCGGCACTGCAAGCGCTGCGTCAACAACAGAGCCAACTAGATGCCCAGCAGGAATCGCTCCAAAAGGAGATTAGCGGTGGACGGTCCGAGTTGCAGGGTGCTTTGGCCATGGTCAAGGCCCGTAAGAACTTGCTGGACACGATGTCGGCGTTCGACAATTCCACTGATCCCAAGGCCGCAGACGCCAATGCGCTGAAAGCCCAAATCGACGCGATCGCGGCGACGGTGCCGAGTTCAAGCATTATTACGGCGGCCGGCCCTTCGGGCTCGACGACGGGGGCGGTGCAGACTGGCGCCGGCCTCGACAACGGTACTCCCGCACCGACGCGGGTGGGGCTATGGGCCCTGACCAGCAATGTGCTGAAACAACGAAACAAGATTGAGGCTATCGATCTCATTGATCGCGGTACGGCAGAGCTTGCGGAAATGTTCAAGAAGGTCAGCGCCGCGCCGCTGAAACAGCTGCAGGCGTACACCGCGCAGAGCGATGCGCTGGCTGCACAAACTCAGGGCGCCGACGGCGCAGCCGTAAAGAGTCTGCGCAGTGAGTTTGACACCCTGGCGTGGCTGTTTAAGCAGACCTCGGACATTCTCGTTCCTTTGACGAAAGAAGAAGTCTTACTACAACAGTACCGGCACAATCTCGGCAATTGGCGCGATTCGACCCAGAAGCAATATCACGAGGCCTTGGCGACCCTGGGTCTGCGCCTCGCTGTCGTGGCGGGAATACTGGTGGTCGTCTTCGCGCTCGCGGAAATTTGGCGCCGCGCCGCGCTTCGCTATGCCCATGAGCCGCGTCGCCGCGCTCAATTACTCTTGATACGGTCGTTGGTTCTGTGGCCCGTCGTGGTCGTGATCGTCGGCTTGAGCGTGGTGACGGAGATCGGCACTTTCGCGACATTCGCCGGACTGCTCACCGCCGGACTCGCCGTTGCCATGCAAAGCGTGCTGGTGTCGATCGTTGGGTATTTTTTCTTGATCGGCAAATTCGGCATCCGGGTCGGCGACCGCATCCAGATTGGCACGGTGGTGGGCGAGGTCATCGACATCGGCCTTGTGCGCATGCATCTCATGGAACTCAATCAGCAAGGACCCTTGGGACCCACCGGCCGGGTCGTGGCCTTTGCGAATCTCATTGTTTTCCAAGCCTCCGGAGGTCTGTTCAAACAGATTCCGGGCGTGAATCTCTCCTGGCATGAAACGACGTTGACTCTGCCGAACGTCAGCGATTACGCCGCGTTGAAGACGAAAATGATGGCGGCGATCACCTCGGTCTTAAGCGAGCATCGCGAGGAATTTTCGCGGCAGACCAAGGAAATCACGAAATCCACCGATTCGAGCTCGGTGAACGATGCGGCGGCGACGATTCAGATGCGACTCGTAAACGGACACATGGAGGCGCTCATCCGATATCCGGTGCATCTGGACGACGAGTCGGTCATTGATGAGGCCGTGGGGCAGGCGCTGCTGAAGGTGATTTCCGCAGCCGCTTGAGTTTACACTTAGCGCTTAAGGATTATTCATGAGCCGATGTGCAAGGACGGTCGCGGCGGCCACAGTTCTCTCTGCAGCGATGACGGCAATCACAGCGCTCGCGGCCGGTGAGGGCGCTGCGCCGTCGATCGATCCGGTCAAAGTACTGGTAGGGCGGCTCGACCTCGACAAATATAAGGCGACCATCAGGGAGCTGACGCAGTTCGGTGATCGCCGACAGGGCACCGATCGCAATCGCGCCGCCGTGAATTGGATTGAGGCGCAGCTCAAAAGCTACGGTTGTTCCAATGTCTCACGCCTCAAGTACTCGTATTCCTCCACAGATGTGGTGCGCCCCAGCGGTCCGCCGGTAGCGCATGATCCGAACTTGGCGGTCGGCGGCGCTCGGTACCGAGGCGTGGCGGCGAAGACCGGGGTCAACACCAATCCCATGCTCCAGCCTGATCAGAAGCTCCGCGCTCTGAATTCGCAGCCGGCTAAAGACGGTGAGCGCGAAGAAGTATATTGCACGAAGATCGGGTCCGCTCATCCCGAAGACATGTACATCGTCGGTGCTCACATGGACGGCCACGGATGGGGCGAGGCCGCCAATGATGACGGCTCCGGCACGGCGCTGGTCATGGAATTGGCGCGGATCCTGTCGGCGCCCGACGTCAGAACTGACCGATCGATTCGTTTTGCATTGTGGAACAACGAAGAGACCGGTTTGAATGGCGCTTACGCCTATGTGACGCAGCGCGCCGATTTGCAAGGTAAGGAAGTTCCTGCCGGATCCGGCTTGTACCCTGAACCGAAATGGCTGGGCATGATTCAGCACGACATGATGCTGTTCGATCACGGCATGCCGCGCGCGGACGGCACCGTGCGCAAGGATCAACGCCCCGAGGCGGATGTGAACATCGAGTTTCAAGAACGCGCCAAAGCGGCAGATGGCGCACAAAAACTGGCGTGGATTTTCAACTCAGCAAATGAAGCCTACGCCACAGATTACCCTACGACCGTGGGGCCGCACATGACCAACACCGATAGCACTCCCTTCATGGATCTGGTGCCGGCGATCAGCCTGCGCGAAAACGAGCGCGGGCGAGAGATCGGCGCGGGCTGGGATCCGCAATGGCATGAACCGACGGATTTGTACAAGACGTACAGTGATGCGGACTTTCGACTCGGTTTGAATGCAGCGCAAACCACGCTGGGCGCGATTGGGCGGCTCAGTGGAGCAACTTTGATTCGCTGAACGAAGGTCACGTTTCGCCTGAGACAAACGTCAAGCTATGGGGAAGCATGACGCCGTGGCATGGAGTGCTACGAATTCTTAACGGTGATCGTTTCCAGCCCATGACTGTGCGGACCATTTTCGCGAATGCGTAGCAGCACGGTGAAGATAACGCCTGCCAATGCCAGGGCTGAGAAGATCCAGAGGCCGGGGAGATATCCTTGCATGTTGCCGAGCCCGGCGTGTTGATGATCATTCGAGCTGCCGATGAGCAGGTTGAGTGCAAAGAAACCGAGTTGCTCGATCAAGGTCATCAAGGCGAAGGCTGTTCCGAGTCGGGATGGGTCGACGAGATAGGCGACCGACGCCCACATCACCGCCGGAATGACGGCAAAGGCGATACCCATCATACACAGGGGAACGAACAGTGAAACATTCGTGTATCCCATCAGCAGATACGCCGGCATCAGAATGAGAGCCGCGATCATCATCAAAGTGGCGCGCTTGCCGACCTTGTCGGCGAGCAATCCCAGCAGCGGCGTCGCGATCATGGCGGACAGTGGTAGCAGGCTGGCAAACCTTCCGGCCTGTTGATGCGCAAGTATGTGCATGGCCTCCGTCGTGGCAAGGGCGCCTTCCGATTCAAGAATACGGTTGGTGAAAAAATCGATCGCAAATGTACGAAAGGGAAAGATCGCAGAATAGAAGGTGAGGCAAATGCCGACGACATACCAATAGGACGGGTTGAACTTGAGCGACTGACGAAAGCTCGTTTTGTGCTTTGCCTTGGAGACGACGGGCGAGTGTCCATTCCGGCCTGCAGCGCGTTTCTCGAGTGCCCAGTAAACGCCTGAACACACTGTCGCAATCAAACCGGCACCAACCGCCAACAACAAGGGCCCTTGCCAACTGGGTTCGCCTGTCGCCCCGTGAGGATAGAACACTTTATTTGCCCATCCTGGCGAATTGTCCGAGGCCACCGACGCCAACCGGGCAATCGTCACCTTGATGCCGAAGGCAAAGCTGAGCTCTTTGCCCTTGAACCATTTCGCGATCACGGTTGTGGCGGCGACCACCAGCGATTCTCCGCCAAGACCGAGCAAGGCGCGGCCTGCAATCATCGTGGCCGGATGCCCACTGGCGGCGGTCAACGTTGCTCCCAGACAGCAGATGAATGCAAAGAACGGAATCGCACGCTGCGTACCGATCCGATCGATGACAATACCGCCGAGCAACAGTGTGAGAATGGCGCTCGCGGCGTAAGCCGAATTCAACATTCCGAACGTGGTTGCCGAAAAACCGAGTTCCTGAATGAAAATGCGCTCGAGTGGATTGATGCTGTCGTAGATGTAGTAGGTGCCACACCCCATCGTGAGGCTGACGAACAGCAGTACGGTCCATCGATACAGAGCGGACGGTTCTTGCTGCAATCCGCTGCCGGCGATAGATGTGGCCGACGTCAACTCGCACCCTCGGCCTGATGCGTGCGAATCAGTTGCTCGATGGCATGGGCGCCTAGTGGCGCGCCGGCAAGACTGGCCGCGTAGAGTGCGGCACCGACGCTTGGCGATAGTCGCGGCGCTGTGAGTTGATATTGCCGCTCGGTAGTTTGTAAGGCAGCTTCGAATAGCGGCAACATCATGCCGTCCGCTTGCAACAGGCCTCCGCAGTAGGAGACGGGCACGCCCGCCCCGGGGGGTATTTCGAGGACGTCATGCGCCGCGTGCACGAGTTCCGCGAGTTCCTGCGACGCTCTTTTAAAGATGTGCAGGGCAGAGAGGTCCCCGGCGAGTGCGGCCTGGGTGACAAGGCGCGATAGCGCGGCCACTTCACTGCGGCTGAGCGCCGGCGGTCCATACACCAATGCACACACGTCAAGGTCTGCGGCGACATCGAAGTGTGCGCGCATGAGTCCATACAATGGGCCTTTCCTCGCACGGCCGTCGCTCATTCGCGAGAAGAGGGTCAAAGCCTCCCGCGCAACCCAAAACGCGGACCCTTCATCGCTGAACAGCTCCCCCCAACCTCCAACGCGGGCGCTTCGCGTGCCATATTCTCCATACGCAATCGATCCAGTGCCGGCGACCACGGCGATGCCATTGCAGCCGGCAAGGGCGCCCGCCCATCCGCAAACGACGTCATTGGCGCAGCGATAGCGCTGATTCGGCAGTGTTTCCTCGACGATGTTGTCAAGGCGCGCCAGCAGTGCAGTATTCTCGCCATAGGCCGGCAGTCCCAAGAAGCCATAGGTGATATGGGCAGTTGTCAGGCCCACCGAGGTCAACATCCCTCGGATGCCGCTGGCGAGCATGCTCTTCAAGCCTTCAATGCCTATTTCGAGATAATAGGCAGATCCTGCGCGCCGCGTCGCGAGAACGCTGCCTGACGCATCCATCAATAGGAAGTCCGTCTTGGTACCTCCGCCGTCGACGCCGAGGAACACCGTCATGCGTGCGGATCCCATGGATAGATCGAAACGCCTTGTACCACGCGGTTGACGACGCCGCGGGCATTGGGTGCGTCGGATTTGAATCCGAGTGCCAGCGATTGCTGCAACGCAAGACTTTGCGCAAACACCGCATACGGGAAGCACAGATCCAAGTCCGCAGCGGCCGCGGCATCCGGTATGCGAACCTCCTCTGCCGACCCTTCGGGGTCGGCGTTCCCCGCCGTCAGTGCAATGACGCGGGCTGCGATACCGTCGCGGCGCAGCTCGTTGAGCAAGTCGAGCTCATAGGCTCGCGTGTAGGCATTATTGCAAAGGAACATGACGACCAGAGTTTTGGCGTCGATGATCGTCTTCGGGCCATGGCGGAACCCTAGGGGCGTATCCGATACGGCGACGATCCGGCCATCGGTGAGCTCGAGCATCTTCAGAGCGGCCTCGCGCGCAAGCCCCTTGAGTTCGCGGCTGCCGAGATAGACTACCCGCTCAAAACCTGCCCTTGCCAGATCGGTGACGGCTGGAAAGTCGGCGAGCACCTGGCTTGCCCATCGCGCGAGTGTTGCGGTCGCCGCCGTTGCGATCAGTTCGAACGCCAGCGCTGCGGCGAGCATCATGGTGGAAAAACTCGACGTCATGGCAAAGCCACGATCGTTGGTTTCGTCTGGGAGCAGCACGACGTGCGTGTTGCATGAGCTCATACCGCGGCGATAGAGCGCGCCTTCGCGGTTGCAGGTAATGATAAGGTGGTGGCATTCGGCACAGAACTGCTCGGCGAGTTCGAGCGCGGCGACACTTTCCGGACTGTTACCGGAGCGGGCGAATGAGACCAACAGCACGGGCGCGGCTGCGGCGAGAGAGGTGTCGGGTGCGGCGACTAGGTCGGTGGTCGCGATGGCCTGCACACGCATTCCCAGTTGGCGCGTGAGTGCCGGCGCCAGACATTCGCCGATGCACGCCGACGTCCCAGCGCCGGTCAGCACGATCTGTATCTCATTCCGACGCAGCAACGGGTCGAGGAATGCGCGCCTGGTGCCGGAATCACGAGTCATACTTTGCTGCGCTTTTAGCCAGACTTGGGGCTGTTGGGCGATTTCATGCGTCGTCCAATGCGCGCCCGATTGATCGATCTCGTCTTGCGACATGTTGAGAAAATTCACTCTGTGCCTCGATGGATGTGAGCATTGGTGAGCGAGGCTGCGGGATCACAGGCACGCGCATAGCCGCGCAGCACTTGCGCGACGCTGTCCAGCACGAGCGCTCGCGGGTCGTTTTTCAATTGTCCGTCGCGATACGCCGCAAATTGCAACGGCATGTATTGACTGAGCAACGTTTGGGGTATGCCGATTGCGGAGAGCTTGTCCATTAAACGCGCACACGCGAGGCTCACATTGGGGGTGCCCCAATAATACCGAATGCGGTCGCTGAGGCTGAATTGCATGTCGAATTGCTGGCGCGCACGATTCTGATAGTACGTTGTCCAGTACTTCGGATTGCGCTGCATTTCTTCGAGCAGGGTTTTCTTCAGCGACTCTCCCACCTCGAGCCCCAACTCCGCTGCGATTGCAGCCAGTGCCCAGAACCCCTCCCGCAACGCGAAAGTAACCGCCGGGCCGACTTTGAGAATGGCGAAGTGGTCGCGGACCAATTCGGCGAGCGCGCCGGGAGTTTGATAGTCGGTGGAGTGGGCCTCGAAAACCATTCCGGGTACCGCCACGATGCACTTGCTCAACGATGCGGCTTTGAGCGGTTGGTAGTCGATGACCTTGTCATGATCGAACTCGACCCCTGGCTGGACGACCAGGCCGATGACGCGCTCCCAAGCCTCCTGCAGACCGCGGTGGGCAAATGCGAGGCGATGGGATTCGATGGTCGTATACGCCGCTTCGGGTGTGGTGACGGTCAGTTCATGCCTGGTTTCGTTGGCGCCGCCAGGGACAGGTACCTCCGAGCCGATGACGTACACGGGCGCGGGTCCCCCACGCACTCGCCACGCCTGCTCCGCGACGTCGCACAAGGCCGCCGTGCGGCGAGCGATCAGTTCATCCCCGAGCACGAACGGATCGTCGGTGCAGGACATGGAGCAGTCGAGATGGATCTTTTGAAAGCCCGCCTCGACATAATCACGCACAAGTACGTCAGATCGCTGCAGTGCGCTCTCTGCAGGCAGGGATTTCCAGCAGTTCGGACCTAAGTGATCGCCGCCCAGCAGAATACGCTCGGCCGGCAGCCCCACCCTGGCGGCGAGCCGGTACGCGGAATCGAGAAATGCGGTTGGGCCCATGCCGGTGTATCCGCCGTCCTGATTGACTTGATTGGACGTGGCTTCAATGAGTGCATAGCTGCCGGCCTCCTGCGCGAGCCGCAGCGTCGCTTCGAGCACCAACGGATGGGAGGAGCAAACAGAGTAGATTCCCACCGACTCGCCGGATTTGTGCGAATGGACGAGATCGAGCAACGGCTTCATTCGGCTGTGGACAACTTAGGGCTTCATACTAAAATTGTTCTGGCATTCGCCCATGCACGTACTTCAACAGGAAATCGCGCAAATAAATAACAAATGCAATTATATGGTAAGAGCGGGCTTTCATATTCTTGCATTTGCTTTTACCCTTTACAAGTTCCAGGATTGAGCGATCGCGGGGGTGGCTTGTTCAAGGAATTAGACAAAAATGACTGCAGCTAAGCGCAACCGTCGGGCGCGTGTGTCGGCGGAGCCGACTAACTCCGGCGCTGTCGCCGAGAGATCGCCGCACAAGGTGGATAACAAGCACAGAACCGGGCTGCTGGTGGGTGAACGGCGGCATCAGATTTTGGATTTGCTCACAAGGAACGGGCGAGTCACCGTCGACGAACTGGCGGGCAGCTTCGCCACCTCGACGGCCACCGTTCGCAATGACCTTGCGGCTCTGGCAGCCATGGGGGCCCTGGAACGTACCCACGGTGGCGCGCTTCTGAGCCGTGACGACCAAGATCGCCCGATCGCGTTGAAGCGCACGCTGCACCACGCCGAAAAGGTTCGCATCGCCAAGGAGGCGGTCGCTCTC
>JANYJY010000008.1 GCA_025358295.1 Gammaproteobacteria bacterium
GCCCGACATTCACGTAGGCGTCTTGTGGTGCCTTGGAGGGGCGCGAGTAGCCGATCTCACCGTAGCTGCCGAACGTGGTGGCCGCGGCGGATACGGGGGCCGGCGCCGATGTGGCCGGCGTTGCAGCAGCGGTCTTGACCAACTGCGGCACATCTTCTACCGCTTTGGCGTGTCGTTCTGCCTCGGTGGATTGCTGCTTCTGAACGGCTTCGAGCTTCTCCACCTTCGCCTGCAGGTCTGCGTTCTGCGCCGCCAATTCCTCGACTCTCTTGGCGAGTTCGTCGGCGGTGATCGCCTGCGCTTGGGCGGCAGCGAAAAAGGCACTCAAGAGGCCTACGGCAATCCTCGAGCGGGTGAAACGGGTGGGTTCTTGTCGTGAAATCATGTCCATACCCTTAAGCAGGCGAATACCCCGGATTAAACACGAATGATTCTTATTTGTAAATCGGAATCATTGCTATTCGTATTTACGTTAGCAGATCGATAGTCGTGGAGCGGGATGACCAGCTGCGAGCAATGAGTTCTATTGAGGACGAAGGCCCCCGCGACCTCGCCGAGTCAGGCGCCAGCCGCGGCGCCCGCCACCTCCTCCTCGTCAGTTCGGATTAGCGCCGCGGCGGTTTCAGCTCTGAAGGAAGCGACAGAAACACCGGCGCAGACGGCAAATGAAGCGAGTACGGGCGATCCGGCGGGGCGGGCGCTGAACTGCGCCGTCCGCCCCGCCGTCAAATCAAAAGGTGACCACCACGCCGAGTTGGTAGGTTTGCATATAGAACTCACGCTGAACGGGGCGACCCGGCACAGCTTCCGAATATTTGAGGGGTGTGTTGGTGAGATTCTTAGCGTTGAAATACACCGTGACGGCGTCGGTGACGAAGTAGTTCGAGCCGAAGTCCAATGAGGTGCGCGCATCCGAATAAGTGTCGGTTGCCGAGCTGCCGCCGATGGCAAAGATGCTGCGCGAAATGTAATTGGCGCCCAGGCGGGCCTCAAAAACGTGCGGCATCTCGTAAAATATCGCCGCGTTGCCGGTGTTGTGGGCAGCGGAAGGCAGCGCCGTATAATTGCCGGGACGGATCTGGATTTTCGAATCGACTCCGGTCCAGTTGGCTGAGGCGCCGAAACCGCTCCAGAATCCCGGCAGCTCGACGAATCGGCGTTCGGCGTTGAACTCATAGCCCAGCGCGCGCGCGGCCGGACCGTTCTCAAACGTGATCACCGGGACGTTTCCTTGCAGGCCGGCGAAGATGCCCGTATTGGGGAAGGTCTGAGTGGTGCGGAACGGAACGATATAGTTTTTCAGATCCTTGTAAAAAACGCCGAACGACAGGACTCCCGCGCGCGGCAGATAGTCTTCGATCGAGAGATCGATATTGTGCGAGTGCGTGGGACTGAGATTGGGGTTGCCGAGCGACACCAAGTTCGCGGGGATGTTGATCTGCAGCGCAGGGCTCTGCTGATTGTAGCCGGGTCTGCCGATCGTCTCCGAATAGATCGCCCGCCCGACGAGCGAGGACGTGAATTCATAGCGGGTTTGCAGCGACGGCAGCACGTCCGTGTATTTGTGATAGCTCGAGACCGGTGCAATCTGATTTGAGTCGTTCACAATAAACGCATCGAAGGTCTCGCGAGTCTGTTCGACACGCACACCGGTAAAGATGCCTAGCTTGCCGAAGCCGAATTGGTACTGGCCATACGCAGCGTAAACGTCCTCTCTGACGTTGTAGCTGCTGCGAGCGCCGTTGGCCAGATCCGCTTGAGGGTCATGCGCAAAGCCGGTGCCGTTGGCAAATGCGCTGCTGGCGTAGCCCGTGCCGATCAACGGTCCCATGTCATAGTGATTTCCGTAGTAGCCGACACCGCCGCCCACCAAAGCCGGAATCAGCGGCAGCGCCGGCACGGTGGTCGCATTGTAGGTCGTCACGTTCTGGTCGAATTCACGCTTACGAGCGCCCAAGCCGAACTTCAATTCCTCCGTAGGATAAGAGGTCCAATGGGTCGGAATCGTCGCGTTGAGTTTTCCCGACCAGTCGCGAGTGACACTCTTCTGGGTGCTGTTGCTGAACGCCGCGAGCGTATAGGCGCTGTAGTTGTAGGGGCTTTCTCCCCCAGTCACGGCAATGCGCGGGAAGTCCGAATTGGAGTTGTTGTACGTAAGAGTGGTGGGGCCCGGCAGCGTCCAGATCGGAATCTCATCAAAGGGCTTGTTGTAAAGCCCCTGGGTGTGTGCAATCCAATAGTCGAGCTTCAGCCATTCCAGATCGTTCTGCCCTCCGAGCTGCGCCAGCCGCGTGTCGAAGGTTTCCGTGGTGCTGCGATAATATTTCTGCGCATTGCCGCCGACCACGCCGGTCGTGTCGGTTAGGCTGCCGTCGGGATTCACCGTGGGGTTTCCGCTGAACGGGAAATACAAGGCGTTGCGGTTGTAGTCCTGCACAACGCCGAAATCGTAGTAGCGTAAGAACCATTTTCCGCCACCGTTCGGCGCGTAGCCCAATTCAGCTCCGTAGACGTGGCGTTTCTTGTGCTGCTGGTAATAGCGCTGCTCCCAGTAGTTTTGCGCCTTGTTCGGAATGCCGGACGAATCAACGTACGTTTCCTCGAGGTCGTCCACGCCGCGAGCGTCTTTGTAATAGGAAAATACGGCGATGGCGCTGAAGGGCGTGTAGTCGCTGCCCTTGGCACCGAAGCGGCCGCCAAAAGTCGCCGCTGTATCCTGGATGTGGGTCCCGCGCAAGGGCTCGTATCCGCTGCCGACTCGCACGTCGCCGAAACATGGCTTGCCGCTCAGCGGGACGGTTTTCGGGGTGATCTCAATCGTGCCACCCAAGGCCTCCGCTTCCTGCTCAGGACGATTGGTCTTGGTTACGGTGACCGCACCGATCATTTCGGAGGGGAGCGCATCGAAGGACACCGCGCGGCTGCCGCCGTAGGGACTCGTGGTCACGTCGGTCGGCGGCAAGCGAACGCCGCCGAACGTCGTGCTGGATAAATCCGAATCCAATCCGCGAATGTTGACGAAGCGGCCCTCGCCGGTATCCGACTCGAGCTGGATTCCGGGTATCGAGCGCACTGCATCGCCGCTGTTGATCACCGGAAGCTTGCGCATCTCTTCGTAAGACAACACGTTGACTATATTCTCGGCGTCTTTCTGGCCGGCACGCGCCAACTCGATGGTCGTGCGCTGTGCGGTTACGACGATCTCGTGCATGGGTCGATTGATCGAATCGATTCCGGTGTCCGCCGCATCGGCACCGGTATCCGCCGCTGCAACACTGGTCGCAGACTCCGCGAATGCGTTCGCGAAGAACCCTTGGGTGGAAAATATCAGCAACAAAGCAATCTGCAATTTTGTGTATTTCAAGGCAGTTCTCCGCGCGCTCGGCATCCCACGACATGTAAGAGACAGTCAAGGCGGGCGAAGATATTGAGGAGGCTTTGTTGCAACTACATGACATTCTAAAATCCGTTGGCGCAAACACACGGTGTGGAGATTCCGGCCTTGATACACGCGCACTTTTTACAACAAATGTCAGTGCCTGCCAGCCGTGAGGTTTTCGTCTGCCGTTAAGGTTGCATTCAGGTCGACCCGTTACCTGCATTGGGCTCGGCGAAAAAATACTTTTGCAAACGCTGGCAGTTGGAATTTGTCGTGACGGTCTTCGGGAGTCATGACCGAGCATCCCACAGCTCACCCCATCTCGGAATTATGGTGTGGCAAGGGATCTCTCAAACGGTCACAGAGTCCAATGCTCGCAGCGAGCGGTTCTTGCCCTGATGGCGGATCAGCACGAGAAATCCGATCAAAAACAACCAGATTTTCCACGCGGTGGTCGAAATATGGGCTGCGTAATCGCTCGTGGTGTCGTCAAAATTCAATTCAATCGGGCCTTCGCGCAATCGCGCAACCGGACAATCCACGATCATATTGCCGTGTGCGCTGGCAGAAGTGGTGCACCCCGGAGCCTGCCACAACGGATGGAAGGCCTGGCGCAATTCCATTTGCATGCGGGCCGGTGCATCCATGCAGGAGGCGGCGCTCTCGGAACGACAGTCGATTCCGAGACGAATATGACTCCACGTTGAAAACGTAGCGCGCATTGTCAGCGGCGCCACCACAGGCTTTCCGTCCTGCAGAACACGTTTGATTAGCGCGTTCCCTGGGCCGATGTCAGCGTGCGTGAAATCGTCCATGTCGTAGCAGTCGCTCACGCCTCGTGTCGGCGCCATGAGCTCGCCCTGCAGGTAGCGATCTTGAGTGGCGACGTATTCGATGGTTTCGGGTCCTCGCCGAAAATAGTCGCTAGGTACGGCAGAGCGATAGCGCGGCGCATGCAGCCAAGGTACGGACAAGGTATTGATCTGGAAGCCGAGCTGCAGCGCCAAGACAACGGCAAAGCAGGCGTGCAAGCGCCAGCCCGGTGGAGTCTCCGTCGCGTATTTCCACAGTGCCCCGGCACCAAGCAGGCTCAGCGGCAGCGCCAGGAATCCCCAGTAACGACCGGTGACACCGATGGAACGGAAGCCGGGGAGCGGGCGCAAGGCATCGAAAGGACTCAACCATATCGGCACATGCAAAACCTTCAGGCTGCCCATCCCCAGCACTATGCTCACCAAACTGACCACGAGCAGGGGACGCTTCATCGTGTTCGGCAAAGTGGCGGCGAGCCAGTGACGGTAGCGCCACAAAAGGAACGCGAGTACGGGACCCACAAACACACTGAGTTCGTGACCATTGCCATTTGCGGGCAGTACTTTTCCGCGCAGAGGCAACAGCGCGAACCACAAAAACGACAACACACTGGTGAATCGATCCGGCGTGAGACGGGGAAATGCGGCCTGCGATTGCAGCATGGGCCATAAATATCCGGCGTCCAGCACAACGGCGATGGCGACGGCGCCACCGAAAATCAAGACCGGCAAAGCCGAACGCGCGGTAATTGCCAGAACGAGTGCATACAGCCCGATCCATACCAATAGATGGATTATTGCCACGGGTGAGCCGTCAATGGCCAACGAAATCGAGGCTCCCATCAACATCACGAGCAGGCCCATGCGATTCAACTTGACGAGGCCGCGCTCCGGCGATCGCCGTTCGGTGCCCCGGTGCAGCGCCCAGAGCATCAACGGCAATATTAAGAAAGGCACAAAATCGAAATGTCCAAAGCCCAATCGACAGATGAAGAATCCGTTACCAATAAAAAGCGCGGCCGCCAGCGAACGCTGCGAACTGAATCGAAGCCATAAACCCGCGTAGAGATAGGCCCCCACCCACCCGACCAACAGGTAAATGGCTGTCGCCAGCCTTATTCCCCACAAGGGTCCCAATGCATAGCTCAAGGCCATGCTGAGCGACATGAACGGCACCTGCGGTTCGGCGGCCATCGATAACCCGGCACACATCAGGGGCGTCCATTGTTTGGCCATGCCAAACATGGAGGCGTTCCAGTACTGCAGGCTATGGAATACCAGATACTGGTCGCCGTCTTTCGGGCCGGTTCGACCAAAGAAAAGAACGAAGAATATTGCGTAGACGACTATGATGCCAAGCGACAGAGCGCTCAGCCAGCGGCTTGCGACGGGGCTCGGTGCGATTTCATTCAGATGACTCATGGGGATGGGATCATAGCGACGCCCGTCTACTCGCGCCGAGAACCAAGTTCACTCGCGCCACTAGTCGGTCGAGTTTTGGAACCACGTAAGTGTTGCCGCAGCGCACCACGGCAAGAGGCTGCTCGAATCCGGGTCACAGGGGATTCGTACCAGACAGGCTAAAATTGGTGTAAATCCGGTTCAGGGCCACCCCGAGTTCGATCAGCGCGCTCCGCTGCGCTGCCATATCCTGCTTATCGGTCGGCCTGCCGGCGTACCCGACGAGTACATTGCTCATGAGAAAGTGTACGTTAAAGAGGTCTGCAGAGATAATTTTATCGTACCAACCACGTGAGACATTGATTTCCCAGAGTTTTATCTAGGATTGTTAGTGCAGTGCGCTGCCCGGAGAAGTATCGTCTCACGGACACGGCAATATTCAAGATGATTAGATCGACATGGCTCCTAGGCGGTGTCGAAAACAATCACGCCTCGGCCCTCGCGCCCCTGAGCGAGGTCGGCAAATGCCTGAGGCGCCTCGTCGATGGAGTACCTGCGTGTGATCAATTCGTCGAGCTTCAGCTTCCCACCGCGGTACAAACCGATCAAGCGGGGGAAGTCCTGACTCGGCCGCGCTGATCCATAGTAGCTCCCGGTCAAGGTCTTCTCGCTGAGCGCCACCTGTTGGGCGTTCAAAGTGATTTGATCCTTGGCGCCGGCAATGCCGACGATGACCGCCGTACCGCCGCGCCGCAGGATTCCCCAGGCTTGTTCGGAGATTCTCCCCAAGCCCACGCAATCGAAGGCGTAATCCGCGCCGCCGCCGGTCAATTTGTATAACGACTTGCCGACGTTTTCCTGACCGCTCACATTAAAAACGTGAGTCGCGCCGAATTTCTTGGCCAGGTCTAGTTTGATGTCGCTGGTGTCGACGGCCACTATCATGCCCGCGCCGGCAATGGCGCAGCCTTGAATGGCGTTGAGACCGACGCCGCCGCAACCGAACACCACCGCCACTGAGCCCGCTTCCACCCGCGCGGTGTTGACCGCCGCGCCAACTCCCGTCATGACGCCGCAGCCAATCAGCGCGGCGCGATCCAGCGGCATCTGCTTATCGATCTTGATCAGATTGTCGGTATGCACGGTGGCAAATTCGGCCATGACACCGCAGCCGCAAAACACATTGAGCGGCTGCCCCGTGGAATCGTGGGTGCGCACCGTACCGTCCGGCAGCGTGTATAGGGCCTGCAGAGACTGCACGCACAATTGTGGACGGCCGGTCTGACAGTAGTGGCAGCGGCCGCACATGCTGACGAAGGAACTGACCACATGATCTCCGACCGCAAATCGGCTGACACCATCACCGATCGAGGTGACGACGCCCGCTCCTTCATGACCGAGTACCAGGGGCAGGGGATACGGAATCGTCCCATTGGTTGCCGACAAGTCGCTATGGCATACGCCGCAGGCGGCCAGCCGGATGCTTGCCTCGCCGTGGCGCGGCGCTTCGATTTCAATCTCTTCGACCGCCGGCGGCTCGCCGATCACGCGCGCAACCACCGCCCTGGTCCGCAGGCTCATGTGCGTGTGAGCGCCGCGTAGCGCTGCAGATGAGCGTCGCTGTCGCCGAACATCAATTGAGCGGCGGTGAGTCGTTTGAATAAGTGGCTCACTTTCAGCTCATCGGTCATCCCCATGCCGCCGTGCAGCTGCACGGCTTGCTGGCCGACGAATCGTCCCGCCTGTCCGATCACCGCCTTGGCCGCCGACAATGCCTTGCGGCGTTCGCCGACATCCTCATCCGTACACCGCAACGCGGCTAGATAGCTCATGGAGCGTGCCTGTTCGAGATGCACCAGCATGTCCGCGATACGATGCTGCAAGGCCTGGAATCGGCCGATGGGCTGACCAAACTGCTGACGCTGGCGCACATAATCGATAGTGGCATCCAGCAACGCCTGCATGACGCCCACCGCATCGGCGCATAATCCAGCGAGCCCGATGTCGAGGGCCGCCTCGATCGCCGCCAGCGCCCTTCCTTCCTCTCCGAGCCGGCTGCCGGCCCCCACCTCGACCCCGGTTAAGTACACATCGGCGGCCCGCTGGCCATCGACGGTCGCGTAGGAATCGAGAATTACGCCCGGCGTCGTTCGCGGCACCAAGAACAGGGACACGCCCTGCGCATCGCCGGTGTCACCGGAGGTGCGCGCTGAGACCAGCAAAGTATCGGCCGCAGCGGCGTGCATCACGACGCCTTTGTGTCCGTCGAGCCGATAGTTCGCGCCGGCACGCACGGCCCGAGTGGTCACGAATTGGCTCTCGAAGCGCGCACCGCTGTCGAAATGCGCCAGCACGGCAATTTTTTCGCCCGCGGCCATCTTGCTCAGCAGCTCGCCGGCCAACGCCTGTACGGCGAACGGACGCAATGCCGCCGTAGCAATCACGGCGCTGCTCAGCATGGGTTCAAGCAGCAGACTGCGGCCGCAGTCGCCCATCATGGCCAGCGTTTCCAACGGTCCGAAACCCAAGCCGCCCTGCTCCTCCGGCACCGTGATTCCCAGCACCCCCAAATCCGCAAGCGCGCGCCAGATCGTCGGGTCCCAGCCCGTGGCCGAGCCATTGATCGCTTTGAAGCGATTAAAATCGTATTGCTCGCCGAGATAGCGTTCAACGACGTCGTGCAATTGCCGCTGTTCGTCGCTGAAGTCGAAGTTCAAGGAATACTCCTACAGACCGACAATCATCTTAGCGATGATGTTTTTCTGAATTTCATTGGTGCCGCCGAAAATCGACAGCTTGCGCTGATTGAAATATGCGGCCGCCAAAGTGGCCGCGTAGCGTGGTCCCGGTGGCTCGCGCGTGGGGTCGAATTGCCAGCCTGCCTCCATCGCCTCGCGTCGCGACGGCAGTGCATACGGTCCGACCGCGCGCATCAGAAGTTCAGAGATGCTTTGGTGAATCTCCGTCCCGCGGATTTTGAGAATCGAGGCGTCGGGACCCGCCGCCGCCGAGCGTCGCTCGGCGGACAGGACGCGAAGGTTGGTGATCTCCAATGCCCACAACTCGATTTCCACCTGGGCAATTTGCGCGGCGAACAGAGGATCCTCGATCAACGGGCGCCCGTTCAAGCGTTCACTCGCCGCGACGCGCTTCAGCCGCTGCAGTTCGCGCTTGGCGATTCCGATGCCGGCAATGTTGGTGCGCTCGTGGCCGAGCAGAAATTTGGCATAGGTCCAGCCGCGGTTCTCCTCGCCGATGCGGTTCTCGACCGGCACGCGCACGTTCTCGAACCACACCTCGTTCACTTCGCGCCCGCCGTCCAATAGGGTAATGGGCCGCAGCGTAATGCCGGGACTCTTCATATCGATCAATATAAAAGTGATGCCGGATTGCTGTTTTGCCTGGCTGTCGGTGCGCACCAGACAGAAAATCCAATCGGCGTACTGTCCGAGAGTATTCCAGGTCTTCTGGCCGTCGACGATGTAATGATCGCCTTCGCGCACGGCACGGGTTTTCAATGACGCCAAGTCCGAACCGGCGCCGGGCTCCGAGTACCCCTGGCACCACCACTCCTCTCCGGCGCTGATCTTCGGCAGGAATCGCTGCTGCTGGGCGGCGGTGCCGAAGGCCATGATGACGGGCGCGACCATTTTTGTACCGAACGGAATCAGGCGCGGAGCGCCGGCCAGCGCCGATTCCTCTTCGAAAATATATTGCTGCACAGAGTTCCAGCCCGCGCCGCCGAACTCCACCGGCCATCCCATGCCGCCCCAGCCACGCTCATGCAGGCGGCGCTGCCATTGCAGGTGATCCTCGCGCCCCAATTCGTAGCCATTCAGTACCTTGTCCCTGATTTCCGCCGAAAGTTGCTTGCCAAGGAAATCACGCACTTCCTCCCGGAACGACAGCTCTTCGTCGGTAAATTCAAGGCGCATGGGCGCAGTGGGGAGTCATGGTGTTGGACTTCTCTTGTTCTGCACTACAGAATTAGATTCCGCAATAAAGCAAAATTATGCGTAACGGTGTAGGAGCTTGTCAATGAATAAACCCCAAAGGACTCAGCCCACCAAAACCGATCGCCATTTCGTCACGGCGCTGGCACGCGGGCTCGATGTGCTGGCCAGCTTTCGCCACGGCGATCGCATGCTGGGCAATCAAGAGATCGCGCATCGGTGCGGCTTGGCCAAATCCACCGTATCCCGGCTCACGCACACGCTGACGACGCTTGGCTACCTGGTCTATGTCGAGGACAGCGCCAAATACGCCCTGGGCACCGCGACCCTGAGCTTGGGCAGTGCCGTGCTCTCGCGACTCGATATCCGCAAGCTGGCTCAACCGCTGATGCAGCAGCTGGCGGAATTCGGCCGCTGTACGGTCAGTCTCGGCAGCCGGGATCGACTGTCGATGATTTACATCGACACGGCACGCGGCTCGGCAGCGGTCACGCTCAGCTTAGAAAGCGGGGCGCGAATTCAAATAGCCACGTCGGCCATGGGGCGTGCATATCTCACCGCTGTGGCCGAGAACGAACGGAACGAGATCTTGCAGCGGGTGCGCGAGCTGACCGCCGCCGACCGTTGGCCCGAGGTGCAGCGCGGTGTCGCCAAGGCGTTGCGCGACATCCACGATTTGGGTGTCTGTTGTTCGTTCGGCGATTGGCAGAAGGAAGTCAACGCCATCGCCGTTCCGGTAAAGCCCGGGGGCGGACTGCCGCCGATGGCCATTAACTGCGGCGCGCCGGCCTACATGGTGTCGAAGGAGTTCCTGCTGGAGAGCGTCAGACCTAGGCTCATCGCGCTCGCCGGTGAGCTGGAAACGTCCCTGGGCACGGCCGGCTGAAAGCCGCCGCGGTCCATCCGGGTAGTCGACGCTAAGCTAGGTCACGTCGCTGACCGAGTGGCGCGGCGCGCTCAGGTAGGACAAAGCCAGCAGGCGGTAGGTTTCATCCAACATCTCCTTGTAGGTGATGCCGAGGTCGCCCAACTTACGCTGCAGCGTGCGCGCGCTCATGTTGAGGAGTTCCGCAACGTCCTTCTGAGAGGGTTCGCCGAGAGCAAGCCTGCGTGTCAGCAATTCACGGACCCGCCATTGAATATTCTCTCGCTCCATCTGCGATAGATACTGAACCGCAATGGCATCGTTGTGCCGCGCCAATTCGGGATTGCCTCCATCCAAGGGGCGTTCAATGGCCTGGCAATCGAACACCAGGCGAGTCTGCTGCGCGCCGAAGTGGAGCGGTGCACGCAGCAGGGTGTGGAAATCCTCGATCTTGGCCGGAGGCATCCGGCGGCGTCCAGTGCGCGACAGATGGCCTTGACCCAGGTCCCCAGGGTAGTTCGGACGCCGAGGCTGTCCCTGACCTGTCTGGATCCCGACGCCGTAAAGGCCTGTGCCTGCATAACTGACACTCCGAATGGTTGTTCGCACCAGCAGATCTTAAGGCCAAGAACGGTCAAATGACGACGCGCAGCGCGGAACAGCGTGACCTTGCCGAAAGAGGGGTCAGAGGTTGCGGTTTGAGCGGAAGACGTTCCCCGAACTCCAGCACGTTGCTCTAGAACGGGATATCGTCGTCGAAATCCTCTTTGCCGCCCGCCGGCGCCGGGGCCGAGGACTGGTCATAGTCGTCCCGCGGCGGTGCACTGCCGCCGGCACTGCGGTCTGCGCCAGCCCCGCCGCCACCACCGCCGGCGCGGCCGCCCAGCATTTGCATATTGTCCGCGATGATCTCGGTGGTGAACCGGTCATTGCCTGTTTTGTCCTGCCACTTTCGGGTGCGCAATTTGCCTTCAACGAACACCTGAGAGCCCTTACGCAGGTATTCCGCAGCGATTTCGCCCAAACGTCCGAATAGGGCGATGTTGTGCCATTCCGTGCGTTCTTGCTGAGCGCCCGAGGCCTTATCCTTCCAGGACTCGCTGGTGGCGATGCGGATATTGGTGACCGTCATGCCGCTCGGCATGGAACGAGTTTCCGGGTCCGCGCCGAGATTACCGACCAGAATGACCTTGTTTACACCGCGCGCCATGTCCTACCCCCGGAAACGATTGAATGGACGGCATTGTACACGCAGGGGCGCGCCCCAATACCTGGCCTGAGCCCCGCGTTCATGCGGAAATCCGCATAGAGCCCGGCCTCTGCAACCCCTTTTTGGTGCGGTTTTACCCGACCTTGACTCGGCGGGTATAGTAGTTGGTTACATGCAAAATATCCGCATCCGGGGTGCCCGGACCCACAACCTGAAGAATATCGATCTCGACCTGCCTCGGGATCGTTTGATCGTATTCACCGGCCTTTCAGGTTCCGGCAAGTCCTCACTCGCCTTCGACACCATATACGCCGAGGGCCAGCGCCGCTATGTCGAGTCGCTCTCGACCTATGCA
This sequence comes from Gammaproteobacteria bacterium, assembly GCA_025358295.1. Lineage (GTDB taxonomy): Bacteria > Pseudomonadota > Gammaproteobacteria > Steroidobacterales > Steroidobacteraceae > Bog-1198. The sequence continues at coordinate 11,976 of JANYJY010000008.1, forward strand.
CGGCAGTTCCTGTCGATGATGGAGAAGCCGGACATAGACACCATCGAGGGATTGTCGCCCGCCATCTCGATCGAGCAGAAATCGACGTCGCACAATCCGCGTTCCACAGTGGGTACGGTCACCGAAATCTACGACTATCTGCGCTTGTTGTACGCCCGTGCCGGTACTCCGCGCTGCCCGGATCACCACATCGACCTGGCCGCGCAAACCGTCAGTCAAATGGTCGACGCCGTTCTACAGCATCCCGAAGGCACGGCGCTGATGTTGCTCGCGCCGGCGATCGCCGAGCGCAAGGGCGAGCACGCCGAGCTCATCGAGGAGTTGCAGGCGGGCGGCTTCGTGCGCGCGCGCATCGACGGCAAGGTGGTCGAACTAGATCAGGCGCCGAAGCTCGACGTGCGCCGCAAGCACACCGTCGAGGCCATCGTCGACCGCTTCAAAGTGCGCCCCGACTTGAGTCAGCGACTGGCCGAATCCTTTGAAACCGCATTACGGCTGGGGCAAGGCGTGGCGCGCATCGCTTTCATGGACGAACCGGAGCGCGCCGAGCTCGTGTTTTCGAACAAGTTCGCCTGCCCCATCTGTAATTATTCGCTCAGCGAACTCGAGCCGCGTCTGTTTTCCTTCAACAGCCCGATCGGTGCGTGCCCGGCCTGCGACGGCCTTGGCACCCAGGATTTTTTCGATCCGGAGAAAATCGTCGCGAATCCGCACTTGTCGCTCGCCGGCGGCGCGGTGCGCGGCTGGGATCGGCGCAACGCCTATTATTTTCAGCTGATCCAGTCACTGGCGCGGTACACCAAGTTCGACATCGAGGCGCCTTTCGAGAGCCTGCCGCAGCCGATCAAAAACTTGGTGCTGTTCGGCAGCGATGACGTCGAAATAGAATTCAAATACCTCGACGGCAAGGGCGGCACGGTCAAGCGAAAACACGCCTTCGAAGGCATCGTCAATAATTTGGAGCGGCGCTACAAGGAAACGGAATCCGCTACCGTGCGTGAGGAGTTGGCGAAATACCGGTCTTCTCGAGCCTGCCCGGAATGTCAGGGAACCCGGCTCAATCGAGCCGCCAGAAACGTCTTCGTCGACGGCAAAGGAGTCCCCGAAGTATCGTCTCTGTCGGTGGAGCGAGCCCTGGAATTCTTCGGCCAGCTGAAATTACCGGGCTGGCGCGGTGAAATCGCAGTCAAAATCGTCAAGGAGATCGGCGATCGCCTGGGATTCCTGGGCAATGTGGGACTCGGGTATCTCACCTTGAACCGCAGCGCCGATACCTTGTCCGGCGGCGAAGCACAGCGCATCCGTCTCGCCAGTCAAATCGGTTCCGGGCTGGTCGGTGTCATGTACATTCTCGATGAACCGTCGATTGGCCTGCACCAACGGGACAATCAACGCCTGCTCGACACCCTCGTGAATCTGCGCGACCTCGGCAACACCGTCATCGTGGTCGAACACGATGAGGACGCCATCCGCCAGGCCGATCATGTCGTGGACTTGGGTCCGGGCGCGGGGGTCCATGGCGGCGCCATCGTGGCGCAGGGCACGGCCGCTGAGGTTGCCGCCCATCCCGATTCGATCACCGGACAATATCTGAGCGGCCGGCTGCGCATAGAAATTCCGGCGAAGCGCAATGCGCCGAATCCCGCGCGCATGCTGCGCGTCATCGGCGCCACGGCCAACAATTTGAAAAAAGTGACGGCCGAATTCCCGCTCGGCTTGCTGACCTGCGTCACCGGAGTATCGGGCTCCGGCAAATCGACCCTGGTCAACGACACATTGTTCCGCGCGGTGGCGACTCAGTTCAACCACGCTTCCGCCGGAACCGCGCATTTCGATCGCATCGAAGGACTGGAGCACATCGACCGCGTCATAGAGATCGACCAAAGTCCGATCGGGCGCACGCCGCGGTCGAATCCGGCCACTTACACGGGCCTGTTCGCGCCAATCAGGGAGATCTTCGCCTCCGTTCCGGAATCGCGGGCGCGCGGCTATGAAGCGGGACGCTTCAGCTTCAATGTGAAGGGCGGGCGCTGCGAGGCCTGCCAGGGCGACGGCGTGATCAAGGTGGAAATGCATTTTCTCGCCGACGTCTATGTGCCCTGCGATGTCTGCAAGGGCAAACGCTACAATCGCGAGACCCTGGAGATCCGCTTCAAAGGCAAGAACATCCAGGAAATTCTCGATCTCACGGTCGAGGATGCGTTGCCGTTCTTCGCCGCCGTGCCGACCGTGCAGCCCAAACTGCAAACTCTGCTGGATGTGGGGCTGTCCTACGTCCGCCTCGGCCAAAGCGCCACCACGCTCTCGGGCGGCGAAGCGCAGCGCGTCAAACTCGCCAAAGAGCTCTCGAAGCGGGCCACGGGCCGTACCCTGTACATTCTCGATGAGCCGACCACGGGCCTGCATTTCGCGGACATTGCTCAGTTGCTCGCGGTGCTGCAGCGCCTGCGCGATGAAGGCAATACCGTCATCGTGATCGAGCACAATCTCGATGTGATCAAGACCGCCGACTGGGTGGTGGATTTGGGACCGGAGGGAGGCGACGGCGGCGGCCGCATCATCGCTGCCGGGACGCCGGAGCAGATAGCGGCGAACAAGTCGTCCTACACCGGCCATTATTTGCGCTCCACTCTGGCGCAGCCGGCCGTGCGTAAGCGCGCTTGAACAACCAGCGGCGCTCCCGGATAACGGCGCCGCGCTACACGCCCTTATGGGGCGTCTTGGTGGGCGCGTTGGCCGGTGCGGCCTACTGGCTCAGCGCGCAGATATGGCCTACCAGTGTTGCAGTGGTCATGGCCATGGTCACGACCGAACTGCTCTGCAGTTGGCCGCGGATGGGCGACAGTCCGCGCGCGGCGGATTCGAGCATGGTGCGCGTGTTCATGGTCCTGGTGAGGTACAACGCATTGATGGCGCTGTCGGCCGCTAACATGCCCTTTGCGCTGCCTGGAAACGTCGCACTCGGCTTGATCATGATCGCCGGACAGGCTGCCAGCCGGTCCCTCGTCGTTTCAGTGCGCGCAACAACCTCCACTTCCGCACCGCGCCAGGTTTCGCAAAGCGACTTAGGGGTCGCCCTGCTGCTCGGCTTCGCGCCGGCTGCGCTGATCGGCCTGCCCGGACTCATCGGATTGGTCGCAGCCATAGCGGCACGCCAGGCAACTGCAGCCTATGCCAGGCGCAATCGCCCCGCCGGCACAGGCGTGGACTTCAACCTGGTTCAACAACTGACTGAGGCGTGCTTCTACTTGGGAGCGCTTGCCGCATGGGCATACATCTGAGCCTCGCTGTGCAAAGAACGCGCAAGTTTGGATGTCGTTTATAATGTGCGGCGGCCGCTTGGCAAACCAACAATCAAGGCTTACTCATGAAATTATCCGCTCTCCTCCCCTGCGCCCTGCTCTTGGCCGGATTGTCCACCATTGCCGCTGCGGGCCCGAAGGCCGATATCGACAAGCTGGAAACGGATTTCAATGCGGCCTATATCGCGAACGACTTCGACAAGTACTTCGCCTTCTACGCCGATGACGCCGTGCTTTGGTTTCCGGAAGGCCGCACCGATATACCGGGTTACAAGAAGGAGTGGGGCGAATTTCTCAAATCCGGCGGCAAGATTCAGTCCGGCGCCGTATCCGACATGCACATCCATTTCAGCCCGCAGGGCGACGCCGCCGTGGCCAGCTACCTTTTGCACATCAAGACCCAAAGTCCGGACAGAAAAGTGGCCGATGAGGTTTACCAAGAAAGCGATGTGTGGTTCAAGACCGCGGGCGGCTGGAAAATCGCTCACGTGCACTACGCGCCGTCGCCGGTGGCTGTTAAAAAATAGCGGCTCGAGACCCCAATCTTTGCAGCAGGTCCTCGTTTATTCCGACTCACTCGCGTGGGGAATCATTCCCGCCACGCGCAAGCGCCTCGCCTTCGAGGCGCGCTGGCCGGGCGTGATGGAAATCACATTGACGGAACAGCGCCACAGTGTGCGCGTCATCGAGGACTTCCTGAATGGCCGTCGTACCGTGTGGGAAGATCCGTTCAAATCCGGGCGCAACGGTCTTGACGGGCTCGCGCAACGCATCGAGGTCAATTCTCCCTTGGCGCTGGTCATGCTAATGCTCGGCACCAACAACTTTCAATCCATGCATCCGCACACGGCCTGGCACGCGGCTCAAGGCATTGCGACTCTCGTGGCCGCCATTCGTCAGGCACCGATCGAACCGGGAATGCCGAGTCCGCAGATCCTCGCCGCATTGCCGGATATTTTGCCCAAGGCAATGACGTGAGGCGCAACGCAGTATCTGCCATTGCGCGTGCTTCCCTGCCGGTTCTCAGGCGCTTGGATCCGGAATTAGCTCACGGGGTCGGGTTGTCCGCTCTACGCTGGCTGCGCCCATTCTGGCCGGCACAGAATTTTCCCGCGGCCTTGGCGGTTCGATGCATGGGGTTGGAGTTCGCGCATCCCATTGGTCTTGCCGCCGGCTTCGACAAGAACGGCGACTACTTGGACGCGCTGGGCGCCCTTGGTTTCAGTCATATAGAGCTGGGCACCGTCACACCGAGGCCGCAAACGGGCAACCCCAAACCTCGCATGTTCAGAATTTCCGAGGCGGGCGCCCTCATCAATCGGATGGGCTTCAATAACAAGGGTGTCGATCATCTAGTCGCGCAAGTTTCCCGCAGCCGCTTCGCCGGCATCCGCGGTGTCAGCATCGGCAAGAACTTCGATACCCCGCTCGAGAATGCTCAGGACGACTACGTGATATGCCTGCGCAAGGTATATGCCTTCGCGGACTACGTCGCCGTCAACGTCTCCTCGCCCAACACCGTCAGGCTGCGTGAGCTGCAAGGCCGCGACGGACTTGAAAGAATCATCGGCGCACTGTTCGAAGAACGCGGAGTCCTGCAGGAGCGTCACGGCAGGAAAGTACCGCTGCTGGTCAAGGTAGCTCCGGACCTCGATCCGGAACAGATCCGTGCATTGGCGCAAGATCTGCGCGCGCTCGCGGTTGACGGGGTCATTGCAACGAACACCTCAATAGGGCGACGCGGGGTAGCCGACTCCCCGAGCGCCGCGGAGAAGGGCGGCCTGAGCGGCGCGCCTCTGCATCCCTTGTCGCTGAGCGTGATTTCACAGCTGCGCGCGGAACTGGGAGCGAACTTTCCCCTGATCGGCGTTGGCGGTATTGTAAGTGCCGACCATGCCCGGGCGACGCTGAGTGCGGGCGCCAACCTCCTTCAGATCTACACCGGATTTGCTTACCGAGGGTCCGCGCTGCTTGAAGAAATCGTCAACGCGTTGTTGCCATGATTGATGAAGCCGTCATCGAGCAGTTCCAACGTGACGGCGCCGTGTGCCTGCGTCAATTGTTCCGGCCGGAAGAAATAACGGCGTTGCGCGCTGCCATCGACGAGAATCTCGCGCATCTCAGCCCGCGCGCCAAGGTGGCCAGCAGCCCGGACGATCCGGGGTATTTCGTCGAGGATTTCTGCAACTGGCAGGAAAATCCTGGATACCGGCGCTTCATCTTCGACTCGGCATTGCCGGAGGCCGCCGGACGACTGATGCGCAGTGGCACCGCACGCCTGTATCACGACCACATGCTGACCAAGGAGCGGGGCACCCGGGCGGCGACACCATGGCATCAGGATCAGCCGTACTACAACATCGACGGGCGGCAGAACATCAGTTTTTGGATACCGGTGGACCCAGTGAGCCGCGAATCGACGTTGGAACTCGTCGCCGGATCGCATCTGGGGCCGTGGCTGATGCCACGCTCCTTCATGGACGCCCAAGCCCAATGGTTTCCCGAAGGCAGCCTCGCGGATTTGCCGAACATCGAGGCGGACCGGAGCGCGTACCCTATTCTCGGCTGGGATTTGCAGCCGGGGGACGCCGTGTGTTTTCACATGCTGACCTTGCATGCATCCAGCGGCGTATCCGGCACGCATCGCCGCCGCGTTTTCTCGGTTCGCTTTCTCGGCGACGATGTGACGCACGCGCCGCGTCGCTGGCGCACCTCGCCGGAATTTCCAGGTTTGCGCGAAGAACTGGCGGCGGGCGCACCCATGCACCACTCGCTCTTTCCAGCGTTATGGCGAACGCCATGAAAACTGCGCAGTCCGCCCGGCATTCCCACCCATTGACTTGGTGGGTGTTCTTCATCTTGCTGGTGTCGGGGGTTAGTTTCGTGATCGGTACGGCATCGGAACTGCCGCCGACCGTGGCCTCGCACTTCGATGCCTCGGGCCAGCCCAATGCCTACATGTCCCACAGCGGCTATATTCGATTTATGCTGTGCCTGGCCTTGGGACTGCCCATTGCCGTGGTGAGTCTCCTGACCGCGGTCTACTCGCGCGCCACCCAGATGAAATTGCCGAACCGGGACTACTGGCTGGCTCCGGAACGGCTCGATCACACCCGCGCCTTCCTGATTGCACATGGCATTTGGTTCGGCTCGCTGCTGGTCGCCCTAACATGCTGCGCGCATTGGCTCGTACTGCTCGCCAATCGGACGCAGCCTGCGCATCTGTCGGGTCAGATGTTTGCCGTGGTCATGATTACGTTTCTATTATCGACCCTGGCATGGATCGGCGCACTGATGCTGGCCTTGCGCCGGCCCGCCGGCGAATAGCCGCCGTCACTATGGGTGCAACACCGCCGTCAATGTGATCTCAGGCACGGCCGCCAAAGCCTTCGATAGGGGACACTGTTGTTTCGCGCCCGCCGCGATTTTTTGAAACGTCGGCTCGTCCATGCCCGGCACAATCGCTTCCAACCGCAGGGCGATGCGGTCGATCAAGAACCCGCCGTCCTTCATCACCAGCCTTACGGCGGCCTGAGTATCGACGGACGACGTCGCAAATCCCGCCGCGTCGCACGCGAACGAGAATGCCATGGTAAAGCAGGCCGCATGCGCGGCCGCCAATAGTTCCTCGGGATTCGTGCCGCGGCGGTCATCCTCGAATCGGCTGCCGTAGCCGTAGGGATACGACTTTAGGGCAGCGGTCTGGGTGCTGATCTTGCCGACCCCTTTCTTGCCCGCACCTTCCCAATGAACAGCGGCGGTTTTGTCGCTCATAAAGGCTCCTTAATATTCAATAATTCGGCAATGGCATGAGCTCGGTTTCCCCGGGCACCATGGGAAATTGGCCCCGTTCCCAGCGATCCTTGGCCTGCTCCATGCGTTCTTTGGTGGAGCTGACGAAATTCCACCAGATATGGCGCGCAGTGGGAAACTTCTTGCCGCCCAGCAACATCACGCGGCTGTCGGCCAATGCGTGCAGCTTGATCGTCGCCACCGGCTCAAGCACGGCCAACTGCCCAGGTGTTACCCGGGTCTCGCCGATCAAGATCTCTCCCTGCACCACGTACACCGCCAGCTCCGCATCGTCAGGCTGCGTCTCGAGCGTGGCGCCGTGTGCGATTTGCGCATGTGCATAGATCGTCGGCCAAACCGTGGCAACCGGTGAGATCAGTCCAAAGGCTTCGCCGGCAATAACTGTCAACGCAATGCCGTCGACCACCCGGGTCGGCAGAGCGGTCGCTGGATAGTGCACAAAGGACGGCTCTGCATCCTCGTGGCCATCGGGCAGCGCCACCCAGCTCTGAATACCGTGAGCATGCTCGCCCTGCAGGCGTGCCGCCTGCGGCGTGCGCTCGGAGTGCACAATGCCGCGCCCTGCCGACATCCAATTCACATCTCCGGGGCGAATCTCCCGCACCGTACCCAGGCTGTCGCGGTGCCCCAGGGAGCCCGCGAAAAGATACGTCACCGTCGCCAGAGCGATGTGCGGATGCGGCCTCACATCGATCCCACGGCCCGGCGCGAATTTCGTCGGGCCGAGGTGATCGAAAAAAATGAACGGCCCAACCATCTGCCGCTCGGCGGCGGGCAGCACGCGACGCACGACAAAGCCGCCGAGATCGCGCTGGTGCGCATCGATCACTTGAGGGATGCTCATGGACGCCCCGCGGAGGCGGTCGTCAGTGCTTTGAGAAACTGGTAGTAAAACTCAACGCCGGTGTAGTAGGAATCCGACTTCAGCCGCTCGTCCTTGCCATGCATGCGGAGATCGTCCCGATCGATCGCGATACCGCTGATCCCATAGCTTGGTATGGCCGCATTCATCGTGTAGATGCTGTCCGACGATCCGGTCACCATGACCGGGATCACAGGCGCACCGGGCCATAGTTTGCCCGCCACCTTGCGCATCGAATTCATGACATCGGCGCGCAGCGGCGGCGGCGCCATCGCCTTGCGCTCCGAGCCGTGGTCCGTCAATTCGCCCGCATCGCTGCGGTATCGAACGCTGAGCGTCGGATCATTGAACAAGTGGATCAACTCGAGGCGGATGTCCTCTTGCGAATGGCCGGGGAAGATCCGGCAATTGACGTTGGCTTCGGCGCGTTGCGGCAAAGCGTTCGGTGCGTGACCGGCGCTCATCATGGTCGCGACGCAGGTGGTGCGCATGGTCGAATTGTAGCGCGCGTCGCGCGACAGCCGTTGAATCGCCGCAGAATCGGGCGGTGTCGCCAGAATCGCGCGCATGTCGTCGGCGACCTGGCCGGTCTCTATCTTGGCCATTTGCGCGAAATACTCGCGCGTCACCGTATTCAGCTCGAACGGGAACGGCGATTTCTCGAGCAATGCGAGGGCATCCGCAACGTGGTAAATCGCATTGTCCGGTTTCGGCAGCGAGCTGTGGCCGCCGGGATTGGTGGCCAGCACCTGGTAATCTGCATACAGCTTTTCGGTGGCCTCGAATTCCACGCTCAGCGGCTTGCCGTGATCGGTGCTGACGCCGCCCGAATCCGGATTGAGCGCGAACTCCGCGTCGATCAGATCGCGATGATTCTGCAGCAGCCAAGCTACGCCGTTCGATTTCCCGCCCTCTTCGTCGGCGGTGAGCGCTAGAATAATGTCGCGGTTGGGGACAAAGCCCTCTTTCTTCAGGCGGATGAAATTCGTCATGACGATGGCGTCGGCCCCCTTCATATCCTGGGTGCCGCGCCCGTAGTAATAGCCGTCCTGCTCGACGAACTTGAAGGGATCCGTGCTCCAATCCTCGCGGCGCGCCTCCACGACATCCAGGTGCCCGATGATCAATATAGGCCGCAATTTTGAACCCGCCTTGGCGCGATAGCGGGCAACCATGTTCCCTTTACGGTCGTTGGGGCCCAGCACAACGACATCGGCTTTGGGAAAGCCGGCCTCCAGCAGGCGCTTCGCCATTGCCTGCGCCGCCACCGTGACACTTCCGCTAGAATCGGTGGTGTTGATCTCGATCAATTCTTTGAAGAGATCGTGCGCCACATCGTGAGTGACGCCAGCACTCTGAATCGGAGCGGAGGCTGCAGCATGTCCGCACACGGCGCCGATGAACACGAGGATGGAATGCGAGAGAGCGCGATATTTCAACTCTGAATCTCCAAAAAACACAGAAAATCAGGATGTAACTTATGTCAGCCCAAGTCAATCGAAGTGCACGCCTGCGGTGCGCGGGTACCTTGCTCGCCGCGGTGTTGGGGGCAGCCGCAGGCATGGCCCGCGCCGCTCTCCCCGCCGATTCGATTTTAATCCACGGCAACGTGCTGACCGTGGATGCGCACGACTCGATAGCGCAGGCCGTGGCGATTCGCGACGGGAAAATTATTGCCGTGGGCTCCGATGCGGACATTCTGAGCCTCGCTGGCCCGGACACGAAGCGCATCGACTTGCACGGCCGCACCGCCACGCCCGGCCTCATCGACAGCCACGCCCACATCGCCGAGGCGGGATTGAACGAGTTGTACGACGTCGATCTGAGCGATGCCACAAACATTGCGGAAGTGGTTCGGCGCGTTAAGGCGAGGGTCGCCACCCTGAAGGCCGGTGAATGGCTGCTGGGGGATGGCTGGGACGAGGGCAAGCTCGCGGAGAGCCGCTACGTTCTGGCCTCCGACTTGGACGCGGTCTCGGCCCACAATCCCGTCTGGCTGGCGCATACCACGGGGCACTATGGAGCCGCCAATTCCTTCGCGCTGCGCCTGGCCAAGATTTCCGCCGCCTCGAAGGATCCGCCCGCCGGCACCATCGATCGAGACGCGCATGGCGTACCCACGGGCGTATTGAAGGAGTCGGCGCAAGCCGCCGTCGTCGGTCTCATACCGCCGCCGACGGCACAGCAGCAGCGCGATGCTATTTTGAAGAGCATCGATGATCTGCATCGCGAGGGCATTACCGCAGTCAAGGATCCGTCCATCGCCCGGCCCGTCTGGGACGCTTACCTCGAACTGCTGAAGGAGAACAAGCTGTCGGAGCGTATCTGCGTGCTGTGGCACGCAGGGTCCACACTCGAATCGGCGCGTGCCACCCTCAAGACGATTTTGAGCCTGCCGAGGCCGCCTCAATCGCTTGGTGACGGTCGCCTGTTGTCCTGCGGAGTGAAGATATTCATGGACGGCAGCGGCGGCGCGCGTACCGCGTGGATGACGCAGGAATGGAACAAGAACTCCACGGACGTGGATCATGGAAATTTCGGCTACCCCGCGATGGACCCGCAGGTCTATCGCCAGATGGTTCGACTATTCCATCAAGCGGGCGTGCACGTGGGCACTCATGCCATCGGCGACAAGGCCATCGATTGGGTGGTGGACACTTATGCACAGGTACTCACCGAGACGCCTACCATAGGCCTTAGGCACAGCATCATTCACGCCAACATTCCCAGCGATCATGCCATCGAGACCATGGCCGGGCTCCAGAAGCGCTACGACGCCGCGTATCCGGAAGCCCAGGCGCCCTTTACCTGGTGGATCGGCGATACTTATGCCGGAAATTTCGGGCCGGCGCGATCGCAGCGCCTGGTGCCGCTCAATACCTTCTTGAAACACGGTGTTCTTTGGGGAGGCGGGTCGGATTATCCGGTGACGCCGATTGCCGCCCGCTATGGACTCTGGGCATCGGTGGAGCGCGAAACCCTCAAGGCCACGTACGGAGCGAGGCCTTTCGGCACGTCCGAGTCGGTCGATATTCGCACCGCCCTGCGCTCGTACACCCAGTGGAGCGCACGGCAGCTGTTTCTCGACCGGCGCATCGGCTCGATCGAGACGGGAAAGGATGCGGACATCGCCATCTGGGATCAGGACATGTACACCATGCCGGCAGAGCAATTGCGCGATCTCAAATGCAAGATGACCTTGCTGCAGGGGCAAATCGTGTTCGACTCAGGGGCAAATTGACATGGCGAAACAGAAAAAGGGCCGGCCGGTGACTCGCGCTGCCGCGGAAGCGGCCGTGCAAACCCTGCTGCGCTGGGCGGGCGACAATCCAACGCGCGAGGGCCTGCGCGACACGCCGAAGCGAGTGGTCAATGCGTATAGCGATTGGTTCTCCGGATACGGCGTCGATCCGGGGGAATACCTGCGCCGCACCTTCGAGGAGGTCGAGGGTTACGATGAAATGGTGGTGCTGCGCGATATCGGCTTCGAATCGTTTTGCGAGCATCATATGGCACCCATCATCGGCCGCGCCCATGTCGGATACCTGCCCACCGATCGGGTGGTCGGCATCAGCAAACTGGCGCGGGTCGTCGACGGCTATTCACGCCGTTTCCAGGTGCAGGAAAAATTGACATCGCAAATCGCCGCGTGCATCAACGAGGTACTCAAGCCGCGCGGTGTCGGCGTCGTGATCGATGCGGTTCACCAGTGCATGACGACCCGCGGCGTGCACAAGCGCGGCGTCTCGATGGTTACCAGCAAAATGCTCGGCACATTCCGCGCTGACGCCAGCACGCGCGCCGAATTCTTGCGCTTCATCGATATCGAGGGCCGCGCTCAGCGCTGATCAATTTCGCTTGCGGTCGGGACTCGTGACAGCGCGTGCCGGCATCAAATCGACCGAGAAGCTGTACTTGTGACTCTCGCCCGGTTGTAGCGCGCCGACGCCGACCACTTGGCGCGCAATTTTCTCGCCGCGCTCATTGGTGATCGAGACGACCACGACATATTCGCAGCTCTCGTCACGCACGGAGTGGCGAATGGATCCCTCGATGCGCATCGCCGGCACCGCTTCGGCAGCCGGCTCTGCATTCGAAGAATTGAAGCGCAGATGGTGCTGGCACCCCGGACAGATATTCGCGCTTTGCAGCACGACGGCCTTGCAATGCGGACATATGCGTGTCGCACCTAGGGTGCCGGCCCGAGCGACGCTCATGGCTAGCTGCCGCTACCCACCAAGCCGGGTTTAGCCTTGATCTTCTCGTCTTCCCAACCGAATTCGACGTGCCCGCGCATCCGTGAGCCGGCCGCGACGGTAATCGACCCGGCCTTGACGTCGCCGACGATGACGCCGCCCTCCTGCACATCGACTCGCTTTGCGGATTCGATATTACCCTGCAGCTCACCGCCGACCACCACGATGCCGGCGAGGACCTGGCCGGTCAAATGAGCCCCGGGCTCGATGCTGAAATTGCCGTCGATGCGCACATCGCCCTTGAAGCGGCCGGCCATTTTCACATTGCCGGAGCCCTCGATTTTGCCTTCGATGGTTAAATTCGCCGCTATGACCGATTCCCCGCCCTCGGACGAGGTTTTGGGCGTGGGGCGGCGCGCCGAGACGGCCAACGCCGGATCGCTCGTATGACGCTCCGGTATATTTCGCTCCGGCGACGGTGCCGGCGAGGGGACAGCGGAACCCGCGGTGGCGGGCGAGGTTTTTTCGTTCCAAAGCGCCATGAGTTAACTCTCCCAATGATTGGTAGCCAAAGCGTACACGCTAACCCCGAAAAATGTCATCGAACCACTGTCGTCTATTGGAGACGGTGGCTGTTTTAACAGTGTTTACGGGTTTCCTCGCGGTGCGGGTTCGCGCGCCCTGTCCAGCACCGTGCAAACCTCGCGTATGCCCTGCAGAATGCGTGGCGCCATGCGTCCCACCAGCGAGGGGTCCACGGTGAAAACATGGTGATCGCGCACTGCGCGAAGATTCGAAAATCGGTTCCATTCGAGCGTCTGCCGCGCGCCCTGCGCGCCGGTTGCCGCAACGAGTATCACGTCGGGATCCCGTGCGATCACCGACTCTTTATCGATCTCCGGCGCCAGCGTCGACAGCTCGGCGAAGACATTCTCGCCGCCGCAGAGCGACAGTACTTCGGTGACCACGTGCGTGCCCGACAAGGTGTACAGCGGCCGGTCCCACACCTGATAGAAAACCTTGACCCGCGGGCGCGCGGCGTACTGTGCACGCAGTTGCGCGAGTTCCGACCGATAGCCTTGCGCCGCCGCGGCCGCCGCCTGTTCGGTGCCGGCAAGTCTGCCGAAGTCGAGGAGAGTAGCGCCGATATCGTCCAGGCGGTGTTGGTCGGTGACATACAGCCGGAGGTTCAGGCGTTCGAGTTCTGCCATGCGGCGCGCGGGCGTGCCCGATTCCCAGAGCACAATGAGCGTCGGCTTGAGCTTCAGTAGCCCCTCGACATCCAGCGCCGACGGCTCGCCGACGCGCGCTATGCCGGCGACCGCAGCGGGATAATCGCTGGAATCGTCCACGCCGACGACGCGTCCCCCCGCACCGGCAGCGAACAGCAGTTCCGTGATGTGCGGGCTTAAGCTGATGATCCTCGGCGCGGTTGCGGCCGTATCGGCGCCACCGGCCGCATGCATGCCGCCGACGCAAGCGGCGGCCCCGCCGAGCGTGAGCCGGATTGTCAATATGCAAGTGCGCCAGATCGCCATGTCGGCATGGACTATAATGGGCTGCAACAAAAAATGGGGCGTTAACTCTTGTTTCAGCAGCTCAGCCGGTTAAGCCCGGATGCGATTCTCGGTTTGATGGCGAAATATCGAGCCGATCCTTCGACTTCCAAGGTCGACCTCGGCGTGGGCGTGTTTCGCGACCTCTCCGGCAACACTCCGGTACTCGCCTGCGTGCGCCGGGCAGAACAAGCGGTATTGGCTGCGCAGACCACGAAATCCTATGTGGCCGCGGCGGGCCGCGAGGAATTCAACAGCGCGGTCGAGGAGATGGTCCTGGGCGGCGCGCATGTCGCGCGGCGCGACCGTCGCACGCGAACTGTGCAGGCGCCGGGCGGCTGCGGCGCTTTGCGGGTGGGTGCGGAATTAATTCGCGCGGCGGCTCCTGCCGTCAGCGTGCACGTGAGCGATCCGACGTGGGGCAATCATATCCCCTTACTGGGCAGTTCCGGATTGCGCCTCGATCGTTACCCTTACTACGACGCGGCAAAGCACGAGCTGCGCTTCGATGCGATGCTGGAGCGCCTCGATCGCGCTGCCGAAGGCGATGTTGTATTGATCCACGGCTGCTGTCATAACCCCACAGGGGCCGATCTCGATCCGGCGCAATGGCAGGCGTTGGCGCAATTATTGACACGCCGCCGCCTCATCCCGTTTCTGGACATAGCCTACCAGGGCTTCGCCGTCGATCTGGACCAGGATGCCGCCGGCGTACGCCTGGTAGCGGAGCAGGTTCCGGAGGCGCTGATCGCCGTATCGTTTTCCAAGAACCTGGGGCTGTATCGCGAACGCGTCGGAGCCTTGATCATCATCGGAGAAAACGAGTCCCGTGCCGATGCCATGCTGAGCCATGTCCTGCAAATCGCGCGCGGCATCTATTCGATGCCGCCCGACCATGGCGCCGCCATAGCCACGCATATTTTCGCCAACCCGGCACTCAAGGAAGAGTGGCTGCGCGAATTGGCGGCCATGCGCACCCGGATCGACGACATGCGCGAGCTGCTGGCGACGGAATTGCGCAGAACCACCGGCGGTGCGGACTTCGATTTCATTCGCAAGCAGCGCGGCATGTTTTCGTTGCTCGGCGTGTCGACTCAAGTGGTGGAGCGGCTGCGCGACAAGCACCATATCTACATGCTGTCCGACAGCCGCATGAATCTCGCCGGCGTCATGCCTCACAACGCAGGCTATGTTGCCGAAGCAGTCGCGGCGGAACGCCTGGCTTAATCGCCCAACGCTTGGCTGAGCGCGCTGACCTCGGCGGCGGATTCACGTGCCACGGCCTGGACTTTTTCCGAATCCAGGCCCATGCGCTTGGCCGGTGCCAGTTCATGCAAGGGGATTTCAGGATCGGGCATATCGGCGCTTTGGGACGCCATGAGAATCGCGATGGCGATGACGTCCGTCAAATCGGCCGGCCCGACCTGACTGCGGGTGAGATCCGCCTGCTCTCCGACGGCATTCGCCATCGATTCCGAGAAATTCCAATTCTCCAAGATGGCCTTGCCGATGGACGCGTGCCAATCGTCGATGATCTGGTTCAGGGTCGTATCGTCGGCGAACAGTTCCGGGTGATCGATCACCCGCGTCAGCACATAGAGCTTACCTAAACCATGCATCATGCCGGTCAGCATGGCTTCGTCGGGGTTCACCGTCGTGCAATTGCGGGCGAGCACGTAGGCATAGGCTGCAACCGTGGTACTGCGATGCCACAGTTCATCGAGATGGTGCTCCAGGCCCGCGAGCTTGTTGCCTTTGCGGATCTGCGCCATTGAGAACGAGATTGAGGCGCTGCGCACCATGTTGTAGCCGATACGATTGATCGCCGTACGCAGATCGCTCACTACCTTGCCGCTGCGATTGATCGAAGCAGAATTCGATATCCGCACCAGTCGGGCCGCCAGCGCCGGCTCGGATCCTACGACTCGGACCACCTGCTCCAGCGTCGACTTAGGATCGGACAACACCCGCCGAACCCGCACGGCGATTTCCGGGAAGGACGGAAGATCCACGTTGCCGCCCGACAACTCCCCCGCCAGGGTGCGGACGAAATCAAATGCGACGGTGGAGTCGGCCTGCATTACTGTACTCATCAATTTCGCGATCTCTTAGGACACTGCCGTGGCCACGCCAAACCGCCGGCCCGAATCAAGGAAATCGACCGCTAGAGCCCTTTCTTGAGGCTGCACCGGGCAGAATTTTACACTTGCAGGGTTTTCGCTCGCAGGCGGTAAAGATAGCGGGAAACTAGCAAATTCCGGGCGCGAGAATAGTGACCCGGTCGCTCGATTTGAGTACCCGGCCCGAAACGCCCGCCAGGTCATCGCCTCAACGTTGGGTCGAAGGGCGGCTCTTGAATCGTTGTTGAACCTCGCCATGGCGCGAGCGTTCGGTGTAGTTGCTGCCGCAATAGCCGGCGACCACCCGCCGCCAAAACGCCACTGCGCCCGGATTGCGCAGGTACTCGACGATTTCCCAATCGCCCGCAAAGCGGTCGAATATCAGGGTGGCTGCATCCCTGCCCATGCCCACGCGACGGTGCTGTTTGCAAATGAAGAATTCCGACATCCGGTAGTCCGAGGCGGTCTCGCCCGCCGCAGGTATACGCGGGCGCGTAACCAAAGCAAAGCCCACGGGATCGGACCCCCTGAGAATCACCAGCGGATGGGAGTGGTCGTTGGCAAACCAGTTGGCGAAGATTTCATCTTCATGAGGCGTATTGGCGCCGAGCACCGAAAACAGACCTGTATTCAGGTCGGCCAGGGACTCCATATATTCGCCGTAGACGCTCTGGATCCATTGGCGATCATTCTTGGAGTGTCGGCAGTCGCGAATACTGACTAGCAATGAATCCGCTTCCCCAATCTATCAAAAAACACAGCCCGGACGAACCTGCCTGATGGCAGCCCGCCCGGGCATGTGGGATCAGCTATCGAACCGAATTACGGCTTCGCAGCGGATGCTGCGCTCGACGCTGCGTCAGCGGCTGAGCTCGCAGCTGCGGCCGCATCGGCGGCGGCAGAGGCAGCAGCTTCCGCAGCCGGCGCGGCGGCCGGAGGAGTCGTATCAGCAGCCGGGGCAGGAGCCTCGGTCTTGCTGCCGCAGGCACTCAGCACGAATGCAGCGACAAAAGCGCTTAGAGCAAGTTTGGTCTTCATCTATCGATACCCCAGAAATTATTAAGAATTAAATTTTAAGGCCGAGCGTGTTATTGGGCCTTCACCCAAATCTCCGCTGCGATTTTAGAGTGTTTCTCCCCAATTTCATATCTCTTTCGCGACCCCCTATGTGCCTTCAACGCTTTGGAATCGCGCGTGGGGTTAAAGATCTATAGCTAGCGCGGCGTCTGGCGCATAATTTAGCCCTGTCAGGAACCTTAGGAACACAAGTGAGCGACGCCAGCTTGGATCAGCTATATAAGCCGCATTTGCAGACACTCATACGTCGCGCCGAGCGCTCGCTCGCGGCCTGCGGCTTCGACGCCTTGGTCATCCACGCGGGGGCGCCGCCCGTCCAATTCCTTGACGACCAGGATTACCCTTTTAAGGTTAACCCTCATTTCAAGGCCTGGGTGCCGATAGTCGACAATTCGCGCTGCATTTTGGTGTTTTCACCCGGCGCCAAGCCCAAGGTGCTGTTCTACCGGCCGAACGACTACTGGCACAAGCCGGCCAGCCTGCCGGAGGGGGCTTGGACGACCGAAGTCGACGTGATCGCCACTGACGACCCAGCGAAAGCGAGCCAGCATTGGGACAAGCTCGGTCGGGTGGCGTTTATCGGCCCAGACGCGTTTGCGGCGGGAATCGAGCCCACCTGCCTCAATCCACCCGAACTCCTGACAAGCCTTCACTACGATCGTGCCGTCAAAACGGACTACGAACTGGAGTGCATGCGCCGCGCGAGCGAACTGGGCGCCCTCGGGCACCGGGCAGCGCTGGCTGCGTTTCGACGCGGCGGCTCTGAATACGAGGCCCAAATGCGCTATTTGGAAGGCTGCTCGCAGCGTGAGGAGGAGATGCCCTACAACAACATCGTGGCGTACAACGAAAACTCGGCGGTGTTGCACTATCAGCATCTCGACCGGAAACCGCCGCCAGCCCTGCGCTCGTTCCTGATCGACGCCGGCGCCCAGTATCGCGGTTATGCCTCGGACATCACCCGGACCCACGCGGCCGTCCCCGGCCGCTTCGCCGAGCTGGTGAAAGCCACGGACACGGCGCAGCTGGCGCTGTGCGCTGAAATCATCTCAGGCCGCGATTTCCGAGATGTTCACCTCTCGGCACATCGCATGCTGGGCGACGTCATGCATGGGATTGGACTTACCCGGCTGTCCGGGCAGGACGCGCTGGAATTAGGCGTTACCAGCGTGTTTTTTCCGCACGGCATCGGCCATTTGCTGGGTCTGCAGGTGCACGACGTCGGCGGCGTGATGGGTGACGTTAAGGGCCACGAACGCAAGCGCCCGGAGGGGCACCCCCACCTGCGCCTCACCCGGATGCTGGAGCCCGGCGTGGTCGTCACCGTCGAGCCGGGGATTTATCTGATCGAATCCCTGCTGGCTGCGGCGCATGGCGACGCGCGTCGCGCCCACATCGACTGGGCGGTGGTCGAGGAACTCAAGCCCTTCGGCGGGGTGCGCATTGAGGATAATGTCGCTACGACGGCAACGCGGCCGGAGAACATGACCCGCGACGCGTTTGCACGCGTCGCGTAGGACTTAAACGCAGGGAAACTGCTGCTCGGCGGCGCAGGCCGCCGAGGGCGATTCAGGCCGCCGCTTTCTTGCGGCGCTTGGGGGCAGCCGCAGGCGCTGCGGCAGCTTCCGACTCATCGGAGGCCGCCTTCTTGGTCTTCTTCGGCACCTTAGGGGTCTTGCCGGCTTTCGCGTCGCCCTCGGTCTTTTCGGCAGATACCACCGCCAAGTCGACCAACTGCATCAGGGCCATATCCGCCGCATCACCCGGGCGCGGCTCCATTTTGAGGATGCGCGTGTAGCCGCCGGCCCGAGCCATGAAACGGGGGCCGAGGTCGGCGAACAGCTTCTCCACCACGCTCTCGTCGCGCAGGCGAGACAGCGCCAGACGCCGCTTGGCGAGGGAATCGACCTTGGCTAAGGTGATCAGGGGTTCGACCACCCGTCGCAGCTCCTTGGCCTTCGGCACCGTGGTGCGAATGGTCTCGTGACGCAGCAGGGACGCCGCCATATTGCGAAGCATCGCATGACGATGTGAGGAATTGCGCGAGAGCTGGCGCCCGCTGTTTCTATGCCGCATGTGCTAAACCCTTGTCGAAAAACTCTTGCGTTTAAATACCGTCGCGTTCGTCGTCGCGCTTCAATCCCGGCGGCGGCCAGTTATCGATGCGCATGCCGAGCGTCAAGCCGTGGCTCTCGAGCACTTCTTTGATCTCGGTCAACGACTTCTTGCCGAGGTTCGGCGTACGCAGCAATTCCACTTCGGTACGCTGCACCAGGTCGCCGATGTAATGAATGTTCTCGGCCTTCAGACAGTTCGCACTGCGCACCGTGAGCTCCAGCTCATCCACCGGGCGCAGCAGAATAGGATCGAACTGCGTTTCGGTCGCCTTGGCGGTCGATTCGTCTTGGCCCTGCAAATCGACGAATACCGACAGCTGATCCTTGAGTATCCCGCCGGCGCGGCGAATGGCCTCTTCCGGATCGATGGTGCCGTTGGTTTCGATATCGAGAATGAGCTTGTCCAGATCGGTGCGCTGCTCGACGCGCGCGCTTTCGACGTTGTAAGTGACCTTGCGCACGGGACTGAACGAGGCGTCCAGCTGCAATCGGCCGATGGCGCGCGTCTGCTCTTCGAAAGCCATGCGCTGGGCCGCCGGCCGGTAGCCGCGTCCACGCTCGACTTTCAAGGACATCGACAATTCGCCGGCCTTGGTCAAATTCGCGATCACGAGGTCAGGGTTCAAGATTTCGATGTCATGATCGCCGGCAATGTCGCCGGCCGTCACGGGGCCGGGCCCCTTCTTGTGCAGGCGTACTTCGGCAACGTCGCGGGTGTGCATACGGATGGCGACCGCCTTGAGATTCAGCAGAATATCGACGACATCTTCTTGCACGCCTTCGATGGCGGTGTATTCGTGCAGGACGCCCTCGATTTCGATCTCAGTGATGGCCGCGCCGGGCAGCGAAGACAACAGGACACGCCGCAGCGCATTGCCCAGCGTGTGACCGAAGCCGCGTTCAAACGGTTCGATCACGATGCGCGCATGGCGCGGCGACACGGGCTGCACTTTGACGACCCGCGGCTTCAAGAATTCATTGATCGATCCCTGCATGGATATCACCTAAGTTAACTAACCGGGGACAACGCAGCCGACGGGGCCGCGGTACGCTACTTCGAATACAACTCGACGACGAGGCTCTCGTTGATGTCCGGCAGAATTTCCTGCCGTTCTGGAACCGACTTCAGGACACCTGAGAACTTCTTATCGTCCACTTCCACCCAATCCGGAAAGCCGACTTGTGCGGCAATGGTCAGGGCGGCGGTAATGCGAGTCTGCTTCTTCGCTTTCTCGCGCAAGCTGATCACATCGCCGGCCTTGCACTGGTAGGAGGCGATATTCACCAGCTTCTCATTCACGGCAACGGCCTTATGGCTCACCAGCTGGCGCGCCTCGGCGCGAGTGGATGCAAAGCCCATGCGGTAGACAACGTTGTCCAGCCGGCATTCCAAAAATTGCAGCAAGGTCTCACCGGTGGCGCCGGGACGGCCCGCAGCCTTCTGGTAGTAATTGCGGAACTGACGCTCCAGCACGCCATACATGCGGCGCAGCTTCTGCTTCTCGCGCAGCTGCAGTCCGTACTCCGACAAGCGCTGCTTGC
>JANYJY010000012.1 GCA_025358295.1 Gammaproteobacteria bacterium
GGTCGAGATCCTGCAGCCGCAGGTTGAAAAAGAGCGGCGTTTCGTCTACGTACGTCGCGACCGGCTGCACGATGGGCGAGGACTGGACGAATTCCCCGGACGTCGAGTCGCTGTTCAATCCGCGGATGATCAAACTGGAACCGTTGACGCCGCCAAACGGACCTTTGTCGGTGACGTTGATGCCTGCCAGCGAATGCGCCAGAGCGACCTTGTCGGTTATCCCTGCCCGCTCGAGCGTCGCGCCGGTTATCGCCGTGATGCTGGCGGGAATATTCTGCGCGGACTCCGACCGGCGAGTCGCCGTGACGATCACTTCCTGCAGAGTGTCGCTATCCGCAAACGACGGTCCGCCGTACAGCGCCGCCAGGACGCCGATGGTAACCGAAGTCATCTTGTGCATTGGACGCATCGAGCGTCGCGTGTGCCGCGTGTACCACTGATCTCGGCGAATCCGGCGTGGAGTACCAGCCATTGCGTAATGCTCCCTAAATTAGTGCATCCAGCCTCGTGGTTAATCGAGTTAACCTGGTACGAAATCTAACAACGCACGATAGTGATGTCAAACGGCATCAGCGCAATACAAGATGCCTGCTCGCAATATTCCAAAGCCATTTTTTGCCGGCGCGGATCTCCGCAGAACTGGGTTTGCGCAGCAGCAAGGTGTCATCCGGAAACACCAGCCGGATCAAGAGCGAGGCCTTCAGCAGACGATACACATCGGTTGCATCGGTGGGGCGGAATTCCCCGGCGCGAACCGCCGCTCGCAGCAGCCTGCGCAGTCTGGAATGCATGGCGGCCAGGGGACCGCGCAGCAGATTCGCCTTGAACGAACCGCCGGCCGCGAGCTTCACGTATTCCATGCCTCCGCCGGGCGTTGCGAAGTCGACCAGCGCGAGGCGGACGTACGCCGGTCGGGACATCATCAGCTCGACGAACGCATCCAATGCCGCGCGAAATGCCGCAACGGGGCTGAGTTCGGGGCGCAATTCAAACTGGCCCGCCAACAGATGGATGAATCGCCGCGATACCTCGATCAACACATCGTCGCGGCTCTTGTAATGCTTGTAAATGGCCGGAACCTGGACTCCCAAGGGCGCGGCAATATCCCGCAGCGTGAAGCCGTAGACGCCCTTGACGGCGATCAGGCGTTCCGCCTCGTCGAGAATCCGCTGGCGCGTCGGTGCAGGCGCCTTGCGTGCGTCGGCCGCTGGCATTTGAATGCTCCCTCGAAGAACGATAGCAAGCGACTCTGGCAGAGTCGTGCCTCCGCCACAACTGGCCTGACGACTTGCCAGTAAGCCTGCGGTGGTTTAATTTTGCACCAGGTTAACTGCATTAACTTCCAGACCTGAGCATAAACGACTGGCCATCGAGCACAAATCGATCGACTACATTGCCGAACATGAAAGGCACGGTCGGGTCATCGATCAGGGGCCCTTCTGGTTCCTCGGCAATTTTCATTTCTTTACCATCGCAATCGGCTTTGTCGGACCGAGCATGGGCTTAAGCTTCGCCTACACCGCGCTTGCGGGTGCGTTTGGAATCCTGTTCGGCACGATTTTCGTGGCGTTCCATGCCTCGCAGGGCGCCGAACTCGGCCTTCCCCAGATGATCCAGTCGCGCGCACAATTTGGATATCGCGGCGTCGTGGTGGTACTCGTCGGCACGCTCTTTACCTTTGTAGGATTCAACGTCGCCGATTCGGTCCTAGTGGCACGCGGCCTGCATGGCATCCTCGGCTGGAACGAAACCGCAGTGACTCTGGCCGCCGCCGCGATCGCCGCCGGAATCGCGGTCTACGGCCACGATTGGCTGCATCGTATTTTCCGGGGCTGTTTTTGGATCTGCCTGCCCCTGTACACAATGTTGACGCTTGCCATCGTCACGGGACGGGTCCCGGCGACCCATCCGGCCATAGGCGGTTTCACTTGGGTGGCGTTCATCGCACAGTTTGCGGCCAGCGCGGCCTACAACATCACTTATGCTCCATCGGTGTCCGACTATTCCCGTTACCTGCCGCGCCATACGCCTCCGCATCAGATTATCCTTGCGGTGTTCCTGGGCGCCACGACCGCAGCGATATGGCTGATCTCATTGGGTGCCTGGCTCGCCACACGGCTCGGCGCGTCCGACGGCCTTGTGGCGCTTCATGATGCGGGAAATCATCTCTTTGCCGGCTTCGGCGTGGTGATGGCGCTCGCCTCCGTGACGGCGCTCGTGGTGACCATGGGCCTGAATGCGTACAGCGGCATGCTGACGGTGCTCACGGCCCTTAACTCGTTGTTCGCCCTGCGGCCCACTCCCCGGCTGCGTTTCGTGACCATCCTCGGTTTGGCGGCGGTCTGGGTTGCGGCGACATTTGCGATTACCGAGAATGCCATTGCACTCTTGTTCGCCACCCTGACCATCATGCTGTATTTGTTGGTGCCGTGGACATCGGTGAACCTTGCCGACTATTTCTTCGTGCGCCGCGGCCGATACGCAATTACCCATCTGTTCATGCCTCATGGGATCTATGGTGCCTGGGGCAGCCGCGGACTGATCGCCTATGCACTCGGTTTCCTCGCCACCTTGCCGTTCTTCGTACTACCCGATGTCTACACAGGTCCCGCGGCGCGCGCGCTCGGCGGCGTCGATGTGGGCTGGCTGGTCGGGCTTGTGGTTTCGGGCGCTGTGTATCTGTTCCTGTGCCGCTCGCTGGATGTGTCGCGGGAGGATGCTGCCATTGCCGCAAGCGAACATGCCTTGCGACGCCCCGTACCGGATCAGGGCGACGCGTAAGGCTGAAGTATCATGGCCAGTTCGTTGCAGCCCGCGGCCGCGACCTTGCACGAGCACGTTCTGCGTCTCCTGCAAGGCAAGGATTTACGGGCTGCGGAGGCAGCATGCCGCCGCCTGGTCGGCGCGCATCCCGAGTACGCCCGCGGTTGGCGCACCGCGAGCATCATCGCGCTGCGGCGCGGCGATCCGGCCGCCGCCTTGGCGTCGGTCGATAGAGCGCGGGCGCTTACGCCGGACGACAATGACGCACTCTTGCTCGACGCCATCGCCACCTTGTTCAGCCGGCTGGGAGATCAACTGACGGCCCGTGCGGTGTACGATCACGCGCTCGCACTTGCGCCGGGGCATGCCGGTATTCTCTTTAATCGCGCCACCGCGCGGCGCTTTCTCGGCGAACTGTCCGACGCCGAAGATGACTTGAACCGCGTCATCGCCGCGCGACCTGCCGATTACGAGGCATACCAGATTCGATCGGACCTGCGCACGCAGACGGCGGCGCGAAATCACACCCAAGAACTCGAAGGACTTCTCGCACATGGCATCAAGAACTGGTCGAGCGAGGTCCAGATCCGCTACGCACTGGCCAAGGAATATGAAGACCTCGGTGAATACTCCTTGTCATGGGCTCAGCTTGCCAAGGGAGCGCAGTGTCGGCGCCGGCATTCGCGCTACGACGTCGGCAAGGACGTCGAAACAGTGCGCTGGATCATGGATGCCTTCCCGGCAGGGCCCACAGAGGACGCCGGCTACCCCAGTACCGAGCCGATATTCGTTCTAGGGTTACCGCGCAGCGGCTCGACCCTGGTCGAGCGCATATTAAGCAGCCATTCGACGGTGGTCGCCGCCGGCGAACTCAATCAATTCGCGCAGGCCATTGTGCGTGCGGTGCGCAGGCAGCGCGGCGAAGGTCACATCGAGCGCGCCGAACTCGTCGCGAGTTCGGCGGCCATCGACTTCGCGGCACTCGGTGACGACTATATTCAAAGCACCCGCCCCGTGACCGGGCATCGGCCGCGCTTCATCGACAAGATGCCGCTTAATTATCTTTATTGCGGACTGATTCACCGGGCGCTGCCGCACGCCAAGATCATCCACGTGTCGCGCCGGCCCATGGCTGCGTGTTATGCCATCTACAAGACCCTGTTCAAGGACGGCTACCCGTTCTCCTATGATCTTGAGGACCTCGGACGCTATTACGTGGGCTACCGGCAGCTGATGAATCACTGGCGCACGACGTTGCCCGGCGCCGTACACGAGGTGAGCTACGAGCACTTGGTGTCCGACCTGGTTGGCGAAACGGGCCGGCTGCTCGAGTTCTGCGGTCTAGCTTGGGAAGACGCCTGCGTCGATTTTCACCGGAACCCGACGCCCACGACTACGGCGAGCGCCGTCCAGGTCAGACAACCGCTGTATCGCTCATCCATCGATCAGTGGCGACATTACGCGGCACAGCTTGAGGGCCTGCGTCGGCAATTGATCGTAGCCGGCATACCGGACGTGTAGCTGGCGTTCACGCGGCACGACGTCGCCTCGAGCTTCAAATCATGCAGACACGAACGCGTAGCTCAACACATGGTGAGTCAATAGTTCTCCATCGGCGGCTCGGCATTCGGCAGTGCCATAGGCATTGCGTTTTCCCAGCTTCAGGACTCGGGCGGTGCAATGCACATCGGTCCTGCGGGCTCCGCGCAGAAATGCGGTCTTCATATCGGTGGTGAGCCACTGCTCCGCAGTACCGCGCTCAGTCATGATGGCCAGCCACATTGCGACATCCGCGGCGCCCATCAGTGTGATCCCGCTCAAGACCCCACCCGGCCGCTCCAACTCCGCGGCGTATGGAACCACTACGGTACATTCGCCCGGCGCGCAGGAATGAACCATCATTCCGAAAGTCTTGAGAAAGGCCGCGTTCGCCAGCAGTTGCTGCAATTCCTCTAGCGTGGTTTTCACATCGGTTTCAGCCGAATCGGCCGGTGATGTAGTCTTCCGTCAGCTTCTGCTGCGGATTGGTGAAAATCCGGTCCGTCGGCCCAACCTCGACCAGGTCGCCCATGTGAAAATACGCGGTACGCTGCGAGACTCGCGCCGCCTGCTGCATGTTGTGCGTGACGATGGCGATGGCGTAATTGGCGCGCAACTCGTCGATCAAGTCCTCGATTTTCGCGCTGGCGATTGGGTCGAGTGCCGACGTGGGTTCGTCCATCAATATGACTTCGGGGTTCACGGCAATGGTACGCGCGATGCATAGCCGCTGCTGCTGTCCGCCCGACAGGCTGGTTCCCGATGTCGAGAGCCGATCCTTGACCTCGTCCCACAGCCCGGCGCGCTCAAGGCTGACCTGCACCAGCTCATCCATGTCGCCGCGCCTCTTCGCCATGCCGTGAATGCGCGGTCCGTAGGCCACATTGGCGTAGATGGAATGCGGAAACGGCGTGGGCTTTTGGAACACTATGCCTACGCGTGCCCGAAGTTGCGCAACGTCCTGCCGGCGGTCGTAAATATTCATGCCGTCGAGAGTAATGACTCCATCCACGCGCGCGGCGGCGATCGTGTCGTTCATTCGGTTCAGACAGCGCAGAAAAGTGGACTTGCCGCAGCCCGACGGACCGATCATGGCAAGCACTTGATTGCGGCCGATGTCCAGACTGACATTCTTGACGGCATGCTTGTCGCCGTAGTGAACATTGACGTTGCGCGCCGTCATTACGGCGTCGCGCAACGCATCGGCGGGTGCGCCGGACCGATCGGCCTGCGCAGCGGCTGCGTTCGGCTCCAACGTGGAAGATTCGTCCATGGCGGCAGGTTCAGCCGAAACGGCCAGTGATGTAATCATCCGTGCGGCGATCCTTCGGGGAGGTGAAAATTTCCTTGGAAAGTCCGATTTCAATCAGTTCCCCCATGTACATGAAACCGGTGACATTGGAGACTCGCGCCGCCTGCTGCAGATTGTGGGTCACGACTACGATGCAATATTTCTCACGCAGACCTTGCAATGTCTCCTCGACGCGCAACGTGGATATGGGATCGAGCGCCGCCGTCGGCTCGTCGAGCAGCAACACCTCCGGTTTGACCGCAATGGCGCGCGCAATGCATAAGCGCTGCTGCTGGCCGCCCGAGAGGCTGCGGCCATCCGCCTGCAGCTTGTCTTTCACCTCGTCCCAGATCGCCGCATCGCGCAGTGCCGACTCCACACGCAGTTTCAGATCTGCGCCGCGAATGCCTTCTCCGAGACGCAAACCGAACGCCACATTGTCGAAAACCGACATCGGAAACGGCGTCGGCTTCTGAAACACCATGCCGACGCGATAGCGCAATTCGGCAACATCGACCGTCGGCCCCAAAATATCTCGGCCTCCGATCAGCACCTCGCCTTCCGCACGCTGCTTGGGGTAGAGGGCATACATTCGGTTCAGCACGCGCAGCAGCGTCGATTTGCCGCAGCCCGAGGGCCCGATGAAGGCACTGATGGAGTGGTCTGCCAGCGTCATGTTGATGTTGTTGAGCGATTGCATGGCGCCGTAGAAGAAATTCAAGCCGCGGATCTCTATTTTAGGCGGCCCGAGGTCCACTTCTTGAGCGGCGGTCGTGACAATCGGCACGCGCATCTTCAAGTGCCTAGGCGGCTTCGTCGAGGACATCATCGGCCGGATCCCCGGCTGGTTTGCATCATGGCCAGTATGACCCGCGCGGAAATGCTCAGCACCAAGATAGTCACTGTAATGATCAAGGCTCCCGCCCACGCGAGATTCTGCCAGTCTTTGTAGGGACTCAATGCGAATTGGAAGATGACGACGGGAAGGTTCGCCATCGGAGCGTTCAAGTTCTGGCTCCAGAATTGATTGTTGAGCGCCGTGAACAAAAGCGGCGCCGTCTCCCCGCTGATGCGCGCGATGGCCAACAGCAAGCCCGTCACGATGCCGCTGCGGGCCGCTGGATACAGCACACTGAGCATCGTGCGCCACGGATAGGCGCCGAGCGCAGCCGAAGAGTCCTTCATGCCCGTGGGCACCAGATTCAGCATATCTTCCGTGGTGCGCAGGGTCACGGGTATCGCCAGAATAGCGAGCGCCAGGGCACCGGCAATCGCCGAAAAATGGCCCATGCGCACCACGACGATTTCATAAACGAACAGACCGATGATGATCGAGGGCGCGCTCAACAGCACATCGTTGATGAAACGAATGATGGTGCTGAGGTGCGACTTGCGGCCGTATTCCGCAAGATACGTGCCGGCAAGCACGCCGATGGGCGAGCCGATCAGTATGCCGAGCAATGTCATCACCGCGCTGCCGTAGATGGCATTGAGCAGTCCGCCCTGGCTGCCGGGGGGCGGAGTCATCTGTGTGAACATATGCCAGGACATGCCCGCCAGTCCGCGCGACAACAGTGTCCACAGAATGGCCGCCAAACAGACCAGGCCCGTCATGGTGGCGACGAGCGACAGCACCAGGAACAGAATATTCTTAAACTTACGCAGCCCGCGTCGCTTCATGCGACGGATCCTCCGCGCCGTTCCAGGCGCCTCAGCATGGCCTGCGCAGCTGCGATCACCGTAAAGGTGATGAGAAACAAGAGCAAACCCAGAGCAATCAGCGACGAGGTATAAAGATCGCCCACGGCTTCGGTGAATTCATTGGCAATGGCCGAGGATATCGTCGTACCCGGGGCCAGCAGCGAGGAGCTGATGCGGTGCGCATTGCCGATCACGAAGGTGACCGCCATGGTCTCACCGAGTGCCCGGCCCAAGCCCAGCATGATCCCGCCGACGATGCCGACGCGCGAATGCGGCACGACCACATTCCACATCACCTCCCACGTGGTGGCGCCGAGTCCGTACCCGGACTCTTTCAACATGGGCGGGACCGTGTCGAAGACATCGCGCAAGGTCGCCGCGATGAAGGGCAGCACCATGATGGCAAGTACTGCGCCAGCGGTGAGAATGCCGATGCCGAAGGGCGGCCCCTTGAACAAACCCCCGACGAATGACAGCGAACCGACATGTTCGATCAACCAGGGCTGGGTGTGCCGTTGCAGCATGGGCGCCAACACGAACAAGCCCCAGATGCCGAATATGATGCTGGGAACCGCCGCCAACAACTCGACCGCGACTCCGATCGGCCGCTTCAACAGCGGCGGACAGAGCTCCGTCAGGAACAGAGCAATGCCGAACCCCGCGGGCACCGCCAGCAGCATCGCAATCACGGACGTGACCACGGTGCCGTAAATCGGCGCCAGCGCGCCGTATTCATCGGTCACGGGATTCCAAATCTCCCGTGTCACGAACGAGAAGCCGAAGTGGCTGACCGCGGGCCACGCACCACGCAGCAGCGATACAGCCACCCCACCGAGAATCAGCAGCACGAGAAGCGCCGCGCAGAGCGTGGCGGCGCGAAAGACTCTTTCGTAGATCAGCTGCTTTGCGGCGTGCCTCGGATCAATGATCGCCACGATGTCGGTTTCGCTCCCCGCGCTATTTGCCGCTCCACAGCGGATGGCCGCCCGACGTAATCTCCGAGACCCAGGTCTTCTTCACCTGCGCAATCAAGGGCGCCGGCAGCGGTACGTAATCAAGTTCGGCCGCCATACTAGCGCCATCCTTGTACGCCCAGGCAAAGAACTTCAATGCTTCGCCGACCGCGGCCGGATCGTCCGGCTGCTTGTACACCAAAATAAAGCTCGCGCCCGTGATCGGCCAGCTCTTGGCACCCGCTTGATCCGTCAGGATCAGATAGTAACTGTCGGCCTTTTCCCAATCGGCATTGCCCGCTGCGGCCTGAAAGCTCTCGGCACTGGGGGCCACCGAGGATCCCGCCTTGTTGGTGAGCATGCTGTACGCCATCTTATTCTGCTTGGCGTAAGCGTATTCGACATAGCCGATCGCCCCGTCGGTTTGGGTGGTCATGTTCGCGACCCCCTCATTGCCCTTGGCGCCGATTCCGGTGGGCCATTGCACGGAAGAGTTCGCTCCGATGCTGCTCAAGAATTTCGGGCTGGACTTCGACAGGTAGTCAGAGAACAGGAAATTTGTGCCGGAACCGTCCGAGCGATACACCGGGGCGATCGCCGTGTTCGGCAACGCCAGCTTCGGATTCAAGCTCTTGATCTTCGGATCGTTCCACAACGCGATCTCGCCCATATAGATGCTGGCGATGGTCGCACCATCGAGGTGCAACTGGCCGGGTTGGATTCCCTTGATGTTCACCACCGGCACGACGCCGCCGATGATCATCGGAAATTGGAGCAGGCCTGCGGCTTTCAAGTCATCCGGCTTCAACGGCATGTCCGAAGCACCGAAGGTGACCGTCTTGGCCTTGATCTGTTTGATGCCGCCGCCCGAACCGATGGACTGATAGTTGAGCCCGACATTCGTCAGCTTCTTATAAGAGTCCGCCCATTTGGCGTAGATCGGATACGGGAAAGTGGCCCCGGCACCCGAGATGTCCGCGGCAACTGCCGACAGACCGAATGATAAGGCGGCGGTGGCAACTAACAGCCGCGCTGAGTTCTTTAAATGCATGCTCGCTCCACTGTGGTAACTGAAGGCTCCGGTTCGACTGCAGTCGAAGGCGTTCTCGTGCCGTCATTGTCGGTAGAGAATGTGACATTTTTGTGACAGAGGATGATATTTGCGACTGATACCGGCAGTTTTGTCGGAGTCCACTCCCGTGGCGATTGATTGTTGTTAAAATGTGACAATCGATATATTCACCAGGATATAGCGCGCGGTAACCAGTATACTCAATATGAGCTTATGCACATTCGTTAGTAAGCAGCCGGCGGCTGTTAAGGCACTATACGCCCGGCAATTGCGACGAATTGCACGTGTCATACGATTGTCATATATCCCGTGTAAATTTCGCCACCTAGCGTAAGGCGCGTTCCACGTCGCGTTGCGTTAATAAGACGTTATTAAGGAGTTCGATCCATGTCCAAGCCGATTTTGTCCGCCCTAGCCGTTGCCGGCTGCGGGTTGTCCCTGGCCGCTCATGCCGACGTGGAAGTCGCCCCGAGCACGACCGTAGGCAGCCGGGCATACTTCGATTTCAGCAACATCTCCAATCAACAGAACTCGAATCTGTCGAATTCTCTCGACGTTGTGCCCTCGGGCACCGGCTTCGACATCAAACGGTTTTACCTGTTCGTCGACCACAAATTCAATGATGTTTGGTCAGCGAATATCACGACCGACGCGCAGTACGTGGCGGCCCCGGCGACGATCACCTCGACGACCACCGTCAAGAACGGAGTCACCACCACCACCTCGACAACCAACACCAGCAACAGCGGCAGCGTCACCGAACTCTTCATCAAGAAGTTGTACCTGCAGGCTAAGCTCAACGATGCGTTCATCGTTCGTGGCGGCGCGTATGACATGCCCTGGGCGCCGTTTGTCGAATCCCTGTACGGCTACCGTTGGGTGGAGAAGACCGCAACCGACCGCTTGGGATTTGCCAACACCGCAGATTGGGGCTTGAACGCCGGCGGTAAACTCGGCGGCACGGGCTTGAGCTATTCGGTTTCGGCGGTCAACGGCGGCGGATTCAAGAATCCCACTCGCACCAAGACAGTCGATGTGGAAGCGCGCCTATCGTACGTGCCGCTTCCCGGCCTCACCATCGGCGTGGGCGGGTACACCGGCCATCTGGGCCAGGTAAACGTCAACAACGAGAACTTCGATAAGAACACCGCGACGCGCTGGGATCTGGCCATCGGCTACACCATCGCGGGCTTCAAAGTCGGCGGCGAATACTACGATGCGAAGAACTACAAGACAGTCAACAACATCAATGCGGCCGTTTACGGCAGCTCGGCGGTGGTCGCCTCTTCGATCACCGGCGTGGTTCCGCACGACGAAGCCAAGGGTGGATCCGTTTGGGCCTCCTACAACTTTACCGAGCAGTATTCAGTGTTTGCGCGCGCCGACAGCACCAAACTGAGCGAAAACGTTTCGCCCGACCTGAAGGACACCTATTTCAACATCGGCGTGGCGTACAAGCCCATCAAGAGCGTCGATCTCGGCTTGGTCTACAAGAACGAGAAAGTGCAACATGGCACGGCGACCATCAGCGGTGCCGATGCCAACGGAAACTTTATCATCGGCGGCAGCAACTCGGCCAACGACGGCAAGTTCTCTGAAGTTGGTATTTACTGCCAGTGGGTATTCTAATCCCCGCAGACGCGTGAGCTTACGCGTGAGTTGATTGCGCTCCGGCGCCGCCAGACAGCATGGCGGCGCCGGTTTGCGTTATGAAGCCAGCAACAGTTCCAGAGTCCGAAAGTACAATCGGTGCAGCCGATCGATGTCCGCCACTCGCACGCATTCGTTGACTTTGTGAATGGTTTGATTGACGACGCCGAGCTCGATGACTTGCGCGCCCATCGGCGCAATGAAACGACCGTCCGAAGTGCCGCCGCCGGTCGATAATTTCGGGGTGAGCTGCAATTGCTCCTGCACGGCGCGGCTCGCAGCAGCCGACAGCTCCCCGGCGGACGTCAGAAAGGGGTAACCGGAAATGAACCACTCCAGCGAGTAGTTGACGCGATGCCGCCGCAACAGCTCCTCGACCACGGCCTTCAGCCCGTCGACCGTCTGCTCCGTGCAAAAGCGCAGATTAAAGCGTGCCTTCAATTCTCCGGGAATGACATTGGGTGCGCCGGTGCCGGCGGATATATTCGATACCTGAAAGGTCGTCGGCTGAAAGTGCTCGTTGCCCTGATCCCAGGCTCGCGTCACGAGTTCAGTCAGCGCGGGCGCCACGGCGTGTACCGGGTTATCGGCAAATTGCGGGTAGGCGATGTGGCCCTGGATGCCGTGAACCGTGAGACGACCGCTCAAGCTGCCGCGGCGGCCGATCTTGATGGTGTCGCCCAGAACGGTCTCGCTCGATGGCTCCCCGACCAGACACCAATCGATGCGCTCGTCACGCTCGCGCAGCACCTCGACCACTCGACGCGTGCCGTCGACCGAGGGCCCTTCTTCGTCGCTGGTGATCAAGAAGGCGATCGTGCCGCGATGCGCCGGATGCGTTGCGACAAATTCCTCGCAGGCCGTCACCATGGCCGCGAGGCCGCTTTTCATGTCGGCCGCGCCGCGTCCATACAAGACGTCATCTTTGATGAAGGGCTGAAAGGGATCGCTGTGCCACTCGTCCACGGGTCCCGAGGGTACGACGTCGGTATGTCCGGCAAAACAAAATACCGGCCCGCCCTTGCCTCGCTTTGCCCAGAAATTGTCCACCGGCCCGAAGCGCAAATTGTCCACCGAGAAACCGATGGCTTCGAGCCGCTGGATCATCAGGGCCTGGCAGCCGCCGTCGATTGGGCTCACCGATGCTCGTGCGATCAAATCCTCGGTCAGTCTTAGGGTGGCGGACTTCGCCCGGCCGTTCGCCATCAGAAACGCAGTACCGGTGCCTGGTGCCGCAGGTTGATCCACAGCCCGTAGACGCCCAACCCGAGAGCCGCGATCAGCACCCAACCCGGCATCGCCAGCCCAAGAAAAGTCCAGGTCACTTTCGCGCACTCACCGGAGCCGGTGAGCACCTTGACCAGCACCTCACTCAAGGAAAACACCTTGAGCATGAAATCGAGCGAGGCTCCGCAGGCTGGGACGCTGCCCTCGGGCAGATGTTGTATGTAGAGGTGCCGAATGGCGACCCCGGCGGTGGCCAGCGAGGCGAGGGCAAGCAGCGACGCATATGCGCGTCGACCCAACCCCACCGGATCGTGCGTGGCGGCGATTAGGAATACCGCGCCGATCGCAAACACCCCCACGCGCTGAAAAATGCACAGCGGACAAGGCTCAAGATGCAATATCACTTGGGCATAGTATGCATAGGCCAGAAGGCCGAGCGTGACCGCGCATCCAAGCAAGTTTCCCCAACGCCTGCTCATCAGCTGCGCGTCAGCGCCTGCGCCGCATCGATTTGCTTGGCGACATCCTCGAGCGAAGTATGGCGGATATCCTTGCCGTGAACCATGTAAATCACATACTCGCAAATGTTCTTCGCGTGATCCCCGATGCGTTCCAGGGCCCGCACGATCCACATGATCTCCAGGGCGCGCCGGATGGTTCGCGGGTCCTCCATCATGAAGGTCATGCATTGGCGTTGGATGGCTTCGTATTCTTCGTCCACCATCTTGTCCTCTCTGGCGGTGCGCAAGGCTGCCAGAGAGTCCATGCGCGCAAAGGCATCCAGGGCATCGTGCACCATTCCGGCGACTTGGCGTCCGAGATGTTTGACTTCGCGGTACTTATCCGCGGGCCGTTCCATGGTCGCGAGCCGCGAGGCGATGTAACCGATTTTCTCGCCCTCGTCGCCGATGCGCTCGAGGTCGGTGATGGTCTTGATGATGGCGACGATGACCCGCAGGTCCCCTGCCGCCGGTGCGCGGATCGCCAGAATGCGGCTGCACTCCTCGTCGATCGAGACTTCCATCCCGTTCACTTTATAGTCATCCGTTGCCACCGACTCGCCCAGGCGGCTGTCGCCCTCGACCAGGGCCGTGATCGCCTTATGCAGCTGCTGCTCCACGAAACCGCCCATCTGCAGCACTTGGTTGCGGACTTTTTCCAGGTCCTCGTTGAAGCGACGTGAGATATGGTGGGTGAGGTCAGCCGTTTCCATAATAATTACCTTAGAGCTCGAAACCTAGGAACATTCAAATATCGTCCGCGACGCTCGCGCGCATTCATGTACATCCGATTACACCACACGTCAACTCCGCGCACGATAAATGTGACGTCAGGCACTCGCAGCCGCGGGCACGGTCTGTTGCCAGATCCGCGCCGAGGGGAAGTGGCAGGTAAACGTGCTGCCCTTGCCTTCGGTGCTTTGCACGTCAAGCCAGCCGCCGTGCCTCTGCAGGGCGTGCTTGACGATGGCAAGACCCAGGCCGGAGCCGCCCTGCCCGCGCGAGCGGCCCGCGTCCACACGATAAAATCGCTCGGTCAGCCGCGGAATATGCTCCGCGGGAATGCCGATGCCGCTGTCGATGACCGAAAAATACGCGCCATCGGCATCGGTCCACCAGCGCATCCGCACCGTGCCTTCAGCCAGGGTGTACTTCATACCGTTCACCAAGAGATTAGTGAACGCGGATTCGATTTCATGTCCCGCACCGAACAAGCCGTCCGCGGTATCCAGCTCGAGCAAGATCTGGCGCGGCCGCTCGGCCGCCGCCAGCGCATCGCGATGCAGGCGCTCCAGCATGCTCGGCACATCGATCGCATCGCGCGGCGCCTCGCCGTCCGTCGACTCCATGCGCGACAGAACCAACAGGTCGGCGATGATGGCGTTCATACGCTGGGCCTGTGCACGCATGTCCCTTATCGGCCCCGACCACGCGGCGTCGATGGAGGGATCGTCCGCCAAGGTATCTAGGTACCCCGAAATCACCGTCAAGGGAGTGCGCAATTCATGCGATGCATTGGCGACGAAATCCTTGCGCATCGCCTCCAGGCGCATTTGCCGCGTCACATCGCGCACCAGCAGCAGCGACTGGCCGCCGCCGTACGGAACCACCTGCAGCGCCAGATACAAGTCGACATGCGCGGGCGGGCGTATCACCAGGGGCATGGCGAAATCGTCGCCGTGCAGGTACAGC
Organism: Gammaproteobacteria bacterium; assembly: GCA_025358295.1. GTDB lineage: Bacteria > Pseudomonadota > Gammaproteobacteria > Steroidobacterales > Steroidobacteraceae > Bog-1198. The sequence goes on from JANYJY010000012.1 coordinate 14,389, forward strand.
ACAAATTCCGGCGTACGGATCAGGTTGTCGATTCGCAGGCCGACATCGATCGGACGTTTGAGTCCCAGCAAATGTGCCGCCTGGCGATTGAACCAGACGATTTCGCGCTGGGTGCTCAGAATGATGACGCCGTCGGGCAGCGCCGCGGTCGAGCGGCGCAATTCGCGAAACAGCTGTATCAGGCGTTGCTTGTGGAACTGCTTGCGCCGGTGCAGACGAACGACTTGCGCCACAATGTCGCCCCAAATCCCACCCAGATCGGGCGGATCCATTTGCGAGCGTAGACGCAGCCATCGATCCAGACGATACAGGGTCAGCAGCTGCCAACCGAGGTACAAGCAGGCGGCGAACAGAATCCACAGCCAAATGGGCCCTATCAGCAGGCCGAGGCACAGACCCAACACCAGAATGCCCGCGAGCCGCGCGAGCGCGAAAGTCCACATCGCTGCCATTGACTAGTCGCGCCCGCCCTCCTTAAGCATCTCGGGTCGAAAACCGATAACCGGCGCCCCGCACCGTCTGCACCAAGCGCTCCAGCAGGAAGGGCTCGAGGGCCTTGCGCAGCCGGCGGATGTGCACATCCACTGTACGCTCTTCCACATAGGTGTTGCCGCCCCAGACACGATCGAGCAGCTGGCCGCGTGAAAACACCCGTTCGGGATGGGTCATAAAGAAATGCAGTAGGCGATATTCCGTGGGTCCCAGCGCAATTTCGCGCTCGCCCGCACTCACGCGATGGCTCGAGTCATCAAGCCGCAGACCGTCGGCCTCGACCACATCGGCCGCACCAGCGGGCGCCGCGCGCCTCAACACCGCCTGGATGCGAGCCAGCAGCTCTCTGGGAGAAAACGGCTTGGTGATGTAATCATCCGCCCCCCCCTCGAGTCCGCCCACCTTGTCCTGCTCTTCGGCGCGCGCCGTGAGCATGATGACGGGAATCTCTTCGGTGTCCTTGGCGCGCTTCAGCGAGCGGGTCAGCTCTAGCCCGCTCATATCCGGCAACATCCAATCCACCAGCATGAGATCGGGCCGCACATCGACGATTCGGGCCCTCGCCTCGCGGCAATCCTCCGCCTCCCGAACTTCATAGCCCGCGCGCCGCAAGCCGAATGCGACCATGTCACGAATCGCTTTTTCGTCTTCGACTATGAGGATGCGCTTAGCTGTCATGTACTTCTAGTCCGTTGATTCCGTTAGCCCACTATTACAACGTTCGCTTGTGACAGTTCCATGACAGGGCTCATTGCCGCTTGGATTGGCGCCGCTCCGCCTCGGTCAGGGCAACTTTATCGCGTATATAAAGAGGCCTTAAGTCGGCCGGATCGACTCCCTCCCCCCGACCTAGGCGCAGCGCCCCCAGCAACGCCATGTCGCGGGCATGGGGCAGAGCCTGGCTGTCACTGGGATCGATATGCAAACCCGGGAGGCCTGACAAAGTCGGATACGCAGCAAAACCCCGGCCGATACCGCTGAACACCCCATTCGGCAGGACCACGCTCGCGGGCGGGCCGACGCGGGGCGCACCCAAGGGCAGCAGACCGTGCGCGGGGTCGGCGGTGAAACATCCCCAATACACCTCCCCCATGCGCGCATCGAGACAGGCCAGAACCTGAGCAGAGCCGCGCCTCAAGGCCTGGTAAGCCAAGGCCTCCAGCGTACCGACCGGCACCACGCGAAGATTCGCGCCGAAGGCCAGCCCCTGAGCCACCGACACACTGATTCTCACGCCGGTGAAGGAGCCGGGACCAATGCTGGCGGCGATACCATCGAGCATGGACAACGACAACTGCGCCTCCGCCAAGACGGTATCGACCATGCCGAGAATCTGCTGTGCGTGTGTCTTGCCGAGTTCCGCGAATCGGCCGATGGACTCCTCGCCGTCGAGCAACGCCACCGAGCAAGCCTCCGTCGCCGTGTCAAGAGCGAGTACGCGCATGGCTTAGGGAGCCTGCGATGCGCGAGCGAGCGCAGGACGCAGCCTGGCCTGGTGTGCGGCGAGAAACGCAGCGGCGGCGCCTGCGTCGCTGATCACCGGACTTGGTGGCAAGGCCTCCAAAAAGACGCGCCCATAAACCTTGGTCTTGAGCCGCGGGTCGCCGATGACGATCACACCGAAATCCTCGAAATCTCGAATCAATCGGCCCACCCCTTGCTTGAGGGCCAGCACGGCCTGCGGCAATTGATATTCGAAGAACGGGTTGCCACCGCGGCGCCGAATGCCCTCCAGGCGCGCCTTCAGCAGAGGGTCGTCGGGCGAGGCAAAGGGCAACTTATCGATGGCAACGATTGAAAGTGCCTCGCCCTTCACGTCCACGCCCTCCCAGAAGCTGCCCGTGGCGAGCAGCACCGCATTTCCCAATTCGCGAAAGCGATTGAGCAGAGCCTCGCGGGGTGCCTCGCCTTGCACCAGCACCGGAAATGGCGGATTCGGAAATCGTGCCTGCAGCGCGCGCACGCCCTCGCCCAAACCGCGATAGCTGGTGTAGAGCAGGAACGCGCGCCCGCCATTGGCTTCGAGCAGCGGCGCGCAGACTTCGATGAAGCGCGCGGCGAACGCCGGGTCCTGCGGCTGCGGCATGCGCGGCGGCAGAAAAATGCGCGCTTGCGTGGGATAGTCGAAGGGACTGCCGATGCGCAGGGTGCGCGCCTCCGGCAAGCCGATTCTCGCAGAAAAATGTGAGAAATCCTCGCCGATGGCCAAGGTCGCGGAGGTGAACACCCAGGCGCAGGGACGCGATTCCACGTATTCCCTGAGCCGTTCGGCAATCTCGAACGGCGTGTACTGCAACACCAAGCCGGCGGTGCTGGCATCGACCCAACGCAAGCCCGTGTCGTCCGACATCTCGGCAAGAGCCGCGAGCGAATTGGCCAAGGCGCCGGCGCGACGGCCGCAGTTCGCGAGTCCGGCCCCCGCGCCGAGACCCTCGAGTTGAGTGGCGATTGCCCCCAACGCCGTCTCCAGTTCCGGCAGCACATCCAGAAAAGCGTCCGGCAGGCTGGCCCAGTCGTAGCGGCCCTGTCCCCGCTGCAAGCCATGCCTCAGTTCCTCGAGCTTCGACTCGACATCGATGACGGCCTGCGCGACAGCCGTCGAGCGAACGCCGGCGTTCGTCAACTCGGCCGGAATATCGCGCATCAGCAGTTGCACTTGGCGCACCGACCAGACTCGACCGAAGAACTGCGCGGCGATGTCCGGGACTTGATGCGCTTCGTCAAGAATCACCGCCTGGGCGCCCGGCAATAAATCCCCAAATCCCTCATCCTTGAGCGCCAGATCGGCGAGCAACAAATGATGATTGACGACCACGATGTCGGCCGCCTGCGCATTGCGTCGCGCCTCGAACACATGGCAGCGTGAAAACTGCGGACATTCCGAGCCCAGGCAGTTTTCCCTAGTGGAGGTGATTTGCGGCCACACCGAGGACTGTTCCGGCAAATCAGTGAGCTCGGATAAGTCGCCCGCCTGTGTCGTCGCAGCCCAGCGCACCACGCGCGCCAGCGTGCGGGTGACGCCGCGCTCGCCGCCCAAAAGGGACCCCTGGCTGGAGGCGAGTTCCATGCGATGTCGGCAAAGATAATTGGTGCGGCCTTTCAGCAAGGCTATTTTGACCGGTAAGCCCAGCGCGCCCGCCAGCAGCGGAACATCGCGGCGAAATAACTGGTCCTGCAGGGTGCGAGTGCCGGTGGAGATGATCACACTGCGCCCAGATAACAGAGCCGGAACCAGGTAGGCAAAGGTCTTGCCGGTGCCGGTGCCGGCTTCGACGATCAGCGGTTCGAGCCGCGCCAGCGCGGCGCCCACGGCCTTGGCCATGGCAGCCTGCTCAGGACGATACAAATATCCCGGCAGCACACGCGCCAGCGGCCCGTCGGCATTGAAGACATCGCGGTAATCGCCGTTCATCGGCTAATCGACCAGAGTACGAAAACGGACGAACGCCACCGAGTTGGGCTTCAAGTTGTTTTTCAATTGCCAGCGGATGTCGGTGTAGTCCGCGGCGACTGCAGCCCGCAGCGTCCCGCCGGGGCCCTTCACCTTCAGTTTCTCAGCGCGCTCGAAACTGTGGCCGCCGTCGACGGAATAACTCACCTCAGCGCCGGGACCCACCGCGGAGTCCGCGACATAGCGCATGTGCTCGGGGATGGGATGCGCAATGAGGGGAGCTTCCAGGGTAGTCGATCCGGTATTGCGCACTTCCAGCGTGTATATCACCCGATCGCCTGGGACCACGCGGTCGGCAGGTACCAGTTTGACCATCTCCCGGCCGTTCACCACGGCCTTCGATTCCACTTCGGCAATTGACCTGACCACAAGCGGATTCTCGGCCGCCTGTACAGCGGCGGTCGCAGCCAGCCAGAGGGACAAAATTGCCACGCAAGATAGTGTAATCGCAGGGTTTTTACTCATAGTCTCGACACATTGTAAAGTATTCAGAATCAATTACTTACGGAAAAATACATAACGCCGCCGCATGATTGCGAAAAGAGACAGCGCTGTCGCAATTTCATTACCTGTTCCCACTTGGCGACAGCGCCGAGCATCTGTCATTCTTCGCGGTCTGATCACACTTAGCTCGTAAGGACCGCCCTATGGCCACTGCGCCCCAGCATGTCAGTTCGCTTGCTTCCATGAATCGCGAAGTCTCTGCATGGGTCGATGAGGTGGCGCAACTAACGCAGCCGGATCATATCTACTGGTGCGATGGCAGCCAGTCAGAATTCCAAAGTTTGCAGCGCGATTTAGTCGCCTCGAAAGAATTGCTGGCATTGAACCCGCAAAGTTTCCCGGGCTGTGTGCTGTCGCGCTCGAATCCATCCGACGTGGCGCGGGTGGAGCATCTGACTTTCGTTTGCACTCAAAACAAGGAAGATGCGGGCCCCAACAACAATTGGATCGCCCCGGCCCAGGCGCATGCCCAGATGAACGCCTTGTTCGCCGGCTGCATGAAGGGCCGCACTCTATACGTCGTCCCTTACTGCATGGGACCGATCGACTCCCCCTTCTCTCGTTGCGGCGTGGAAATCACCGACAGTGCCTATGTGGTGCTCAACATGCAGCTCATGACGCGCATGGGGCACGCGGCGCTGGAACGCATCACGCGCGACGGCAGTTTCGTGCGCGGGCTGCACTCCACCGGCGAGCTCGATCCGAAGCGCCGCTTCATCATGCAGTTCCCCGAAGAGCTGTCGATACAGAGCTTCGGCTCAGGCTACGGCGGCAACGCCCTGCTCGGAAAGAAATGCCATGCCCTGCGCATTGCTAGCTGGCAGGCGCGCACCGAAGGTTGGCTGGCCGAGCACATGCTCATTGTCGGCATCGAGAATCCCCAGGGCGAAATTCATTACTTGGCGTGCGCCTTTCCCTCCGCCTGCGGCAAAACTAACTTAGCCATGTTGATTCCGCCCGCCGGTTACAAGGGTTGGAAGGTCTGGACCGTGGGCGATGACATCGCCTGGCTGCACCCGGGCAAGGACGGACGGCTATACGCCATCAATCCGGAGTCGGGCTACTTTGGCGTGGTGCCCGGCACCAACGCGAAGACCAATCGCAATGCCTACGACATGATTCGCCGCGACACCATATTCACCAATGTCGCGCTGACCGCCGACAATCAGCCCTGGTGGGAGGGACTGACCGAGGGTAAGCCGGTCACGGACTGGCAGGGCCGGCCCTACGATCCCCAGAACGGACCGGCCGCGCACCCGAACTCTCGGTTCACGGTAGCGGCGAAACAGAATACCTGTTATTCGAAGTTAGCCGACGCGCCGGGCGGGGTACCGATTTCCGCCATCATTTTCGGCGGGCGCCGCCGTAACTTGGCACCTCTGGTGTATCAAGCCCGCAATTGGCTGCATGGCGTACTGGTGGGCGCCGGAGTCGCCTCCGAGACCACGGCTGCGGCCACCGATGCCGTCGGCATCGTGCGTCGCGACCCCATGGCCATGAAGCCCTTCGCCGGCTACAACTTCGGCGACTACTGGGCGCATTGGATCAATGTCGGCGCCAAACTCAAGTCGCCGCCGCAAATTTTCCACGTCAATTGGTTCCGTCAAAATGACGCCGGGAAATTCCTATGGCCGGGATTCGGCGAGAATCTGCGGGTGCTGCGTTGGATCATCGATCGCTGCAAGGGAAAAGCCAAGGCACGCGATACCGCCATCGGCCATCTGCCTGACTCCGCCGACTTGGACCTTGAGGGGCTCGATATTGCGGCGGGCGCGCTCGACGAACTGCTGGCGGTGAGTCCGGCACTGTGGGCGGAGGAATTCAACGGTATCGAAAAGTACTTCGGGGAATTCGGCGACCGCGTGCCGCTGGCGCTCAAGGCGGAACTGAAGAACGCGCAGGAGCGGGTTCACTCCTCGCAGGCGTAGCGAATCACCTGCGAGGAATTGCTGTCCGGCGCCTTGCCGAGACCGATCAATCCCTCGCCGCGAATGTGCATTGAGTCACGGCGCACGAAGGCCTCTTCGCCGTCCTTGCCGAGCACAAAGGTGCCGTTCGTGCTTTGGTCAACGAGCATGAATTTATTGCGGTTGATCTCCACGCGCGCATGCAGGCGCGAGATGAGATTGCCTTTCACAACCAGATCGTTTTCTTCGGCGCGGCCGATGGTGATATTCGTTCGGCCGTCGGTCACCAGAACTTCCTGCCCCTGGTAGCGCAAACGCATCCGCGTCGTCTTGTGGCCCCGGTCCCGTTCGCGGGCGCTGATCGCAATCGCCGGCACCATGCTGGTGATATCCTCGGTCTGCCATAGCACCTCGAACAGGGCCACTTCACTACTGCGCCCTTTCAAGGTGGCCATGTCGATCTGCCGCACCGACGCGCGCCAGTCGCTCGACAGTCGCTCGACCATGGTGGCCGTGGTGATGATCTGGCTGGCCTTGGCCTGGCTGGTCATGCGGTTCGCCGTATGCACGGCGGATCCGAAGATATCCCGGTTCTCCAGCATCACCGGGCCGAAGTTGCAGCCGATGCGAATGGCCACGGTCTGTTCATCGACCTTGAGCTGGGGGTGCAGAGTGATCTGCTTTTGCATCTGCGCCGCGGCATTGAGGGCGTCGTCGGCCGTCGGGAAGGTCGCCATGACCTCATCTCCCATGGTCTTGATCACCGTGCCGTGATTTTGCTCGGTCGCCGCCCGCATCACATCGATGCAGATGCCAACCATGTCGCGCGCGCGCAGGTCGCCGAGGAGTTCATACAGCTTGGTGCTGCCGACCACGTCGGCGAATACGATGGCGACTTCTATTTCTTTGCCCATTTTAGGCCATTATACTTAATCTGGCGTCCGCTTCGTCAGGCGTTTGATCTCGGGTTAGGTGCCCGGTAAGGTACCCCGTTAGGCGGCAATCCCCTGATTTAGGATGGGAAGCGCCGAATACAGCGTTTCGGGCACCGCATCGGGGCGTGCGGCAACCTCGGACAGGAACCGCCGCCAGGCCCGTGCACCCTCGCGGCCCGCCATTAATCCGTGCATATGCCGCGTGATCGAATGCAGCCGAATGCCACGCCGGGCGCAGACTTTGGCATAGGCAACGACCCGCTCGATTATCTCCCGCGGTTCAGGGACGGCCCGCCCGGGGTCGATCATGGCCTGGTGCAATTCCGCCAGCAGCGCCGGCCGATGGTAGATGGCCCGACCCAACATGACGCCATCGAGCCCCGACGCGACATGGTTGCGGGTCTCGGCCACCTGTGACAAGCCGCCGTTCAATATCACAGTCAGCTCCGGCCGCTCGCGCTTCAACCTGTGCACATACTCGTATTTAAGCGGCGGAATTTCGCGATTCTCCTTGGGCGAGAGGCCCCCGAGAATCGCCGCGCGCGCGTGGACGATGAGCGCATCGATGCCGGTGCCGGAAACCGCATCGACAAAGGCGCTGAAGAATTCGTAGTCATCGCGATCATCGATGCCGATGCGGCATTTCACGGTCACGGGCAATGCCGTCGCGTCGCGCAGCGCCCGGACGCAATCCGCGACCAAGGCCGGCTTGAGCATGAGGCAGGCGCCGAAGGCGCCATTCTTGACCCGGTCGCTCGGGCAGCCCACATTCAAATTGATTTCGACAAAGCCCGCCGCCGTGCCGATCTTCGCAGCCGCCGCCAGTTCCTTCGGATCGCAGCCCCCCAATTGCAGCGCGACGGGATGTTCGGCGGGGCCGTGCTCGAGCAGGCGGCGCGCATCACCGCGCAGCAGCGCCGTCGACACGATCATTTCCGTGTACAGCAAGGCAGCGGGCGAAAACAGGCGATGGACATAACGGCAGTGGGTATCCGTCCAATCCATCATCGGCGCAACTGCGATCCGCCGATCGATAAAAGCACTGCTCTTCTCGACAGAATTACCTGCTTTTCTAGAGTTGTCCGCTCCGGGCGGTTGTGCGGTTTGCATGCGCATGTGAAGCAGTCTACTGGTTGCCGAGGAGACAGAGAAGATACAGGCATAGCCGACCCCATTACATGACGTTTAGTCGACATATGTTGGGTCCGTAGCCGGACATGGCAATCGGCGCCCGCTATAGCGCCCTGGGCAATTCCATTACCGACAACACGGACATCGTCGACTGTAGAATTTGTGCGTTTGCACGAAATTTCACGATTGACTTCGCCACCGACGCTCAGAAATAAAACTCCGCGGCCCCCGGTCTATTAGCCGACCACACACTTTTGGCTTCAATGGGAACCCGCCATGAACAAATCACATTCGATTCGACCGGCGATATTGATAACTTGCGCGTTGGCGCTCGGCTACTCCGCTGTTTCCTTCGCGGAGGATATGGTGTCATTTGCCACCGGTGGCTATGCCAGCGGCCTGCGCAGCGAAGCACTGATGCACAAGATGGACACGAACGGCGACGGCATGGTGTCCAAGTCCGAATGGCTGGACTACCAGGACAAGATATTTGCCATGCTGGATAAGAATAAGACCGGCAAGCTGGATGCGAAAACATTCATCAGCGCCGACGGCGGTGATATTGCCTCGTTCGCCACCGGCGGCTACGCACGCGGCCTGCGCACAGCGGAGATGATGCACAAGATCGACAGCGACGCGGACGGCACGATCTCACATGAGGAATACATCGCGTATCAGTCCAAAATATTCGACATGATGGACACGAGCACGACCCACAAAGGCATGCTGAGCAAGAACGAAGTGATGTTTGCGACGGGTGGCAACAATCGCCAATAGGCACTTTTTTTGTCCGGGCCGGCGGCGCCCAGCTGCCGGCTCGCGTCTAAAATCCCAGCGTCAATTGCGGTCCATCGGGAATGGGCGGTCGGAACAAATGAGTAGGCAGATCGTGGCGGCTTTCGCGCGCCTCATCGAAACCGCATCTGCGCCTAGCCAGTTCGAATCGGGTGCGCAGCAGCTCAGCATAGGCGCCCGTGCCCACCATGCGGCGGCCGAATTCGGCATCGTAATCCTTGCCGCCCCGCGCTTGATTGATGAGCGACATGACATGCTTGGCGCGATCCGGGTAGTGTTCGTCCAGCCAATCGCGGAACAGAATTTTTACTTCGTGGGGAAGGCGCAGCAGAACATAGCCCGCGCTGTCGGCGCCGGCATCCTTGGCCGCAGCCAGGATGGCTTCCATTTCGTGGTCGGTTATCGCGGGGATCACGGGCGCCACCAGCACGCCCACGGGAATTCCGGCATCGGCCAATTGCCGCATCACCCGCAGGCGTGCCTGTGGCGATGCCGCCCTCGGCTCGAGCGTGCGCTTGATGTCGTCGGTCAACGAGGTGATGCTCAGCATCACCGACACCAGACCATCTTTCGCAAGATCCGCCAGCAGGTCCAGGTCGCGCAAGATGAGCGCGCCCTTGGTCACGATGGTGACGGGGTGCCGGCAGCGCGTCAGCACGCCGAGAATGCCGCGTGTCACCTCCAGTCGCTTTTCCAGAGGTTGGTAGCCATCGGTGTTGATACCTAGGGCAATGGGCTTGCAGACGTACTTGGGTTTGGCGAGTTCGGCCTCGAGAATCTTGACGGCGTCCGATTTGTAAAAGAGCTTGGTCTCGAAATCCAGCCCCGGGGAGTGGCCCAGATAGGCATGCGTCGGGCGGGCAAAACAATACACGCAGCCATGACTGCAACCGCGATAGGGATTGATGGATTGATCGAACCCGACGTCGGGCGAATTATTGGTGGTGATCACGCTGCGCGCGCGATCAGGGAGAACCGTTTCGTTCAAGCGCTCGACAATCTCGTCCTCGTACCAGCCGTCATGCGTTTGTTCGAGCGACAACGAGTCAAAACGCACGGCCGGATTGGAGACCGCGCCGCGGCCCTTGAATGCCTGATGTCCGATGAACTTTCGCGCCATGACGAAACTGTACGCGTCGGCCTAATTCCCGTAAATACAGTAGTCAGGGTCGCCGACTACTGTATATCGTCCGACTAGCCCGATGGGTCCAATCCCATTTGTGCCGCCTTCTTCAGCAGTTGGATCGCCGTGTCGGCGCCAAGCTTTTGCTTGATAGCCGATTGGTGATTGGCGACCGTCTTGGGATTCAGTCCCATCGAGTGCGCAATTTCTTTCACGGAGCGACCCTGCGCCAGCAAGCGCAGCACCTCGAGCTCGCGCGACGACAGGCCATCGGCCGCGGCGGAGTCGGCTGCAAAGTCGCTGAGCGCCAGCCTTCGCGCCATGTCCGCACTCAAGAATTTCTCCCCCGCGGCCACCGAGTGCACGGCCTCCACCAGCACATTCGGCGCGCTGGCCTTGGTGACATAGCCGAACGCTCCGGCCTCGAGTGCACGCTTGGCGAAAATGGCATCCTCGTGCATGCTGAAAATCAATACCCGCGTGTCCGCTCTATATATCAACATACGCCGCATGGCTTCGATGCCGCTGGTGCCGGGCAAGGTGATATCCATCACGACGATCTGTGGATTCAGGCAGCAAAACAACGAATGCGCGGTGGCTGCATCCGCAGCTTCGCCGATGACCACGATGTCTCCGTGCCGTTCGAGCAGCCGCCGATAACCCTCGCGTACCACCGCGTGATCGTCCACCAGCAACACGCTGACCATGCGGTTGTCGTTCAAAGTCATTGCGCGCCTCCATTCAACGGCAAACACGCATCGAATTTCAGTCCTCGTCCGGGCGCGCTGCTGATCGCGAAAGTGCCTCCCGACATCTCCACGCGCTCCCGCATGCCACTGAGTCCGAACCGGGTCACCCTGGCATTCGACTCCATTCCGCAGCCGTCATCCGCGACGGTCAGGTGCAACTCGTCTACGCCCGGGCGCACCGATACGACCCTCCGCAAGTAGATCTCGGCCTTCCCTGCATTGGCGTGTTTGTGGATATTGGTCAAGCCTTCCTGAATCAGCCGGTATACGGTCAGCGTCAGCGGTTCGGCCAGGCCGTCGATTTCGCCATCCACGGACAACTGGAACCGGGTGTGCGGAATTCTCTGTCGCCAATGATCGACGCAGTGTTCGATCGCCGCAGCCAGTCCAAGTTCATCGAGGCCCACCGGCCTCAGCCGGCCGATCATATCGCTTACGGTGCGGTGGACATGGTCGACGGCGCGGATGATTGCCCGCGAGGCATTCACCGACAGCCCCGCCTCACTGCCTGCGCTATCTGCGATTGATACGGCATCGAGCTTGATGGCATTTAAATACTGCCCCAATTCGTCGTGCAGCTCTCTTGCCAGGTGTTTTCGTTCTGTTTCTTGGATGCGCAGGTTTTCCTGCGCCAAGATGCGGTTCTCCGCCAGCGCTTCAGCCAACCGAGCTTCGACAATCCGGCGCGCATTCAATTCACGGCGCGCATGACCGTAGCGTCGCCACGACATCCAGATCAAACCGCCGCAGAGCGCCAGCATACCGACGGGCAATTCGTCGATTTGAAAGTATTCCCAGTGCCGGGTCAGCGAATACAGCAGTTCGGTGATTTCAAAGTGCGCAGATAAAGCGAAACCGAGGACGGTAATGGCCGCCACGATGGCGGCGTCGCGCCACGGTCGCTCGTACGCCTGAGGTAAGGGCAGGTTTTCAACTCGCGGCATGCGCATGATCGCCCTCATTGTTGACTAATGCCGACCGACTGGGTGTCGGGAATAATTCCCGGTTCGATCGGGAATCGCTCTCTGGCTCACCGTGCTGCGATCATAGACACTCACCTGATATCCATAGATTAATCGATCCTGTTCACGGGGTTTGCTTCGCCGCAGTTGCGTCATGGTAGGCGCTTGAATTCTCAATGGGAATGTCGGTTGTACGGCCGGGCGGTTTGCAATCACAGGGAGTTTCTTAGATGCCGCACTCGACGTCGGTTCTGGTGTTGTCCATGGTTGGCAGCTTGGGACTGGCCGTAGCGGCAGACGATAACGACGCAACGGCGGTTCCTGCCAATCCTGCCACAGCCCATGAACTGCCGCAGATCGTCGTGATCGGCAACACGCCGCTGTCCGGGCTGGGTTTGCCGTTGAACCAAATCCCGTCCAACGTCCAGACTGGCGACTCGAAGGACTTGAAACGCCAGCAAAGCTTGGATCTGGCAGATTACCTCAACAATAACTTTAGCGGCGTCAATATCAGCGAGAGCCAGGACAATCCTTTTCAACCCGACGTCAACTATCACGGATTCACCGCTTCTCCCTTGCTCGGTACTCCCGAAGGCTTATCGGTGTACGTCGACGGGGTACGCGTCAACGAAGCTTTCGGCGATACCGTCAACTGGGATTTGATCCCCGAGTCGGCAATATCAACCATAACCCTGGTGTCGGGGTCCAACCCGGTGTTTGGTCTCAACACCTTGGGTGGCGCCCTGGCCATCCAGACCAAAAGCGGGCATGACAACCCCGGCACCGAAATCGAGGTCTACGGCGGCTCCTTCGGACGCCGCGCTTTGCAGGCAGAGACCGGCGGGGAGTTCGGCCAGTTCGACTATTTTCTCACGGGCAATTACTTCGATGAGGATGGCTGGCGAGATTTTTCGACCACGCGCGTCTCTCAGGCCTTTGGCAAGATGGGTTGGCAGAACGACAAAACCGACATCGATTTAAGTTACTCGTACGCGGACACTCGCCTGATCGGCAACGGCACTACGCCTGAGAGCATGCTGGATTTTCGGCGCGAAGCAATTTACAGCGCACCCGATTTTACTCATAACATTCTGAATTTCGTCAATCTCACCGGCACACAGTTTTTGAACAACACCCTGTTGCTGTCGGGTAATGTCTACTACCGCCAATTGAGTACCGGCAGCAACAATGGCGATGTGAACGACGGCAGTTACTTATCGGTGGGCTATGGCGGACCGCCGATCGACTGTTCCGCGCCCGCGGCAAGCCTTGCCGACAATGCCTACTGCGCCAACGGCATCAACCGCGCCTCGCGCCTCGACCAAAGCACCACCGGCGCCGGGATTCAACTCACCGACTCGCATGACCTGTTCGGCGGAAAGAACCAAGCCGTGCTGGGCGCGGAATTCAACTATTCGGCCGACAAATATTCCCAGGACTTTCAGTACGCGACTCTCACTGCGCAGCGTAGCGCCGCATCCAATGTCAATTTATTCAATCCCGCGCAAACGGTCAATTCGCTCCGCGGTAGCAATAAGATTTTCGGTATTTACGTGACCGACACGTTCTCGCCGAACTCCCTGCTGCACGTCACGGCTTCCGCACGCTACAACAACAATACGGAAATGCTGAACGGCTACAGCGTCGATACCGATCTCGGCGATTTCGGCGCCGGATTCGGTGTGCCCAATCCACTGTTGGAGAACCACACCTATACGCGCGTTAACCCTGCTTTCGGATTTACTGTGACGCCGAACGATGTGCTCACCGTTTACGTCGATTACAACGAGGCCAGCCGGGCACCCACAGTGATTGAGCTAGGTTGCTCCAACCCGGCAAAGCCCTGCGGCCTGCCCAATCACTTCGCCAGCGACCCGAATCTGAAGCAGGTCGTGGCGCGCACCATCGAAATAGGCGCACGCGGCAATTCGCACGAGCCGCTATTCAATTGGAGCGTGGATATCTTTCACACCGTCAACAGCGACGACATTCAGTTCATTGCCACGAGCACCAGCCAGGGATATTTCGACAATGTCGGCAATACCCGCCGGCAGGGGTTGGACCTATCGGTCGGCGGCAAGTTTGCTGCGTTGACATGGCGCACGGTCTACAGCTTCGTCGATGCCACCTATCAATCGGAGTTCGAGGTCAATGGAGAATCCAATAGCAGCGCGGACGAAAACGGCAAGATTCAGGTGCATTCAGGCAATCGGATTCCCCTCATTTCCCGCCACACCGGCCGGCTGGTGCTCGACTACGACCTGACCGACCGCTGGGATATCGGAGCGAACGTCATCGCCTCTTCTGGAATGTACTTGCATGGCGACGAGAACAATGCCAATCGGGCCGGCGGCACCAACGGCGAAGGCACGACCATCCAGGGTTCCGGATGGATCAGCGGCTACTCCGTGGTCAATCTGCACAGTACCTACCGCCTAGGAAAGTCGGCGGACCTGTTCGTGCGCCTCGTCAACGTATTCGACAAACACTATGCGACCGCCGGATTCCTCACCCGTAATCCATTCAACCCCAACGGCTCGTTCCGCGACAATCCGGACGCTTGGACCCACGAGAACGCGGTTTCTCCGGCGCAGCCGCGCGCGGTGTGGCTGGGCATGAGATACCGCTGGAATTGACCAAGCATTTGTCGCCAGGATAGCTTGATGCGTCGCCGCACACGCTGTAGGACCCGTGCGGACAGCCCCATGCGGCGTCCCCCTCTGCCGAACATTATGCGCCGTACGGACAATACCTTCGTCCCATAACGATTCCTACGGAGGCGATGATGAAGATACTAGCCAGCTTACTGGTTGCTGCCTCGATGCTCTCAGCTTGCGTCAGCAGCAGCAATCCCTCACCACCAGCGAAAACGATGGTGGTCGTGCCGCCAAATCAGGGTACGACGGTGATTTGCCAAGACGGCACCAAGCCACCTTGCTGAACGAGATAGCGATTGCTCAAGATGTGCACATCGGCCGTTGCGCCGGCGATTTGCAGCGCTTCCGCCGCCCAAGTGTTGCAGGTGTGAAACGCGGAATAATGGGGAGTTGCTGAATAATACAGGCTTCCCTGCACGGACCGACAACGCGATCACATTGTCGGCGCCGAATGCATCCGTTGGGGATGCCGCCAGGCCAGTGTCCAAAATCATCCCCTTGCCCGGCCACATAGCCGCGAGCAGAACCGGCGCATTGCGGTTCTTGGCCAGCAAATAGCGCCGATCGCCAAATCCATACAGCAGATATTTCACCTTCGGAAATTCCGCGGCCAGCGACTGCAGCGGTTCAGCCATCTCGCTCGCCGCAAAACCGATGTCGATGTGCCAGCCGCGCCGAACTACGAAAATCAACGCCGGGGTTGCTCCACCCGCAGCCGCTGAATCCACACCCGTCGATACGGTCAATAGCAAAAATAGAGCGCCCAGGCAGCGCAGATTTAGACTCACGGCGGGCGCTGCTGCTCCCAATCGTCCCGATCAATTTTATAAATGACATTCGGGTGACTGGGCTCGCCGGAATAACTCATGGCCGTTTCGCCGATCAGAACGCCGCCCAATTTCTCCATGGCACGGCGTGAACGTAGGTTAGCGGCACCGACATGGAATATGACTCGATCGACGAACCTGAAGGCATGCTCGAGCATGAGTCCCTTCAAGGCGCGATTGCATTGACCACCCCAATGGCTGCGGGCGATGAAGGTATAGCCGATGGCAACGGAGCGCGCAGCCTCATCCAAGGCATAGTAGCGAGAGCTGCCGATCAGAGCGTCGCTCGCCTTGTCATACACGCAAAACGCGCCTCGCGACTCGACGGCGCCGTTGAAATACGCGGCGAACACCTCACGCTGGTAGCGATCCTTGTTCGGATGGAGCGCCCAGATCAAGGGATCCGAGGCGACCGCGTACAGCGCCTCGAAGTCTCTTACGGCAAGTGGCTCAAGTCGAATCCAACGGTCACTGAGTCTGGGTTGTAAATCAAACGCCATGCGCGTACCTTTTATTAGTCGTGAAGCGATTAATCCGTATGCTCCGCCATCGCCGCTTGCTCGCCGGCGTGCTGTTCGTGGCGATTCTATATCAGGCCTTGATCCCCGGAGGCTTCATGCCGGCCGGCGACGGCTCATTCTCCTTGCGAGTCTGTCATTCGGGCATGCCGATGCCTATGGACTCGGATAGACGCCGTTCGGAGGGTCATTCGCATGTCGATTTCTGCCCCTTTGGAGCGCTGCCGGGTGCCGGCCCCATTGCTCACATCGCCGCCCTCGTGCCCGCGTCGTCGCCGGCAGCGGCGATCAATTCAGAGTTCTCACTGCGGCGCGCCGCCGCCCGATTCGACCGCGCCAACCCCGCGCGCGGGCCGCCAGTCCTCGCTTGAGTTGAATCGCATTGCCTGATCGCGCCCGCGCTGGGCACGTCAGCGTATTGAAGCATTTGAGGGACTCCGATGATACTTTGCACTCACCGCTGCGTTTTCGCGGGCGTGCTGCTCTTGAGCGCCGCACAGGGCGCCTGGGCTTGCGCGACCTGTGGCTGCACGTTGAGCGCCGACGCCGCCATGGGTTACTCCGCCAATCCCGGCTGGCGATTGAATGTCGAATACGACTATCTGCATCAGGACCAATTGCGTTACGGCACGCATGCAGTGTCGACGGTGCCCAATGGCTCCGAGCTCGAGCACGACACCTTGAACCGGTATTTCACGGTCGATTTGAATTACGGTCCCTCGGCAAATTGGAATTTCGATCTCAAAGTTCCCTATATCGTCCGGACTCACTCGACGTACGGTGAGTTCGATTCCAGCCGGCCGCTGCCCGATCTGAGTACATCGCACAGTTCCGGCCAGGGCGATATCAAGCTCATCGGCAGCTTTCAGGGATTTTTGCCGGGCCACAACCTGGGAGTGCAACTGGGCGTAAAGCTGCCTACGGGCCGATACGGTACAGACGTTAAATTCAACGATGGTCCGGCGGTGGGTGCCCCTCTCGACGCCAGTTTGCAGCCCGGCACCGGGAGCATCGACATCATTGTGGGTGCGTACTACTACCTCGCCGTCTTCGATAACGTCGATGCTGTAGTTAATGCTCAGTTCCAGAGCGCCGTAACCGAGAAAATGAACCAGTCCGGTAAAGACTATCGTCCCGGCGACTCTGCGGCGTTGAGCTTGGGCCTGCGCTACGCCAAGAACGCCAATTGGGTGCCTCAATTGCAGTTGAACCTGTTGCACAAGAGCGCCGACCGAGGCGCCTTGGCGGACGTGCCCGACACCGTGGGGACCGTTCTCTACGTAAGCCCCGGTCTCACCGCCCGGGTTCAGCACCAATTACAGGCGTTTGGATTCGTGCAATTGCCGCTGTACAGCAATCTGGACGGCTACCAACTGTTTCCGCGATACACGGTCAGCTTAGGTCTCAGTTATGCCTTCTAATTCCCAAGATAGCAAATAAGAATTATTCTTATTTAGGACGAAACTTATTGGCCGCCGCTATGCCCAGCGCAATGAACGCAAGCAACACTACGCCCTGGGCGAGAGCGAAGGGAGGTTCCTTTTGCGTGGGCGCCAAGGCGTTGAAAAACGGCACTTTCTGAAAGGTCTGAACCACGCCGACGAAGCAGTTCAAGTACAGGGCAAACACCGCCGTGGCGACATAAATCCAGCGCCAGGAACCCGCCAACTTGTAGACGTACAGCGCCGCTATCGCCGCGGCCAAAGCCGCCAGCGAAATGATGCCAACCACGCGCGCGGGGCCGAAGGGCGAGTCGAACAGGAACCCGGTGACGCTGGTGGCCACCGTGGTCGTCAGGAATATGACGGTCATGGCCGGCAGGCGGCTCGCGCTCAGCATCGCGAACAGCACCACGATTCCCGAGACGATGCCGATCAAACTCAACAGTACATGGAATTCTGTAAACGCAGCAGTCGACATCCGGAGAATCATGGCGAGTCCCCTCTGGTCCGGCGTGATTGAGGAACGAGTAGCGCTAGATTACTCGCGCGGCGCGACGGCGGGAAGCCTGCGCGCCGGACTAGAGATTGCGCACAGACTCGCGCAAATACGGAAAGTCCTTGGTCGAGCGGGGCCGGGCGATATGGAACCCCTGCGCGTAGCCGACTCCAAGGCGGCCGAGCTCTGCCAGCACTTCCGCGGACTCCACCCGTTCGGCGATGGTTTGAATTCCCATGGTCTTGCCGACCTGGCTTATCGCCTCGACCATGCTGCGATCGACTCGATCGCGCGTGACGTTCTCCACGAACTGCCCATCGATCTTCAGGTAGTCCACCGGCAGGGTCTTCAAGTACATGAATGACGACAGGCCGCTGCCGAAATCATCGAGGGCGAAGTGACAGCCGCGCGCCTTGAGTTCGCGCATGAAATACACCACGTTGCTGAGGTTCGCAATGGCGGCGGTTTCTGTGATCTCGAAACACATGGCGCCTGCGACCAGATCGTTGTTGCTGAGCTCCGCGATCATGTACTCGAGAAAGCGTTCATCGTTGAGTGAAGTGCCCGACAGGTTGACGGCAATCGTGAAGGGCTTGACTCCCGACCCGGTGCGGTGCACCAGCCGATCGAGCGCCTGGCGCACCACCCAGCGATCGATGGAGGGCATGACGTTGTAGCGCTCAGCCGCCGGAATGAATTCGGCCGGAGTCACCAGCAATCCCGATTCGTCCCTCAGGCGCAACATGAGCTCGAAGTGTTCTCGTTCGGATTCCCGGCCCTGGGGACGCGAGGCGTCGCCGATGGGTACGATGGGCTGGTAGAAAAGCTCGAATCGGCTTTCATCACACGCCCTCGCCAGCTTCGAGACCCAGTGCATTTCCCGGTGCCTTTCGGGCACATCGTCCGGCCGGTAGAGCTGCACGCGATTGCGGCCCGAATCCTTGGCCGAATAGCACGCCACATCGGCTGCGCTCATGACATTGGCCACCGTCGGCGTTTCGCGCGTAATTTCAACGATGCCGATGCTCACGCCCACTTCGAGCATGCCGTCCTGCCAAATGAAGCGGTAGTCGCGAATCGCCTGGCGCAGGTTCTCCGCGATGCGCTGAGCCTGATCCAGCGAGCAGCTTTGCAGCAAAATGCCGAACTCGTCGCCGCCTAAGCGGGCCAGCGTGTCGGCGCTGCGCACGCGTGATTGCAGCACGGCCGTGATTTGCTTCAGCAATTGATCGCCAGCCGGATGTCCGCAGGTGTCGTTCACCAGCTTGAATTGATCCAGGTCCAGATACAGCAAGGCGTGGCGGCCACCGGCCTCCTGGCGCGCGTTCTCGACGGCGGCAGTGAGGCGGTTTTCGAACTCGCGACGATTGATCAGCCCCGTCAGTGCGTCGTGGCTGGCCTGGTAATGCAGCGCGCGATGCAGACGTCGCTCCTTGCTGACGTCGTGGAACACCATGACGGCGCCGATGAGATTGCCGGCACGATCGCGGATCGGCGCCGCCGAATCCTGGATCGCCAGCTCCTGGCCGCGGCGATTCACCAGCACTGTGTGCTCGGCAAGCCCCAGTACCTGGCCCTCGCGCAGGCAGCGCATGACCGGACTCTCGCTGGCCTCCCGCGTCGCCTCATCGACGGCAGTCAGCACCTCGCCGATGAGCTGCCCCTGAGCCTCACGGTTCTCCCATCCCGTCAGGCTTTCGGCGACCGGATTCATGTAATCGATGCGCCCGTCCGAATCAGTGGTGATGACCGCATCGCCGATGGATTGCAGAGTGACCTGGGCGCGTTCTTTGGCCTGAAACATCGCGGTTTCGGCTTTCTTGCGCTCGGTGATATCGGTGAGCGTCCCTTCGTAGCCCGTTACGCGGCCCTGCTTGTCGCGCACCACGCGGCTCGATTCCATGACCACGAGCATGGAGCCGCCCTTGCGCCGCAGGATGTATTCTTCATTGCGCAGTTCGCCTTCGCTTTCGACTCGGCGCACGAAGGTGTCTCGATCGCCGGGATACCAGTAGAGCGTCGATACCGGGACCTGATAAAGCTCTTCGGCGGACTCATAACCCATCAAATTCACGAAGGCGGGATTGGCGACCAGAACGCGGCCGTCGCGCGAGGTCTGGTACACGCCCTCCATCATGCTTTCAAACAGCCCGCGAAATTTCACTTCGCTGTTACGCAGTGCATCCTCGGCGCCGCGGCGCTCGATGGCGATGCCGGCAATCTGCGCCATCCGCGCCATCAGCTCATGATCCCGGCCCGACGGGATGCCCGACTGGCTGCGATACACGGCCAAGGTACCGACGACCTGCCCGTCCGAGGCGACGATGGGAGTGGACCATGCGGATCGCAAGGAGGCCTGCTGTGCGGCTTCGCGCCGATGTTCCCACAGCGCATCCGTGTCGATATCGGCGACCGTAATATGCCGCGCCAAGTAGACGGCGGCTGCGCACGACCCATAGCGGATGCCGATGGGCGCACTGTCCATCGCCGCCACGAACTCGCGCGGCAGATTCGGAGCCACGCCGAAACTCAACGCCTGCCGCTCGTGATCCAGCAAATTGATGGCGCAGCGGCTTCCTGCCATGACGCGTTCAATCAGTTCGCAGATCGACTCCAAAGCCGAGGTCAGTGGGGTGTTGGCGGCGATCTTCTCGAACACCCGGCGCTCACCAGCGGCGATCGCGTCCGCGCGCTTGCGTTCGGTGATGTCGGTGATGCTGGCCCGAATCAGCCGCCGATTGGAACTCGGTAGGCGGACGAAACGCACCTCACAGGGCATGGTCTGACCGTCGGAATCGCAGTGGGCCCACTCGAACACCGGCGCATCGCCGGCCAGTGCGCCCTCGATGAAACCGCGTTGCGGACCGAAGGACTGGCTGCCGTCCGGTTGCTGCGCCGGACTGATTTTCTCCGGGCCGCTGGCGAGCAAAGCCTCGCGCGGCATCTTGAAAAATCGGCAGGCGTTGTCGTTCACATCGACGAACTTGCCGCGATCGACGTCGAAGACCACGATCACTTCAGGAGCATGTTCCACCAGGGTGCGGTAGCGCGCTTCGCTCTCGCGCATGGATTGTTCGGCAAGATGCCGCTCGGTGATGTCGCGAATGCTGACGATGTAGCCGTCGCGCCAATTCAATTTGGCCTTGCTGACCGCGATCTCCACGGCGACTCGATTTCCGCCCTTGGCGCGCCCCCAGGTCTGGTACGCCGCAAGGTCGACATGCGTGTCGTCGATCTTGGTGGCGAAACGCTCGAGAAAATCGCTGCTGCCGTCCGCGATGTCGGGGAGCAGAAATCCCAGTGAGCGGCCGAAGACCTCTGCCGGTGCATAGCCGAAGATGCGCTCGCCCGTGGGATTGAATGTTTCAATGTGGCCGCCGTCGTCGACGGTGACGATGGCGTCCTTCACATTGTCCAAAATGGCTTGCAGATGCGAGGCGGTCTGCTCGCGGATTTCGCGCGTGAGCGCCTGCGCTTCATCCGACATGAGCTGCATGGAGCGCACCACGCCGCGTCGTTCGCCGTCGATGCGATCGTAATGCGCACTGACCGACTTGAGCAGCGCATCGTAGTTGAGCGCGCCACCCCTGCTCTGCGCCTCCAAGATCTGGCGCTCGAGCAGGAGATTCAATCTGTCAGCAGGTTGCGTTGGCTCGCTAAGAATTGCGGCCGCGTTATCGCGTGACAAGTCCCTGATCTCCCGCACTTAATCTACGGCGCGCCACGGCGCCGTTAGTGAGGTAGATGTTAGGGCGATCCCTCAATGGCGGTGTGACCGGCTTCTCGGTTCGGCCAATAATCGGTTAAATAATCGCCTCCAGCGCTACCAGGCATCAGGATCCCTGATCCACTGTTTCGCGCCCCGATCGCTTGCGGTCCGTCTCCTTCAAACTGCGCTTGCGCAGTCGAATCGAGTTGGGGGTCACTTCGATCAACTCGTCGTCGTCGATGAACTCCATGGCCTGCTCGAGCGAAAAACGGATGGGCGGAGTCAGCACCACATTCTCGTCCTTGCCCGCGGCGCGCATGTTGGTCAGCTTCTTCCCCTTGAGCGGGTTCACGACCAGATCATTGTCGCGATTGTTCAGGCCGATGATCATGCCCTCGTAGACCTCCTCCCCGGGACCGATGCAAAGTCTGCCGCGCTCCTGCAGGCTGAACAGCGAATAAGCCAGGGCGACGCCCTGGCCGTTTGCGACCAACACGCCATTCGGACGCTGGCCCAGCTCGCGCTGCACTACCGGGCCATAATGATCGAACACATGATGCAGCAGGCCCGTGCCGCGGGTCATGGTGCGAAACTCGGTTTGAAATCCGATCAAACCGCGCGACGGGACCATGTAGTCCAGGCGGATCCGGCCGCGGCCGTCCGCTTGCATATCCTTGAGTTCCGCGCCGCGGCTGCCAAGCGCCGACATGATGTCGCCCTGCGCATCGGCGTCTGCGTCCACGGTGACCTGTTCGTACGGTTCGTGCGCGGCGCCATCGACTTGCTTGATGACGACTCGCGGGCGCGACACGGCCATTTCATAGCCTTCGCGGCGCATGTTCTCGAGCAGCACGCCCAAGTGCAATTCGCCCCGGCCGAATACCACAAATTTATCGGGATCCGCGGTGGGTTCCACGCGCAACGCCACATTATGAATCGCCTCGCGATCGAGGCGTTCGCGAATCTGGCGGCTGGTGACGAACTTGCCGTCGCGTCCGAGGAAGGGCGAGGTGTTTACCTCGAAGGTCATGCTGATGGTCGGTTCATCGACGGTCAGGCTCGGCAGCGGTTCGACCTTTGCGGGGTCGCACAGCGTATCCGATACTTTGGGCTCGGCGATCCCGGCAAAAGCGACGATGTCGCCGGCGCTGGCAGTCTCCACTTCGACCCGGGTTAAACCGTGAAAGCCCAGAATCTGGGTGATCCTTTCGCTGCGTTGCTTGCCCTCGCGATTCACCACGGTGATCGCCATCCCGCGTTTGATGGTGCCGCGCTTGATGCGCCCGATGCCGATCGCGCCCACGTAGCTCGAGTAGTCGAGCAGGGTGACCTGCAGCTGCAGGGGACCGTCCGCGTCCACGTCAGGAGGCGGACAATGTTCGACAACGGTCTTGAACAAGGGCTGCATGTCGCCATCGCGCACCGTCGACTCGAGGCCCGAGAAGCCACGCAGCGCCGATGCGTACACAACCGGGAAATCGAGCTGTTCGTCGGTGGCGCCCAGACGGTCGAACAAATCGAAGGTCTGATCCAACACCCAACCCGGGCGCGCCTCATCACGATCGATCTTGTTGATCACGACGATGGGACGCAGTCCGTGCTTGAATGCTTTTTGTGTGACAAACCGCGTCTGCGGCATGGGACCGTCCACGGCATCGACCAGCAGCAACACGCAATCGACCATGGCGAGCACGCGCTCGACTTCACCGCCGAAATCCGCGTGTCCGGGCGTATCGACGATGTTGATGCGGTAGTCGCCCCAAGTGATCGCCGTGTTCTTGGCGAGAATGGTGATGCCGCGTTCGCGCTCGAGATCGTTCGAATCCATGACGCGCTCTTGCAAGTCCTTGCGCGCATCGAGCGTTCCGGATTGCCTTAACAGCTGATCCACGAGAGTGGTTTTGCCGTGATCGACGTGCGCGATGATGGCGATATTACGAAGTTTCTGAGTCACAGTAGAGGCCTTCAGGGAAACCGCCCATTATAGAGCGAAATACCGATCGGCGTCGTAGTTTCAGCGATCTACGATGAGGGGAATGTAAAACGCCCGCGACTCGTTCGACTCATCCCGTTTCAGCGAAACGGTCAGACTCAGCAATAACACGCCTGCCGTGGTCGGGGTCACCTTCACATTCTGGCGATACACCTGCCCCGCTTCGACCGCGGGCAATTCAATATGAATAGTCTCCGGATCGACCGTCAGGCCGTCGCCGCCCGTTACCTCGATGTTTCCCGAGGCGGCGGCGATTTGCGGCATTACCGCAACGTTGATGTTGAGCGCCTGCCCCACCACCGGGCGTTGCGGCAAATCAAATTTGAGCTCCACCGGCAACTGAGATTTGCCCGTGGTCGTGGCTTCGACCATGCCGACGGTCAATTCCGCCGCAGTGGGTCCTTTTTTGACCGGCGGGGGGACGCGGATATGCGGAATGGGCGCGGTAGTAACGGGCGCATCCGAGTCACGGTGGCAGGCGCTTACCGCCGCCGCCGCCATGCAGATCACCAGTACTCGCGCGCCGATCATCCCCCTATGATCACTAAATACGCCGCCGATCACAACTCAAGCGCCGGGCCGGTAACCGCAGCAAGTTGCTCCTCGAGCGCTCGATAGTGCTGCTCCCAGTAGCGCGGTTCGGCAAACCAGGGGAAGGCCTGCGGAAATGCCGGATCGTGCCAGCGACGCGCCAACCACGCCGAATAGTGGATCATGCGCAGGGCGCGCAAGGGCTCGATGAGTGCTATTTCACCGCGATCGAAGGGCAGGAACTGCTCGTAGCCCTTGATCAAATCGTGCAATTCCGTGCGCATCTCCTGCTGCCCGCCCGACAGCAACATCCACAGATCTTGAATCGCAGGTCCGGTCAAACTGTCATCGAGATCGACGAAGTGCGGGCCTTTGTCGGTCCAAAGGATGTTGCCGCGATGGCAGTCGCCGAGTATCCGTCCCAATACGGCCCCGTTCCAACCGTCCGCTCGCGCCTCAATTTCGTGCAGCAATTCGTCGGTGACATCCGCGTACTTGGTGGCCAGGTAGTCGGGCATCCAGTCGCCGTCGAGAACAAAATCGCGTGATTTACGCCCCAGATCGTCCATGGACAGGCGAGTGCGCTCGTGAAATCTCGCGGCCCGGCCCACCGCATGGATGCGTCCCAGGAAGCGACCCACCCATTCCCGGTCGTCGGGCACGCCCAGTTCCGGCCAGCGCCCCCCACGGCGTGGAAAAACGGCGTAGCGAAACCCGCGGTGCACGTGCAGCGATACGCCGTCGCGCAGCAGCGGGGCCACCACGGGAATCTCTTGCGCGGCCAATTCAAGGGCGAACGCGTGTTCTTCGCGGATTGCGGCATCCGACCAGCGGGCCGGCCGATAGAATTTGGCGACGAGCGGCTCGCCGTCTTCTATCCCGATCTGATACACCCTATTTTCATAGCTGTTCAGCGCCAGCACCCGGCCGTCGCTGCGATGCCCCACAGCCTCGACCGCGTCCAGCACGGTTTCGGGAGATAGCTCGGAATAAGGCGCTTCGCTCAGCATGTAACGAATTCTACAGGTACGATGCCGTCAGTCCTTTGAATGAATCACGCTGCTAGAATGCGGGCCATGCGATTTCCTCGACCAAAATCACTGAGCGGGCTGATGCTGATCGGTTTCACGATCGTCGCTGCGCCGCTGCTGTTCGCCATCGTGAATGCGGCCGTGCAGATGAATCACCTGTCGGCCCGCAGCGAACAATTGGTGGTTCACGGGGTGCGCGGCACCCGCAACAACCAGCGGATGTTCGAGGAAATCGGCGCGCTCGAGCGCACCGCGCGCCTGTACCAGATCATCGGCAGCACCGACCTTCTCGATGTCTATGCACGCAACCAGGAACGACTGGTGGCCACGCTCAATGAATTATTCGCGTTGCCGCTGGATTCAGAGGCGCGCAACGACGCGCTTGCCCTGAAGACCGAAGCCGACCGGTTGCAGCAGGAATTGAAGCACTCCGCACCTTCATCGCCGCGCCTCGGGGACATGATCAACGCCTTCCCGCAGTTGGTCGAAATGGCCTCCAAGGTGTCGGGCAAGATCAGCGCGCAGATCGATCGAGAATTGAACGGCCTGCAGTCGGCGACCCAGCAGGCTCAACAGAATCTGTTTTGGGAGACCCTGTTGCTCGTCCCCCTCACCCTCGCCGTGGTGGGCGTATTCACCTATTTATTTGGCCGGCCCATTCGGGCCATTGATCGCGCCATCAGCGAGCTCGGCCGTGGGACGTTTTCGCGGCCCATCGCCATTCGTGGTCCGGCGGATCTGGAGCGCCTAGCCGCCCAACTGGAGTGGCTCAGAGGCCGCCTGCTCGAACTTGCGCAGGAAAAGAACCGATTTCTGCGACACATGTCGCATGAACTGAAGACTCCCCTGGCAAATATACGCGAAGGGACTGAACTGTTGATGGATGGCGCGGTCGGTGAACTGCAAAGCAGCCAACGCGAAGTAACGGCAATATTGCGCGAGAACGGGATGAAGCTGCAACGGCTCATTGAGAATCTTTTGTCATTCAGCGCGTGGCAGGCCAAGAGCGTGGGACTGGAAATCAGCGAGTTCAAGCTGCGGCCGCTGGTCAAGAGCGTGCTGGAGAATCAGCAGCTCACGCTCGTCGGGCAGCGCGTGCGGCTCGACGTCCACGTCGAGGATCTGACGCCCATCGCCGACCGCGGCAAGGTGCGCTTGATTTTGGACAATCTGCTGTCCAATGCCATTAAGTTCACACCGCGCGGCGGCACCATTTCTATTCACGCGCGCGCGGAGCGCGAACAACTGGTGTTGGATGTCATGGACAGCGGCCCGGGAATTCCGCCCGAGGAACGCAATCGGATATTCGAGGCCTTTTATCAAGGCAAGACCCCGCAGGGAGGACATGTCAAGGGAACGGGAATCGGACTGTCGGTGGTGACGGAATTCGTCAACGCGCATGGCGGGAGCATCGAAATTCTCGAGGCCAAGGCGGGCGGTGCGCACTTTCGAGTGCGTTTGCCGCTACGCCAATCGACGCCAACCCGTGAAAAAGCCCATGCCGCATAAATGGACTCGCCCTGCCGTGTGCGCCCTCGCCGTCTGCTGGATCAGCGCCTGCGGGGTCGAAAGCCCGTTCGCGCGCCAGAAAGAGATTGCCCCGGTTCAGCCGGATCGCACGGCTCAGGATTTAAGCGCCATCTCGCCCCTGCTCGAGCTGATGAGTTCGCTGCCGCGCAGCGACCCGGCCCGTCAGGCGGAACTGTTCCAATCCGCCAAGGATGGTGCCGAACTCTCCCCGACCACGGGCAACAAACTCAAATACGCCCTGGCCCTGGCTACCCCCGGATTTAGCGGGTCGGATCCCGTCGCAGCACAGCGACAGTTGGCGGAACTGCTGGCCAGGCCTGAAACTCTGTTGCCAAGTGAACGGCTTTTGGCGCTGGTCGAGCTCAAGGAAGTCGAGCAACGACTGATACTTCAGGCCGAGAACAAGCGCATGCGCGACGATTCGTCGCGCGATGAATCGCGCGACAAGCTGGCGTCGATCAGTCGCCGTCTTTCCGCGGAATCGGACGAGAACGCGAAACTGCGCAAGGCCTTGGACGAAGCCCGCGCCAAGCTTGAGGCGGTGACGCACATCGAGCGGTCGATAAACGACCGCGGCACGAGCGGGCCGCATACGCCGTGAAGAACGCCGGAGACAAAGATTTGAACGCCTATTCAATTGCCGCCACAACGCCCCTTTCCTTCGGACTCAATCCCGGGGCACGGGATACCCAAGCGCCGCAAAAGCGCAAGGCACGTATTTTAGTCGTGGATGACGATCCCGGCCTGCTGCGCCTGTTGACCATTCGGCTGCGCGCCGAGAACTACGAAGTGGAAGCCGTGGAAAGCGCGGCCGCGGCATTGGCCGCCTGCGTGCGCTTCCGGCCGGACCTCGTGATCACCGACTTGCGCATGGACCAAATGGACGGCATCGGCTTGCTGAAGGAGTTGCAGAGCCGCTGGCCGGGACTGCGGGTCATCATCCTGACCGCGCATGGCACCATTCCGGATGCCGTGCACGCGACCCAAAGCGGCGCTTTCGGATTTCTCACCAAGCCGGTCGATAAGCAGGACCTGCTCGATCACGTACAAAAAGCCCTTAAAGTGTCAGGCTTCGCGCATGTGGACGAAGATTGGCGCGCCAATATCATTACGCGCAACCAGCTTATGGAAGACAAGCTGGCGCAAGCCAATATGGTCGCCGGAACCGATGCGCGAGTGCTGTTGACCGGCGAGAGCGGGACCGGTAAGGAGCTATTGGCGCGCGCCATTCACGAGGCGAGTCCGCGGCGCAACAAGCCCTTTATCGCCATCAATTGCAGCGCTATGGCGGAGAATCTGCTTGAGTCGGAACTCTTCGGCCACGAAATGGGCGCTTTCGCGGGCGCCACACGCATGCAGAAAGGCCTATTCGAGACAGCTGACGGCGGCACCTTGCTGCTCGACGAAGTCGGCGACATGCCTATGCGACTGCAGGTCAAGTTGTTGCGCGTCCTGCAGGAGAATCAGATCCGCCCGGTGGGCGGCACCGATGCGGTGCCCACCAATGTGCGAATCATTTCCGCCACCCATCGTGACTTGCACGAACTGATGGTCGGTGGCCAATTTCGCGAAGACCTGTATTACCGGCTGAATGTGGTCCACATCGAGGTTCCGTCGCTCGGACGCCGCCGTGAGGACATTCCGCTGTTGGTCGCGCATTTTCTCGAACAGATCGCCAAGGAAAGCGGGCAGAGAAAGATATACGCGCCCGAGGCGGTCGAGTTGCTGGCGACCGCCGAATGGCCGGGCAATGTGCGCCAGCTGTACAACGTGGTGCGCCAGAACGTTGCGCTTTCGCACGGCCCAATCATTACCGCCGAACTGGTGCAGCAATCGCTGGGCGGGAATCCCACGCGCCTGCCATCATTCGACGAAGCGCGCGATGAATTCACGCGCAAC
>JANYJY010000029.1 GCA_025358295.1 Gammaproteobacteria bacterium
GGTCGGGCATCAAAATCATGTCCGACTCATTGATGCCCTTCCAGCCCGCTATCGAGGAGCCGTCGAACATCTTGCCGTCCTTGAAGAACCCCTCGTCCACCAGGCGCGTCGGCACGGTTACGTGTTGCTCCTTACCTATCGTGTCGGTAAAGCGCAGATCGGCGAATTTCGCCTCTTTTTCTTTGATCAATTTCAGAACATCGGCGGGAGTCATTTGCGTCCTCGCGTGGTTAGCTATTTGGCCCGGCCTTCTGCCCGGGTACTGTCGGCAATGCAGTTACTGTGCCAGTCAGGTGCCCCGTCAAGTCATATACGGATCAACCACTTGCCGCGAGGCAGCAAAACTTCGTGCATCATTATGGATCAAACCATCTCAGATGGCGCCCTATAATAGTGCATTTCTAAGGGTCGAGGTCAGTAAACTCGCTGATTTTGGGGATCTCTGTCGTCCATGTACGAATTGGGTGCACGGTGAAGCTTAGGACACATTAGAGTGGCGTCGCTATACTCGCGGCCTTTGCTGATCTCGCGAGCATCCGATGGCCCCCGCTCTATCCAAGCCGCCCCGCACGTTTCAAGAGCTAATCTTTGCGCTCCAGAAATATTGGTCCGACCAGGGTTGCATCATCCTGCAGCCCTACGACATGGAAATGGGCGCCGGTACTTTCCATTCAGCGACGTTTCTGCGCGCCGTGGGCCCGGAACCTTGGAGTGCGGCCTATGTTCAACCCTCGCGGCGGCCGACCGACGGACGCTATGGGGACAATCCGTTCCGGCTGCAGCACTACTACCAATTTCAGGTTTGCATCAAACCATCGCCCGATAATTTTCAAGAACTTTACCTGGGTTCGCTGCGCTCTCTCGGCTTCGATCTGCTGACTCACGACATCCGCTTTGTCGAGGACAACTGGGAGTCGCCCACCTTGGGCGCCTGGGGCCTGGGATGGGAAGTCTGGCTGAACGGCATGGAGGTTTCGCAGTTCACCTACTTTCAGCAAGTAGGAGGTCTGGATTGCCGCCCCGTAATGGGCGAGATCACCTACGGACTCGAGCGCCTCGGCATGTACATCCAAGGCAAGGAAAGCATTTTCGATATCGTCTGGGCCGACGGCCCCTTCGGCACGGTGACCTACGGTGACGTGTTTCATCAAAACGAAGTGGAACAGTCGACTTATAATTTCGAAAAGGCCGATACGGCCGTGTTGAGCCTGCAGTTCGACGCGCATGAAATCGCCTGCCGGCGCCTGCTCGACGATAAACTGGTGCTGCCCGCCTACGAACAGATGGTAAAGGCATCGCACACATTTAATTTGCTGGACGCGCGACATGCCGTCTCGGTCACCGAGAGGCAGCGATTTATCCTTCGCGTGCGCACCTTGGCGCGCGGCGTGGCCGAGGCCTACCAGTCCAGCCGCGAGGCATTGGGTTTCCCTCTGTTGAAGAATCTCGCGGCGGAGCATGTCGCCTGATGAGCGCGCAAGACTTGCTGTTCGAACTGGGCACCGAAGAATTGCCGCCGCGTACTCTGCTGGGTTTGTCGACCGCACTGACCGAGGGAATACTGAAGGGCATCGATACGGCGGGCATCCCCCACGGAAAGGCGCAGGGCTTTGCGACACCGCGGCGCCTCGCCGTGTGGGTAAGGAAACTGGCCGAACATCAGCCGGACAAAGAAGTCGAGCGCCGTGGACCGCCGCTCAAGGCGTGCTTCGACGCTCAGGGAGCGCCCACGCAGGCAGCGACGGCTTTTGCAAGAAATTGCGGCGTGCCGGTGTCAGAACTGGCTCAGCTACAAACCGATAAGGGCGCCTGGCTGGTGTTCCGCGGCATCGAGCGCGGCGCCGCGACCACGAGCTTGCTCGCGGGCATCGTCAATCAAGCCATTGCCGCATTGCCTATTGCGAAGCGCATGCGCTGGGGCACACGCACCGCGGAGTTCGTGCGGCCGGTGCACAGCGTGGTTCTTCTTTATGGGGAGACAGTGGTTCCGGCCCAGGTGCTCGGCCTTCAAGCAGGGCGAATAAGCTTCGGCCACCGCTTCCATGCGCCGCGGCCCATTACCCTCAAGTCAGCCAAGGGCTACGAGAGCCGCTTGCAGCGCGCCAAGGTGATCGCGGATTTTGCCAAGCGCCGCGAGAAAATTCGAGCCGGCGTCAGTGTTGCCGCCGCCGCGGGAGGCAGCGGTGGGAGCGCACTGATCGAGGAGGCCCTGCTGGACGAGGTCACCGCCTTGGTTGAGTGGCCGGTGCCCATCGCCGGCCGGTTCGAGCAGCGCTTCTTGAGCCTGCCGCGCGAGGTCGTGATTGCGACCATCCAGGACCATCAACGCTATTTCGCGGTGCAAGGCACCGACGGGCAGTTGACCGGTTGGTTCGTTACCGTCAGCAATATCGAAAGCCGCGATCCGTCCAAGGTGAGAGAAGGCAACGAAAGAGTGGTGCGACCGCGACTCAGCGATGCCGCGTTTTTCTGGGATCAGGATCGCAAAATTCCGCTCGAGGCGCACGCGGCAAAACTCAGTGGCGTGACGTTTCAAACCAAGTTGGGCACTTACGCCGACAAGACCTTGCGCGTCAGCGCGCTGGCGCAATTGATCGGCGCTCGCATCGGCGCGGGCGGCGACGTGGCGCGCGCTGCCGAACTTGCCAAGGCCGATCTCATGACGGCGATGGTGGGCGAGTTTCCGGAACTCCAGGGCACCATGGGCCGTTATTACGCGCAGGCTCAGGGCTACCCGCAGGAACTGGCGCTGGCGTTGGAAGAACACTATCGGCCGCGATTCGCCGGCGACTCGTTGCCCACATCAACGATCGGACAGGCAGTGGCGCTAGCCGACAAGATCGATACTCTGGTGGGAATTTTCGCCATCGAGCAGAGACCCACAGGCACTAAAGATCCCTTTGGCCTGCGTCGCGCAGCCTTGGGATTGCTGCGCATACTGCTGGAAGGCCGGCTGGATTTGGACTTGTTTGAGTTACTGTCGCAGTCCGCTGCGGCGCAGCCGGTGCAGAGGCCCGGGGTCATCGATGAGGTGTATGACTTCATCGCCGAACGGCTGCGCGGCTTACTGCTCGAAGAGGAGGGCACCACCATCGAGATGCTGGACGCCGTATTCGCCAACCGGCCGCGATCGCCTCTCGATGCGGTCACGCGTCTGCAAGCACTCAAGGAGTTCCTGTTGCTGCCCGAGGCCGGCATTCTCGCCGCCATCAACAAGCGGATTGCCAATATTCTGAAGAAGGCGACTCTGCCCGATGATCTGGCCGTCGATGCCGGCGCGTTGAGCGAAGACGCCGAACGGCAGCTCTACCAGGTCTTGAGCGATCTGCGCCAGCCCGTACAAGATGCGACGGCGATGCGTCTCTATGCGCAGGGTCTGAAGACCTTGGTCGCCTTGCGGGCGCCGGTGGCTGAATTTTTCGAACGCATCATGGTGATGGACGAGAATCTCGGACGGCGCAACAACCGCCTAGCCTTGTTGCGCGATGTGCAGATGCTGCTCAGTGGTGTCGCCGACTTGTCGCGCCTACCGGGCTGATTCTCAACCGTGCAGCTGTTTCGGTCGCTGATCTTTACCACCTACATGATGTTGTCGGCATGCGTGTTCGGCGCAGCGATGGCGCTCGGCTTCTGGCTGCCCTATCGCGCACAATTTTCGATCGCGCGCAGCTGGGCACGGATTTTGTTCTGGGTTCTCGACCATTTGTGCGGCCTAGACTTCGTCGTGGAAGGCCGCGAACACATTCCGCCCGGCAATCACGTCATCATGAGCAATCACACTTCGGCTTGGGAAACCGTTGCGCCCTTCCTTCTCTTCCCGCCCCTGGTCTGGGTGCTGAAACGGGAATTGCTGTGGATTCCCTTCGTCGGCTGGGGACTGAAATTGCTGCGGCCGATTGCCATCAACCGGGGCGAGGGGCACCGCGCGGTGAATCAAGTGATCGATCAAGGCAAGACACGCCTCGCGGACGGGCTCTGGGTGGTCATTTTTCCCGAAGGCACCCGAGTGGTCGCCGGCACGACACGCAAGTTCGGCGTGAGCGGCGCGCTGCTGGCCATCGCCGCCAATAAATATGTAGTTCCACTGTCGCACAACGCCGGTGTGTTTTGGCCAAGGCGCGGCTTCGTCAAAAAGCCAGGTACGATTCGTGTGGTCATCGGCGCGCCCATTGCGTCCGTCGGCAAAGATCCCCGCAAGCTCAATGAGGAAGTAAAGCAAGCGATCGAAGCGGGCCTTGCGAAGATTGCCCGTGAGGCGGCCGGCCTACCCATTGCGGGCGCGCGCTGAGGCCTTGGGCGGCGGCCTTATCATGTCCAAGGCGGAAGTCCCGCCAAGAATTCCAGCAGCGTGTCGTTCACTCGCTGCGGACGCTCCTGCTGGATGAAATGTCCGGCCCCGTCGATGAGCAGGGTGCGCCGCAATCCGGGCACCGTTTGGGGAAGCGCCTGAACGGCCGTGGCTCCCGAACCGAACTCGATGATCGGATCCATGCTGCCGGCGATGAAAAGAGCCGGTTGGTGAATCAAGGCGCCGGCCCAGGGCGCCGTGAGTTCCCAGTTGCGATCGATGTTTCTGTACCAATTCAGCCCGCCACGAAACCCGCTGTGCGCGAATTCGGCCGACATGTGATCGAGATCTGCTTCGGCTAGCCACGCCGGGAGATGGTCGGGATCAATGGTATTGGCGAGCCAGCCCTTTCCAGGCTGCAGAGTCAGTGACCTGGTCTCGAGGGGTGCCTCGCCAGAGATCGAGTAGAGAACGCGCCTCAGAGTGGCGCGCGGATCGCGCTCGAATTCTGCTTCGGCCGCACCGGGCTCTTGCAGATGCAGCCAATAGTGCGTGACTTGGCCGGCTTTGCGCAGCATCTGCAGTGGCGGCGCGGGACCACGCGGGCGAAAGGGAACGCTGAGAGCGGCAATCGCAGTAAACACGTCCGGACGAAACAGCGCGCAGTGCCAGGCGAATTTCGCCCCCCAATCGTGTCCCACAACGGCGGCACGACTCTCTCCCAGCGCGGCGACTAATCCAACCATGTCGCCGACGATATCGAGAATTGAATACGAAGAAATTTCCGCCGGTGCGTCGGTGCCACCGTAGCCGCGCATATCCGGGGCCACTGCATGATAACCAGCGGCGGCGAGTGCTCGCAGTTGATCACGCCAGGAATACCATCCCTCCGGAAATCCGTGACACAACAGGACCAGTGGTCCGGTGCCCTGCTCCGCGATGTGCACGCGAATCCCGTTGGCCCACAAGTCACGTTGTTGAATCGTATTCAGCGTCCGGTATCTCGGTTGAGGAGCCGGCCAGCGCCTGGCGCGGCGAGTCCGTATCGTATACTCCCGGCGATAATGCTCACAGCAGTTCTATTCTTGGGTTCAGCTGCCGCGATCTACATCGCGTGCGAATACTTCGTCAACGGTGTCGAGTGGCTGGGGCGCAAGCTGGGCGTCGGCGAAACCGCCACCGCCACGATACTGGCGGCGTTCGGCACTGCATTGCCCGAAAGTGCCGTTACCTTCGTGGCCGTGGTATTCGGACGGGATTCCGCGCAGAAAGATATCGGCGTCGGTGCCGCGTTGGGTGGACCCATGGTGCTCGCCACCATTTCTTATGCCGTCGTCGGCATTGCGATGCTGTGGAACTACCGGCGCATGGGCCGCGCGACGCAAGCCATCGAGTGCGATCCGATACGGTTGCGGCGGGATCAAGCGTGGTTCCTATCGATATTCGTCGCTAAGATTGCGCTTGGGCTGCTGGTATTTCGATACAAATCCTGGCTCGGCGCGGCGTTCCTACTTGCCTACGCGGTGTACCTGGTGCGCGAACTACGCGGCGAGCAAGTCGTGGCCGAAGCATCTCTGGAGCCCCTGAAACTGCATCCCAAAGGAGATCCGGGGTTGTGGTGGGCGCTCCTACAAACGGGTCTTTCACTGAGCGCCATTGCGATTGCGTCTAAGATATTCGTCGGCCAGCTCGAAGCCATCGGGACCTGGGCCGGGCTGTCGCCGCAACTCGTGGCACTCCTGTTGAGCCCGGTGGCCACCGAGCTGCCGGAAACCATGAACGCGCTCATCTGGGTTCGACAGGGCAAGGAACGTCTCGCACTGGCCAACATTTCCGGCGCGATGATGATACAAGCCACGATTCCGACGGCTCTCGGCTTGTTTTTTACATCTTGGGTGTTCTCGCGCGAACTGATTGTGTCCGGCGTGATTACCATGGCGGCCGTCGCCGTACTGCTCTGGGTGTTTTCGAAGAAGACGGTCAACGCGCGCGCCTTGGTGCCGCTCGTGGGGTTGTATGCCGTGTTTGTAGCCGTCATCGTCCTCTGGTGAGAATCGACGCGGAGTACTTGAGCGGCGAACGGCCTAGGCAGCCGGCGGCGTAACACCGCGGAGTACCTGCATGAACCGCGCACGTTCGATGTTGCCGCCACTCAGAACCACCGCTACTTTCTTGTTGGCCATGCGATGCCGATCCTGCAACAGCGCGGCAAGCGGGGCGGCGCCGGCACCCTCCGCGACCTGGTGGGTGTCATCAAAGTAAATTCCCATCGCCTCGGCGATGGCGTCTTCGCTGACCTCGATCATCCGTGCAGCGCCGCGGCATAGTGTCGCAATGGCTTCGGCGTTGGGCTCCCGAGTGGCGAGACCATCGGCGAAGGTTCGTGCCGACGGCGCGCTGATCGCGCGTCCGGCGGCAAACGAAAGCGCCGTGGCGGGGGCCCCGGCCGCGCCGACGCCGATGATGTCGGTCTTCAGCCCGAGCAAGTCCCGCACGGCAATCAACCCGGCGATGCCGGAACCCATGCCCACTCCGACATACACGGCATCCAAGTCGCCCACCGAACGGAACAACTCGAGCGCGTAGGTTGCAACGCCGGTAACAAGGTCGCGGTGGAACGAAGGAATGAAGTGCAGGCCTTCGGCGGCCGCGACTCGAAAGGCCTCATGTTTGGCCTCATCGAAATCCTTGCCGAATTCGACCAGCCTTGCACCATGAGCCGTGATGGCGGAATTCTGGTCAAGCGAATTGTTGTGCGGCACATAGATGGTGGCCGGCACGCCGCAGCGCGCGGCAGCAAAGGCGATGGATTGTCCGTGGTTGCCGCGGGTCGCCGAAATTACGCCAGGGATGCCCGGGCTCTCGCGGCAAAGCCGATCCAAGTACACGAGTCCACCCCGAACCTTGAAGGCGCCGGTGGGCGTTTGGTTCTCGTGCTTCACCCAGACGGTGCATCCGGCACGCCTTGCAAGTTTCGGCCAAGCGTATTGCGCAGTCGCGGGCATCACACGATGGACCAACGTGGCGGCGCGCCCCAAATGTGTCATATCGAGAGCGGCTTCATGCGAGTGCAAGGCATTACCTCCGGGACAGAGAAGGATCTTCGGCCTCGAGATGGACCGTGGCGATTACTCCATCGGCCTTTTGCAGTATCTCCCGGACGTATCCCAGTGGATGGCAACCGTGTACCACGCCACCTTCCCGATCAACTACACGTCCAAATTCGACACCTGCAACGCATTCTTTTCGATGAACTCTCGCCGTGGTTCCACGGCATCGCCCATCAACGTGGTGAATATATCGTCGGCGGCGACGACGTCTTCGATGCGCACCTGCATCAGACGTCGGGTTTCTGGATTGATGGTGGTGTCCCACAATTGACTGGCGTTCATTTCGCCCAAGCCCTTGTAGCGCTGGATGCTCTGCCCTTTCTTGGCCTGTTCGAACAGCCAATTTATGGCGACCTTGAAGCTGGCGACTTCCTGGCGATCGTCGCCCCGCTGAACATAGGCCCCCGGTCCCATCAGGTCGCTCAAGGTGTGGGCCAGTTCCGCGATGCGCAGGTATTCCGCTGAATCGAAGAACTCCCGCGGGATGTGCTTTTCCGAAGTGAGGCCATGTTCCAGCCGTTGCAGATTGATGCGATGGCCGCCCGCCGCCATGCTCTCCACCGTCACTCGGTAGCGGCGCGACACGTCGTTGAGCGTGTTGAGCTGTTTATCCAAATTCCGGCACCAATCCCGCAAGGTGTCGATACGGTCGAATGCTGCCGTGCTCAGAACTGGGACATACAGCAATTGCTCGAGAAAGCGTTCGTCGTAGCGCCTCGCCCAACGCCGCACGATGGCCTGCACTTCGACATATTTTTTCGTCAGCGTCTCAAGGCTCAAGCCCGACAGAGGCGGCGCCTCGGCACTTACGTGCAGTGCCGCGCCATCGACGGCGGTGCCGAGCAGGACCGCGTTCAATTCCACGTCGTCCTTGACGTAAGTTTCCTGCTTACCTTTCTTCACCTTGTAGAGCGGCGGCTGCGCAATATAGATATGACCCCGCTCGATGAGAATGGGCATTTGGCGATAGAAGAATGTCAGCAACAGCGTGCGTATGTGCGAGCCGTCAACATCGGCGTCGGTCATGATGATGATGCGGTGATAGCGCAGCTTGTCGACGTTGAAGTCGTCGCGCCCGATGCCGCAGCCCAGCGCCGTGATCAGAGTGCCGACTTCGGCCGAAGCCAGCATCTTGTCGAAACGCGCTTTCTCGACGTTGAGAATCTTTCCCTTGAGCGGCAGGATGGCCTGGGTGCGCCGGTCACGTCCCTGCTTCGCGGAGCCGCCGGCGGAGTCGCCTTCGACCAGAAACATCTCGGACAGCGCCGGATCCTTCTCCTGGCAATCGGCCAGCTTGCCGGGCAAGCCCGCGATGTCCAGAGCGCCTTTACGCCGCGTCATTTCACGTGCCTTGCGCGCAGCTTCGCGCGCGTAGGCAGCCTCGAGAATTTTATTGACGATGGCGCGCGCCTCTTGCGGATGTTCCAACAGGAACTCCTCCAAGCGTCCCGCGACCGCCGACTCGACCACGCCCTTCACTTCCGAGGACACCAGCTTGTCCTTGGTCTGCGAGGAGAACTTCGGGTCCGGCAGCTTCACCGACAAGATGGCGGTAAGGCCCTCGCGCGAATCGTCGCCCGTGGTTTGAATTTTCTCTTTCTTGGCGGCGAGCTCTTTCTCGATGTAATTGTTGAGAGTCCTGGTGAGAGCCGCCCGATAGCCGGCGAGATGGGTGCCGCCGTCCTTTTGAGGAATATTATTGGTGTAGCAATACATGCTCTCTTGGTAGGAGTCATTCCATTGCATGGCGACTTCCACCTGGGTATTGCCGTCGCGCGTTTGAAACCACAGCACGGTGGGATGCACCGCAGTCTTGCTGCGATTCAAATGCGTGACGAATGCTTTCAATCCACCTTCGTGTTGAAACACTTCGGTCTTCTCGTCGCGTTCGTCGATCAGTTCGATGCGAACGCCCGAATTGAGAAAGGAAAGTTCCCGCAGGCGCTTGGCGAGCGTGTCGTAGTTGAATGAGATATTTGTAAAAATTTTCGCGCTCGGCTTGAAGCGCAGCGTCGTGCCCTTCTCGGGGGTGTCGCCCACCGCAACCAATGGCGCCACGGGTTCGCCGAGGCGGTATTCCTGGCGATGCAATTTGCCGTCGCGCCGGATATTCAATTCAAGGAAATCGGAGAGTGCGTTGACCACCGAAATGCCGACGCCGTGCAGACCCCCAGAAACTTTGTACGACAAGTCGTCGAACTTTCCACCCGAGTGCAGCACCGTCATGATGACCTCGGCTGCTGAACGACCTTCCTCGGCGTGAATGTCCACAGGGATGCCGCGCCCGTTGTCCGAGACCGTGACGGACTCGTCGGCGTGAATAGTGACCACCACGCGATCGCAATGCCCGGCCAGTGCCTCATCGATGGCATTGTCGACCACCTCGAAGACCATATGGTGCAGGCCGCTGCCGTCGTCCGTATCGCCGATGTACATTCCCGGCCGTTTGCGCACGGCGTCCAGTCCACGTAAGACTTTGATTTTACTGGAATCGTAGACGTCGCTATCAGCCATGGTGGATCCTATTTGGAGACTGCTGAGTTTAACAGTTTTCGGCGCGATTAACGAATCCAATCACGCAAAAAAGGTGTATGAAATC
Source organism: Gammaproteobacteria bacterium (assembly GCA_025358295.1). Classification (GTDB taxonomy): domain Bacteria; phylum Pseudomonadota; class Gammaproteobacteria; order Steroidobacterales; family Steroidobacteraceae; genus Bog-1198. Next base: position 9,998 of record JANYJY010000029.1, read on the forward strand.
AATTGGTTGTGCGCGGCGACTGGGTTGTTCTATCGCAATGGCGGTTTCGGATCAACGCCGCGCTACCGCCAAGTCCTGCAAAAATGACGTTCCACGTGGAACAGCGCTAGGCGGTGCGTATATCCCCGCCTACGATTCGGTATTGCAGTCCCGGGGCACCGAACTCGGAGAACTCTGGGTGAAGCGTCGTGACGACGAGTTGCGTCGTCTGAGCGGACACCTCACTAATCAGGGTGGTCAGACGCTCATTATCCAGTTCGGCCGCAGGGTCATCCAAAAGCAGCGTGGGCTTAATGACTGAATCCGCCGGAAATAGCTTCACTTGAGCCATGAGCAGGGCCGCGGCCAGCAGCTTCTGCTGCCCCCGCGAGATCCGGTCCTTCACGCCAAGACCGTTCAACCGAATGCTGAGCTCGGCACGATGCGGACCTACTTGGGTGGCGCCGCTCTCCTGATCGCTGCTCCAACTGTGCTGCAACGCCTCCGCCAAGCTGGAGTCTCGGGGCCAGCCCGATCGGTAGCCCACGCTCAGCTCCATCCCCAGCAAATTGCGGGCGCTGGTCACCGCATGCGCCATTAGCAACTCAACGTAGCGGGCGCGGGCCGCAGACATGCACTCGCCATAACGCACAAAGTCCGCATCCCAGGCAGCCGTCACCGCCCGTGGCAGCCGTGCCTTCAGCGCGGCATTCCTTTGCTTAAGGGCCTGTTGGAACCTCTGCCAATCCTCCACGAACCTAGGTTCCACGTGGAACACTCCCCAATCCAAAAATCGGCGCCGACGGCTGGGCCCCTCCTCGATGAGCCGATGTATTTCAGGATCGATGATCTGTACCGGCAGCCAGGGCGCCAACTCGGCCAAGGACTTCACCTTGTCGCCACCCAGCTTGGCGCGAACACCGGCTGCTGAACCTTCCACTCCGAGGGAAACCCGGCGTTCAAAAGAGTCGACTTCGCCGAAAACAACAAACCGATCGCTACCGCGGCGAATCAAGTGCTCCAGGCGTCTTGTTCGAAAGGATCGACCGCGGCCAAGCACATAGATGGCTTCCAGCAAACTCGTTTTGCCGGAGGCATTGGCGCCGCTAATCAGGGTAAATCGGGGATCAAGCTCAAAAGCCGCCGAGTGCAAGCAGCGGAAATCCGTTACTTGCACTCGACGAAGTGACACGGCTCAAAGCCTCATCGGCATCACAACATAGCGGGCGGTTGCATTCCCGGGTGAGCGAATCAAGCAGCTGCTGTTACTGTCCGTCAGTCCGAGCTCTACATCTTGACCGTCGATGGCGGCTAAGGCATCCAGCAGGTAATTGACGTTGAAACCCACCTCGAGGTCAGCACCTTCGTAGCTCACCTCGAGTTCCTCTTCGGCCTCTTCCTGCTCAGGATTATGGGCTTGGACGGTCACGACATTCTTCTTCACCGTGACCCGAATACCTCGGTACTTCTCGTTCGATAGAATGGCGGTGCGCTGCAAAGCCTGACGCAAAATATCCCGGTCGGCACGGATCGCACTCGCCGGTGCCGGCGGGATAACCCGTGAATATTCTGGGAAACGACCATCAATTAGCTTTGAAGTGAAGCGAACATCACCGATCTGGGCACGAACGTGATTCGTGCCGATCGCCAAATCTGCTACTCCTTCTGCCGTCAGCACGCGCTGCAACTCCAACACACCCTTGCGCGGCACGATCACTTGCTGCGAGGTCTTAGCCTTAGCCGCCAGCGTGGTTTCGCACAACGCCAGACGATGCCCGTCGGTCGCCACTGCCCGCAGCACCAACCCGTCAATCTCCAACAGCATGCCGTTCAGGTAGTAGCGAACGTCCTGCTGCGCCATGGAAAAATGCGTCTTTTCCAACAACCGCAGCAATTCCTTGCGCGGCACTTGGACCGTTTGCTGCGAATTAATATCCTCGATCACGGGAAATTCCGCGGCGGGCAGGGTGGAGAGGCTGAAGCGGCTGCGGCCCGCCTTGATGACCACTTTTTCGCCCTCGACGCTCAGCGACACAGAGAGTTTCTCCGGCAGCGCGCGCAAGATATCCAGAAATTTACGGCCTGGAACCGTGATATCGCCCGCTTCCTGGACAGCGACTTCGGTGGAAGCAACTAACTCCACCTCGAGATCCGTTGCCGTAATCGACAATTGTCCCTCGCGTACACCCAGCAACACGTTGGCCAATACCGGCATGGTCTGGCGCCTTTCGACGACTCCGATCACCGCCTGCAAGGGGGCCAATAATTTCTCGCGCTCAGCCGTCAATTTCATGGAAACACCCGTCTGCCAATCTTAGATTTAGATTCTTAAATAAGATTATTACTATGATTATGAAGCAAGCGCCTTTCCGGTATAACTTCAATAAATATATAATAATCAGAAACTTACAAACACTGAAACCCTCTTATCCTCCTGTCAAGTGGCTGCCCGGATGTTGTCATCAAGCTGTGCGTATCTTTATCCACAGCGTCATCCACAGCTTTTCCTACCCTATCCCGCCAGGGTTCTCAACAGGTTCATATAGTCCTCACCGATGCGTCGCTCCGTCTCTCTCAATTCCTTGATTCGCCTACACGCGTGCAGCACCGTCGTATGATCCCGGCCGCCAAATGCGTCGCCGATTTCCGGCAGGCTGTGATTCGTCAACTCCTTCGCCAATGCCATCGCAACCTGACGCGGCCGCGCGATGGAACGGCTGCGACGTTTCGATAGTAGATCCGCAATCCTGATTTTGTAGTATTCCGCGACCGTCTTCTGAATATTTTCCACTGTCACTAACTTTTCTTGCAGGGCCAACAGGTCTCGCAACGCTTCCTTGACCAACTCCAGGGTGATTGGGCGACCCAGGAAATTCGACGTTGCCACCACTCTACGCAGCGCGCCCTCGAGTTCACGAACGTTCGAACGAATGCGCTTGGCGATAAAAAACGCCACATCTTCGGGCAAATCCACATGCGAAGCGGCGGCCTTGCTCAGCAAAATCGCCACACAGGTTTCAAGCTCAGGCGGTTCGATCGCCACCGTCAAACCCCACCCAAAGCGCGATTTCAAGCGTTCCTCGAGTCCGTCGACCTCCTTCGGATACCGATCGCAGGTCAGGATCACTTGCTGCTGGCTCTCCAGCAGCGCATTGAAGGTGTGGAAAAATTCTTCCTGTGACCGGTCCTTTCGCGCAAAAAACTGGATATCGTCAATCATCAAGGCATCCAGAGAACGGTACGCCGTCTTGAATTCGTTGATGGTGTTGTGCTGCAGCGACTTGACCATATCGCCTACGAAGCGCTCGCTGTGAACATAGGCCAGCCGGGCCTCGGGGTTGTTTTCCTTGATTTTATTGGCAACCGCATGCATCAGATGGGTCTTGCCGAGGCCGACGCCACCGTAAATGAACAGCGGGTTATAGGCCTTCCCCGGGTTTCCGGCGACTTGAATGGCCGCGGCCCTGGCCAGCTGATTGCTCTTACCTTCGACGAAACTGTCGAAAGTGAAGGCCAAATTAATGGGTCCGCCGAGGACTGAGGGGGCAAGCCGGCGAGTTTTGGCGCTGGCGCCGTTGGCCGCAACTTGCTCACCGTTAACGGCGACTACGGGAGCCAAAGACCCAGCCCGAGTACCCACGTCCAGCACCAGTTCGGGGGCTGGGTCTTCCGCAAACGCCCGGATCAATTCCTTGATCCTAGGCAGGGAATTCTGGCCCAGCCACTCGATAACATACCGATTGGGCGCCAGGAGCCTCAATTCGCCGTTGCGTTCGATCGCCTGGAGGGGTCGCACCCAGGTGTTAAACTGCTGCTCCGGGAGTTCGCTCTCGAGCACGCGCAGACAGCGGTTCCATAGCGTCTCCGGCAAGAGCGCTCTCCTCAGCAATGGGCAATGGGGCAAATAATCGAAAAGGGCAGCGAGTCTAGCTCCAACTTAGAGGGGCGTCTATTGACACGTCCATGCTTGCTCAGTACCCTTGCCGCCTTTCGTAAATCTCCCAATCTATTGATTTACCCCGTGGTTTTTGTTCGAGTTGCGCTATGAAACGTACTTTCAATCCCAGTAATCTACATCGTGCCCGCACCCACGGCTTTCGCGCGCGCATGGCCACCAAGAGTGGCCGCAATTTGCTCGCCCGTCGTCGGGCGAAAGGCCGCAAGCGCCTCTGTCCCTGACACGATTTTCAGGACTGTCTAACGATCCGTAAACTGACGTTCGAGCCGCGCAAGCGTTTGCACCAGCCGGCCGAATTTCGCGACGTGAAGCGGCACGGCAAGAAGTTTGTCGACGCGTTTTTCAGTTTATCGGTTCTTGCCAATCATGAAACCGTTCCTCGATTGGGTTTGAGCATTGCGACGCGAACCTTCGGCACGGCCGTCGCGCGCAATCGCATTAAACGCATCACTCGCGAGTCCTTTCGCTTGAATCAACATTCTCTGCCTCCGGTCGATGTCACTGTGTCCGCGCGCGACGCGGCGCGCCAAGCCAAGCCCGGGGATTTACGCACGAGTCTGGATAAGCACTGGAAGTCGATTACGCAAAAATGTTGAGACCACGCAATATTTTGATGTGGATAATCCGCGGCTATCAGCTGCTGCTCTCCCCCTGGCTTGGCGCCAATTGCCGCTTCTATCCCAGCTGTTCCTGCTACACCCATGCGGCCATCGAGCGGCTTGGCGCCGTGCGAGGCATCTGGCTCGGCCTACGCCGCCTACTACGCTGTCATCCCTTCAACAAGGGCGGCTACGACCCTGTGCCGGACAAGAGAATGATCAATGCCTAATACCCGCATGCTGCTTTGGATAGCGCTCGCCGCCATCCTGTATATGAACTACCAAGCGTGGATGCACGACTATCCGGCCCTGGACGCGCAGGGCACAACGGCCAGCGCGGCCGCTTCCGGCGCGCCGCGCACTCTCGGCGATTCCGTGCCGCAGGCCGCCGCTCCTGCCGCGGCCGATTCAGGCGCATCGACCGCACCGGCGGTCACTGCGGCGGCTGATGCATTCGCGGCTCCGCCGACAAGCGCCACACCGGCGCAAGACTCGCCCTCTTCGCAGCCGCTGCACGTCACCACCGATGTGCTCGACATCGTGATCAATTTGAAGGGCGGCGAACTCTCGCAAGCCGATCTATTGAAATATCCGCTGCGCAAAGACGCACCGAATGTTCCGGTCAGGTTGTTGAGCCACGATCCCCCGGACTCGTTGTATCTCTTGCAGACGGGGCTCAGCGGTGCGGCGGGCGAAGCCGCGCCGACTCACCTCGCTACCTGGACGTCCGCGGAGAAGACTTTCGCACTCTCCGCCGGGGCCAACGAATTGCGCGTGCCGCTGACATGGACGGACGGCGCGGGCCTCAATGTCACCAAGACCTTCGTTTTCACGCGCGGCCAGTATTCCATCGACTTGATTTACGATGTGCAAAACACCGGCGCCGCGCCGCGCCGGTTGGCGTCTTATTCGCAATTCTTGCGCCACTGGGAACATGCGTCACGTTCCTACTTTGACGTCGAGACCTACTCGTTCAAGGGACCTGCGGTCTGGATGGGCACGAAGTCCCGCGACCTCAATGTGGAAAGCGACACCGACAGCAAGTTCTCGGAAACCATTACCAACGGTTGGCTGGCAACTCTCCAGCATCAATTCGTGTCGGCCATCGTGCCGACAGCCGACCAGCCCTATAGTTACCGTCTGCAGGTCCTCGATAAACAATACCTGCTGAGCGCCACAGGCCCCTCCGTCGAAGTGGCTGCCGGCGCCAAGTCACAGTTCCATCAGAAGCTGTTCGTCGGGCCGAAATTGCAGTCACAGCTGGCGGCAACCTCCCCGAACCTGAGATACACCGTCGACTTCGGCGTTCTGACCGTGCTCGCGCAGCCACTGTTTGCCACTCTAAATTGGGTGCACGGAATCATCGGCAACTGGGGCTGGTCCATCATTGTCGTTACCGCCCTGATCAAATTGCTGTTCTATCCCCTGAGTCAGGCCAGCGGTCGATCAATGGCCAAGATGCGCACGGTGGGGCCGCGCATGAAACAGATTCAGGAAACCTTCAAGGACGATCGCGAAAAACTCGGTCGCGCCATGATGGATCTGTACAAGAAGGAAAAAATAAATCCTTTGGCCGGTTGCCTGCCCATGCTGGTGCAGATTCCGTTTTTCATCTCCTTCTACCGGGTGCTGCTCGAGAGCGTGGAAATGCGCCAGGCGCCGTTCCTGCTCTGGGTCAACGATCTCTCCGCGCGCGATCCGTTTTTCGTGCTGCCGTTGCTGATGGGCGGCGCGATGTTCGCGCAGTTCAAGCTGAATCCCGCGCCGCCGGACCCGACGCAGGCCAAGATCATGCAATTCATGCCCTTGATCATGACGGGCATGATGGCGTGGTTTCCGAGCGGCCTGGTGCTTTACTGGCTGACCAACACGCTGTTGACCATAGCGCAGCAGTGGCGCGTCAACCAGGTAGTCGAGGCCGAGGCCGCCAAGCCGCGCTCGTAATGCGGCCGTGAGTTCGCCGGATACCATCGTCGCCCTGTCCAGCGCTCCTGGACGGGGCGCCGTCGGCGTCATTCGGGTGTCAGGCCCCGGCGTTCCGCAGATCGCGGCCGGCATCATCGGCGGCTTACCCACTCCGCGCCTCGCCCGACTATCGTGCTTCCTCGACGCGCAAGGCAGAAGCCTCGACCAAGGACTGGCGCTGTATTTTGCGGCGCCGTCGTCGTACACCGGTGAACACGTCCTGGAACTACAGGGTCACGGCGGCGCGATCAGCGTCGATCTTGTGGTGAGCCGCCTGCTCGAACTCGGCTGCCGCCTGGCACGGCCGGGCGAGTTCAGCGAGCGTGCCTTTCTGAACGGCAAAATCGACATGGCGCAGGCAGAGGCAATTGCGGACCTGATCGATGCCGGCACCGCGGCCGCCGCCCGCGCCGCGGTGCGGTCCATGCAGGGCGAGTTTTCCGCCCGCATTACCGATTTGAAAACGCGAATCACGGACTTGCGGGCCTATGTGGAAGCCGCCATCGATTTTCCGGATGAAGAGATTGATTTTCTCTCTGACAGCGCATTGAGCCAACGGCTAGCCGCCGTGTTTACCGCATTCGCATCCATCGCCGCCGCCGCCCACCAAGGTGCATTGCTGCGTGAAGGTCTGACGGTCGTGATCGCAGGCCTGCCAAACGCCGGAAAATCCAGCTTGCTGAACCGCCTGGCGGGCGATGACATTGCCATCGTCACGGATGTGCCCGGCACGACGCGCGACGTGTTGCGCCAGCAAGTGCATCTCGACGGCCTGCCCTTGAATTTGGTCGACACCGCGGGTCTGCGCCCTACCCTGGATGTGGTCGAGGCCGAAGGAGTCCGGCGCGCGCACCAGGAGATCTCTCGAGCCGATCGAGTGCTGTACATCGTGGACGCCGCCGAGCTGGACCCCCGGGCCATCGGCGACCCGGCGCCCAAGGTGGAAGGCATCGAGAGTCTGCCGGCGGGGGTGCCGGTCACCATCGTATTCAACAAGATCGACCTGATCGGCGCGCCGGCGCGGTTGGATGATGGCGCCGACCCGCCGCGACTATTCTTGAGCGCTCGATCGGGTGCAGGGATGGAGCTGCTGCGTGCTCATTTGCAGGCGGGCGTTGGATATCTGAAGGCGGAATCCGGGGCGTTTATCGCCCGCCGCCGGCACCTCGATGCATTGAAACGTGCCCGGCAGCATGTGCAAGACGCCGCCGATATCCTGAGCGGTACGCGCGCATTCGAGCTATTTGCCGAGGATTTGCGGCTCGCTCAGCACGCCTTGGGGGAAATCACCGGAGAGTTCACCAGCGACGATTTACTCGGCGAAATTTTCGGGAGCTTCTGTATCGGAAAATGAACTAGACGCTTCGATTGCCGTTGTTCATTTCATTCATGTCGGTGTCCACGGATCGAGCCAGACGGGCCGACACACCCAGTACCGCCAGGATGCCGATGGTCGCGAGGCCGGTGATCACGGGGTGGCGCCAAAACAGCCATACCATCGTAACTGCCGATAAGGCCAGAATTGTCCAAAGCGCGGCGATATTCCTGCGCGCGCGCAAATCGTTGGTCATGCCAGCTTTCCCCCCCGGACCGAAGCACTTGACTCTGAAGGACTTTATACAGGGTCATTTGCCAAATCACTATAAGGTAAATACCCCTAATACCCTGATAATTGGATTGCGTGTCACTGCCAGGACTATCCGAGCATGGTTTCTCGCCGCCAATGCCTTGCGGTCAATACCATCAACAGCAATGCCAGCCCCAGCGACGCGGCGGCGGATACGCAGACGTCGAGGGCGGCTACCGGCTCGTCCTTAAGCACGCTGGTCATCAACAGATGCTGGCTCAATGAGGGAATAAACATCAAGGAATTGCGTGTTTTTAGCGAGTAAATGCTGGCGAAGGCAATTGGCAAGGTCGGCACCAACAAGACCGTGGTGAGATAAGTCTGAGCTTCCCGGTAGCTTCGGGTGAAGGAGGCGACGAAGGTCATTAGAGCGGCGCCTAAGGGTACAAAGGGCAGACAGATCGCAAAGAATATCAATCCGGTGCGCACGCCCAAGTTCGCGCTCATGCCCAATCGTTCGAGGGGGATAAAATAAAATACGCAGACGAAGGCCCACAGACTCAAAGCCAATGAGATGCACATGTAGGCGCAGGTGGCGAGGATCTTGCCGCCCACCAGGCTCGAACGCGCCACCGGCAGACTCAGCAGAGCCTCCAAGGAGCCCCGCTCGCGCTCTCCGGCGGTGGTATCAATGGCCAGATACAGTCCGCCCATCAACACAGCGAACAAGACGAAATAGGTCATGAACCCCAGCACGACGACGGCCCGCCCGGTGGGTGTTGCGACATCCACCTCGTTCACCGCCACGGGTACGGCGAGAAGCGGGTTTACACCTCTGATCTGTAATCGCAGCTGCGCGATGCCGCTGGCGTAGCCGCCGAGCAGGATTCTCGCCCGATCCGCGCTCTTGCGGGCTTGAGAATCCGTGCTGTCCGCAACGAGCAATACCGGCGCCGGGGTGCCCGCGGTGAAGCGGGCGCCGTATTCCGGGGGAATGATGAGCACGATTTGAGCGCTGCCGTTGCGCACCGCGGCCCGGCCCTCGCCCTCGGTCAAGGTTGCCATTTTCAACTGTGCGCCCTGAGCCTGAAGATAGCGCGTGAGGCCGGGCGCATGGTCGCTGCCCGACACGGTCACGCGCAGAGGTTCGTCGGACTCGGCGACGCTCTGATTGAGCATGCGCGAGACCATGAAGCCGAACAGCAGAGGGCCGAACAGCGGCCCAAACAGCAGCGCGGACAAGAGTGCGCGCCGGTCACGCAGATTCTCCAGGAACTCCTTGCGGAAGACGGTGAACAGAGCGCTCATTCAGCTCACCCCTTCCGTTCCGCCCAACACCTGCAAGAACGCTTCTTCCAGAGAATTCTTACCGCTGCGCTCGCGCAGTGATTCCAGCGTCGCATCGGCCAGCACGCGGCCGTGGCCGATGATCACCACGCGATCGCAGAGCGCTGCCACTTCTTGCATAACATGCGAGGAAAACAATACGCAACGGCCCTCAGCTCTCAAGGCCCGCAGCAGTTCGCGCAAGCTGCGAATCGCCATTACGTCCAAGCCATTGGTGGGTTCATCGAGCACAATGTTGCCCGGGTCGTGCACCAAGGCGCGTGCCAGGGCCGTCTTGATCCGCTGCCCCTGGGAGAATCCTTTGGCGCGGCGATCCATGAAACCGTCCAGATCAAGCACGCGGGCGAGTTCGGCGGTGCGCGATATCAGACGCTCCTCGCTGATTCCATGCAGAGAGCCGAAGTAGTGGATGTTCTCGCGAGCCGTGAGATTGCCGTAAAGACCGGTGGCGTGGGGCAGCACACCCAACCGGGCACGAGCTTTCGAGGTCTCGCCGCGGATGTCCATGCCATCAACGCGTGCGGTGCCGTTGTCCGGCGTCAGCACGCCGTACAGCATGCGCAGACAGGTCGACTTGCCTGCGCCGTTGGCGCCCAAAATGCCGGTAATTTCCCCGTCGCGCGCGACCAAGGAGACATCCTTGACCGCCTCGACGGCACCGAATCGCTTGCTGAGATTCGCCGCCTCGATCATGGCGCAGGACCTGTCATGTTGACGAAGAACGGCGCGGCAACGTGTCCATCGAGGCAACCGGCATCGAGTGTGCGTGGCGCCGCCGCATCCAGAAACTCTGCCATCAATCGAGGCATACATCCGGTGGCGACCTGACCATGACCCTCGCCGTTTAAGATCAAGTGCCGATGGTTCGTCAGATAGCGCGCCGCGCGTTCAGCATCGGCGGGCGGAGTCACCGGGTCCGCTTCGCCCGACAGCAGCAGGGTTGGAATGTCGCTGTGCAAGGGACTATGCAGATCGGCGTCCACGGCTCCTCGCGGCCACAGCTTGCAGACCTCCATCAGCGCATCCAATTGATCCGTACCTTGGTAGGTCCGAGAAATAGCCTCGCGGTCTATGTCGGCGCCGAGGAAAAAAGGCACGTCTTCACTGCAGATAACGCTGTTCTGCATGCCGCTCGCGAGCTGATCGCCGACCTGGCGGGCGGTCATGACGGTCTGTGCGGCGAGCGGCGCCGGATCGCCCTCGGCAGCGCGATGGATCAGGGTGGGCAGCAGCGCCGCTTGGGTGGCGTTGTAAGAGAGAAATCTCAAGGAGGCAACCAGCATGGCGCGGTTGAACTCAATTTTTAGCGGCAGGCCGCTGTTCGGATCCTCAATGGTAATGGCCGATTTTCGGGGTCCGAACTGCTGCAGCAAGCCATCTAGGTTACGACGCAATTCAGGATAGGCTGCGGCGCAATCCTTGGACTCCTCGCAGCGGGTCACGATGAGTTGCAACGCGCGCTCGGCGTCGAGCGGTGTAGCGGGGCCGATCTTCTGTTCAGGAAAAGTCACGCCGTCCAAGATCGCCGCTTGAACGACCGTGGGGTGGCGGCGCATGTAAAGCTGCGCCACTCGCGTGCCATAGGAGACTCCGTACAGATCGATGCTCGCGAATCCAAGCGCTTGGCGTACGGCCTCCAGATCCGCAACGGCCGCGCTGCTGGTGTAGTAGCGCACGCGCTCGCCATACTTGTGCAGGCACGTGAGCGTTGCTTGACGCAGCGCCGGCATTGCGTCGTCCTGCGCCAGCCAGTCCTCGGGATATGCGCAGGCAAGCGGCGCGGATTTGCCGGTGCCGCGTTGATCGACGAGAACGATATCGTGATTGCGATTCAGCCGTGTAAATGCACCAGCGTAGCTGGCATACATCGCCGTGGCGCCCTGGCCCGGTCCGCCCGCGAGCAGGAACAAGGGCGCCGCCGCGCGCCGATTGAGCGCGGGCACCACGGCGATACTGAGATCGATGGTCGCCCCTCCGGGCTGCGATCGGTCTTCCGGTACTGTGAGCGCGCCACAACGCGCGGCGATCGACACCAGCCGCAGGGGATGCTCCAGGCGGCATTCGTGCAAGGACAGACCTGTAGCCGGCGCGGCAGTTGCCGGTCGCGTCCACAGGCAAGCAACGGCCAATGAGCCGCACAGGGCCATCCCCCCGGCGCTCGCCACTGTATTCCTCCACCCACGACGCATACGAATCTCCGATTTCCGACGATTGTAGGGGATTGACTACCATTCGAAGCCCGCGACTTGGTAGATTTGCGGCCCAAGTCGTCTTTACCCAAGGCCAACCATGACCGTGATTCGCGAAGCCGATGTGATTGCTAGCGTTGCCGATGCCCTGCAATACATCTCCTACTATCACACTCCGGATTTCATCAGCGCCATGGGGCGTGCTTATGACAGGGAGCAAAGTCCCTCGGCCCGCGACGCAATTGCGCAAATACTTACCAATTCGCGCATGTGTGCGGAAGGTCATCGGCCCATTTGTCAGGACACCGGGATCGTCGTCGTGTTCGTCAAAGTCGGCATGGGCGTGCGCTGGGACGCGACCCACGACCTCGAGACCATGATCAATGAAGGAGTGCGGCGCGCCTACTTGAACCCCGACAACAAGCTGCGCGCGTCCATGGTGTCGGATCCGGCCTTTAAGCGAACCAACACTCGGGACAACACGCCGGCGGTAATCCATACCGAATTTGGGCCCGGCGCCGAGGTCGAGATCACGGTCGCCGCCAAGGGCGGTGGATCGGAAAATAAGTCACTATTTGCGATGTTGAACCCTTCAGATTCGGTCGCTGATTGGGTGCTCGACAGGGTGCCGGAGATGGGCGCAGGCTGGTGTCCGCCCGGCATGTTGGGAGTGGGCATCGGCGGCAGCGCCGAGAAGGCCATGCTCTTGGCGAAGAAATCGCTGATGGAGCCCATAGACATCGTCGATCTGATCGCGCGCGGGCCGAAAACCGCCTTGGAAGAATTGCGCTTGGAAATATACCAACGCGTTAACGCACTCGGCATCGGTGCCCAGGGCCTCGGCGGCCTCACCACGGTGCTCGATGTGAAAGTACTGGATTACCCGACTCATGCCGCATCATTGCCGGTGGCGGTGATTCCAAATTGTGCCGCCACCCGTCATATTCATTTCACTCTCGATGGTTCCGGGCCGGCGATGCTCGAGCCGCCGAATCTAGATTTGTGGCCCAAGGTGAAGTGGGCCGCGGATGCCGGGGCGCGGCGCGTAGCGCTCGACGGAATGACGCCGGCTGAGGTTGCGAGTTGGAAGCCGGGTGAGCGGTTATTGCTCTCGGGCAAACTCTTGACCGGCCGGGACGCCGCACACAAACGCATCTGCGCCCTGCTCGACGCTGGCAAGCCGTTGCCCGCTGGCCTGGATTTTCATGGCCGCGTCATTTACTACGTCGGACCGGTCGATCCCGTGGGCACGGAAATAGTCGGACCGGCAGGTCCCACCACCGCGAATCGCATGGATCGGTTTACCGACACCATGCTGGGCAAAGCCGGTTTGCTGGCCATGGTCGGCAAGGCGGAGCGCGGTCCCGAGACTGTTCAATCCATCGCAAAGTACCGCTCTGCTTATTTGATCGCAGTCGGCGGCGCCGCATTTCTCGTCTCGAATGCCATTCGCGCCAGCCGCGTGATTGCCTTTCCGGAACTCGGCATGGAAGCGGTGTATGAGTTTGACGTGCGCGACATGCCGGTCACCGTGGCAGTGAGTTCCGACGGCATTTCCGTGCATGACACAGGGCCAAAGGCTTGGGCGGGAAAATTCGCGGGCATTCCGCTGACCGTGGAATAGTCGCAAAGCGCTTCAGTACTTGATCGAGCACCCGTATGGTCTGGTCACCGGATGTGCGACCGGGTTGCCCTGAGCCACGGCCAACATGGCTTCCTTGAGGTAGGGTTCGGCATGGGGGATATCGCTCGCATCCGCGGTGGCCAGGCTGTCGATGCCGCCCATGTATTGCAAAATTCCGTTCTTGTCGATGACGAACATATGCGGCGTGGTTTTGGCGCCATACAGGCGGCCGACAGCGCCTGCCGGGTCCAGCAACACCGCCGTCGGCGCAGCGCCGCGCGACTGCGTCAGCGCGTCCGCGGCAGGGCCGTTGACATAGCCCTGCTTACCTGGCGCCGACGAGATTACGCTCAACCAGACCACCCCTTGCCGTTGCGCCAGGGCTTGCAGACTTTGCATGTTGCCGGCGGCGTAGTGTTTGTGAGTGTAGGGGCATTCGGCATTGGTCCACTCCAGCACCACGGTCTTGCCTCGGTACTGGCTTAATGCGACCGAGCTGCCCTTGCTATTCGTGGCGGTGAATACCGGCGCCGGCTCGCCGACCTGTAATGTGCCGCTCACGGCTGGGGCGGTCAGTCCTGTGAGGCCTACGCAGAATAGCGCCACCTTCGGCCATGCCCAGACTCGGGCGGATCGAGTTATTTCAATTGACGTATAAGTGCTCATTATCGAATCCCAGGGACTTCGCCCACAGGGTTAGGTGCCCCGGGGAGACGTAGGTTCCCTGGTACTTTGGCAATCAGACGCATAGAGTACGCGCCTCGCGGATAATCGAGTATTCAGGGTCATGCGCTTCGCCAGGGAATATGGGGTCATCGTAATCGGCGGGGGCCATGCGGGCACCGAAGCCGCGCTGGCGGCTGCACGCATGGGACAGCCGACTTTACTTCTGACGCACAATATCGAGACTCTGGGGCAGATGAGCTGCAACCCGGCTATCGGCGGGATCGGCAAGGGTCACTTGGTGAAGGAAATCGACGCCTTGGGCGGTGCGATGGCGCACGCGACCGATGCAGCCGGGATCCAGTTCCGTACGCTCAATCTAAGCAAGGGCCCCGCGGTCCGCGCCACGCGCGCACAGGCCGACCGGCAACTTTATAAGCGAGCGATTCGACGCGCGCTCGAGACCCAGGCGAATCTCACCCTGTTTCAGCAAGAAGCGGCCGACCTTCTGCTGGAGGGCGATCGCGTGGTGGGTGTCGTTACCCAAAGCGGTATCGAATTTCGGGCTCGCGCCGTCGTTTTGACCGTCGGCACCTTCTTGGGCGGCCGGATTCATGTCGGCCTGGAAAGTCATCCCGGCGGCCGCGCCGGCGATCCGCCGTCCATACGGCTGGCGGCACAACTGCGGGAACTCAATTTGCGTGTGGGTCGGTTGAAAACCGGCACACCGCCGCGGATCGACGGCCGCAGCATCGACTTCTCCGTGATGCGCGAACAGCACAGCGACGAGCCGCGCCCCGTATTCTCGTACCTCGGCAACCGCGACCGGCATCCCCGCCAGTTGCCCTGCCATATTACGGCGACCAACGAGCGGACCCACGACATTATTCGCGGCGCCAGTTCCCGGTCGCCGATGTTCACCGGCCTGATCGAGGGCGTGGGACCGCGCTACTGTCCTTCGGTGGAGGACAAGGTCGTACGATTTGCGGACAAACATTCGCACCAGATTTTCGTCGAGCCCGAGGGCTTGGATACCCACGAGATCTATCCCAACGGAATTTCCACGAGTTTGCCGTTCGACGTGCAGTATGAGTTCGTACGCACCATCGCTGGATTCGAAAACGCGCACATCACGCGCCCGGGCTACGCCATCGAATATGACTTTTTCGATCCACGCGATCTGAAGTTCAGTCTCGAGAGTAAATTTCTCCAAGGCTTGTTTTTCGCCGGTCAAATCAACGGTACCACTGGCTATGAGGAGGCAGCGGCTCAGGGACTGCTCGCCGGCGCGAATGCGGCGCTCAGCGCCGACGGCCGCCAAGCGTGGTGTCCGAAGCGGAGTGAGGCCTACATCGGCGTGCTGGTCGATGATTTGGTCACGCGCGGCGCCCCCGAGCCCTACCGCATGTTTACCAGCCGCGCCGAATATCGTCTGAGCCTGCGTGAAGACAACGCGGATTTGCGCCTCACGTCGCAAGGCCGGGAGCTCGGGTTGATCGACGATGCTCGCTGGGAGTTCTTTTTGCGCAAGAGCGCGGCCGTCGCGGACGAGCTGTCACGTTTGACCGCGGCAGTGGTGCAGCCCGCCGACGTGGATCCGGCCTTGCTCGCGAAACTGGGCTCGCCGCTATCGCGCGAGGCGCACGCCCTGGATTTATTGCGCCGGCCGGAGCTCGCCTACGATGACTTGCATCTGGCCGCCCCCTGGGAAGCCGCTGCGACGAGCGCTGACGGCAGTGCGGATTTGTGCACCGTAGGCACGTGGCGCGATGACGAGTGCTTGGCTGAGCAAGTAAAATTGCAAGTCGACGTACAAGCAAAGTACTCGGGCTACCTGAGGCGCCAAAACGAAGAAATCGAACGTCACCTGCGCAATGACGAATTGCGCCTGCCGCTGAATATCGACTATGACGAGGTCAGCGGCTTGTCGAACGAGGCGCGCCAGCGCTTGCGCGACGTGCGTCCCGAGACTCTGGGCCAGGCGGCGCGGATTCCGGGCCTGACGCCGGCAGCGGTGTCGCTGCTCTTGGTACATCTCAAAAGGCGCGACCGCGCGGCTTAGGGACGGAATTATGGCGAATTTCTACGATTTCTCGGTACCGGGTCTCGACGGCAGCTCCGGTATACTTGCCTCATTGCGCGGCAAAGTAACTCTGGCCGTCAACGTTGCCAGCCATTGTGGCTACACGCCGCAGTACACGGGATTGGAAGAGCTCTACCAAGAGCTCAAGGATCAGAATTTCACCGTCGTCGGCTTCCCCTGCAATCAATTCGGCGCGCAAGAGCCGGGCACGGCCGCCGAGATCCAGAGTTTCTGTTCCCTGACCTATGGCGTGAGCTTTCCCTTGGCGGCAAAAATCGACGTCAATGGCCCTCATCGGCATGCGCTCTATGCTTGGCTGACGGCAAAGGAGAACGGCTTTCCCGGAGACATCGGCTGGAATTTTGAGAAATTCCTGATCGATCGCAGCGGTCGGGTGATTCGCCGATACCCTTCGGGAACCAAGCCGACGGATTCCACGTTTTTGCAGGATTTGGCGGACACTTTATAGAGTGCCCAGCGCCGGCGCCGGCGCCGCCGACTTCAAGCGAGTGGCATTTTGCCCGCCCACTCTTTAACATCAGCGCACTATTTGAACCTCGCGGCTCGGAGAATTAGATGCTTTCTCGATTGAATGCCTTGACGTGGCTTGGCGCGGCGTTGAGTTTGAGTTGGTCAATTGGCGCACACGCGGCGGGCGATCCGGCACTCGGAGAGAAGAAATTCTATACGTGCTTCGGGTGTCACGGCATCGAGAACTACAGGAATGCCTATCCCGACTACAGTGTTCCTAAGTTGCGCCACCAAAACGCGTCCTACATCGTTGCGGCGCTGCAGGAGTATCGCAGCGGTGAGCGGCCGCACGCGACCATGCACGCTCAGTCGGCATCGCTATCCGATCAAGACATGGCAGACATCGCTGCCTACCTGCAAGGACCGGAACCGGTGAAGCCGGGCGCTCCCACCGGCGCAACGGTGCCGAAGCAAGTGGCCGCTTGCGTCGCCTGTCACGGCGAGACCGGTCTCGGCATCGAAGCACCGATGACGCCCAAGCCGGCCGTGATTGCCGGGCAGCATATCGATTACCTGGAACAAGCGCTGACCTCGTATCACAATGGCCGTCGCAAGAACGTGGTGATGGGCGGCATGTCGCAGCTGCTCACCAGCCCCGAAGACGTCAGGATTGCGGCGGCATATTTCGCGGGCCAACCCTCTCCCTTGACTACCGCGAAGGTTGGCGGCAAATAACTGCGCGGCCGGCGCCGCTCAGCGTTATTTTTCCAGGGTGATCAGGAATTGCGCGAACGCCTTGTAGTAGGCATCGCGGTTTTGCTTTTTCAGAAAACCGTCGCCTTCGTCGCCGCCCATCAAATACCAGACATCGTTGCCCTTGCTGCGTAGTCGATAGACCATCTGTTCCGCTTCGTTCATCGTCACGCGCGTATCGTTCTTGCCGTGGACGATGAGCAGTGGCCGCGTAATGCGATCCGCGTTGGTCAGGGGTGATATGCGCCGTAAGAACGCGCGCATGTCGGGCTCGCGTTCGTCGCCGAATTCGGCGCGGCGCTGGTTTTGGCTATACGCCGGGGCATTGGCCAGAAAACCGACCCAATCGGCGATGCCGGCAACGTCCACTCCGCCGCGCAGGCGCTCGCTGAAATTAACCATGGTTGCGAGCGTCAGATAGCCGCCATAAGAGCTACCTGAAACCACCAAATGCTTGGCGTCATACGCGCCTTGCAAACCCAGCCAGACGAGCAGCGCGCCGACATCTTTGACGGCATCCTCGCGCAACGTACCGTCGTCGAGCGCCATATAATTTTTTCCGTAACCTGACGAGCCGCGTACATTGGGTGCTACGACTGCGTACCCGAGCTCATTCACTACGTATTGCAGCCACGGATCGAAGCCGGGCCGGAACTGCCCCTCGGGACCCTCGTGCAAGCTGATCAGCACCGGGTGCGGACCCGAAGTGGCCGGCTCGTACACATACATTGGAATCTGGCGCGCTTTGCCGTCGCTGCGGTCAAAGGTCGGAAACTGCATGAGTCGCGGTGTCACGAATTTCGCGGGATCGACGGCGCCGGCCTCGCTGTGGGTCCATGCATCCAAGCGGTTCGCGGCGATGTCGAGAACGTAGGCATCGCGCGGCCGGTTGGATGCGGAAAAGCCGAAGGCAAGACGAGAGCCGTCGGCATTGAAACTCAAGGAGCCAATGATGCCTGGCGCGGGAAGCCGGGGCGGAATCAGATCTTGATGCGTGCGCAAATCAAGCACATTGAGCTTATCGATGCCGGCCTCGTTGCTGACGTACGCCAAATAATGCCCATCGCGCGATAAGGCCAATTCCTCTATGTCCCAGGAGACGGGGCCGGAGATCACGGTCTTCTCGCCCGAAAAGACATTGACGTAGCGGAGTGCGGCAAACTCCGTGTCGCGATCCGAGATCCAATACACGCCCTGACCATCGCGGGAAAACTTGGCGTCCGTGATTGCAACTTTGCCTGGGGACGGATCGACTTCGCGCTTTTGCCCTGAGCTCAAGTCCACAATGTACAGATACCCCTCGGCTACCGACACGCTCTTCAACACCAGCAGTTTGCGGTCGTCCGGCGACCAGTCGAGCGGGCGCCACGCCGCGCCATCCCCGCTAACCGCCAGCCGCGGCAGCGAGCCGGCGTCCGGATCGACGACGTCGATGTCGTAGCTGACCCCATCGCGTGCGGTGCTGAAAAAGGCGACCTCACGTCCCGCGTTCGACCACAGCGGAGCGCCGTTGGCCCACTTGCCGCTGGTGAGCAGTTTGGCCTCCGGCTCGCCCAGCCGCTGATAATAGAGTTGCGCATGGTCGCCGCCGCCGGCGTCCGTGAGGTACACGTAGGCGCTGCGCCCGGGGTCGGGCGAAAAGGCGGCGTGTGTGATGGGATCGCGCAGGAAGGTCAGTTGCCGGCGCTCGCCGGCAGGCTGCTCCACCAGATGCAGCTGATCAACATCGCCGAAACGAGTGCTGATCAGCAATTGACCCTTCGGCGAGAAACCCAGCGGAGTTGCCTGGCGCGCATTCAAATAGGCGTCCAGTTTCTCGCTCAATTCCGCTGACGGCTCGGGGATATTGTCGAGGATCAGGTTGCCGCGCTGAACCCGTGGCAGCGGCGCCGCAGCGGCGACCGAAAGCGACGCCGCCGCCGTCAACAGCAATAAATAAATTCGATTCATAAGACCTATGTTCTCATACGACATAGGATAATGGGACAGATGGCAGCCTACGAACATCTGCTGAAATCCTACGAGGTCTCGGACCTGCTCGACGATATTGCGAGCGCCGATCCGCCGGCCTACCTGCGCCGCTGCATCGCCGAGGGCTATTCCGCCGCTTCGCTTTCTTGGCCCCGAGTGCAGCAGCTCGCGGTTTGCGCCATGGTTCTCGATGCCGTCGTCAACGACCGCGACTACGACTTCTTTGAGGCTGAGTTGATAGCGGATTGGCGCATCCATTACGCGGCCGCATGTCGCAAACTGAGAGATCCCGCAGCCCAAGTTCTGCGCCGTGCTGTGGAGCGCGACCGGCCACAAGAGGCGGCAGCGGCCGAACTGGAAACGCTGGCGAACAGCGTGTCTGCGCCTTGAATGAATAACATCTACCCACTTCCTTCCCGGCAAAGCGCCGCGGTCGCGGTCCTGCGTCTCGCCTGCTGGGTGGCTTTGTCCGCTGAGTTGCCGGCGGCTTTGTTCGGCTGTCAGGCCTCCTCGCCGCGTGCGGCGGCGGCGGCGCATCTCTCCCCTGCAGATACGCCATCGAGCATGGATGATTCCTACGATTGGCACGGACTGGTCATTGCGCCGTTCGGCAGCACTCTGAAGGATGTTCCGGCGACTCTGCACGAAGTGTTGTTGTTTCGAGACGAGCATGGCGGCTCGCCCGATGACTTGGAATGCTTTGCGGGCGATGCCCCGTTTCCCCGTTTCGTCGGGCGCACGTCGGATGAGTACCTGCTCTGTTTCAAACAGAATCGTCTATCGAGAATTCAAGCGTCCGTGCGCCTGGAGCCAGCGGAAGCCGCCGAGGTTTTTGCGGCGGCGTGTTCCCTTTGGTTGAACACTGCGGCGCCGATCGGCGACAGTTGCGAGGGGCGCGACAGCGCTGTTCAATACTCCGGCCGGCTGGGTCAGGATCCGGACCAACCGCAAATGACCCTCTCTATTACCCTCGACGGCGCCCCCGCTCCGTAAACCACCCCGTGACACGAGAATCCGAACGCGAAGTACTGACTGCGGGGGCGAGCGACATTGGCTTCGCTCTTGCGGCGAGCGACGCTGAAGCGCTGCTGCGCCTCGTGGACGAGCTTGAAATCGGCAACGCCCAATTCAACCTCACCGCGATCCGCGACCGTCCCGGGATGCTGCGCAAACATGTGCTCGACAGCTTGAGCCTGCAGCCCTACCTGCGCGGCACGCGAATCGCCGACATCGGTACGGGCGCCGGCTTTCCGGGCCTGCCCCTGGCCATCGTCAACTCGCAGCGGCGCTTTACTTTGGTCGAGGCCACGGGTAAGAAAGCGCGATTCGTCGAACAGACGGTCGAACGTTTGAGCTGCGGCAATGTTCAAGTGGCGAACGTTCGTGCGGAAAGCTACAGGCCGTTCGAGCTTTTCGATACCGTCATCGCCCGGGCTTTGTCCTCGCTGGCGGATTTTGCAGCTTATGCCGGGCATCTGTGCGCCCCGGAAGGGCGGCTCCTCGCCATGAAGGGCAAGCGGCCGGACGAGGAAATCTCTGCCCTGCCAAAAACGTTTCGAGTGCTGGCCGTTCACCGGCTCAAGGTGCCGGGACTGGACGACGAGCGGCATCTTGTGGAACTCTCACCGACCCGGCCGAGGGCGGCTCCGCCTAAATCGAGCAAAATATGAAGCGGGTCATTGCAGTTGCAAATCAAAAGGGCGGAGTCGGAAAGACTACGACCGCCGTCAATCTGGCTGCCTCGCTCACGGCCACCAAGCGGCGCGTGTTGCTCATCGACCTGGATCCGCAAGGCAATGCCACCATGGGCTGCGGAGTCGACAAGAATTCCCAGGCACGAACGAGTTGCGATGTGTTGCTGGGCGACTGCACCGCGGTAGAAGCCCTGGTGCCGGTGGAGTACGGCGGGTTCATGCTGATGCCGTCGAACCAGGACCTCACAGCGGCCGAAGTGCGTCTGATGACCATGATCGCCGGACGCGAATTCAAGCTGCGCGGCGCTCTTAAGCCCATACGCGAAGATTTCGACGTGATCTTGATAGATTGTCCGCCGGCGCTGAATATGCTCACGTTGAATGCCCTGGTCGCCGCGGATTCGGTGATGGTGCCGATGCAATGCGAGTACTACGCGCTCGAGGGATTGAGTTCGCTGGTGCAAACCATCGACCAAATTCGCGGCAGCATCAATCCGGATCTCGAGATCGAAGGGCTGCTCCGCACCATGTTCGATCCCCGCAATAATCTCGCGAATGAGGTCTCTGCACAGCTGATCGAGCACTTCGGCGACAAGGTGTTCCGCACCTTGATCCCGCGCAACGTGCGCCTGGCCGAGGCGCCGAGTTTCGGCAAGCCGGCGCTGTTTCACGACAAGGAGTCGCGCGGCGCCCTGGCCTATCTGGCCCTAGCGGGGGAGCTGATTCGTCGCGACGATCTATCGTCCGCGCCCGTATAATCTGCTGCGTCCGTTCGTACCGACTTCGTTCACTGAGATTTAAAACATGTCCGGCAAAAAGCCGTCTTTGGGTCGTGGCCTCGCTGAGCTAAGCCCGCTGCTCGCCAAACGCGCCGGCAATCCCGCGTTCGAGCCGCCGGTTCTCGCCGGCGACCGCTTGACGAATCTGCCGGTGGATTTGCTGCAACGGGGCAAGTACCAGCCTCGGACCGATATGCGTGCGGACACCTTGAGCGAGCTTGCAGACTCGATCAAGTCGCAGGGCCTGGTGCAGCCCATCCTGGTGCGCCCGATCGGCGCCCGCAATGCGGGCGAATCGCAGCGCTACGAAATCATAGCCGGAGAGCGCCGCTGGCGAGCGGCGCAAATGGCTGGGCTTACGGAGATTCCCGCCGTGATTCGCGACGTCCCGGACGAAGCCGCCGTTTCCATGGCGCTCATTGAGAATATCCAGCGCGAAGACCTCAACCCCCTGGAAGAGGCCGGCGCGCTGCTGCGTTTGATCGAGGAATTCGGCCTGACCCATCAGGCAGCTGCCGAAGCGGTCGGGCGTTCGCGCGCCGCAGTCAGCAATTTACTCCGGCTGATGGAGTTGGCCGACGAGGTAAAGGAGCTGCTGGAGCAGCGTCGCATCGAAATGGGCCATGCACGCGCGCTGTTGGGTCTTAGCTCGCGCCGCCAGCAAATCGAAGTTGCCGGCCTCGTCGCCAAGAAATCCCTGTCGGTGCGGGAAACGGAGGCACTGGTGCGTCGCATCATCACTCCGCACACCCCCGGAGCCCAAGAAACTGCCGTCGATCCAGATATTCAGCGTCTGGAGCGCGATTTAGCCGATAAGTTGGGCGCCAAGGTTGTGTTCCAGCACACCGCTTCCGGCAAGGGAAAGCTGGTGGTGAGCTATAACAGCTTGGACGAGCTCGAGGGAATTCTCGGGCATATTCAGTGACATAGGCAAAAAAAAATACTGCTCTGAAACGCCTTGATGGCGCGGAGCTGCGTCTCTATAATGCGCCGGCTATTTTGACTGGCGACGGCTGATATGTGCAAATCGAGGGTAGCGCGCCGTTTGCCGGGCCGACGCCAAGCGTCGGCGCTGATCTGGTCCCCTACGAAATGAATGACGTTCTGGCCCGCGGTAAGCGGCTGGTCGTTCGCGTCGTGCTCCTGCAGGCAGGTTGTGCGGCGCTGGCTGCGTCTGTGTTCCTTGCATGGAAAGGCGCATCTGCCGGCCTTGCGGCACTGGTAGGTGGATTGATCGTGGCTCTCGGCAGCGCGCTGTTTGGTTGGCGGACATTTCGGCCCGGAGTCGCGGGCGCCGCCACGCTGAACACCGCGATGTACGGTGGTGTTGCGTTGAAGTGGATGTGGTTCGTGTTGGCGTTGTATGTGGCGCTGGCGCGTTTGAAGCTTGAAGCAGCGCCTCTACTGATCGGGCTCGTGGCAGCCCAATTAGGCTATTGGGTAGGGTTGATTCGGCGCAAATGACCTTAGTTTTATTGAAGATTGGGGATTTATGCGATTTGGAATGATGGCTCAAGAAGACAGTGCTGGCGGGATGACGGGCTACATCAAGCACCATCTCACACATCTCACCGTGAACCAGGGTCACGGCGTTTTCTGGTCGATTCATCTCGATAGCGTCATATTCAAGGCGCTGATTTCTTTATTCTTCGTCACCCTGTTCGTGATGGTGGCACGGCGCGCCACCAGCGGCGTTCCCGGCAAGCTTCAGGCGGCCGTTGAAATAATCGTCGAATTCGTCGACGGCATGGTCAAGGACACTTTCCACGGCAGCAGTAAATTCATCGCGCCGCTGGCTATCACCACCTTCTGCATCGTGTTCTTGGAAAATTTCATGGACATGCTGCCGGTCGATGCATTGCCCGCCGCGGGCAAGCTGTTCGGCGCAGAGCATCTGCGCGTCGTGGCCACTGCCGACATCAACACTACGGTGGGCATGGCTTTGGGCGTATTCCTGCTGCTCTGGTACATCGGCATCAAGAGCAAGGGCGTGATGCTGTTCTTCAAGGAATGGTTCACCGCGCCGTTTCACGCGCACGGCATTTGGGCGGTGTTGCTCGCGCCCATCAATCTGCTGTTGCGCCTCATCGAAGAAGGCGTGCGCCCCCTGTCGCTGTCGCTGCGGTTGTTCGGCAATATGTATGCCGGCGAGCTTATTTTCCTGCTGATCGCGTGCTTCACCCTAGATGCGGCCCTGAACCATGTGTCGACCTATATTCTGGGCGGCGCGCAGTTCGTCGCCGGGTTCATTTGGACCGCGTTCCATATTCTCATCATCACTTTGCAAGCCTTCATTTTCATGACCTTGACCATCGTGTACGCCAGCATGGCGGCCGAGCGTCACTAGATTCGATTCATCACTGACATCAAAGACCGACGGAGACCATAATGGAAAATATCGCCCAAATCGCTCAACTCATGAGCGCCACCGTGATTGCAGCTGGCCTTGTGATCGGCCTCGGCGGTCTGGGTACCGCCATCGGCTTCGGCTTGCTGGGCGGCAAATTCCTGGAAAGTTCAGCGCGCCAGCCGGAACTGACCAATATGCTGCAAACCAAGATGTTCATCGTCGCCGGATTGCTCGACGCGGTGCCCATCATCGGCGTGGCTATAGGCCTGTTGCTGATCTACTCCAATCCGTTCTTGTCCGCCCTGGGCGCGAAGTAATCGCGGCACGGCAGCGGCGTCTCTTCGAGACGCCGTGTACTAGGAGCAGGAAATGGACATAGCAGTAACGCTGGTCATCCAAGGTCTCGTCTTTTTCGCCGTGGCCTGGGGCGTCATGAAATTCGGCTGGCCGCACATCATTGCGGCCATCGAAGCCCGGCAGAAAAAAATCGCCGATGGCTTGGCTGCCGCCAACAAGAGCCAAAAGGATCTCGATGAGGCTCTGGCGCGCTCCAAGGAAATCATCCGTGAGGCACGCGATCGGGCGACGCAAATCGTCGATCAGGCCGGCAAGCGCTCGAACGAAATTGTCGAGGAAGCCAAGGGCACGGCCGCGAGCGAGGCGCAGCGCCTCGTGTCTCAGGCGCGCGATGAAGTGGCGCGTGAGAGTTCGCGGGCACGCGAAGGATTGACGCGCGAAGTCGGCAAGCTGGCAGTGGAAGGCGCATCGCGCCTGCTGGGGCGCGAAATCGATCCCAAGACGCACGCCGAGCTGCTCGATAAATTGGCGGCGGAGATCGCGCGTGGCTGAGCGCGCCACCATAGCGCGGCCTTATGCGAAAGCGGCGTTCGAATACGCGCGCGATGCAAAGGGGGTTGCCGGATGGTCGCAGGCGCTGAAAACGGCGAGCGAGATCGTCTCGGATCCGCGCGTGGCGGCTCTGACCAAGAGCCCGGCCTGGACGTCCGCGGATCTCGTCGGCCTTGTCACCGATGTGGCCGGCTCCAAGCTCGATGCGGGGATGCAGAATTTTGTGCGGGTGCTGGCGGAGAATCGCCGGCTGCTGCTGCTGCCCGAGATTTCCACGCATTACGAAGCGTTGCGCTCCGCGGTGGAGAACACGATCGATGTCGAGGTCATCTCGGCCGTGCCGCTCGACTCCGCGCAGAAGGAAAAACTCAGTGCCGCATTGAGCACGCGGCTCAAGCGTCAAGTGCGCATGCAGAATTCGGTGGATTCGACATTGTTGGGCGGTGCGGTAGTGCGCGCCGGCGATCTTGTCATCGACGGATCGTTGAAAGGCCGTCTCGAGCGGCTGGCCACGGATTTAACAAGTAAGAACTGATTAGTCGCGGGTACTAAGACCCGCAGTAAGAGGATATATGTCCATTAAGGCATCGGAAATCAGCGACCTGATCAAGGCGCGCATCGACAAGTTCCAATCCGCCACCGAGGCGCGCAATGTCGGCACGGTGGTCAGCGTCACCGACGGCATCGTGCGCATCCACGGTCTGGCCGACGCACGTTACGGCGAAATGTTGGAGTTCGTCGGCAACACCTTCGGCTTGGCGCTGAACCTCGAGCAGGACTCGGTGGGCTCGGTGGTGCTGGGCGATTACAAGCACATTTCCGAAGGCTCGGAAGTCAAGACCACGGGCCGCATTCTCGAAGTGCCGGTGGGCCCCGAGTTGCTCGGCCGCGTGGTTGATGCGCTCGGCAATCCCATCGACGGCAAGGGTCCGGTCAATGCCAAGCTGAAATCACCGCTCGAGCGCGTCGCGCCCGGCGTAATTTTCCGCAAGAGCGTCTCTCAGCCCGTGCAAACGGGCTTGAAGGCCATCGACTCCATGGTGCCGATCGGCCGCGGTCAACGAGAGCTCATCATCGGCGACCGCCAGACCGGCAAGACGGCGGTGGCCATCGACACCATCATCAACCAAAAGGGCACGGGCGTTAAGTGCGTTTACGTCGCCATCGGCCAGAAGCAGAGCTCGATCGCCAATGTGGTGCGCAAGCTCGAAGAACACGGCGCCATGGCGCATACCATCATTGTGGCGGCCTCTGCCTCGATGCCGGCGGCCATGCAATATCTCGCGCCTTACGGCGGTTGCGCCATGGGCGAGTACTTCATGGACAACGGCGAAGATGCGCTCATCGTCTATGACGACTTGTCCAAGCAGGCCGTTGCCTATCGGCAGATCTCATTGTTGCTGCGCCGTCCTCCGGGTCGCGAAGCGTATCCCGGCGACGTGTTCTACCTGCACTCGCGCCTGCTGGAGCGTTCCGCGCGCGTCAACGAAGAATACGTCGAGAAATTCACCAACGGCCGCGTCAAGGGCAAAACCGGCTCGCTGACGGGAATTCCCATCATTGAAACCCAGGCCGGCGATGTCACGGCCTTCGTGCCCACCAATGTGATTTCGATCACCGACGGGCAGATCTTCCTGGAAACCGACCTGTTCAATTCCGGCATGCGTCCGGCCATCAACGCCGGCATTTCCGTGTCGCGCGTCGGCGGCGCTGCGCAGACCAATATCATCAAGAAGCTCGGCGGCGGCATCCGACTGGCGCTGGCTCAATACCGCGAACTCGCCGCCTTCTCGCAATTTGCATCGGACCTGGACGAAGCGACGCGCAGGCAGCTGGAACGAGGTCAGCGCGTCACCGAACTCATGAAGCAGAAGCAGTACGCACCCATGTCGGTGGCCGAAATGGCGCTGTCTCTGTATGCCGCCAACAATGGTTTCTTCGACAAGGTGGAACGTCTCAAGGTCGTCGATACCGAAGCGGCGCTGCAGGCCTTTGCGCGTAGCACCTATGGTGACCTGCTGAAGGGCATCAACAGCAAGCCCGATCTGTCGGCCGACGTCGATGCCGCACTGAAGAAGTGCTGCACCGAATTTTTCGCGTCGCTATAGAAGGGCGGTAAGAGAAGGCAATGGCAGGCGCAAAAGAAATCCGCGGCAAGATCGCGAGTATCAAGAATACTCAGAAGATCACCAAGGCCATGGAAATGGTGGCCGCGAGCAAGATGCGCAAGGCGCAGGACCGTATGCGCGCGGCCCGGCCCTACGCAGAGAAGATCCGCAAGATCATCGGCCACTTGCGCCAGGTGAACCTGGATTACAAGCACCCGTTTACTTTGGAGCGGCCGGTCCAAGCCGTCGGCATCGTCGTCATCAGCACCGACCGCGGCCTGTGCGGATCGCTGAATCTAAACCTGTTCAAGGCGACGTTGGGCGCAATCCGCGAAGCACAGGCGAAGAATGCCAAGGTTTACCTGTGCGTCATCGGCACCAAGGCGCTGCAGTTCTTCCGCCGCCTGTCCGGCGTCGAGATCGCCGCCTCCGTCACGCACCTGGGCGATAAGCCGCACATCAAAGATTTGATCGGCACCACCAAGGTCATGCTCGATTTCTACCGCGACACCAAGGTCGATCAGCTTTTGCTGGTGCACAATGTGTTCGTCAACACCATGACTCAGAAGGGCGTGGTGTCTCAGTTGCTGCCGATTCAGACCATCGATAAGGAAGATCTGCAGGAACGTTGGGACTACATTTATGAGCCCGATGCAATCGAGATTCTCGACGGCATTCTGATGCGTTATATCGAATCCCAGATTTTCCAAGGCGCGGTCGAGAATGTCGCCTGCGAAATGGCGGCGCGCATGGTGGCCATGAAGAGCGCCACCGACAACGCCGGCAATCTCATCGACGAGTTGCAACTCATTTACAACAAGGCCCGCCAGGCGGCGATCACGAAAGAGCTTTCGGAGATCGTCGGCGGCGCGGCAGCGGTTTAGGCAAGAGGGTTATCAGTTATGTCCAGTGGCAAAATCGTGCAAATCATCGGCGCGGTCATCGATGTGGAATTCCCGCGCGATCAGATCCCCAAGGTATACGACGCACTCAAGCTCGACGACGTGGACCTGACCCTCGAAGTGCAGCAACAGTTGGGTGACGGCATCGTCCGCACCATCGCGATGGGCGCCTCCGAAGGCTTGCGCCGCGGCCTGACGGTGACAGGCACGGGCAAGGGAATATCCGTGCCGGTGGGCGCTGGCACGCTCGGCCGAATCATGGACGTGCTGGGCAAGCCGCAGGACGAAAAAGGTCCGGTGCAGACCACCGAGTATCTGCCGATTCATCGCCCCGCTCCGGCCTACGATGAACAGGCGGGCGGTCAGGATCTGCTGGTCACGGGCATCAAAGTGATCGACCTCTTGGTGCCCTTCGCCAAGGGCGGCAAGGTGGGCCTGTTCGGCGGCGCCGGCGTCGGCAAGACCGTGAACATGCTCGAACTCATCAACAACATCGCCAAACAGTACAGCGGTCTGTCCGTGTTTGCCGGCGTCGGTGAGCGTACCCGCGAAGGCAATGACTTCTATCACGAGATGATCGAATCGGGCGTTATAGACAAGGACAACCTGTCGAACTCCAAGGTCGCCATGGTGTACGGTCAGATGAATGAACCGCCCGGCAACCGTCTGCGCGTGGCGCTCACGGGTCTGACCATGGCCGAATATTTCCGCGACGAGAAGCAAGCCTCCGGCAAGGGCCGCGATGTGCTGTTCTTCGTCGACAACATCTACCGCTATACGCTGGCCGGCACGGAAGTGTCCGCGTTGCTGGGTCGTATGCCCTCCGCGGTCGGTTATCAGCCGACGTTGGCCGAAGAAATGGGCGTGCTGCAAGAGCGCATCACCTCGACCAAGACCGGATCGATCACCTCGATTCAAGCCGTGTACGTTCCTGCGGACGACTTGACCGACCCGTCGCCTGCAACCACCTTCGCGCACTTGGATGCCACCGTGGTGCTGTCGCGGCAAATCGCCTCGCTGGGTATCTATCCCGCGGTCGACCCGCTGGACTCCACCAGCCGCCAGCTCGATCCCCTGGTCGTTGGCGAGGAGCACTACAATACGGCGCGCGCCGTGCAGGCCGTCTTGCAGCGTGCCAAGGAATTGCAGGACATCATCGCCATCCTCGGCATGGATGAGCTGTCCGAGGAAGATAAATTGAGCGTGTACCGTGCGCGCAAGATTCAGCGCTTCCTGTCGCAACCCTTCAACGTGGCGAAAGTGTTCACCGGCCAAGACGGCAAGATCGTGTCCCTGAAGGACACCATCCGCGGCTTCAAGGCCATTATCGCCGGCGAGTATGATCATCTGCCGGAACAGGCGTTCTATATGATCGGCGCCATCGAAGAAGCCGTCGAAAAAGCCAAGACCCTGGCTTAAGAGAGAACATGGCCAGCACCATTCACGTCGATATCGTCAGCGCCGAAGGTCAAATCTTCTCCGGCGAGGCGAATATGGTGTTCGTGCCGGGTTCGCAAGGCGAACTCGGCATTGCGCCACGGCATGCGCCGTTGCTGACCAGCTTGAAGGCGGGCGAGGTCCGCGTACAGGTGGATGGCCAGGACGAACAATCCTTCTATGTCGGCGGAGGCTCGCTGGAAGTCCAGCCCAGGGTCGTGACCGTGCTCGCCGACACGGCGGCGCGGGCGCATGATCTGGACGAAGCCGCTGCACAGGCGGTCAAAACGCGCGCCGAGGATGCCGTACGAGAGCACACCGACAAGATGGATATTGCCAAGGCACAGGTGGAACTGGCCCAGGCCGTGGCACAATTGCGGGCAATAGAGCGTCTGCGCAAAAAGCGCTAGGAGCCACCGCAAGCGGAACTGTAATGCAGCTTTCCGTCGTCATACTCGCTGCAGGTCAGGGCAAGCGGATGAACTCCGACTTACCGAAGGTGCTGCAGCCGCTCGCCGGACAGCCGCTGCTCCAGCATGTGATTCATACGGCGCGTGCGCTCGCGCCCGCCCATATCTACGTGGTTTATGGGCATGGCGGGGCGCAGGTGCAGTCGGCGCTATCCCATGAACCTGTCGAATGGGTGCTGCAGGCGGAACAGCTGGGCACCGGCCATGCCGTCATGCAGGCCATGTGTGTCATCCCGGATGATCACACAGTGCTGGTGCTGTACGGTGATGTACCCCTGATCCGAGCACCCTCGCTGCAAGGATTGCTTGCCTCGGCTGAGGCAGGTGCGCTCGCCGTGTTGACTGTGGAACTCGACGATGCTGCCGGCTACGGACGGATCGTGCGGGGCGCCGATGGACGTGTCAGCGCCATCGTTGAACACCGCGACGCCAATGCCGACCAGCTGCGGATTCGCGAGGCCAACTCCGGCGTCTTGGCGGCACCTGCCGGCCGGCTGCGCGAATGGCTGTTGGGTCTGGGCCGGAACAATACGCAGCGCGAATATTTTCTGACCGACGTGGTGGCCGGTGCCGTTACGGCGGGGTATTGCGTCGACTCCATAAAAACCGCGCGCTCATCGGAGGTGCTGGGTGTGAATGACAAGATCCAATTGGCCCAGGTCGAAGCCCTGTACCGACGCGAACGAGCAGAGGAGTTGATGCTGGCGGGCGCGACCCTGGCGGATCCGGCCCGCATCGACATTCGCGGCGATGTGCAAGTCGGTCGCGACGTATACATCGATATCAATGCCGTGCTGATCGGCACGGTGCGATTGGCCGCGGGGGTGAAGATCGGCCCCAACTGCATGATCATCAATTCACAAATCGAGGCCGGGACCGAGGTGTTCGCCAACAGCATCATCGACCACGCCGTCGTGGCTGAGAACTGCCGCATCGGGCCGTTCGCCCGCGTTCGTCCCGACACCGTGCTGCACCACGATGTGCACATCGGAAATTTCGTCGAGATAAAGGGCAGCGAAATCGGTGCCGGCAGCAAGGTGAACCACCTCAGTTACGTTGGCGATGCCCAAGTGGGCAGCAGCGTCAATGTGGGCGCCGGCAGCGTCACCTGCAACTACGATGGTCACAACAAGTGGCCCACGATCATTGAGGACCGCGCTTTCATCGGTTCAGGCAGTATGCTGGTGGCGCCGGTTCGGATCGGCGCGGGCGCCACCATTGGCGCGGGATCGACCATTACCCACAATGCTCCGGACGCCGAGCTTACGCTGACGCGTGCCAAGCAGACCACGGTCGCCGGATGGACCCGGCCTGAAAAGCAGAATGTCGACGCCAAAGCAGCCACCATAGACGCAGCTCTTACACCGCCGAAAAAATAGCGAGTGCCCGCCGCGGCGCGATTTTTTTCAATTCCAGGCTCGAGGCGTGCCGTTCGCCGATACTGTAACGGATCACAGTAGACGTTCGCGTTGAGTGAACGGATCATTGGAGTCCCTTTTTGGTACGGTCTTGGATTGGCGCCGATGCGTAAGAAAATCCTGTGCGTAGAAGACGATCTCGAAACCGCGTCGCTCATTGCCGAGGAATTCGAGGAGCGCGGCTATGAGATGGCCCTGGCTCACGACGGCCAGGCCGGTTTCTCGGCCGTGCTCAAGCTGGAGCCCGATATTGTGCTCTGCGATGTAAGCATGCCGGTGATGGGTGGTTTTGAGTTGCTCGAGCGGCTGACCGAGCTGACGCCGCGCTTTGCCTCCATGCCCTTCATCTTCCTGACCGCGCTGGGCGATAGAGACCATCAACTCAAGGGCCGCCGCCTTGGCGCCGACGACTATGTGGTCAAGCCGATCGATTTCGACATCCTCGACACCATCATTACCGGGCGCCTGGCCAAAGTGGCGCGCACCGAGACCTGGTCGCGGCAAATCGCACTTGGAGACCGCGAGATCAAGTGCCTGACCTGGGCCGCCCGCGGCAAAACCTCGACCGAAATCGCGCAGATCATAGGCACCAGCAAGCGCAACGTCGACTTTCACATCGAAACAGCCTGCCGCAAGCTCAACGTTGCGACGCGCGTCCAAGCGGCGGTCAAGGCGGTCTCGGGTGGGTTGATAGAGCCTTGAGCGGGCCGCGCTCCATTCGCATGGTGCTTTCCGCCGCGTCGCTGCTGTTTCTCTTGCTGATGATCGGGCTTGGGGTATTCAGCATGCAGCGTCTCGGCGACGTCAATCGCGTATCGGATGAGATCCGCAATCAATGGCTGCAAGACATCCGCTTGATCGGCGATCTGAATAATTACATGTCCGATTACCGCACGGGCGAGGGCACACAGCTGCTCTCCAGCACGGCCATGGAGCTGACCGCCAGCGAAAAACAGATCGCGGAACTGGATGCACGGGTCATTCGCGCGCAGCGCTCCTACGAGGCACAGCCACACGAGAATTCGGAGCGACGGCTCTACGATGAGTTCGCGCGCGCGTGGGCGGAGTACAAAGTCATTGCGGCTCAGGTGCTTGCCCTGTCGCATTCAGGCGTAAAGTCCGACGCCGTCGTCATGTACATGACGACCTCGCGTCGCGCCTTTGATATGGCAAGCGACACTCTCGGACGCCTGACCGATCAGACCGTATCGAAGGCGCGCGAGGCGAGTGCGCGCGCCGCCGGCACCTATCTGCAGGACAGTCGCCTCATCGTGGCCGCGATGCTGGTGGCGACCTGCCTGGTGCTCGTAACCATCATTTACATCACGCGATCAATATCACGTCCCATGCTTAAGTTGGCCCGGGGTATGCAAGCTCTGGCCGCTCACGATACGAATATCAGCATTCCCGGTATGCCGCGCGACGACGAGATCGGGGAGATGGCGCGTTCGGTTGCGGTTTTTCGCGACAACGCGATTGCGCTGGTCAAGAGTCAAAACCGGCTAATCGAACAGACCGCGGCGTTGGAGGAGACCCTGGAGAACGAACGCCGCGTGACCGCCGAGCAACGCAATTTCGTCACCATGACCTCGCACGAGTTTCGCACGCCCTTGACCGTCATTGACGCCCAGGCGCAGCGGCTGATCAAGCTCAAGGATAGGCTTAGCCCAAGCGACTTGCTCGAGCGCGCCACGCGAATTCGCAGTGCCGTGACGCGCCTGACCGGCATCATGGACAGCCTGCTGGGGAGCTCGCAATTGCTCGATGGACAGGCGGTCTATCATCCCCGCGAAGTCGATCCGGCCGCACTACTGCGCGAAATATGTCAACTGCATCGTGAAACGTCAGGCCGCACCGATATTCGCGAGGACTTCGGCGAGTTGCCGAGCGTCATCCACGGTGATCCGAAGCTGCTGTTTGCCCTGTTCAGTAATCTGCTGTCCAACGCCATCAAGTACTCCCGCGCGGGTGACCCGGTCGAAGTCACCGTGACCAGCGTCAACAGCGAAGAATTGACGGTGAGCATACGTGACCACGGTATCGGCATTGCGGAAGGTGATCGCGCTCACTTGTTCGAGCGCTACTTCCGTGGGGCCAATGCTGCGGGCGTCACCGGCAGCGGGCTCGGACTTCACCTGGTTGCCATGGTCCTGGAGTTGCACGGAGGCAGGATCGAGGTCGAAAGTCACGAAGGCGCCGGCTCCAGTTTTGTCGTGCACCTGCCGGCTGCCGCAGCTTCCGGTGCCGGGTGACGGCGTTTGCTGCGATGGTCGTCTTAGGATTGAATTTGTCGAACGGGGTTTACGCATGAGCGATGTAGCAAGCGGCGCCGGACAGCCGCCGAGCGGACAGGAGTCGATCGATCGACGCGCATGGTCGCAAGAACGGCAGCGGCGGGTGGCGGCTCTTGGCGCGGCCGCCGTGATAGTACTTGTCCTTGGGGTATGGCTGGGTGGGCGCTACTTCGGTAAGCACGACGCGCCGGCTGCAACTGCGCCATCGCCGCCCGGCACTTTCCGAGCTACGGCTCAGCAGCTGAAGACCTTGACCGTCGAAACTGTCGCGCTTCATGGGTTCGTCAGCGAGGAATTGACCGAGGGCAAAATCGCGGTCAACGGCGATCGCGCCACACCGCTGTTTTCGCCGTATTCCGGACGCGTGACTCGAGTCATTGCGGGTTTGGGCGATACCGTCAAACAGGGGGCGCCGCTCGCCACGCTCGAAGCCTCGGAATTCGTGCAGGCACAGAACGACCTGAATACCTCGGCCGCGCAGGTCAAGCTCGCGCGCATCAACGAAACCCGCAAGCACGCCTTGTACGACGCCAAGGGCGGCAGCCTGCAGGATTGGCAGCAGGCACAAGCCGATCTGACTGCCGCAAGCGCCGCTGCGAACGCCGTGCGCAATCGACTGAGAATACTGGGTAAGTCGGATGCGGAAATCTCCGCACTCGAGACGGCTGGGACGATAAATCCCGTGGCTACGCTGAGCGCGCCCATTGCCGGTACGGTCGTGGACCGCCAAGTCGGCCCCGGCCAGTACTTGCAGGCCGGTGCGGGCACGCCGGTATTCACCATTGCCGATCCCTCTAGTGTGTGGTTGCTGGCGAACGTGAGAGAAGCCGATTCCGGGCTGGTGCACTTAGGGCAGGCAGTGGAAGTCCGCGTGCTTGCCTATCCAAAGCGAGAGTTCAAAGCGCGGGTGACCTATATCGCGGCCGTGCTGGATCCCGTTACCCATCGCCTGTCGGTGCGCGCCGAAATCGACAATCGCGATGGGGCGCTCAAACCGGAGATGTTCGCCAACTTCCGTATTCTTACCGGTGACGCCACCGAGTCGCCGGCGGTGCCCGAAGCGGCCGTGGTTTACGAAGGTGATGCCGCACATGTATGGGTGGTGGCGGACGATGGCCTGCTGGCTTACCGCGCGATCCGCATCGGCCGCAGCAACCAGGGCCTGGTCGAGGTGCTCGACGGACTGAAGCTGGGCGAGCGCATCGTCACCAAGGGCGGTCTGTTCATCGATCAAGTGGCTGTGCCCGCGGCTTCATGAACGCCATCGTCACCTTCGCACTGCGTCAGCGCGTGCTGATGGTGGTGATGCTGCTGATGATGCTCGGCGCCGGCATCGCCAGCTTCTTGGCCCTCAATATCGAGGCGTACCCGGATCCCGTGCCGCCTCTGGTCGATGTGGTTACCCAGAGTACGGGGCAATCGGCCGAAGAGATCGAGCGTTACATCACCATCCCGCTCGAAATTCAGATGGCCGGTATTCCCAATGTACAAGCGATTCGCACCATATCGCTGTTCGGGCTCTCCGACGTCAAGGTTCAGTTCACATACGACTTCACTTACCAACAGGCCGAGCAATGGGTGACGAACCGCTTGTCCCAGCTCGCCGCACTGCCGAACGGTGCGCAGCCGCAGATTTCGCCCACCAGTCCCATCGGTGAAATATTCCGCTATCGCGTGTTAGGGCCGCCGAGTTACTCGGTCACCGACCTGAAGACTCTCCAGGATTGGGTGCTGGAGCGGCGCTTCAAGGCCATTCCCGGCGTCATCGACGTGACCGGTTGGGGTGGCAAGACCAAGACCTACGACATTGCCATCGACCTGAGAAAACTGATGGGCTATGGTTTATCCGTACCGCAAGTTCTGGCGGCACTCAGCAATGCAAACATCAATGTCGGAGGCCAAACCGTCAATTTCGGCGCCCAGTCCGCCGTGGTTCGCGGCGTCGGCCTGATCCACTCGGCGGAGGAGATCCGTCATACCCTGATTACCAATAATCAGGGAGCGCCGGTGGTCATCGGCGACGTGGCCAGCGTTACCATCGGTAATCTGCCGCGGCTTGGCATTGCGGGTTTCAACGATTCGGACGACATCGTCCAGGGCATCGTGCTGATGCGCCGCGGCGCGATGAGCGTACCGACGATCAAAAGAGTCGAAGCCGAAGTCGACAAGATAAATCAGAGCGGCATCCTGTCGCCCGGCGTCAGCATTCAGCGTATCTACGACCGCAGCGATCTCATCCACATCACTACTCACACCGTACTGCACAACATGGTCGCGGGCGTGGTGCTCATTTTTCTATTGCAATGGGCATTCCTCGGCAATTTACGTAGCGCCGTGATCGTCGCCATGACCATACCGTTCGCGCTATCCTTCGCCATCGGTCTCATGGTGCTGCGGGGCGAGTCCGCAAATCTACTGTCGGTGGGCGCCATCGATTTCGGTTTGGTGGTCGACGCGACCGTCATCATGGTCGAGAATATATTCAGGCACCTGGCAGAGGCCTCGGCACACCTCGGCACGGGACCCAGCTCCCTGCATAGGATGCGCGCACCCAGCGGCTTTCGCGGCAAGATGGGCGCGATTTCAATTGCCGCGGCTGAGGTCAGCCAGTCGATTTTCTTCGCCGCGGCCATCATCATCGCGGGCTTCGTGCCGCTGTTTACTCTGTCCGGCATCGAGGGCCATATATTCGGTCCCATGGCGAAGACTTACGCCTATGCCATTGCCGGCGGATTGATGGCAACCTTTACGATAGCACCCGCTTTGAGCCTGATTCTGTTTCCCCAGGTGGTCAATGAGCGCGAGACGCCCGTGGTGCGCGGCATGCGCCGCATCTACGAACCCGCGCTAGAGTTCGTGCTCGCCAATCGCATTATCACCTTTACCGGCTTAGGTCTGATCGGGTTATTGGCCATCCTTGCGGTGCGCTCGCTGGGGATGGAATTCCTGCCCAAGCTCGAAGAGGGCAATTTGTGGGTTCGCGCCACTTTTCCGCAGTCGATTTCGCTCGACGACAGCGATGCCTATGTCAATCGCATGCGGGTGCTCATCGCTAAGTACCCGGAAGTCCAATCCGTGGTCTCACAACATGGCAGGCCGGACGATGGAACCGACGCCACGGGGTTCTTCAATGCCGAATTCTTCGTGCCCCTGAAACCCTTCGACGCTTGGCCGGCCGGTGTCGACAAGGAAAATTTGACGCTGGATATGACCCATACCCTGGAGCAGCAATTCCCCGGTGTCGATTTCAATTTTTCACAGTACATCCAGGACAATGTCGAAGAGGCTGCGTCCGGCGTCAAGGGCGAAAACTCCGTCAAGGTGTACGGCAATGATCTAGAGACTCTGGAAAAGACCGCCAATGCCATTGCCGCCGAACTCGCCAAGGTGCCGGGGATTACAGATCTCGCGGTGTTACGCTCCCTGGGTCAGCCGACGATTCGAATCGACGTGGATCGCGTGCGAGCCGCGCGCTACGGTCTTGCACCCGGCGACATCAATGCCGTCGTTCAGGCGGCGATCGGCGGTCAAAGCGCGGGCGACTTGTACGAGGGAACCAGCGATCGGCACTTCCCGATGATGGTCAGGCTGGCCACTCCCTATCGGCAAAACCTCGAGGCGATTCGGCGCATTCCCATCACGGCACCCTCCGCTTCGGGCAGTGGCGTGATTCAAGTGCCGCTCGCAGATGTAGCGGAGGTGAACTTAGGTGTAGGCGCCGCGTTCATCTATCGTGAGCAGCAACAGCGTTACGTGCCGATCAAATTCAGCGTCCGCGGCCGCGACCTGGGCAGCGCCGTGCTCGAAGCGCAACACGTGGTGGATTCCAAGGTTCTGTTGCCCAGCGGCTACCGCCTCGAATGGGTGGGCGAATTCGGAAATCTGCAGGACGCCATCGCGCGCTTGAGCGTCGCCGTGCCCTTCTCGATCGCTTTGATCGTGCTATTGCTGTACTTGAATTTCGGCAGCCTGCGCGATGCGCTGCTGGCGGCCAGCGTCATTCCGATGGCGCTGCTGGGCGGCATTTTCGCTCTGTGGGTGACGGGCACGCCTTTCAGTGTTTCTTCGGCCATTGGCTTCGTCGCCTTGTTCGGCATCGCCGCGATGGACGGAATTCTCGTTCTCTCCTACTACCACCTGAGTCTGGATTCCGGACTCGATCGCGCCAGCGCCATGCTGCAGACCTGCCGTACCCAGCTGAGACCGGTGATGATGACTTGCATCGTGGCTTGCGTGGGGCTGATACCCGCAGCGATCTCGACAGGAATCGGATCACAGGTGCAACGTCCGCTGGCCTTGGTCGTGGTCGGCGGCATGCTGCTTGCGCCGGTCTTGATATTGTTGGTGCTGCCCGTGCTCATTTTAAAATTCTCCACTGCCCGGGAAATTCCGCTGGAAGCGCCGCGGGAGATTCGCGAGTGAAGCTCAAGGACTCTAGGTACCGCCGCGCCTTGCCGCCATGGGGTATTTTGACCATGGGCGTTTGCGCAGTGCTCGGCGCGTGCGTGGGGCCGAATTTTCACCGGCCGGCACCGCCGCGGGTCGACCGTTACACTGCCGAGGCACTGCCGCCCGAAACCGCGTCCGCGCTGGGACCCGGGGGCGCGGCACAGAAATTCCTCAGCGAGCAAGTTGTGCCGCGGGATTGGTGGACCCTCTTTGGTTCCGCGGAACTCGATACCCTGGTGACCGAGGCGCTGAGGGCCAACCCCAGTGTGCGAGCAGCCCAGGCGGCACTGCGCCAGGCGCAGGAGAATACGGCGGCGCAGCGCGGCTATTACTTGCCGACCGTACAGGGCAGTTTCGATGCCAGCCGAAATCACGACGCCCTCGGCGTGCTGTCGCCGACTTTGGCTTCACCGGCATCCTTCTTTAATTTATTCAGGCCGGCGGTTACGGTGAGCTATCTTCCCGACGTGTTCGGCGCCAACCGCCGCCAAGTGGAATCGCTAGCGGCGCAGGCTGAGGCGAGCCGCTTCCAGCTCGATGCCACCTACCTGACGCTGACCGCGAACGTGGTCACGGCGGCCATCGAAGAGGCGGGTTTGCAGGCACAGATATCCGGCACGGAGCGCGTCATTGCACTCGAGCGAGAAGCTCTCTCGGTGCTGCGCCGCGAACTCGACCTCGGCGCAATCGCCGAGGGTGACGTTTTTGCCCAGGAGGCGGCGCTTGCACAGCTGGAAGCAACGCTGCCGCCCTTGAATCGTCAATTGCAACAAACCCATGATTCGCTGGCCGCGCTGACCGGCCGCTTGCCTGCGGAGCTCAAACCCACCCATGTCGAGCTAGACCGATTGATGCTGCCCACGGAGTTGCCACTGGGGGTGCCCTCGCAGCTGGTGGAGCGGCGCCCTGACGTCCGTGCCGCGGAGGCGCAGCTGCATGCGGCCACTGCGCAGGTGGGCGTAACCATCGCAAACTTCCTGCCTCAGTTGACCCTCACAGGCGACATTGGCAGTTCCGCCACTGCGATAAGTGATTTGTTCAAGGCCGGCACGGGCTTCTGGAGCCTCGGCGCCGGTGCGAGTCAGACGCTGTTTGCCGGCGGCACGCTGGTCCACCGCAAGCGCGCCGCCGATGCCGCCCTCGATCAAGCCGGCGCGCTGTATCGATCGACCGTGTTAACGGCGTTCCAAAACGTGGCCGATGCCTTGCATGCGCTCAACACCGATGCGGAAGGCTTGAGCGCAGCCAGCCGAGCCGAAATCGCGTCGCAAAAGAGTCTCGACGTGGTGCGCCACCAGTTGGAGCTGGGCTCCGTGAGTTATCTGGCACTCATCAATGCGGAACAGGCCTATCAACAAGTCGTCGTGTCCCTTGCTCAGGCGCGTACCAATCGCTATGCCGACACCGCTGCTTTATTCGAAGCGCTGGGCGGATCCATCGCCACA
This sequence comes from Gammaproteobacteria bacterium, assembly GCA_025358295.1. Classification (GTDB taxonomy): domain Bacteria; phylum Pseudomonadota; class Gammaproteobacteria; order Steroidobacterales; family Steroidobacteraceae; genus Bog-1198. The sequence continues at coordinate 49,362 of JANYJY010000029.1, forward strand.
GCGCCTTAAGCTCGGTCGCCATCGCTTTCAGGTACTGATCGATCGAACGCGGCGCGCTGCGATTCATGGCGAGGTTCCTGTTTTTATGATGCGATCGACGAAGTTTCGCGTGCCGGACCAAATGGCTGTCCACTCCTCGAGCACGCCACGGCCTTGGTCGGTGATTCGGTAGTAGCGTCGGGGCGGACCGGAATAAGAAGGCACGATGCGGCTGGTGAGCAGATTGGCTGCCGACATGGCGCGCAGCACGGGATAAATGGTCCCTTCCTTGAAAATGGAGGTGCCCCCGTTGGCCGAGGCCAGTTGCTTGGCGATCTCGTATCCGTACAGGTCCCCCGCCGACTGGTCGAGTAGGGCCAACAACACGAGCCCGACCAGGCCCCCATTGAGATCCTTTTGAAATTTCTTGCTGCTACTATCATTCATAAGCCACTACTGTATATATACTAAGAGTGAATAGAAACTACTATAGATAAGTGCTCATTAAATACCTTAACTCAGGAACACTGGATTTCCAATCCGGGTCGGGCACACTAGGCAGCCTTTTGTTACGTCCGTCGGTGGAGCAGATCAATGTGTGGAATTGTGGGTGTGGTGGCGGAGCGCAACTCGGTTCCCATTCTCATGGAAGGTCTGCGGCGGCTGGAATATCGCGGCTATGATTCCGCCGGCATCGCGATCCTCAACTGCGGGCGACTTACTCGTCTGCGTACGGTAGGTAAAGTAAGAATGTTGCAGGAGGCGCTCGATGCCTCCCCGACCGTAGGTCATGTGGGTATCGCGCATACGCGGTGGGCTACTCACGGCGTCCCAACGACCCACAACGCCCACCCTCACGTATCGCGTGACGGTGTGGCCATTGTTCATAACGGCATCATCGAGAATCACGAGATCCTGCGCAGTCAGCTGACCGGACTGGGCTACGTGTTCACCTCCGAGACGGACACCGAGGTGGTCGCGCACCGAATTCACCTTCACTTGGGCTCTTCGGCCGATCTATTCGAGGCGGTTCGCAAGACCGTGGCCGAATTGCGCGGCGCCTACGCTCTGGCGGTGGTATGCGAGGCAGACCCGGAGTGCATCGTGGTCGCGCGCGAAGGCTGTCCGGTGGTCGTCGGATTGGGCATCGGCGAGAACTTCGTCGCGTCCGACGTTGCCGCGCTGCTGCCGGTCACGCGCAGTTTCATGTTTTTAGAAGAAGGCGACGTGGCCGAGATTCGGCGCACGTCGATCAAAATCCTTGACTCCGGCGGCACGCTCGTTTCGCGACAGGTCAGCGAAAGCAATCTGGCGGCCGACGCAGTGGAGCGCGGTCAGTATCGTCATTTCATGCTCAAGGAAATTCACGAGCAGCCCCGATCCATCGCGCAGACCTTGGAAGAAAGAGTGGCCGGCGGCAGATTGCTGGATGCGGCTTTCGGCCCGATGGCCCAACAAATTTTCAAGAACGTCAAAGCGGTGCACATTGCAGCCTGCGGCACCAGTTTCCATGCAGGACTGGTCGCGAGTTATTTTATCGAGCAAATCTGCCGCATACCGGCGCGCGTCGAGATCGCCAGCGAATACCGCTATCGGGACCCGGTCACAACTCCGGATACGTTGTTCGTGACCATATCTCAGTCAGGCGAAACAGCCGATACCTTGGCGGCGCTGCGCAACGCCAAGCGCGCGAAGTATCTGTCGACGCTCACCATCTGCAATGTCGCCGAAAGCTCCATGGTTCGAGAGTCCGAACTCGTCTTGCTGACTCGAGCGGGTCCGGAGATCGGCGTGGCCTCGACCAAGGCGTTTACGACGCAGCTGACTGCCCTCGCCCTGTTGACCGTCGCATTGGCCAAGAACCGGCCGGGCGCCATGGACGAGCAGGCGCTGGTCTCTCAATTGCTGCAATTGCCGGGACTGGTCGAAAAAACACTGAAACTGGACGCGACCATTCAAGCGCTGGCCCAAGTGTTCGCGGACAAAAATCACGCGCTGTTTCTCGGCAGAGGACCGCTGCACGCCATTGCGCTGGAGGGCGCGCTCAAGCTCAAGGAAATATCCTACATCCACGCGGAAGGCTACGCTGCTGCGGAACTCAAGCATGGACCATTGGCGCTGATTGACGAGGACATGCCGGTGGTAGCCGTGGCGCCGAACAATGAGCTGCTGGAAAAGCTCAAATCCAATCTCCAAGAAGTGCGCGCGCGAGGCGGAAAGCTGTTCGTATTCGCGGATCCCCAGGCGGGAATGCGCAGCGAGGACGGAATAACCGTCATTGAGTTGCCGGCACCCGTGTCCGAACTGCAGGCACCCATCGTGTTCGCAATTCCGATGCAATTGCTTGCCTACCACGTGGCGGTCCTCAAGGGTACGGACGTTGATCAGCCGCGCAATCTGGCCAAGAGCCTGACTGTGGAGTAGCGATGTGACTCGCAACACGGGCGGCGCTTTTGGGCCCGATTATTTCAAAAAATATTATTTCAATGCGGCGACCCGAGTTACCACGAGCGCCGAAATGCGCGGCCGCGCGCGCTTGATCGCGGCGCTTCTGCAGCACGCCAACGTACCGGTGCGCAGCATCCTCGATGCCGGCTGCGGCATCGGTCTTATGCGCAAGCCTTTTGCGGAGGTCCTGCCTCGCGCCCGCTACGCGGGATTGGAGGCCAGCGACTATCTATGCAAACGATATGGATGGCTCAAGGGATCGGTGGTGGACTTCGCGCCGCGCTCGAGCGCCGATCTGGTGGTTTGTTACGACGTACTGCAATATCTTGAGGACCGTGCAGCGGCCCGCGCCATCGTCAATTTCGCCAAGCTCAGCCACGGCGCCCTGTATGTGTCCGCGCTGACTCGCGAGGATTGGCGGGCGAATTGCGACCAATCGCGCACTGATCGTTCGGTGCACCTACGCCCCGGCGACTGGTATCGACGGCGCTTGCGCAGGCACTTCAATTATCTGGGATTCGGTGTCTGGCTGCGCAAGGACGCGACCGCGATACTCTGGGATTTGGAACGGCCTTAATTGCGGCGAACGGCTCCGTTGCAGCTATAGATTGTCCAGCATCCAGCTCACCATGGCCGCATGCACGGGCTCACCGGCTCCATAATCCGCGCGAGGGCTATTGACCAAGGACACGAGCACATAGGTTTTCCCCTTGTTCGTCGTCACGTAGCCGGCCACCCCGCTGACACCGTCGATGTGGCCTGTCTTCAACCGCACCGCGCCCGCAGGACTGGATTTCATGCGTGAGCGCAACGTGCCGTCGACGCCGGCCAGCGGCAGTGAGGCGAGAAATTCGGGAGCGTAGGGGCCGCGATAAGCGGCGCTCAGCGCTTGGGCCATCTGCAATGCCGAAATCGCAGTGCTGCGCGACAGACCCGAGCCGTTGTCGATCTCTACGCCTTGAAAATCGAGGCCCCGCTCGCGGCTCCAATCGGCAATCGCCGCGACGCCCTTCTCGAGCGTCGCAGGACCGCCGGAGCGCTCTTTGCCCATGGTCAACAACAGATGCCGCGCCATTAGATTGCTGCTGAATTTGTTAGTCAAGCGAACGATTTCGCCCAAGCTCAAAGAATCAAACGTCAGCAGCGGCTGTGCATCTGGGGGCGTCGCCTCGATGCGCAGCTTGCCGGTAAGATCTCCGCCCGACTCACGCCAGAGCTCGACGAAAGTCCCGAAAGCGTACGTGGCCGGCTGCAGCAAGACGCGGGTAAAGCTACGCTCGGCGCAATGCGGCGAGAGGGCGCCGGTGAATTCGACCCGATCCCAACTCGCCGACGCGACTTTGAAATCGACCCGGCCGGCGGCGCCGCCGCAGCGGCCGGCGGCGAAGCGCACGCGATTCACAATCGATAGATTCGCGGGCGCCGGCGAAGCGACGATGTCGATGCGGTGCGCTTCGGCGACTGGAAGCACGCGGAATTCGATGGATTGAAAATTCACCATCAGCGCATCCGGCACCACATTGTAGGAACGATTCGGCCGGCCATCGAATTCCCCTGGATCTTCCGGCGGCAAGGAGAACGCAGTGTTGTCGATGACCACATCTCCGTGAACGGCGCGCAGGCCTTTGGCTCGCAAGGCTCGAACAAAGCTCCACCATCGATCGAGGGTCATGTAGGGATCACCGCCGCCCTGCAGAATCAGGTCTCCGTCGAGTACGCCGTCATTGAGCACGCCGCGCACCCAGGCCTGCGTACGCCACGTATAGGCGGGTCCGAGGAGATCCAGAGCCGCGAACGTCGTGACTACCTTGATCGTGGAGGCGGGACTGCGCGGCGTATCCGGATTCTGTCCCAACACCACCCGCCCGGAGTCCGGGTCGACGACGACGATGCTGACCGAATTTCCCGGCAGGCGCTGTGCCGCCATGATCTGCGTCACGGGTGCCGGGACCGAACCGGTGCTCGACCAGGCGCGGGGTGCGGCAACACAAAGCAAGGCGAGCGCGATTCGTACCAACGGGTTCACTTTACACGCTCCGCAAGACAGTAAACTTCTCAGGTAAGGGGCAACGCGATGCGCTGCCAGGCGCCGGACCACCAGCGAAGAAACAGCATCAATCCGAGGCAACACACATAGGTCAAGGCAGCAAACCAGCCGCCGGTCGCGCCCAAGCCGAACTGCGGCAGCCAGCCCACCCAGCCGTTGCCGGGCGCAAACGTCAGACTATGCGCAAGCGGCACGAACAGCAGCCAGGATAGCGCAATTACCATGATGGCCGGAAGGCGCACATCGCCGGCGCCGCGCAGACATGCGCTGCTGCTGATGTTGAAGCCGTCGAACAGTTGATATCCGGCAGCGATCCAAAGCAGTTCGCAGGAACGCGCCACCACGCTCGACGACATGGGGTCCGCGCTATTGGCGAAGAACGGCATCACCCAGGGGCCCGCGGCGGCAAGCAGGGCGCCGATGGCGGCCATGTAGAGCACCGAGATCAAGATGATTCCATTGCCGACCTTGAATGCCCAGTCGCGACGGTGCGCACCGATGGCCTGCCCGACCAGCGTGGTTCCCGCCATGGCGATTCCCACCGCCGGCATGTAGCAAAACGATGTCAGCATCATGACGATTTGTGTAGCAGCGCCGTCGACGGTGCCGAGCCGTACCTGCATCAACTGAAACAGCGCGAAACCAAGGATATCTGCTGCAATAAGCAGCCCCATTGGAAACCCGAGATTGATCTGACGCAGCAACGCCCGCAGATGCAGGCGCGTAGTGAGATGCGATCTATACTGCTTGCGCGTCGTTCCCGCGAGGAACGTCGCAGCCGACGCGAGGACACCGAAGAGTTGCGCGACGTCGGTCGCCCACCCGGAGCCGGCGATGCCCATGCCGAAATCGAACATGAAGACCTGGTTGAGCACGGCATTCGCCACCGCAACGCCGACCGTCACCCACAGAGTGACCATCGGTCGCCCAACACCATTGAAGAATCCGAGAAAGGACCACAGGGCAATGCCGAGCGGGCCGCCCAGCATGCGTGGAAACCAGTATTCGAGCGCAAGCCCCAGAGTGTCGTCCGGAATACCGAAGGGCGCGAAAATCGTCCGGCCCGCCAAAGCCAGCAACACAAATATGGGCACCGTGAAAAGGGAAACCCAAATGGCCGTCCAGGTCGCCTGTGATGCGCGCGCAAATCGACGGCCGCCATAGGCTTGCGCCACTGAAGTCTGCACTGCTAGACCGACGCCGCCGAATAGCAGCACGCATACCAGAATAGGCCAATAAACCGCGCCGATCGCCGATGTCGCGGCCGGCGACAATCGTCCGATGAACCAAGTGTCGGTGGCATTCAGCACAGCCTGCACCGCGCTGTTCAGCATGAAGGGAAAAGCCAGCGCGACCACGGCGTAGTAGTCAAGCCGCAGCCTGCCGCTCAAAATCGCCGCCTGTCCGGGCAATAGTTTTATAGATTCGTCCATCCCGCGTAGGATGAACTCATGAAACCAAACATGCGACGGAATTTCCCGGGATCGTTCCGCGCCTGCGACCTTGGCGGAGACTCGTGGCGGCTGACTTGCACCGAACCCAAGCCCATCGATGTGCTGGTGAGCGGAGCGGAATCTCGGACCGTGGATGTGCTTGGGTTGTCATCCATCGCCGATCTCGGCATGGAGTGGGGCGTAAATGCAGTGGTGATGACCATGACCGTAGCCGGACTGCCGAACACGGTGTTGGCGCGCAGCGTGATCGTGCACGAGCCGCTGCCGCAGCTCTATGACACACTGCCGTTGGCCGGCCTGGACGAGAAGACCCGGCGGTTCTGGCGCAAGGTTTTTCGTCTTGTGCGCCTGCCCGGGGGACGCTTTCTGCTCGGTGTCATGGCTCGCCGCAGCCGCGGTGGAAGGTGAATTCGCGATCTGCGTCACAAGAATCGGCTGATATTGTCATGCTTCTAGGGAAAACCCCGAAAACGTTACGTTGAACTGCGACACTCGTCAAAGCCGAGTCGGCAGGTTTCCAGCACATTAATCCGTGATTCCAAATTTTCGAATACGCATGGACGGCAGTAGTGCTGGAACTAAAATCTGAAGCCATCGAGCGTCCGACCGTAGATGCCTCGTTTGATCCCTACGGTCGTTTGCTTCGCATGCTCATGCCCAGCTTACGTGCAGTGGTCGTGCACGACGGATTCTCCAACTTAGTATGGTCCTCTGACGAGTTGGATCTCGTCGAGGATCCGGACATCATCAAAGACGCCATCGCAAATGCGCTGGCGGATTCCGCCGAATTTGCGGGTGTCGTGCGCACTCTCGACGCGGACCACGCGGTGTACTCCTTCGCCATCCGCGGCGAACACATTGAACTGCTCGGCGTGGTCAGCCTGATCACCCGTCTAACCGGCAAGCAGACCGAAGCACGGCCGCTGCGGACCGTGCGTCAATTGGTGCAGCCCGCCTTGGAGTGTCTGCGGCGCGAACTGACTCTGCGTTCCAAGTTGGGCTCACGCGAGCGCGATCTGGACGTGCGCGAGCGCGATCTCGATCTCATGTTGGAGATTTCTTCGCACCAGTCCGCCGCCGCAAGCGATACCGACGAATTCGGACTCATCATGAAGACCGGGCTGGAGCGAATGGGATGCGCGCTGGCCGCGTTATGGGTACCCGATAAGAACATCGCCATGTCCTTGACGCGCAGCGGCCAGCCGATGTCAGCGGAGTCTTTGCAGCGCGCGCAACATCATCTGATGGCGTGGATGCAGCTGCAGCAGCGCACCATCGTGGTCAATCACATTTCCAAGGTGGCGAGCGACATCGCGGCGCCCTACAAGATCTTGGCCTGCCCGGTGCGGCACCCCTCGGAGCGCGTCATGGGCGTGCTGGCGATGTTCAATCCCCCGAGCGCGCCGGACTTCGACCTGCATCAGACGCGCATCGCCGAGGTGCTGGCGAAGCGGGCGACGAGCATAATTCAGGCGCAGTACGATTCCAGCACAGGCTTAATGACCCGGCAGGCGTTCGAGCGCCAGGCAGCGGCACTGTTCGGGTCAACGACGTCCACGGATTCGCACGTCATTCTCTACCTCGACATCGACCGCCTGCATGTCATCAACGAAACCTTCGGCATGCATGTGGGCGATGACGTAATCGTCAATGTCGCCGAATGTATGGCAAAATCTCTGCCCGCTGGTGCACTGTCGGCTCGTATATCGGGCGACCGGCTGGCCGCGCTGATCCCGAACTGCAGCATGGATGCAGCCGCGATCATCGCTGAGAGAATTCGCGCCGCCGCCGCCGCTATTGCGCCTCGTGCCGGCCAGGGTTCATTTGAGGTTTCCGTCTGTATCGGGGTCGCACCCATCGGCCGCTCCGACAATCCACTCGCGCATGCGCTGGCGACGGCTGAGATTGCCTGCAAAGCGGCCAAGGATCGCGGCAGGAATCGCGTCGAAATGTTTCAGGATTCGGATCAAAGCATTATTCGGCGTCACACCGACATCTTGGTCATCGGCAAACTGCGCGATGCGTTGGGAACCGACAGTTTCCGTCTGGATGCTCAACCCATTCTGCCGCTGCGCGGCAACTACGGCCGTCCACGTTTTGAATTGCTGATCCGCATGTTGGGTGATCGCGGTGAAATCATCCCGCCGGGAAAATTCCTCTCCGCAGCGGAGCGATACCAGCTCATGCCCACGATTGACCGCTGGGTCGTGCACCGCGCTTGTGAGCTGCTGGGCGAACACAGCGCGTCGGTCGGCGAGGACATCGCCCGATTCGCCATCAATCTCTCCGGGCAGTCCCTGCAGGACGAGTCCTTTTTGCAGTACGTCATCGATGAGATCCGAAACAGCGGTCTCTCGCCCGGTGTCCTGTGCTTTGAATTGACCGAAACCGCGACCATCGGCAACTTGGCCAAGGCGCAACAGTTCATGCGCAAATTGCAGGATCTCGGCTGTCAGTTCGCGCTCGACGATTTCGGCACGGGCGTCAGTTCGTTGGCTTACCTCAAGGATCTTTCAGTCAACTATCTGAAGATCGACGGCACCTTCGTCCGCGACGCAATCATCAACGCGCGTTCGGAATCAATGATCAAGGCAATTGCGCAACTGGCGAAGGTCATGTGCATGGAGACGATCGCGGAATACGTGGAGACCGACCTGCTCCGTGCCAGAATGGCAGACCTGGGCGTCGACTACGGCCAGGGCTTTGCGATGGGCAAGGCGCAGCCGCTTGAGGAGCTGCTGAAAGTCCTGGAAATTTACGAAGCCACCGTCAGTGACTGGGCCGACGCACCGCAATCGATACCGGAAGAAATACCGAGCCGCCACTAGAGTCAGCGCAGTCCTACACGGACTCACAGACAATCGCTCATAGGAGTGCGCCGAGTCGCGTGAGTAAATCGGTGCTTACATAAGCCGGAGGCTATAATAATGCTGATACTTACGCGCCGCACCGGTGAGAGCCTGCGGATTGGCGATGATATTGAAGTGACCGTCATGGCGGTCAGCGGCTTGCAGGTGCGCATCGGCATCAAGGCACCTCGTAACGTCGTCGTCGACCGCGAGGAAATCGCGGACCGCAAGCAAAAAGAGAGCGGCTTCAAGCCCTAACCCATCTCCGCCGATTTCGCAAGAACTCCGTGCAAAGCGGATGTTGAATCGTGCGCCTCTTGTAATCCGGGCCAGCTTTGGGCACACAATAGCGAACGGGATCAATCAAGAAAACCAACGAAGGAAAAGTGTTGCGGCGCTGAGCTTGCAGCGCGCAACTCATGACTACTTCAACGCACGCCCCAGAACTGCTTGTTCAGACTTGGTTCAACACCGATCGGCCGCTCCTGCTATCCGGTCTGCGTGGACGGGTGGTGGTGCTGGCTGCATTCCAGGTGCTCTGCCCCGTCTCAGTGAGCGGCGCGGCGCCGCAGGCGCAAAGAATTTTTGAGACTTTCGAGCCGGATGACGTGGCTGTGATTGGTTTGCACGCCACGTTCGAGCATCATGATGCCTTCAACGCGGCGATGCTCAGGGCCTTCATCAAGGAATATCGACTGAAATTTCCAATCGCACTCGATCAGCCGAATGCGGCGAGTCCGATTCCGCACACCATGGAGCGCTACAAAATGCGCGGCACTCCCACGCTTGTTTTAATCGATAGGCAGGGATTCGTGCGCAAACATGCTTTTGGATTGGTTGACGATCTGCGCATCGGAGCCGAGATCGGCGCGCTGACGCAGGAGTCCGATGCCGCGTCGTTGACTCGAAGTTCGGCGGCCTAGCTGCCGAGAACGAAGCGGATGCGAATGCGGGTGCGCTGGGCCTTCGCCTGGCCGCCGCGTATGACCGGCTTGAAACGCCATTGTGAGAGGGCCGCGATAGCCGCGTCTTCGAACACACCGGGCGTGCTGGTGGCACGAACCGCAATGTCCTGCACCTCACCGCTTTCGCCAACCGTGAATTCCAACTCCACCCAACCTTGGGACTTGTTCAGTTCCGCCTTTTTCGGGTAGATGGGCTGCACGGATTTGACCAGGGTGAGATCGCCGGCGGCGACGATGCTCGACTGAAACTGATGCTTGGCAACCGCGGCGTCCAGATCGCGGTGGACCGCTTCAGATTCGGCCGACGTAAACCCGACGGCCGACGCCTCCTCGAGCCAGCTTCGCGCCGCATCGAATTGCTCGAGAACAAGCGCGCGCCGCGCCTTGGCAACCAGGCGGGTGCCCAGGTCTTGCATGGCGGCGGGCAGGCCGGAGTTGCCGGGATCCAGGCCGCGCAAGGTCAGCAAATAATACTTGGCGCAGTCGTCGGCCGGTTCGATCAGCCGATCCTCCTGCAAGCGCTCGGTGCCGCTCTTCAGCAGCTGATTCCAGCCATCCGCTTGCGCCTGCCGGCGTGCCGTCGCGAGCAGGCTTCGCGCTGCCTGGAGATTGCCCGGCGCCGCGATCCCATCGGCGGCATCGAGCCAAGCGGACGCGTGCGCGAAATCACGGCGATCTACGGCGTTGCGGGCTTCGGTCAGAACATGCATGGCCCAGGACCTTTTAGTGTCCTGCACGGCTGGGCTGTTCGGATCGAGCCGCAGCGCCTGTTGTAGATAAAAGAGCGCGTTGTCGCTTGGCGGGTCGATGAGGTGTGCGCTATTCATGCGCCGCATGGTCAGTTCGAGCAAGGGCGTCACTCTGTCGTCTTCTGATTTGGCGTCGTTGCGTACGTGTGCCGCTGCCTGCGCCGATTTCACGCGCTCGCGCGATTTCGCCAACTGTGCCGTCAGAAATGCGATACGGCCGCTTTCAACCCCGGATTTTCGCGCGGTCTCGATGGCGGCCCCTGCCTCGTCGAGGCGTTCTTCGAGCAATGCGTTCTCGGCTCTGGCCAGCAAGCGCTCGTGGACTTCCGCCAGCCCGGCGCGGCCCAGCACGTCCGCAGGGCTTTGTGCCACCGCCTGCAGATACAGTTCGAGCGCATTATCGCCCGCGGGTTCGGTCAGCCGGTTGGCGGCGAGGGCGACGGCGGCGCGTGTGAGCAGCGTGGATTCGCCGGTGGAGGCCCGGGCTGCCTCAGGTACGGAGTTTTCTTCCGATCGCCTGTGCAAGGCCCACATCGAGACCAGCACGATGCCCAAAACGCCGACGGTGCAGCCGATCAGCGCTGGACGATTTGAACTGGAGCGCCGCCTGGCCAATGGCGTCGCCGCGCTGCGCCTGCGTTGCTCTTCATATTTCTTGACCGCCGCCTCCGCGAACAATCTTGCCCGGCCCGGCGACATTGGCTTGTGAATGAAGCGATAGACAATGCCCGCGCTGATGAGCCCGGCAAGGGAGATCTCCGTCTCACGGTTTCCGGCCACGACGACCACAAGATCGGGAAACTGCCGTTTGATTTGTCCGATGAAGACGCTCGACGTCTCATTGAGCGCCAGAACATCCAGGACCAAAATGCCAACTTCCCCCGCCACCAGGAGGTCGCTGACCTTGTCGGGGGAGGGAACATGCCACAGCCGCCTGGCACTGCCGACCGCGTCTCTCAAGGTCTGCAGAAATGCCTCGTCGCTGGTAAGCACTACGAGCTCGACGATATCGCTGGCGAGGCTGAACCGTAGTGCGTCCAGCGAGGCGCCGTCTTCGCCGGAAGCTAGCACCGGTTATTTCCGTTCATTGAGACCCTTGCGGCTGCCGTTCGACCTTATTCTAGATTGCACTGCAGCAAATATTGGCTACATTCCCATGGCTAGTGTCATTCCCTGGGCGACGCTATACGATACGGAGTCTCGGGCCGCAGACAACGTCTGCTGCACTGCGTCAAGTTAATTCTGTGACTGGACACTCATTCAAGGGCGAAGATGCCCATGGCGGGGGAGCGTTGAGCAGTTCAATCGGGATTACATCGAAATTGCCCGTAGAGCAGCGTGCCGCATTGGAACAATTGCTGTTCTTTAACGTCAATCAACATAGGGTCCGGGTCGGGATCCAGCAATCCATCGAAACCTACGGAGTCCCGGAGATTTTCGAGCAGGACGGCGGCTTGCGGGTTCGTGTCGGAGACATCGCCGGCGTGCAAACCCTATTCGCGATCTCGGAATTAGGTCGGCCCCTGGGCGTTGCCGTGTTCGTACGTTCGGCACATGAGAGATTCGCCGTATTGCATCTCGGACTGGAGCCCCGCTTGGGGGCAACGCCCGAGGTGAACACCCGGGTGCTCCTTAAACTGATGCATGAGATCCGCAGCGCCGCACGCCGCACGCGCGGTGTCGACCGCATCGAATTCGTCTACAAGGACCGCCAAGCCGTGCGCCTGCACGCTTAAATCGACGATGCAATCCTGATGGCCGGTCAACCCAACCGAATGAAGCTCGGAGCGCAACGTCATGCCGACGGCAAGCTGCGCTGCGCCTGGTGTCCTGCGGATCCGCTGTACACGGCCTATCACGACACGGAATGGGGAGCAGCCGTGCACGATGACCGGCAGCTGTTTGAGATGCTGTGTCTTGAGGGCGCGCAGGCAGGCTTGAGCTGGCTCATCATTCTGCGCAAGCGAGAAACCTATCGACTGGCCTTCGACGGTTTCAACGCGCAGAAAATGGCCCGTTATGGTGCCGCCAAGCGCAGGCGTCTGCTACTCGATCCGGGCATCGTCCGAAATCGACTCAAGGTGGACGCTTTTATTTCCAACGCCAAAGCCTACCTCGAGATCCGACGCTCAATGACTTCTTTCGACGACTATATCTGGCAGTTTACCGACGGCAAGGTGGTGCGCCGCCGCCCCTTGTACCTGGGTGAGATAGCGCCATCGACATCGCAAAGCGACGCCATGAGCAAGGACCTAAAACGACGCGGTTTTCGGTTCGTCGGCTCGACCATCTGTTACGCCTTTATGCAAGCCGTGGGGATGGTCGATGAACATCAACGCCATTGTTGGGTGGCACGGAGAGGAAAGAGTCCATGAAGGATCGTGAATCGTGCGGCGCACCGCGTTGGCTACGGACGGCCGTGGCGGCCTTTTTTCTCATCGCAATGTCGCCGCAATGTTTTGCGCAAACCGCCAAGTCCCCTTTCAAGTCCCTCGACGTCTTCGACCTCCAGTGGGTAAGCGATCCGCAAATATCGCCCGATGGCCGCACCATCGCCTACGTACGCATGGGCTTCGACATCAAAACGGACCGGCAGCGCGGCGTCGTATGGTTGATCGGGACGGATGGGAAGCACGAGCGCCCTCTATCGAGCGCCACGACGAGCACCTCGCCGCGATGGTCGCCGGACGGAACCCGCCTTGCCTATTTAGGCGTGGGTGCGGACGGCTCGACCCAGATGTTCGTCTATTGGCTCGACAGCGGAGTCACGGCAGCCATCAGCAATTTCACCGAATCACCATCGGGTCTTGCGTGGTCGCCTGACGGCCATTGGCTTGGCTTTACGATGCCGGTCGCGGCCGAGCGCAAGCCGTTGAAAGTCGACTTGCCGGAAGCGCCTAAGGATATTCACTGGGCGGACCCACCAAAGCTCATCGACCGATTGGTGTTCCGTGTGGACGGCGAGGGCTATGTACCGAACGTATTCACTCAGCTTTTCATCGTCGGCGCCGACGGTGGCGCGGCGCGTCAGCTCACGCACGGAGATTTCGATCACCAGGGCACGCCCGCATTCGACATCGACGGCAAGAGCATTCTGATTTCAGCCAACCGGCGCCCGGATGCGGAGTACGAGCCACTGGACAGCGAAATCTTCCGTGTGAATTTATCTGACGACTCCATTCACGCACTGACCGACCGCCGCGGACCTGATCATCATCCGGCCGTGTCCCCCGATGGCAGACATATTGCCTACTTGGGATTCGATGACAAGCGGCTGGGCTACCAAGCAACACAGCTGTACGTCATGGACAGTGACGGCAGTCACTCGCGCTCACTCACCCCCACTCTCGACCGCGACGCCGACTCACCTCGCTGGACGGCTGACGGCCGGGAATTGATTTTTCAATTCGATGACCATGGATCGACCAAGATCGCGGCAGTCGACCTCGGCGGAAAAATGCGCATTCTGGCCGATAACGTCGGCGGCGCAGACGTCAGCCGACCCTATTCAGGCGGTACGTTCACAAGTGCCGCCGCAGTCAAGGGAGCCAATGTCCGGTTTGCGTATACCAAGGCGGCACCATTCGCGCCGGCGGCGCTCGCAACCGGCACCTCGTCGCGCGACATAGTGACTTTGAAGGTACCGAGCGACCCGCTGCTCGGCCAACGAACTCTCGGTGCGGTGGAGGATCTGTCATTCGAATCATCGGTGGACCATCGGCGTATTCAGGGGTGGATCGTCAAGCCGCCGGGCTTCAATGCCGCCAAGAAATACCCGTTGCTGCTCGAGATTCACGGCGGGCCGTTTGCGAGCTACGGACCAAGTTTTGCCGCTGAAATTCAGCTGTACGTCGCGGCCGGATACGTGGTTCTTTACCTCAATCCACGCGGCAGCACGAGTTACGGCGAGGAATTCGCGGATTTGATCCATCACGACTATCCGGACAACGACTACGGTGACCTCATGTCGGGTGTGGATGCCGTCGTCGGACGCGGCTACATCGATGCCCAGCGCCTGTTCGTCACAGGCGGAAGCGGCGGAGGGGTGCTGAGCGCGTGGATTGTCGGTCACACCGACAGATTTCGTGCGGCCGTGGTCGTAAAGCCCGTCATCAATTGGACGAGTTTCGTGCTCACCGCCGACATGACGAACTATTTTTCCCGATATTGGTTCGGCGGTTTTCCGTGGGATGATGCGCAGTCGTATTGGAAGCGTTCGCCGCTGGCCTACGTCGGCAATGTACACACGCCCACCATGCTGATGACCGGTGAAGTGGATTACCGCACGCCCTCGAGCGAAGCCGAGCAGTTCTACCAAGCCTTGAAATTGCGCAAGATCGACACGGCGTTGGTGCGCGTTCCGAATGCATCCCACGATATTTCCGCGCGCCCGAGTCTGCTTATCGACAAGGTGGCCTATGTGCTGGCGTGGTTTGCGCAGCACGACCTCAAATCACCGTGAGTCGGCCTTTCGCGTCGATCAGGGGTGCGCCACCGGGGGGTCGAGCGCCAACTTATGTTCCCGCAGTATGGCAATGCAGACGTCCTCTTCGCGTGCCAGGGAGCGCATATGCATGAGTCGCGTCCGGGTTCGAGCGTTCTTTGTCCAGGGCAACAGCGGAGTGTCGAGATTGACCGCCGTCGCCTGGCGCCACTCCAGGACATGCCGGCGTTCGGCGATCGATCGAGCTTCCTTGCTGTCGGGCTGGAGGAAGTGGCGCTCTATGCCGAATCCGATGTTCTGCACGACGATGGTGTCGCCGCGTTGCATGATTTTAGCGAGCTTCAGGCACAGCTCACGTCGTTCGGAAAGGCTGGCCGATTCTCGGCACGCCTCAACTAAGGGTGCAAACGATGGGATGATTTCGGCGCCCGCGATGCCTGCGACCGTCCTATATCTCTCCGCATCGGATGCCGCGTAATTTCCCGGGAGCCGATTTCGCACTGAGTTGAGAGAATCAAACATCATGGCAACGATGCGGTTCCAATACAGATCGAAACGGCCGACCCGCGCCATATCCGCGAGCACACGGTCGACTTCGATGCCATCCCTATCCCGTTGCGCTGCCGCCAGCGTGGGCAGCCACGCCGCGGCATTGTCGGGGTCCACCCAGCGCATGACGGTTGCGATGTCGCGAATGTCGCAGGTCTGGCTCAAGGTGCAAAGCTGCAGCCGCAGCCAGCCGATATCCGGCCTCTGAGGCGCGAGTTCGCTGGCGCGGGCAGCGAGTTCCAGCGCCGCTTGCTCGGATTTGGCCGTGTCCGCGCGTACAGCCGACCCATCGACGTTCAGGGCTGCGGCTGTGGCTAGCGAGTTCGCATCCGCGCGCGCGGCGAGGGCCTGCACGGCTTTGGCGGTCCATTTGGCGTAGTTGGCGGACTCTACGCGCTGATTCTCCTTGGCTGTCGCTGCCGCCGCACAAGCGGTCGCGAACGCGAGGAGCAGTAGGTAGTGCTTCAACATGAGCACTCGATTCCTCAGCTGTTGGCGCGACTGCCGGCAGCCGTCAGGCCCGCTGTGATCGCCAGGCGCATGGCATCTTCAACCGATATGTCGAGCGGCTCAATCCGGTCGCGCGGCAGGTAAATCGTGTAGCCGCCGAACGCATAGCTCATCGGAAAATAGACGGTGACCCAGTCATGGCCGCCGTGCGCATTCAGCACGGACGGGACATCTTCCCGCGTGACGAAGCCGATTGCATGCACGTCGGCGAATCTGGCCAATACCACGCGTTGCAGGTCACGCTTCTCGCCGCTGCCGGACGGCAGCAAGCTGACCACGTCGCGAAATCCGCCATAAAGGGTTTTCACGAAAGGGATCCGGTTCAAAAAATCGTCCCAGTACTTGAGCAGAATTTTGCCGGCGTAGGCATTGACCAGGCTGCCGACGATGAGCAGAAGGACAAATCCCGTGATCAGACCCAGACCGGGCCAATAATGCTCCGGACTGATCACCCGTAGCGCGATGAGTGCACGCCGCAGCCAACCTTCGACGGTATTCACCAGCCACCAAATCACGTACACCGTCAATGCCAGGGGCAGTACGGTCACCAAGCCGCTCATGGTCAGCGTTAAGATCTTGCGCATGTGTCAATCATCGCATGATCGGGCTCAGCGTGCTGCAATCGCACAGAAGGTCTGCGAACTCCGCTGATATTCACTGCTCTGCACCAGCGCCGCGCTCTTTTGATTCCACACGTAGAATTCGGTGACAACGGCGTTGCCGTGCACACGGGAAATGCTCAACAGTCTGCTGTCGCGTCGACTCAGCAGGGCCTCGTCATTTCGACATGGCAGCGTACCCTGGATCTCGGCCAGGCTCTGTAACGAGGGGGCCTGGACGGCGCCGGTGCTCCAGTCGATCAGCACCAGGCGGCCGCAACCAGGTCCGCAGCGCGTCAAGGCGGCCGTGACATGACCGGCAAAGTTCGGGCCCCCGGCCAGAGCACGCCGCAGTATTTCGCGATCGTCGTCGGATAAGTCGTTCGCGGCGAACTCCAACTCGGGCGGCGCCGAGGCGTCGAACGCTCCGCTCGGGTATTCGGAGAATCGTGGCGCGCTCAGGAGTTCCGGATCGAACCGGGCGGGAGGCTCGCCGGCATTGCCGCGGATGCGGTCCAGCTGGTCGGCAACAATGTCGGTCACGTACCAGTCATCAATCGTTACCGCGGCACGTGCGGACTTCCCTGCAACTGCAACCGCCACCAGTGCGTGATCATCGCAGTTATTGCCGGCATTGTGCGCCGTGCAAAGACTGTATTGCGTATAGGCACCATAGATATTGGGCGCACCCGGATCGTTGGGAGCCAAGAACACCACGTAACGTCCGGTGGGCACTTCGACGGTGAATTTCGCCTGTCCGCGCGCCAGCTGGACGGAGTGGAGTCGAGAGGTGTCGAGATCGGAGACATACAGCGTCATTGACGGTGTCAGTCGGCTCGGGAAGGCGACCACGCCCTCAATCACACCGGCGAGAGCACCGGCGCTCAGTCCAAGCGACCCCATGACCGCCAGGAACAAGCGCACGACAATGTGGTACCCCGACAAGCTAGCGACTCTCCGCAGGAATGGTAGCGACCCACTGACATGGTAGCGACGCCCGGCGCTGCAAGCTAGTGCCCTGCGAGCCGGACTCGAGATTGCACGACCGCGCATATCTCTGTCAGGATGTTGTGCCATAGAACCGATTGAGTCACTGGAGCCGCACATGTCGTCAGTTGCACGGGTCACGGAAATCATCGCCTCGTCGAAGAAAAGTTTCGACGACGCACTGGAGAACGGGGTGAAGCGCGCTACCAAGACCTTGAAGAACGTCGCGGGTGCCTGGGTGGCAAGCCAAGACGTGGTCATCGTCAAGGGCAAGATCACCGAGTATCGCGTGCGATTGAAAGTAACTTTCGTGCTGGCCGAATAGGCGCACGCGGTCCATTCGAGAATTGCGGATTACGGCTGCCGCGGCAGAATGAATCTCAGTCCCTGGTAATTAAGCACCACGCCGTCGCGTCGAATCCGCTCCAGGGTGGGTCCTTCCTGCAATTTGCTCCCTTCGTGATATTTGCGCATATTGATGTATACGAAGCGCTCCGCCGCCTTGGTCGCATACACATGAACGTCTAGGTGCAGCTCCGGCAGCGCTTGCGCGCCGGTTAAATTGATTTCACTGATCGAGGGCAGAACTTCCTGGTCCCCGGCGTTCGCATCCTCGCCGGTCGATACCGGATCGGGGCGATGTACGGTGTGCAGGGTCGCGGCATTCGTGACCTCGGGTGGATTCGCAACGGCCCGCGGTGCCTGCGGCGATGCGCCATTTTCCTGGGCCGCAACCGGTATTTCCGGCGCGTAAACCGGCGCCGAGTCCAGGGGACTAAAGTGTTGCGCAGGGGGCTTTGCGGCGGCTGCGGCAGCGGACGGCGAATCCACCGGCGTCGAGACATGTCCGGCGGAAGGACTCTTTCGCCACAGAATGATCCCGAGCACCAGCAGATTGACGGCGAATAGCACCCCCAGCGCGACCGCCCAGAGGGGGAGCCCATTGCGCCGCACACCTAGCCGCGTATCCGTCAGACCGGGAAGGGTCTGCCTTTGCCGTTCAACTTCCGACTTTTTAAGCGCGTCGAGTATGAAGGACATGGAACTGCTCAACCGCCGCGCGGAACATTGGGCAACAACAAGGGCGAGCCAGGCTCGGCCAAGGCGGTGTCCAGCACGACTTGGGTTTGCACTCCCGCAATGCCGTCGACATTCAGCCGATGTTCACGTTGGAAATTCTTCACGGCGATCGCGAGCTCTTCGTCGTACACGTCACCGTGTTCCGGATCCCCCGCGGCCCCCTGCAGGGCATTGAGACTGCGCCGCAGCCAGCGGACTTCAGCTCCCTTCATGCCGACCGACAGCAGCCGGGGGTGCGCGGTCTTGGGTTTCCAGACGAGGGTGAATTCCCCGAACCAATCCCGAGAAACATCATCGAGAGCCACGCGCACGTTGTGTTCTCCCAAATTCAAGGTTGCGAACCGGTCGTCTAACGCGGCAAGGACCACGCGGTGCCGCTGACCATGATCGTCGGTCAAGGTCAGTATAGCCGGCCGGTTGAAGGCTCTGACTTGCGCCCAAGCGCCGTGTTGTTCCAGGCAGGACAATCCCGCCTTGGCTGCCTGGCCACAGGGGTCCTTGTCGTCCGCCATGGCCGTGCCCCACAATGAAAGCAGGCGACGGAATGCGGCAGAATCGCCCGTATTGGCACTATTGTCGGCCAGCAGGGAATTTAGAGACACCGCCGGCGCGGCCGCAGCAGGCATCGTCGCGGTACCGGGCATCGTCGTCGTGGCGACCGAAGGCGCCTCCGGCTTGTTAGCCACCGGGATCTGCACGGCCGCTGCATGCCGCGGCTTGGCAGCCGACGCGTGCCCAGGCGCGCTCGGGCTCTGCCAGAGCTGCCAGCCGACAAATGCGGCGGCGGCGACTCCTGCAATGCCAAGAGTCGCCATGAGCCAACCCAGCCATAAAGGCATGAACTGCCGGCCATAGACCTCGCCGGCCGCGCGCCTCACGAGCGCCGCCGTTATCTTGCGGGTTTCCTGCGTATAGCCGCCCAGCAGGGCGCGATCGCAGGTCACATTGATCACGCGAGGGATGCCCGACGCCAAGCGGTGCACCTCTACCAGCGCAGACGCTGTGAAAATTTCTTCGGGCGCGCCCGCCACACGCAATCGGTGGCGCACATAGCCCAGCGTTTCTTCGCGCGACAAAGGCTCCAAATGATATCGGCCGGTGATTCGCTGCGCCAGCTGGCGCAATTCGGTGCGATCGAGCAGCTCACGCAGTTCCGGCTGTCCGATCAGAATGATTTGCAGCAACTTATGAGTCGGAGTCTCCAAGTTGGTCAGCAGCCGGACTTGTTCCAATACTTCGGCGGACAAATTTTGCGCCTCATCCACAATCACGATGATGCGCCGTCCTTCGGCGTGTGCGGCCAGCAAGCGCCGATTCAGCGCGTCGACCAGTTGTTTGACGCTGTCGCGATCGGCGACGGCGATGTCGAGACCGAGCTCCTCGCAGATGGTGAGCAAAAACTCCACGGGAGTGACTCGCGGATTCAATATCACGGCAACGTCGGCATGGTGCGGTACGCGCGATAGAAGAGTCCGCACCACGGTGGTCTTGCCGGTGCCGACCTCCCCCGTCAGCTGAATGAAGCCTCCGGACTCGTTGATGCCGTACAAGAGATGTGCGAGAGCCTCGGCGTGGCGCTCGCTCAAATAGAGGTAACGCGGATCCGGCGTGATAGCGAAGGGCTTTTCGTTGAGACCGAAGAAGCGTAAGTACATAGCCGGCCTAGGATACCAACTTAAACCTTGGAGCCGGGGCCGCTCACCCCGGAGGGCAGCAGGCTGGCCCGAGTCACCATGTGGGTCCCAAACCGGTCCCGGATGCCGTCAATCGCCGAGTCCAAACGGGAAACCTGCGCAGAATCCTCATCGAATAAATCCCGCTGAGGAAGAGTTTGCAAGTCGCTGACTCCGACACCCAAAAGCCGCACCGCTGCATCGGGCTGGGTGCTCAGCCATTGCTCGAGTAGGGTGTTTGCGACCGCCGAGATGATGGCCGTATTCTGGGTGGGCGGATCAAGGGTGCGCTGGCGCGAGTAAGTGGTGAAATCGGCGCGGCGTATTTTGACGTTGACGCAACCGGCGGCGAGTTCTTGAGATCGCAGGCGCGAGGCGGCTCTATCCGCCAGATGCAGCAACTGCACGGTGAGTGCCGCCGCCCCCCGGATATCTCTGGCATAGGTCTCCTCGGCACTGATCGATTTCTCCTCGCGATTCGGCTCGACCGGCCGATTGTCGAGGCCGGACGCCCGGTCACGCATCGACTTGCCGTGTTTGCCGAAGACTCGCCACAGCACTTCTTCATTGGCTTGGCGCAAGTCACCGAAGCTGCGAATTCCGGCCGCATGCACCGCCGGCAGCGTTCTGGGGCCGACGCCGAACAACTTCTCGATCGGCAGTACATCCAAGACGTCGCGCAGATTGTCCGGGCCGATGCGGCACATGCCGTCGGGCTTGTTCAGGTCGGAAGCTATTTTCGCCAGTAGTTTGTTGGAGGCGATCCCCACTGAGGCGGTGAGGCCGATTCGCCCGGCTATGCGGCGGCGGATCTCGCCGCCGATCGATTCCGCACTGCCCAAGAGTTGCTGACTCGACGTGACATCCAGGAATGCCTCGTCCAAGGACAGGCCCTCCACCAGCGGCGTGAATTCTCGAAAAATTCCGAATACCAGTGCAGAGACCTCTTTGTAGCGCGCCATCCGTGGTTGCACGCAGACGGCGTCGGGACAACGGCGTAATGCCTCGTTCATGGGCATGGCCGAATGCACGCCGAAGCGCCGCACCACGTAGTTCGCTGCGGCGACCACGCCGCGCCCGCTGGTGCCTCCGACGATCAGCGGTTTGCCCTTGAGTTCCGGGCGATCCCGTTCTTCGACGGACGCATAGAATGCATCCATATCGATGTGCAGAATCGCGCGGGCGTCATTACGCCGCATCTCATTCCACGGTGATGGTGATTTTTTTCGAGTGTAAGGGCGGGTCGAAGGACTGGTGCAGGTAGTCTGCAAACACGATTTCCAGCGTGTGCTTGCCGGGGCTCAAGGTCAGCGTGGTTTCGGTCTGCCCCTTGCCGAAGTGCAGGATCTTGTCCGTCGCCGGAAGCGGTGCATCCAGCTTGAGCTCAGTGATGTCCGTATCGACCAAAAGATGATGGTGCCCGCTATTGTCGAACTTGACGCCCGCCGGAGCGACGCCCATGCCCTTTAATCCAAATTGCACCGTCACCGGCCCATGCACGCTGGCGCCGTTCTTCGGCGCTATGAAGTACACCTCAGCAGTTGCGGGGGGCGACGAGCGTTCCTGCGCCACGCCAACGGCTGCAATCAATGCGAAGCTCAGCGCAAGCAATAAGCGATTCATGTTCATCTCCTTGGGAAGGGGGGAAACCCGACTCATCTTACATCTGCAAAGCGGCATACACGAACACGCCGAGCAGAGTGACGTTCAACACCACAAAATACACCGCAAAAAGTGCGCATGCTTTGAAGAAAGTGCGCGTCCAGCTACGGCCGAAGACCTGCCGCATGGCGATCACCGTGTAAACCGGCAGAACCCACAGCAACAGTGTTGCAAGCCCTGCCGCCTTCGCTAAAAACGGCCACGTCTCGCCGGCGTCGTTCGACAATACCACCACAGTTATCACTGAAAAGAAAAACGCGTGCACGTGAAGGAAAAACAACAGATGTTCCGCATACCGATGCCGCGGCCGCCAGTACATCAACATATGCAGAAACGCGACCAAGGGCAGAAAAATGAACATGGCCCTTGGCATGGTCGCGATGGCCAGGTGTAATAAATTGGCACCGTCATCGCGGCGTATTTCGGAGCAGATGTGTTGCGCGCGCGGACTCCAGTCCTGTCGCAGCCAGGTGAAGTTTACGCTTGCGCAGGTGGCCTCGGCCGACCCAACCTGCGCCGTCGAACGGTCGAATTTCACGAAGTTGGCGTGGCTGTTGGAAAGCGATGCAACCAGAAAAAACAAGATGCTCAATACCAGGTACAGGCGAAACGGCGGTAGGTAGGCGGCGCGCCGCCCGACGACGAACTCCCGGGTCAGCTGTCCGGGCTTGAACCAGAGTAGATACAGCGTCCGCCACAACCGAGAATCCGAGTGAGTAACGCCCTCCAGTGCCTCGTGCATCAATTCCCGGGTGCTCGGTACATGAACATCGGCCGCCTGGCTGCAGTTGGCGCAATAACGTCCGGTCAGCAGGGTGCCGCAGTTGCGGCATGAGCCGGCCGTCCCGGCGCCGATGGGAGGAGGGAGTTGCGGCGTGCGCGGCGGCGCTGATTCCGACTTCATGAATTCACGCCGGTACCGGCACGCAATTCATGCGGCGCGAAGTCATCCACATTGATGAGTTCCGAGACCTTGGAATCGTAATCACGCAGTGTGGCTGCTTCGGCCTCTGTCACTATACCGAGTTGCATGGCTTGAGAAATCTGTCCAGGCAGATCCAACGCCGTAATGCGGCCGGTCTTTACGCCATCGACTCTTATGCGCTTATCGAGCGATTCGGCTGCGGCCGACAGAAGCAAGGCCTCTTGCAGCAGGCCAAGCGGATTGTTCGGCGCCCGAGTCTTGTAAATATACTGACTCATCCTTTCCCGCGACGCCGTCGGGTTCATGATCAGATCGACGATACTTCGTCCCAGGCGATCGCTCGGGGGAAAGTAAGTGAGTCCACGCGGAAAGATGAGCAGGCGCATCAATGCCGCCAATGGGCGGTTCGGAAAATTGCGCAGGAACAGATGCAATTGCTCCTGAGCCTGGTACAGAAGGCTGCGGCAGGCCCACTCAACCAAGGGCATATCCTCCGCCGGTCGGCCTTGATTCTCGTGATGCTTCAATACCATCGAAGCCAGGTACATCGCCGACAGCACATCGCCCAAGCGCGCCGACAAGCTTTCCTTCTTTTTCAAATAGCCGCCGAGCGCCAGCATGGCGATGTCGGTGGCCAGAGCAAATGATGCGCTGTACCGGTTCACGTGCTGAAAGTACCGTGTGCCGGGTCCCACCTTTGGAACCCGCGTGAAGCGCGCCAGCGTGAATGCCATGACGAGCGAACGGGCAGCATTGGAAATCGCAAATCCCACGTGACCCATGAGCGCCTTGTCAAACGCGGCGATGCCGGCTTCGCGGTCCGGATTCCGCGCCGCATTCATTTCGCGCAGCACGTAAGGATGACAGCGCACCGCGCCTTGGCCGAAAATAATTAGGCTGCGGGTCAGAATGTTGGCCCCCTCCACGGTAATGGCGACCGGCACTATTTGGTAGCCGCGGCCGAGGTAGTTCTTGGGTCCCAGGCAAATACCCTTGCCGCCATGCACATCCATCGCATCGTTGGCGATCATCCGGCCGAATTCGGTGGCGTGATACTTCAGCATGGCGGACGGCACCGATGGCCTTTCGCCACCGTCGATCGCGCCCGCCGTGACCGAGCGCGCCGCGTCCATAATGTAGGTTCGCGCGGCCATGCGCGCCAAGACTTGTTCAATGCCCTCGAAGCGGCCGATGGGCATGTTGAACTGACGGCGAATTCGCGCGTACGCGGCCGACGCATACACCGCGGCCTGCGCGCCACCGGTGGCGCTGGAGGGCAGGGAAATGCAACGCCCCACCGACAGTTGCTCGACCAGCATGCGCCACCCTTGGCCTGCCATGCCGAAACCGCCGATGATGGCGTCGACGGGAACGAACACGTCGACACCCTGAATCGGTCCGTTCTGGAACGGCACATTCAATGGGAAATGTCGCCGGCCGATGCTGACTCCGGGAGTATCGCGCGGGATCAGTGCGCAAGTGATGCCTAAATCCGTGCGATCGCCCATGAGCGCTTCGGGGTCGAACAGCCGGAAGGCCAGCCCGACCACGGTGGCGACCGGCGCCAGGGTGATATAGCGCTTCGAGAAATTGAGTTTGATGCCGACAATTTCCGAACCCTGCCACAGGCCCTTGCAAATGACACCGGTGTCGGGAATGGATGCTGCATCGGATCCCGCGCGGGGTCCGGTGAGCGCGAAACAAGGCACCTCCTCGCCTCGCGCAAGGCGCGGCAAAAAGTGATTCTTCTGCGCATCGGTGCCGTAGTGCAACAGCAGCTCGGCCGGACCCAAGGAATTGGGGACGGCAATCGTCGATGAGGCGGTGGTCGAGCGCGAGGCGATCTTGATCAGCACGCAGGAATGCGCATACGCCGAAAATTCCAGCCCGCCGTAACTTCGTGGGATGATCATGGCGAAGAAGCCCTTCGATTTGATGAAGGACCATACCTCGGGCGGCAGATCGGCGCGGACATGCGTGATGTCCCAATCGTCGAGCATTGCGCAAAGCTCTTCGCAGGGACCGTCGATAAAGGCCTGTTCAGCCGTAGTGAGCACCGGCACCTTTGCCGACATGAGTTTTTGCCAGTTGGGACCGCCGGTAAATAGCTCCCCGTCCCACCACACCGTCCCGGCGTCCAATGCTTCGCGCTCGGTCGCGGACATCGACGGCAGCAGCTTGCGATAACTCCTCAGGAAAGGACGGGTGACGGCGCGCAAGCGCAAAGGACGGATGTTCAGCGCAATCAACAGCGCATACGGAATGGAGACGCCGATTTTCCACCAAACCTGAGCGCCGCCGAAGTTCCAGTAGACGAGGAGCAGCAAGCCGATGACGGCCGAACTCAGGGCAAGGCCCGCCCGGCGATACGCAAGGATCAGGATGGCCCCCAGGAATAGCAGTGGCCACGCAAGGAAAACACCCGCGGCCATTGCTACTTCATTCATGGGGGCCCGCCTTCAGATCAAATCTTTTACACCATCGCGTTCTTCCAACAATTCACGGTGTGTCGCCAGCATCTTCTCGCGGCTGAAATCGCTGATGCTAAGTCCCTGCACGATGCTGTATTCACCGTTCTTGCACGTGACCGGATAGGAATAAATCACGCCTTCGGGTATTCCGTAGCTGCCATCCGAAGCAACCGCCATGCTGACCCAATCGCCCGCGGGTGTGCCGAGCATCCAATCGTGAATGTGATCGAGGGCAGCCGCGCCGGCCGAAGCGGCGGAGGATGTGCCGCGCGCCTTGATAATGGCGGCACCGCGTTGTTGCACGCTTGGAATATAGGTGTCTTTGAACCAACCCGCATCGACTACGGACAGCGCCGCACGGCCCGCAACCGTTGCGTGATGCAGATCAGGATATTGGGTTGCCGAATGGTTTCCCCAAATGATGACCTTTTTGACGTCCGCCAGGGACGCTCCGCTCTTCTCGGTCAGCTGCGCCAGTCCGCGGTTGTGGTCCAATCGAGTCATTGCTGTAAAGCGGTTTGCCGGCAGCGAGGGAGCATTGCGTTGTGCGATCAGGGCATTGGTGTTCGCGGGATTGCCGACCACCAACACGCGCACATCACGGCTGGCGACCGCGTCCAATGCTTTTCCCTGGGCCGAGAAAATCTTGGCATTTTCCAGCAACAGATCCTTGCGTTCCATGCCGGGCCCGCGCGGCCGCGCTCCTACCAGCATGCCGAAATTGCAATCCTTGAAGGCGATGCCGGCGTCGCTGGTTGCAGCCACTGTGTTCAGTGTGGGGAATGCGCAATCATTCAGTTCCATCACCACACCTTGAACTGCCGCGCTCGCCGCTGGTATCTCCAGCAGATTCAAGTTGATCGGCTGGTCGGCGCCCAGCATCTGGCCCGAGGCGACGCGAAACGCAAGCGCGTAGCCGATATTTCCGGCCGCTCCGGTGATGGTGACTGTGACTGGCTTCTTCATGACTGACTCCCGGCGCAAAAGCAGGTGATGTTAGCCTAAATCGCCACTACCCGGGCGTAGCCCCAGCGCCGGATATCGGCTTCGACGGTCGAGGTTGGGTGCACACCCAATGCTGCAAGCAGTACCGATTGTTGTTCGATGAATTCTGCCACTCGATCGGGACGCTGGTTCCGAGTGATCCGCTCGCACGCCGCGGCGCATCTTCAAATTGCTGCGGTTAAAAATCATTCGCGCGGTTGCGCGATATAAAGCAAATAAGTCGCGAATTTCACGCGCGCCTCGGCGCGTGTTCCGCGGCCGCTGCGCCATTGCGCACTTGCCGCTGCAGATAGCGACACAGGGGACCCTTACATGGCGCGTAGAGAGTTGAAAACGCGGCGTCACAGTCCCGATATCGCGCGGTCTGGCCTGCGTCCTCGTCCGACAACCCCATGCCGCAAGCATACGCGCGGGGGAGGTATTCATCGGTTATGTTGCGTCGCAATATTTGGGCCTTTTGGCCTTGAAGAAAATAATCACGTTGGTGCTTGCATGTAGCAGTGTTGTATGTAACTATATCACCAAGTCACCGAAACACCTCGATGACGCACTTAACAGGAGACTTACATGAACACTCAAATCTCGACAAAACTCGCCGCCCTTGCTGTTGCCCTGATGATGAACAGCCTGATCGTCGGTGGGGTCGCCTACTTGTTCAACACCCAGTCGCACCAGCATACGTCCATTGTATCGATCGCTCACACCCTGACGTCGACCATGAATGGCGCTGTCTGAACACCATTCGGATGAATGCGTTGCCTTAGACTACAGTGCTATCTAGCCACAACAGTAAATCGAGCGAGGAAATGGACCCTAATTGGAACGACAACCAGCCAATCTATCGCCAGTTGCGCGATCGGATGGTAGCCCTCATTTTAGAGGGCGCGCTCAGGGAGGGCGATCCATTGCCCTCCGTGCGGGCGGTTGCCGCCGATTATCGCCTCAACCCTCTGACCGTGCTCAAGGGCTATCAGCAACTGGTCGACGAACGCTTGGTCGAGAAGCGCCGCGGACGTGGCATGTACGTCAGCGAAGGCGCCCAACGACAGTTGCTGGCCGGAGAGCGGGAACGATTCCTTAACGAAGAGTGGCCGCAGATTCTGGCGGTTATTCACCGGCTGGGGTTTTCGGCCCAGGAACTGTTCGCCCAAACGCCGGCGCTTACCCACCCGGCCCCGCCGCCTCGCGGCGGCGACACCAAAGAAGAATGAGAACCGCCATGACCGCGCTCATCGAAGCTCGTGATCTGACCAAAAAGTATGGTACGCACGTTGCGTTGGATCGTGCCAATTTCTCCGTGCAAGCTGGACGAATCGTCGGCCTCATCGGGCCGAACGGTGCCGGCAAAACCAGCGCTCTGCGCGCCATCCTCGGCCTGACGGCCTATGAAGGGCACTTGCAGGTACTGGGCCGCGAACCAATGCGTCAGCGTACCGAACTCATGCAGGACACCAGCTTCATCGCCGATGTCGCGGTATTGCCGGCTTGGCTGCGGGTGGACCATGCCATCGACTTTGTCGCCGGCGTGCATCCGCGATTTCGCCGCGATCGGGCCACGTCGCTCCTCGCCAAGACGCAGATCACCGGCAAGCGCCGGATGCGGGAGTTGTCCAAAGGCATGAAGACCCAGGTGCATTTGGCGCTGACCATGGCCATCGATGCCAAGCTGATGGTGCTCGACGAGCCCACCCTCGGCCTCGACATCCTTGCGCGAAGCGCGTTCTACGACGCTCTCGTCAACGATTACATGGACGAAACGCGAACCATATTGATCACCACGCATCAGGTGGAGGAAGTGGAAAACCTGCTTACCGACGTGCTCTTCATCAACAAGGGCCGCATCGTCCTCGACTCTTCTCTCGACGATGTCGCGACGCGTTATGCGGCGGTGGCAGTCGCCGGCGATCGTCTCGATGCAGCGCGCGCTGAGAAGCCGTTTTATGAACGCCGCATGCTGGGCAAGGTGGTGCTGTACTACGAACAGCCCGACCTGCAGAAGCTCGCGGGTCTCGGAGAAGTACGCACGCCCAGCGTTGCCGACCTGTTCGTCGCCAAACTGTCCGGGGGTGCCGAATGAACACCATGGTCTGGCTGGTCCGCAGGGAGTTTTGGGAAAATCGAGCGATCTGGATGATTCCGGCGGTGATCGGCGGATTCATGATCCTGGCCGCGCTGTTCGGCAATATCGAGCAGTTGACGATTCCTTCGCAATTTCCAAGTCGAGCCGTGGGCGAAATATTCATGGCCGCCGTGGGCGTGACCTTCTTCGCCGTCATGACGATCTACTCGACCTGGTATCTGCTCGAATGTCTGTATGCCGATCGCAAGGACCGCAGCGTGCTGTTCTGGAAATCATTGCCTATCTCGGATGCGATGACGGTAATCTCCAAGCTGGCAACAGGTCTGATTGTGCTTCCAGTGGTCTACTTCATTGCCGCCGATGTCACCACGCTGATCATGGCATTCATCCTCTCTGTGCGAGCCGGGTCTACCGTCGGCGCGGTATTGTGGCAGGCAGATCTTTGGCTGCAGCTGCAGGTATTGTGGGTCTACCTGATCGTGGCAACCGCCGTCTGGTACTTGCCCGTTGCCGGGTACTTGCTGGTCGTATCCGCCTGGGCCAAACGCGCTGTAATGCTGTGGTTGATACTGCCACCGATCGCGCTGCTTCTGGCCGAGAAATGGTTTCTCGGCACCCATGTGATCGCGGGACAGCTCGGTGAGCGTCTGTGGGGTGTGGGCAAGGCGTTTAATGTAGACCCGGGCGAAGGCTCTTGGGTGACCACGGCCGTCGACAACAACACGATACGGACCCCGGTGGACGTATGGAGTTTTCTCAATGTCTCTGGATTTCTGTCCAGTCTGGATACGTGGATAGGCCTTGCAGTCGGCATTGCTCTGATCGGTTGCGCCATTCAGTTGCGCATGCGCCGCGCCGAGATCTAAGCCCGCATGCTCCTGCCACGGCGCTCACGCGTCGCGCTCCGCGCTGGAGCCATTGCGGTCGTGGCCGCGCTCCTCTGCTCGGGCATCGAGCCGGCTCATGCCGAGGAGTTTTTCGCGACGCGGGATCAGAACCCCTTGTTGCGGGGGTTCTATCTACCTCTGCCCAGCGACGCCCAGGCCGGCGCCGCCGCGACTCTGTCGGCGACGCTGCTGGTCAGCAATACGCTCAATGTGGAGAGGACCGCGCATGAAAGCTTGTTCGTCGATGGCGAAAGCACGGCACTCGACCTCAGTTATGAAAATGCCCTGTCGCGGCACTGGCGTTACCGACTATCAGTGCCCATCGTCCACGACAGCGGCGGCGTGCTGGATTCGGTCATCGATACCTGGCACGAGATGTTGGGCTTTGCCCGAGGTTTTCGGCCGTTGTACCCCAAAAGGCAGATCGATTACGCCTACTCCGGACAGGGCAACATCACTCTCGATCATGCGCAGACCAGCGTCGGCGATATCGCGGCGGACGTCGGCTGGTATGCCATGGAAGACGCGCATCGAACCGTATCCATTTGGGGCGGGCTCAAGGCGCCGACCGGATCGGTAGCGGGCTTGACCAGCGATGGTGCCTGGGACGGTGCCTTATGGGCGCACGGCGCGTTGCGGGGGCAAAAATGGCAGCTAGCCGCCGAACTCGGCATTGCACAGCCCTCCGGCGACGAGCTCTTTGCGGGAAACGCGCACCGCGCTTCGCAGTTCGCGCGATTTGCAGCGACGCGCGCGCTCGGCCCGCAGTGGTCGCTGCGGGCCCAACTCGACGGGCAAACCGGACGAGTCGCCGGCAGCCACCTGCGCTTCCTGGGTCCCAGCATGCAGCTGACTGTCGGCGGGGTTCGCCGCCTATATGGTCGATGGCGCCTCCAATTGGGATTCGCCGAGGACGTCGCAGTCAACACCGCTCCCGACATCACGTTCTTTCTTGGGATTCACGACTAAGCAGTGCAAAATAGCGCCCTAAGTTCGAAGTTACTGATTCGAAGGAGCGCCGATGTACAAGACCAAGATTGATCTCTCCGAAAAAACCCGCCGCAACACCATCGCCATTCTCAATGATCGACTGGCCGACGCGATTGACCTGCAGAGCCAGGTCAAGCAAGCGCACTGGAATGTGAAGGGTCCGAATTTCATCGCCCTGCATGAATTGTTCGACAAGATCTCGGATCTGGTGCTCGAACAAATCGACGAGATCGCCGAACGCGTGACCAGCTTGGGAGGCACGGCCGAAGGCACCGTTGCAGTCGCCGCCAAGCGCAGCAAGTTGAAGAACTATCCGCTGAGCATCACTGCGGGCAAGGATCATCTGTTCTATTTATCCACACAGTTATCGGTATTCGGTAAGGCCGTGCGGGTTGCCATCGACGACACCGGTAAGCTGGGCGATGCGGATACCGCGGATCTGTTCACCGGTATCTCCCGCGATGTCGACAAATACCTGTGGTTCCTCGAAGCGCATCTGCAAGAGAAAGCTTGATGGCCGAATCTGCACCGGGCGACAGGCCGGAGCCGGGCCTCGAATCGGCTCTCGCCACATTGCGCGGATTGCTCACGGCGGGAGAGACCTTGGAAGCATGGGCGGTCCAGCGTCGTTTGTTTGCGCTGAACCATCGCCGGACTTGCATCGCCGCCACCAGCGGCCGGTTCATATCGCTCAAGCGCCGCCTGCTCGGGGGCTATGACTCGGCCGATATTCGCTGGCAGGATCTCAAGGAAACGCGCATCAGCGCCGGCATTCTCGCGGCCGACCTCACACTGGTCGCACAGAGCAGCTCGGATCTGAATATCGGTTCTGAGGTGAATCGCGTTTGGACCTTCACCGGATTGCGCAAGGATCAGGCGCAGGGCCTGTACCGAATCTGCCAGCAGCACGATCAGGTGTGGCGCGAGAAGCGCCGCATTAGAGAGCTCGAGGAGTTGCGCGCGAAATCGGGCGGCGTACAGATCGGCAGCGGCCAATCCGCTTATTCGGGAGCGGAAGTTGCCGGAACGGAATCCGAAGCAGCGCGACGCCTGCGGCAGGCACACGAAATGCTGGAAGCCAAACTCATCAGCGACTCTGAATTCGAATCCATCAAAGCCCGAATCGTATCGGGCTTATGAACCCACGGGGGAGGGCGTCGCGCTCCCACTCCGGCGCGAGACGCTAGCCCAATAGGTAGGCGAAGTAGCTATTGCGCAGTCGATTGAGCGGATCGGTTCGTTGGCGCAGCGCCCGGAACAACTTGACGCGCTCGCCGAACGATTTGGTCACGTGCTCCAGCTGCAAGGCACGTGTCTGATTGAACGTCGGTGTGCCGTTCAGCGCCGACGCAAAATCGTTGAAATCGATCAGGAAGTCATCCCAGCCTTGATCCCCGGTTGACGACGGTTCAATAGTGAACATGGGCCCCGAGTAACTGGCGCTGAACAAGGAACCACGGTCCTGGTGCAGGCGGCTCGAGCCCGTCACGAGGTTGGACCGGTATCGATGTTCCTTGTAGTAGGACCGGCAGAACGCAAAGTACTCGGCCAATATCTTGGGATAATCGGCTTCGGGGAATGCCCACAGACTATAAGTGTGGCGCGCCTTCCATGATTCCTTCGGCATGTCGCGCATCCATTCATGCGCATACATCACCACGCCGCGCGTGTTGCGGTCGAGCGTTGCACGCAGTGCCCGCTGCACGCCGGAAAGCATGACTGCGCGCAGACCCGGCGCCGCCAGCACGCTGCCGACGGTCGAGCCGAATGCCGGCAGCACATTGCGCATCACGGAATTGCGGATCTGCCAGATTCCGGACCGGCTGACGGAAGCTGATTCATCAAGGGTGCGGCGCTCGACAGTGATGCGGTCACTGAAGGGCGAGATGTGCAGCCGCAAGGCGCCAGGCGCTTTGACAATCGATGCGAACCGCGCCGCGAATTCCTTGAGGGTGTGTACTTGGTAGTCGATCTTGACCGGCGTCAGCGGCCGCACGCGCATTACCACCTCGTGTACCAGCCCCAAAAGCCCGAAGCTCGAGCGCAGCACGCGCATGAGGTCGCGCTCCCGCTCGGTGACGATCATTTGTTTGCCCTGCGGCGTGATCAATTTCAATTCGGACACGCAGGACGACATTTGCGCCACCCCCGTCTCATAGGAGGCCTGAGGCAGTGTGGCGACGGCCAGTGCACCCACGGAAATTTGGCCCATCTCGGGCGTCAACGGCAGCTCAAGTCCACGCTCGGCCAGCGCATGCACCAAGGTACCCACGCGCACGCCGGCCTGGGCACGTACAAAGGTCTCACCGAATTCCAGGATCTTGTCGAGCGCTCCCGTGTCGACCGTGGTGCCGCCATCGCCGCCTACGCAGCGCGTTTGCGAGTAATCCGCCCCCACCATGCGGATCGGGGTCGGGTAGCTTTTGGTCTTATTTAGAATGGCTGGAAGATCCTCGAAGCGCTTTAGCTTGAGAACCAGCCGCGGGCGGCGAAAAATGCCCGAAGAGTCCGCACCAGGCGAACGCGTCACTTTACTTACCATAATCTTCCCCCCGGAAGAGCTGAAAAAAAACACTGCTGTGGGGGGTTCGCAAAACCGGATGGTTTTGGAGTGTGCGTATTGCACCTGGTACTGGCGACCCCGCTATCGTCGGACTTCCCTTTGGAAGCCCCTTAGACCGGTGGTTTTGCGTCCCCACCTTTCGGCGGGTTTGCCCTTAAACAGCTCCTTTACTATGCGATGGATACGCCGTTCATGTAAAGCGCTATTTTTAACCCATCAGCAGCAGGGTTTCGGCGTGCTCAACCGCCTCCGGGGTGCCGCAGACGACCACCACATCCCCTTCCTTGAACAGGGTGTCCGGACTGGGCTCACGCCCGACGATGCCGTCGCGGCGCACCGCGCTGACCACCGCCCGCGAGCCGCGCGCCGCCAACTCCGCAATGCTGCGCCCCACCGCCCAGGCCTGCGGCGGGAGGATGACGCTGTGCAGTTCTTCGCGAAAGGCGTGACTCTGATCCAGGTGTTCGGCATCCGCGCCGCGAAAGTACTGGCGCAACATGCTGTAACGATGGTTGCGAATGTCGTTGACCGTGCGAATCACGCGGGGCACCGGCAGCTTCAACAGCAGCAACAAGTGCGACAACAACATGAGACTGGCTTCGAATGTTTCCGGCACCACCTCGGTTGCGCCGGCCGCCTGCAACTGTTCGAGCTTGGTGTCGTCCTGCGTGCGCACCAGAATCGGCACATCGGTGCGCAGCTCCCGAACCGAATGCAGGATGCGCAGCGCCACTTCCGGGTTGGCAAAAGTGATGACCACGCAGCTGGCGTGCGCCAGCCCGACGTTCTCCAACACCTTGACCTGACCGGCATCCCCATAAATGACCGGATCCCCGGCCTGTCTGCCGACGCGAATCCGATATGGATCCAGGTCAAGAGCTATGTATTCGAAACCCGTTTGCTCGAGTACCCGCGCAATGTTCTGACCGACTCGGCCGAAGCCGCAAATGACAATGTGTTCGCGTTCCGCGACCGCCAGGGTGGCCTGCGTTTCGCGCATGGTCTCGGTGCGCGGCGGCCCTGATTCGCCGAGCAGCGCGCGAGTGATGCGTCGATTGTGTCTTATGAGAAGGGGGGAGAGCACCATGCTGAGAACGGTGGCGGCCAGCAGCGGTTGCACGATGGCAGGGTCGAGCAGCTCACGCCTCAACAGCAGAGTTAACAGAGCAAAGCCGAACTCCCCGCCCTGGCTTACCACGACGCCGGTTCGCAAGGCTTTGAACCAGCTGTGCGTCGCCGGCTTTGCCGCCAACGCCACTATTGCTGCCTTGAGAACCAACATGCCGGCCAGGATTGCCGCGACCAGCGGAAAATTCCGCAGCAATAATCCGACGTCGAGCAGCATTCCGACCGTAATGAAGAACAAGCCGAGCAACACTTCACGATACGATCGAATGGTCGCCTCGATCTGGTGCCGAAATTCGGTTTCCGCGAGCATCATGCCGGCCAGGAAGGCGCCGAGCGCGAGCGACAATCCCACGGCGTGCGTCGCCCAAGCCGAGGCCAACACAGCCAGCAGCACCGCGAGTGAAAACAACTCCGCGGAGCGCACCGCGGCGATGCTGAGGAACAGCGGCCGTAGCAACCAACGGCCGGCGGCGAGTACCATGAACAGCGCCAGAAGGGCGAAGCCGATGGCGCCCACGATGTGTTTGGCGTCGGTCGTCTGTCCTCCGCTTACCACGGAAACCAGGGCGAGAAACAGCGGAAAACTCAGATCCTGAAACAAACAGATCGCCACGGCGAGCCGGCCATGAGTCCGATTGTTCTCTGACTGTTCGGTGAGCTGCGAAATGATGATGGCCGTAGAGGACATGGCCACGGCGCCACCGATCACCACGGCCACCGCGGGGACGATATCGAACAAGAGTACGGCGCCGGCCGCGACGATTCCGGTGGTGATCAGCACTTGAGCACCGCCGACGCCGAGCACTTCCCAACGCATCGCCACCAGGCGCGGCAGCGAGAACTCCAGTCCCAGGGTGAATACCAGGAACACCACGCCGAAGTCGGCGAGCAAGTGTGTGGTCTCGTTGTCTGCTGCCAGGGCAAAGGCGTGCGGGCCGAGCAGCATTCCCACCGCGAGATATCCCACTATCGCGGGCAATTTCAATTTGCGCACGCCGGCGACGACGCATACCGATGCGGTCAGCAAAAGCAGGATTTGCAGCAGCGGATCGTTCTGTACCACGTCTTTGAACTCAGGCTCAGCAGAAGCGCATTGCCTGCTAGCATATAGAGATGAGTGCAAGAATGACTGCCCCATTGGCGCTCGAGGGAGTGGGCGAGAGTTGGCGGCTTCGCCTGAACGGCGATTGGTCATTGGCAGCCTTGGCGCGCATCGAGGTCCAACTGAAAAGCCTGCCTGACAATCTCAAGGGCACACTGGTTTGCGATTGGTCCGGCGCCAAGTCGCCCGGCATCGGACCATCCTGGGCATTGCTGACGCGGCTGGCCGAACTGGGCGCGCAGCACTTGGATGTGCAGCACACCGGCGATCCGCCGCACTATTTGGAATTTCTGCAGAAACTGAAGACGGAGCGTCACTCGACCATGGCTGCGCCCGGTACCGCGCCCAGCCTGGAAAAATCCGTCGGAAAATTGGGCCGCTGGGCGGTGTTTCAGGGCAGCGAAGTACGGGCAGTCATCGGTTTTTTCGGACGCATTGTCACGGTGCTCGCCGAGGCGTTTTCGCGGCCGCGGGCACTTCGCATCTCCTCGCTGGCGCGGCATATCAACGAAACCGGCATCACCGCCATTCCTATCGTCTGTCTGATTGCATTTCTGATCAGCGTCATCGTGGCCTATCTGGGGGCGCAACAGCTGGGCCGGTTCGGCGCCGACATCTTTGTCGTCGATCTCGTGACTATTTCCGTGCTGCGGGAAATGGGGGTGCTTTTGACCGCCATCATCGTGGCCGGGAGGTCCGGAAGCGCCTTTGCCGCCGAGATCGGTGTGATGCAGCTGAACGAGGAAACCGACGCATTGCGCGCCATGGGCATGAACCCTATCGAACTGCTGGTCGTTCCCCGGGTGATTGCACTGACGATCGCTCTGCCTCTGCTCACGGTGATCGCGGATGCCATGGGGCTGGCCGGCGGCGGCCTGTTGTCATTGCTGAATTTGCATATCCCCTTGCTGCAATTCATCAATCGGCTGCGCGAATCGCTGTCCCCGACGACTTTCTGGGCGGGTTTGATCAAAGCGCCCGTGTTCGCCGTACTGATTTCCATGGTCGGCACCTACCGGGGAATGCAGGTGCGCGATTCTGCCCGCGAACTTGGACGCTTGACCACGGTTGCTGTCGTGCAATCCATTTTTCTGGTGATTCTGGCGGATGCGCTGTTCGCCATTCTATTCGTGCAAATCGACTTTTGATGCCGCAGCTCAGTGCAACACCGATTATTCGCGTACGCGGGCTCGTCAGCCGCTTCGGGGCGCAGGTCGTCCATGACGGGCTCGACATGGACGTTCAGGCCAATGAGATCTTCGGTATCGTCGGCGGCTCGGGAACCGGCAAGTCCGTATTGTTGCGTACGATATTGGGGTTGCGGGTGCCCGATGGCGGCAGCGTCGAATTGCATGGCAAGGATGTACAGCAGCTGGCGGCCGCCGATCGCACTGCTCTGGTGCAAAGCTATGGGGTGACATTTCAGAACGGCGCACTCATCAGCTCCTTGACCGTTGCCCAGAACATTCAATTGCCGCTGCGCGAATATTTTCCGGCGTCCGAGAAGACCCTGAACGAATTGGCGGAATTGAATCTGGCTTTGGTGGGACTGACGCCGGACGCCGGGCCGAAGTATCCGTCCCAATTATCCGGCGGCATGATCAAGCGCGCCGCCCTGGCGCGGGCGCTCAGCCTCGAACCGAAGCTCCTATTCCTGGACGAACCCACTGCGGGCCTGGACCCTATATCCGCCGCGGCCTTCGATGAGCTACTGTTATACCTTCATTCCCAACTGCGGCTCACCGTGGTCATGATCACCCACGACTTGGACACCCTGTTTCGGACCTGCAGCCGAGTCGGGGTCATCGTGGACGGGCGCATGATTACCGATACCTTGGACGGAATGCTGCAGAACCAAAATCCGTGGATTCACGAGTATTTTCATGGGCAGCGGGCGCGGGCTGCGGGGGTGCCGGCCGCCGGTACGCCGGCCGCAGCCAAGGACAGCCGTGGATAGGGACGCGAACTATGTTGCCGTCGGGGCCTTTGTGCTGCTGGTCATCGCCATGGCGGTGTCCTTCGTGCTCTGGTACACGAATCAACAGGACAAGCGCGTCTACTTGCGCTACGAAATCTACTTCCAGGGAACCGTCAGTGGACTCAGCCCTGGCAGCCCCGTGCGCTACCTCGGCGTGGATGTGGGCAAGGTGATGCGCATCATGATCGATCCGGAAAAACGCAATCGAGTACTCGTGATCGCCGATATCGAGGCCACTGCGCCCATCGATGGGCGCACTCAGGCATCCTTAAGTCTGCAGGGCATCACCGGGCTGCTGTTCATCGATCTTGAGCAGAACCGCAAAATATCGGATCCGGGCACGCTTCCGGAAGGACTGCACTTTCCGGTCATTCGCTCCAGCCCATCGGATTTCGATGTGTTGCTGAGCAGCCTGCCTGCCCTAACAACGCATCTGGTCGAACTGGTGGACCGATTCAATCAAGTGTTCAGCGACGACAACGTACGATCTTTCAAGGCGACCCTTGAGAATGCACGTCTGGCCAGCGAGCGCCTGCCCGGCGCCGTACACGAGGTTCAGGAATTGGTGGCGGACGTTCGCCTCACGTCTCAGGAAGTGCGGGGCACCGCCGTTGAGTTGCGTGGAATCGAAGCGCACGCCGCCCCGGACATTGAATCCGCCATCGCGAACGTGCGGCACGTATCGGACAATCTGGCGCAGACCTCGGATCGCTTGGAACACTTTGTTGCCGACAATGAGCCGGGTGTCACTCGCTTCACCCACCAGAGCCTGCCCGAGCTGGAACGGCTGCTGCGCGAAAGCCGGCAGGCGGCTCAGGAATTTAGGGACCTGTCGCGCAGCCTAAAGCAAAATCCGTCGCAGCTCATTTATGAACCGAATTACCGCGGCGTCGAGGTTGCGAAGTGAAACACCCGCGAGCATTGGCGGTCGGGTTTATGGTCGCCTGCCTGGCGGCTTGCACGGGATCGTTGTTCCAAAGTAAGGCCGCGCCGCTCAGAGTTTACAAATTATCGGCGGCCGCACACACGGCAGCGGGCACAGCCACCCCTGCCGCTCCTGTCGCCGCGGCCATCCCCGTGGATTTGGCGGTGCTCAAAACGCTGGCAAGTTCCGGACTGGAGACCGACCGCATAGCCGTGCTGTATCCGGATCGGCACCTGGATTACTTTGCTGACGCACGCTGGAGTGGGCCGGTCGGCGAGGTGCTGCAGGATCTCGCGGTGCAAGCGTTTCGTGCTCATGCCGGCCTGCGCACGGTCAGCGGCGATGCCTCGGCATTCTCGAGCGCCTACTGGCTCGAAATCGAGGTTACGGATTTCCAAGCCGAGTACATGTCCGCGGGCGCGGCGCCCAGCGTGCACGTGCACCTTCTTGCTCGCATCGGCACCTCCGACGATAGGCGCATTCTCGGGCAGTTCGCGGCGGACGAGTCGCAGCCGGCTGCGGAGAATCGCTTGGCGTCGATAGTCGATGCCTATGCGCATGCCACCGACGCCGCGTTGGCGCAAATCGTCGCCGAGGCCGACGCGGTGCTCACCAGGATTTCAGTAGCTCGATAATCCGGTGGCCTCGGCGAACCGATAGCGCCAGTAGCCTGCGGCAGATTCTTCCGCAAGATTCGGGTCCTCCGCTGCGTTTGACCATAGCTGCGAAAAATAGTCGGCCACGGCCCTCGCGGGCGCGGCCCGCGCCGGCATGCGAAGCTCCACTGCCGCCCCCAGATTCAGATCATCGAGGTTGCGACGGGTAAAATCACCGGCACTCAAATTCATCCAAATGTCCGCACGATGCCGGACCACGAGCAGCCTGGGATGGGGCTCGGACTCCGCCGCCGGGTACCAGCGCACCTCAATGCGCCCGCCGCCATCGCGCAGTAGTTCGCCGGCCACTGCCGAATTCGGCATCCGCACGCGCGCCAGCAGCACTTGCAGCCGTGCGCCGCGCGCCACTGCCCGCAGCATCGCTGCGACGATCCTTCTTTCACCTAGGATCTCGGCGGCGATCTGCATCCGATCACCCTTTCCCGTCGCGTCGATGGTGTCGAGCAGTGCGGCGGCCATGGCGCCCTCGGTGAGGAATCTTGCATCTATCGAGCCCACGCCGCGATCGGCCATTTGCGGGCCTGGAGGCAGGCGATCGTCGTCGGTGGACCATGCCGCAATCTGCAATTCGCTCGAGATCATCGCGTGCGCCAGGGGCCCCCTCAATATCAGACCGGCAAATCCGCCTGTGGGCGCCATGATGGCGGTCCATCCGCCGGAACCGTCGTCGGCAACCAGGAGCTGTCGCCGGTCCGCTTTGCAATTCTGCATGCGCGACCATGTCGCCGCCGTGATCTGCCCCGGTGCTTCTTCGAACGGATCGCTCCACCAACCGAATACCATCCGCCACAATCCGGAATAGAGCGGATTCGAATCACGCAATCGATCCAGATTCACACGCGCGACAATGATACCCGCCTGTTCCAAGGCCAGGAGCGTTCGTGCCGGGGTTCCCGCGAATGCCTCATTGGCAGGATCCGTCACCAGCACGACCTTGATGTTGGGTCGCATTCGCTTTCGCGCCAGCAGGTGCTGAGACAATTCGGGGGTGACCGGACTGCGATCGATGACGATCAGCTGTTCCGCGCGATCGATAGCGGCCAGACCGCGGTTTAGGGTGGTCGGGGGTCCCGGAGATCCGAGCACAAACTCGACCTCGCCTTCCGATAGCCGCGCCGTTTGCGAGACGACATGCGTGCCCGGCGGCAGGGGCTTCGCTGAGTTCCAGAACACCGCGGACAGCCACGCAAACAACAGCACCAGTGAGAGCATCGCTAAGTAGCGCGCGTATGGTGACGCAGGGGGGGGGTCGGTTGATAGGTCGGCGTCGGACATCGTTCCCTCAACCCAACACGTCGATCTGCGCCTCGGCGGCTTCGATTGCGGTCCCGATCTCCATCCAACGCGTTTCCAAGGATGTTTCCTCGCGGGTCAAATCGGCGTGCTGAGCTTGAAGTCCACTGTGCATGGGGTCTTTGCAGAGTTCCGCCTCGACAAGGGTCCGCTTCTCGGCAACCGCCGCGATGCTCTTTTCTATTTGCTCCATCTCCCGGCGCAGCTGGGTGAGGCGGCCGCGCGATTTTGCGGTCGCCGTAAAAACCCCAGCCGTTGCACGTTTGGGAGCGGCCTTCTTGACGGCGTCGGCGGTTGCAGTCCTGCCCCGCGACCGCAGCCATTGCTGATAATCGTCCAAGTCGCCGTCAAATTCTCGGAGCTTGCCGTCGGCGACCAGCCACAACGAATCGGCAACCGTTTTTATCAAATGGCGATCATGCGACACGATCACCATTCCTCCCTCGAAACTCTGCAAGGCCACCGTCAGGGCATGGCGCATATTGATGTCGAGATGATTGGTCAGCTCATCCAGCAGCAATAGGTTGGGCCGCCGTGCCACGAGCAGTGCCAGAGTCAGGCGCGCCTTCTCGCCGCCCGAGAATCGCCCCACCGGCGCGTATGCCCGATCGCCCTCGAAACCGAATCGACCGAGATGATCACGTACGCGCTGTTCATCGCCCTTGGAGAAATCCGTCCCTCCCAGGTTGCGCAGATGCCAGAACGCATCGCAATCGGGCCGGAGTTGCTCCATTTGCTGCTGCGCAAAGTAACCGATGTTTAAATCCGCCGCCGCGATGCGCTTGCCCGCCAGCGGCGCCACCTCTCCGGCGAGCATCTTCGTTAGAGTCGATTTGCCCGCACCGTTAGGTCCCAGCAGGGCGATCCGATCCTGCGGTCCGATCGAGGCATTGACGTCACCGATGATGGAGGTATTCGCATAGCCGCACGCCGCGTCTTCCACCGTCAACAGCGGTCGGGGCGTCTTCAACGGCACGGCGAATTCGAATTCGAATGGACTGTCGACATGGGCGGGCACGATGCGTTCCATGCGCTCCAGCATCTTAATTCTGCTTTGTGCCTGCCGCGATTTTGTGGCGCTTGCCCGGAATCGATTGACGAACGAGGTTATTTCCGCCACCCGCCGCACTTGCCGGGCATGCAGCACCTGCTGGAGCGCCAGCTCCTCCGCGCGCTTTTCCTCGAACTGCGAATAATTACCGGAGTAGGCGTGAATGGCGTGGTTCTCGATATGCAGCACGCGATTGATGATGGCATCGAGAAACTCGCGGTCGTGAGAAATCATCAGCAGCGTGCCGGCAAAATCCCCCAGCCAATCCTCCAGCCAGACAATGGCATCCAGGTCCAGGTGATTTGTCGGCTCGTCCAGCAACAAAAGATCAGCGCGCGAGCACAGGGCGCGCGCCATCGCCAAACGCACGCGCCACCCGCCCGAAAATTCGGCGACCGGGCGTTCGTGATCCGGCGTCTTGAAGCCGAGTCCATGCATGATGGAGGCCGCTCGCGCCCGGGCGCGATAGCCGTCGATTGCCTGCAGCGACGCATAGGCCTCGGCGAGCGCCATCGCGTCGTCGCGTTTTTCAGCGTTTTCGATGAGACTGAGCACGGTGCGCAGCTCGGAGTCGCCGTCCAACACGAATTCAATCGCCGCCCGGTCGCTCGCTGCCACCTCTTGCTCGACATGAGCAATCGTCAAATTTGCCGGGACATCGATGTCGCCGTGGTCGGCGGAGAGCTCGCCGCGTATGGCTGCAAAAAGGCTAGATTTGCCTGAGCCGTTCGCGCCGGTGATGCCGACTTTGTTGCCGCGGAGGATGGTGAAATCGACCTGCTCGAACAGCGGCTCCGGACCGCGCCGCAGGGTGAGATCCCGAGCTGATAACACTGTGGATGGCTACGAAGACAGTCGCGTCGAGCGCAGCGGTGTGGGCACGCATTGCCGCGCATGGTGGGCGGCGCCACCGGCCTGGCCGGCCAGGATGCCGAGCATCTTGCTCGCTTCCATGGCGTCCCCGAACAAGCGTCCCTGAGCATAGTAACAGCCGTGCTTGCGTAGAAACTCGAGCTGCTCGCTCTCTTCCACGCCTTCCGCGATCACCTCGAGATCGAGGCTTTTACCCATATCGATGATGGTGCGGACAATGGCCGCATCATCTGAGTCCACGGCAACATCGCGAACGAACGACTGGTCGATCTTCAGCGTGCCGATCGGAAACTGCTGCAGTGCCGACAAAGAAGAATACCCCGTGCCGAAATCGTCGATGGCCAGGTTCAACCCCATGGCGTACAGCTCGTTCAGCAATCCGATGGTGCGCTTCGGGTCGGTCATCAAGGTCGTTTCCGTGACTTCCAGTTCGAAGCAGGTGGGGGACACCTCATGCTTGCGAAATACACTGCGGCAGCGTGCTATGAAGCTCGACTGCTTGAGTTGGCGCAACGAGAGATTGATCGCGATGCGGCCGGGCTCAGGAACGACTTTCTGCCATTCGCGGTAGTCCGAGCAGACCCGGTTCAGGACCCATTCGCCGATGTCCAATATGAGACTGGTTTCTTCCGCCAGCGGGATGAAATGCGACGGCGAAATGTCGCCGTGACCGGGTAGGCGCCACCGCAGCAGCGCTTCCGCGCCGACCACGCGGCCGCTGCGCAGATCCACCTTGGATTGATACAGGATCACGAGCTCATCGCGCTCCAGCGCCCGGCGCAGCTTGCTCTTCAACATCAAGCGTTCGACGGCGGCGGCATTCATCTCGGGCACATAGAACGCGCAAGAGTTGCCGCCGTTCTGTTTGGAGTGATACATCGCCGCATCGGCATTGCGGATCAAATCGATCACATTCTCGGCATCGTAGGGGCAGATTGCGACCCCGACGCTGGCGGTCAAATAGACCTCTTGTTGGTTGACGTAGAAGGTACGGCTGATCTCGTCAAGCAGGATGCGGGCCAGAGTACCGATGCTTGCGCGATTGTCGACGTCGGGCGGCAGGTCGTCGATGAACATGGCGAACTCGTCTCCCGCCAGTCGCCCAATGACGGTGTCCTTGCTGAGGTTTCTGGTGAGACGCTCGCTCAGGATCTCCAGAGTGCGGTCGCCCGCGGCGTGCCCAAAGGTGTCGTTGACCTCTTTGAAGCGGTCCAAATCCAAGTAGAGCAGCGCAAGCGAACGCTGGTTGCGCCGCGCCCTTGCGATGGCCTGCTGCAGCAGATGCTGGAACTGCATGCGATTCGGCATCTTCGTGAGCGTGTCGTAGCGCGCCAAATACCGGATGCGCCGTTCGGCACGTTTGCGTTCCGTGATGTTGCGCGCCACATAAATGTTGCCTTGGAATTGCGGATCCTCGGTGCTGATTGAGGATCCGGCAATGGACACCGGAATGGTCTGCCCGCTGGCCGTGCGCAACACCGTTTCGCGCGCCTCCGGCGCCGAGTTCGACATATCGAAGGCGCTGCGGTGCACTTCGTCGATGAAGCTGATCAGCATCTTGCCGACCAGATCGGCTTCTTGGTAGCCGAGCAGCTGGGTGGCCGCCTCATTGCAGCTCTTCACGATACCGTCCGGCGACGTCACCAACACCGCATCGCTCAGGCTGTTGAGCACCGTGTTGAGATAGTTCTTGGTGATGGTCGTTTCATTCAATTTCTGGCGCATGCGCTCGAGCGCGAATTGCAAGTCGCCGAGTTCATCGTGACGCACTACGGCCAGTGGCCGGGTGTAATCGCCCTGGCCGATTCGGTCAGCGCTCTTGACCAGCGCCGAGATGGGTCCGGCCAGCTGTCTTGCAATGAACCAGGCCCCCGCCAACCCGAGGGCGAGCAGCGGCAAGACGATACCCGCAAGCAGGCCGCGCATCCGTTTGATTTGCATGCCCTGCTGGCTCTCCAGCTGTTTGCGAATACTGGCGAGGGTCTCGCGCATCTCGGCGCGGCTCATCCAGATCCGCAGACTGCCGACGTGCTGCACGGGCGCCG
Organism: Gammaproteobacteria bacterium; assembly: GCA_025358295.1. Taxonomy (GTDB): domain Bacteria; phylum Pseudomonadota; class Gammaproteobacteria; order Steroidobacterales; family Steroidobacteraceae; genus Bog-1198. The sequence continues at coordinate 93,350 of JANYJY010000029.1, forward strand.
TCACCAGATTCGAATGAATGGTGCTCTGGAAAACGAAGCGGTCGTCGGATGCCTGCGCGGCTGGATCGCCGCCGCTGAACAGCAGCGTGCCGTCGGCACCCGACACCTCGACTCTGTCGATGTCGCGCTCGTCCAGAAGACGAGCGGCTATGGAGGCGGCCGCGGCTTTGTTGCCCGAGCCCAGGGCGGAAGCGAGAGAGGTACCGGTGATTTCGCTCAGGCTGCTCGCGCGCGTCTCAAGGTCGGCTTCCAGCTTCTGTGCGACCGTGGCATAGGTCAGCTGATTGACGTCCGCGGCATCGACCCGGTGCTCATAGTACGACAGCCCGCCGAGCAGCAGCGCCAACACGCTGCCGACCGCCAATGCCATCAGCAAATACTTAGTTTTTAGGCTCCGCGCCATCGATTACACCAGCCGCCCCCGACGTCGAACTGATAGGAATGATACCCGTTCACGCCAAACCCTATAAGGGGACCGGTACAATCCTGCCCGGATGGACCCGTTATATGCGCATTGATATTTATTCCGACACCGTTTGCCCCTGGTGCTACCTCGGAAAACGTCGTTTTGAGCTGTCACTGGCCGCGCGTCCGCAGTACGAGCCGCGGGTGACCTGGCGGCCCTACGAACTCAATCCCGACCTGCCTGCCGAAGGCGTCGATCGGGCCGCCTACCTTACAGCCAGACTCGGCGATTCAGACCGGGTGGCGCTGGCGCACGCTGAATTAACGCTACAGGGAGAGGCGAGCGGGATTGACTTTCGGTTCGATTTGATCAAACGCATGCCGAATACACGCCGCTCGCACCTGTTGATCGCGCATGCGGCGCGTTCCGGCCGCCAATCGGCCGTCATGGACCGGGTCATGGGCGCCTATTTCGAGGAAGGCTGCGATATCGGCGATATCGAGGTCCTGGTGCGATTGGGAGTCGAAGCGGGTTTGGCCGAAAACGAGTCCCGTTCCGCGCTCGTATTGCGCTCCGGCCAGGACGGGGTGGTTGCCGCCGAACGCCATGCCACTGTCCTGGGGATAACCGGGGTCCCGACCTTCGTTTTCGACGGCCAATACACCATTTCAGGCGCCCAGGAAGTCGGAATCCTTACCCGAATCCTGGATCAGGTCGCCGATATTGCGTCTTCTCGTGACGTAGCGTCGTGAATTCGGGCGAGCTCACAGGGCAGGTCCGCACGCACATTGTCGATGTACCCGACCCAACTTGCGCCCTGCATACCCACGTGGCCGCACCTTTTTTGAGCCTGCGCCGTGCGGCCTTGGCCGACGGCCTCGATGTGGCCCCGCAGAGCAGTTTTCGCGACTTTGCCCGCCAACTGGAGATTTGGAACGGCAAATTCAGCGGCGCGAGGCCGATGTACGATGTGTCCGGGCAGCCCATCGACGTCGGCCGGCTCGACCCGGCCCAGCGTGTCGAGGCGATTTTGCTGTGGTCCGCACTACCCGGCGCCAGTCGGCATCATTGGGGCACGGACGTCGATCTCATCGATCGACGCGCCACCCCGCCCGGCTACCGGGTACAGCTTATCCCTGCGGAGTATGCGCCCGGCGGCCCCTACGCGGCGCTTGCTGGGTGGCTGGAGCTGAATGCGCCGCGATTCGGATTTTTCCGTCCATTCCGGGGTGAACTGTCCGCAGTTCAGCCGGAGCCCTGGCATTTCAGTTTCGCACCGCTTGCCGACGATGCGCGCCGCGCATTGACTGCGGAAGTACTGCGCCAAGCGATTGCGGCGGCGCCGCTGCTGGGTAAGGAGGAGGTTCTGGCGCGCCTCGATGACCTGCATGCGCGCTACGTGGCGAGCATCGATTGGCCCTAATGGGCCTGCGACGCTAAAGCCGGAGCCTTAGGCCCAGAGTGCCTTGAGATGAGTCAGCATCAGCCCGCGCACCTGTCCCAGCTGATTGTCGCCCGAAGTGAACAGCGGCGGGTTGCGACGCAACATCAGCCAACGCTCGGTGCGAAGCACCCGATGCAAGAACTCGAGATTCCGGTCGATCGCCTCAAGGTAGGGGTTCTTGCCGCCAAAAAGAGGCTCTACGTAGCGATACGCGTGTTCGAACTCACCCTCTAAGCGCTGTACCCGCGTTTCCCTCACGAATTCCGGAGTCTGCCGCAGCAAGTCCAGACCCGAGCTGTAGCGCACCTGCAAAGCGCCGTCGCTGCCCGGCGCCGCGGCGATTCCGCCGAGCACGAATTCCGGATACAGCCGGTCGCGGCATTTTTCCAGATAGCATCGGTCTGCCATTTGCGCGATCAAATCCGCGGTGCCCAGCAAGTGTCCGAGTTTACGGTCGCGGGAATCCGCGAGTTGAATCTGATCGAGTTTGATTTCGTACCCGGTGAAATGCACGATTCGGGTGGAAACGGGCACCCAGTTGTCCATGCCTATGCTGGGCAGAAATCGGGCCAGGAAGCGCGCGCTGCGAGTCACATGATAAAGCGTGAACTCGGCGCCGTTGCGATGTTGCCGGTCGCCGAATTCGCGGATGTAGCCGGCGTCGTGAAACAGGGAAGTGACCAGCGCCATGACCGCACGTTCGGCGCCGAAGCGCAGCCGAGTCTCGACGCTGCGCTCATATCCCACGAGCAGGCGGGCCATGGCCAAGGTCATGTCGAGTGAATGCTGGCGATCGTGGTACACGGTATCTACACCGTGATATCCGGGCATTCGACCCGTGAAGAGCTTGTCGAACTCTTCGAACGCCACGGCGACTCTGTCGAACGACTCGCCCGGATAGGCTGCCGTAAATAGTTCCCGAACCGCAGCGGTTACCGCCGAAGTTGAACTGACTTGTACGGAGTTCGTAACGTCGTAGTCGTTACGTCGAAGGTCATGCATCCTCAGAAGTTTAAGCTCTTCAGGCGCTCGGCGCCACGTGCCTGGTTCTCTTTTGCCGAAACTCTGCAGCCACCGCCGGCGGATATGTCAAAGTCTCCTCTGCGTCATTAAGTCAATAGACCTTAATGCCGCCGAATTTGCGCTTGATGCGGCGCGCCAGAGTGGCGTAACCCAACCAGAAGCCGCAGACGAGGGCCAAGAATATGGCCGCTATTCCCATCCAACCGCCGCGTGCCACGGTGGCCGCCGACCTGTCGGAATTGGCGCCATGCGCAGTCGCCGCGCTTTTTGCGGCGGGGCCGATGGAGTCCACGGCCGCAGGTGAGGCGGCTATGGTTGCGTCGAGCTCGGCTTGTTTGCTCGCCAATTCGTGCTTGAGCTGCTCGACCTCGCTGCGTGCGGCAGCTTCGGCCAGCGCCGGCGTCGTCGCAAGACTACGGTCCAATTCCTCTTCGAGCTGTTTGACTCTCACGACTGCAGGCATTTGCAGGGTGAGATAGGTGGATTTCACCCAACCGGTGATGCCGTCGTTTAAACGCACTTCCGTGAATTCTCCGATGACGTTCAGCGTCTCCACGCTGGCTCCGGAATGCAGGGTGGCCAGGCGCTGGCCCTGACCGTTCTGTTCGGCATAGACACCAAGCACCAGTTCGTCGCTGACGTAGGCGGTTGCAGCCGTGGCGTTTACCGCCGCCAGCATCAGCAACAGCACTGCAAGGCCTCTCACGCCGCGATGCCCGTTTGCTTGAGCAGAGGCCGCACATCCGGTTCGCGTCCGCGAAACCGCACGAAGGCGTCCATCGCGTCCAAGCTGCCGCCGCGTGCCAGTATGGAGTCGCGAAACCGTGTTGCGGTGGCGCGGTCGAATACCCCTGCTTCTTCAAATGCCTCGAAAGCATCCGCCGCAAGCACTTCTGCCCACTTGTAGCTGTAGTAGCCTGCTGCGTACCCGCCCGCGAAAATGTGCGCGAAGCTCGCCGGCATCCGGTTGAAGGACGCAGCAGGCACGACGGCCACACGCCGACGCACTCCGGCGAGAGTCGCGGCGACTGTCGCCCCCGTGGAGGGATCAAAGTTCGCATGCAATTCGAAATCAAAGCTCGCCAGTTCGATTTGCCGCAGAGTGTCTAGAGCCGCGTTGAAAGTGCGGGTGCCCAATAAACGCTGCAGCATATCGATGGGCAGGGATTCGCCGCTGTCCACATGAGCGGATATGAGCGGCAGAATCTCCGGGCGCCAGACGAAGTTCTCCATGAACTGGCTGGGTAGCTCCACGGCGTCCCAGGCCACGCCGTTGATACCCGCAATGCTGGGGTAGGCAACGCGCGTCAGCATGTGCTGCAAGCCATGACCGAATTCGTGAAACAGTGTAATGACCTCGTCATGCGTCAGCAGCGCGGGTGCGTTGCCGACGGGAGAGGTGAAATTGCATACCAGTTGGGCCACGGGCAGCGCCGTTCCCGCGGGCAGCGATTTGGCCACGACGCACTCGTCCATCCAAGCGCCACTGCGCTTCTCGGTACGCGAATACGGATCCAGAAAAAAACCGGCGACGACGTTCTCGTCCTGATCGAGCAGGTCGTAAAAACGCACCGACGGGTGCCACACTCCGACCCCGGGCCGCTCGCGTACGGAGATGCCGTAGAGCCGCCGGATCAACGCAAACAGGCCGCTCAATACCTTGGGCAGAGGGAAGTACGGGCGGAGCGCCTCTTGCGAAACCTTGAAGCGACTTTCCTGAAGCCGCTCGCTGTAGAACGCGATGTCCCAGGCGTCGAGTTTACGGCCCGCAAATTCCTCGAGATCCGAAAATTCCTGCCGTCCCGCGGGCAGGCAGCGGCGCGCTAGATCGTCCAAAAATGAGAGCACTTGCTTGCTGCTCTTCGCCATCCGCGTCGCCAAAGCGTAGTTGGCGAAATTGTCGAATCCCACCAGGCGCGCCAGCTCGTGGCGTAGAGGCAGGATGTCGGCAATGACCGGGTTGTTGTCGAACCGACCGGCGCTTGGACCTAATTCGGAGGCCCGGGTGATCCAGGCTTCATAGATGTCTCGCCGCAGTTGCGGGCTTGCGGCGCTGGCCATGATGGTCATGTAAGTCGGCTGATCAAGTTTGAACAGCCAGCCCGATTGGTTCGCCTCGCGGGCGTCGGCCGCGGCGCGATCGATGGCGTTCGCGGGCAGTCCCGCGAGCTCTGCGCCGTCGATGACGTTGCGAGTGTAGGCACGCCCGGCGTCGAGCACATTTTCGGAAAACTTCGTGGCAAGCTGCGCCAGCCGCTGTGCGACCTCGCAGTATCGAGCCTTCTCTTCGGGGCCGAGATCGACGCCGGCCAGCCGGAAATCGCGCAGCGCATTCTCCACCACTTTACGTTGCGAGGAATCGAGTTGGCCGCCCTCGTGCTGCAATACGTAGGCATAGCCCGCCTGCAGTGCGGTGTTCTGGCCGAGTTCCGAGGAATATGCCGTCAACAACGGCACGCATTCATTGTAGGCCTCACGCATTGCCGTGGAATTGGCGACGGCGTTCAAGTGACCGATCGGGCTCCAGGCACGGCTCAATCTGTAGCTCAATTCCTCCATCGGAATGACTAGAGAGGCGAAAGTGGGACTTGGCTGAGCCGTCAACTCCAGCAGCCGCCGTCGATTCTCCGCCAGGACCTGCTCCAATGCCGGACGGGCATGACTTGCCTCGATGCGGCCGAACGCGGGTAGCGAATCCAATTCCAGCAATGGGTTTTTCACCGCGGAGATTCTATCAGACGTGCGTCAACATCCAGGTAAGGGCGATGCTGCTGCCGAGGAATCCGCCCAGGCCGGCCAGAGCGCGCCGCCGGAACTGCCGAGCCAGTGATTGGCCGTCCGAGGCGGCGAGCAGAAACGCGCGCCCGTCCATCGGATCCGCCAAGACATTGACGGTCGGTTCACGTGCTTCAGCGGCGCGGCCGGTGAGAACCTGCCGGCGTGCAGCAGCCCTGGCGTCTTCCCACTCGGCCGCGCCGAGGGTGCCGTCATGGTTGGCGTCGAAGCGTGCGAGCAAGGCAGATTGATCCATCTTCCACTCGCGCAACAGTTCTGTCACCGCGCCTTCCGGGTCCTCGATGCTGACGCCGCCGAGACAGCGAAACGCGCCGATCGCATAGACATGCTCGCGCGGTTGCAGGCGATATTCGGTGTAACGGTATCTGTCCGTCACGACATGGTCGACCAACCAATTGAGCACACCGGTACCCGTCGGAATACGTCCTTGCGGCCATGCTTCAGGCCCGTACCAAACGTCGGTGGCACCGGGAAAAACCTCTGCACCGCGCGGATCGATCAGGCATTGGCCCGTGCCGTCGTCCAAGAGGAAGGGTTCGGTGCTGGTGTCGTTCGCAATCGTGCTCCACGAGCGCGACCGGCCGCTGGAGCGCCGCTCCTCGACCTTGTAGCGCCACCAAGTGCAGGGCGTCCCGGTCAATGGTGATTTATTCGCGGAATTCGGCGCCGGCAACCCCATGCCGTTGAGTTCGACATAGCCCTGCGCAGCCGAACGCACCCGCGACGTCGGCGTGTCTTCGATGACGCGGTTCTTGGCCCAGGCCTTGAACGCGTACCGAAACGAATACACCGCGGCTGCAGCCAGACCGGCGACGAGGAGCCAAAATTTTATGTTGTTGCCGGACATGTCCGGATCGAATTTCTAGGTGCCGAAGAGCGCGCCGACGCTGACGTCGGCCTTCTCCTCGCTCGAGAATTCCAGCAATTGCGCCGGCAGAAAGCCGAATCTCTGAGCGATCATGACGTCGGGGAACACTTTCACCCGGATGTTGTTCAGATTGACCTGGTCGTTGTAGAGCTCGCGCCGGTCGGCGATGGACTCCTCCAGCGTGGTGATCCGGCCCTGCAGTTGCTTGAACGTCTCGTCGGTCTTCAGCTGCGGGTAATTTTCGGCCACGGCAAACAGCCTGCCCACGCCGGCGCGAAGCTGCTGTTCTGCTGCACCGACGGCGGCGACATTGCCGGCCGTGCTCGCCATGCTCACCGAAGCACGGGCGCGCATCACTTTCTCGAGCGTTTCTTGCTCGAATTGCATGTAGCGCTTGCAGGTTTCCACGAGCTTCGGCAGCTCGTCGTGGCGCTGTTTCAACAGCACGTCGATGTTCGCCCACGCCACCTTGACGTTTTCACGCAGGCTCACGAGTCCGTTGTAGATGCCCACGATATAAACGATGGCAGCAACGGCCAAAGCAAGGATCACGACGAGAGCGATCACCACAGCACCCCATCCGCGAGTTATGAACCTGCTCAGTATATCATTGGGGTTTGCCGGTCAGCCGGTATGGAGTTCACAGTGTCGGACCAAGCCTTCGATCTCATCAGCATCGGCGGCGGCAGCGGCGGCCTGGCCTGCGCGCAGCGCGCAGCCGAATACGGAGCCAAGGCCGCCGTGATCGAATCGCAGCGGCTGGGAGGCACCTGCGTGAACGTGGGCTGCGTTCCCAAGAAGATCATGTGGAATGCGTCGAACGTCGCCCTGGCGCTGTCCGACGCCGGCGACTACGGCTTCAAGGTCAGCCTGGGCGATAACGATTGGTCGATTCTGAAGAGCAAGCGCGACGCCTACGTGCTTCGCTTGAATGCGATATACGAACGCAATCTGGCTGCTAAAGGCGTCGCTTACCTACGCGGGGCGGCGCGTTTCCTCGACAAGAATACGGTCGAAGTAAACGGTGCGCGCATGACGGCCCGGCACATCGTGGTAGCCACGGGCGGCAAGGTCATCGTGCCGACACTGCCCGGGGCCGATCTCGGCATTACTTCGGACGGTTTCTTTTCGCTCGAACAGCGGCCGCGGCGGGTGGCCATCGTCGGCAGCGGCTACGTTGCCTGCGAGCTGGCGGGAGCGTTCCGCGAATTGGGCAGCGAGGTCGAACTGTTCATCCGCAAGGAACATGTGCTGACCAGCTTCGACGTGATGCTTGGAAAATCCCTGGTGCGAGAAATGCGCGAACAGGGGATCGTCATTCATCAACAGATCCTGCCGGCGTCGGTGCGGGATGTCGGCGGCCTGAAGACCATGAAGTCGACCGACGGTCGGGAATTTCCCGGCTTCGATTGCTTGCTGTGGGCGGTTGGGCGCGCCTCGAACGTGGCCGGCTTGGGATTGGAGAAGGCCGGCGTCGCGGTCGATGAGGGCGATTACGTGATTACCGACGGATTCCAAAATACCAATGTGCCCGGCGTCTACGCGATTGGCGATGTCACGGGCCGTGCAGCCCTGACTCCCGTTGCGATCGCCGCCGGACGACGCCTGAGCGATCGTCTGTTCGGTGGTAAGACCGATCGCCGATTGGAATACAGCATGATTCCCACGGTGGTGTTTACTCATCCGCCCATCGGTACCGTGGGCGCCAGCGAAGCCGAGGCGCGCGCTCAATACGGTGGCGCTGTGAAGGTCTACGTCGCCGATTTCACGCCCATGTACCATGCGTTGACCACACGAAAATCCCACACTGACATGAAGCTCGTCTGTGTCGGACCGGAACAAAAGATCGTGGGCTGTCACGTGATCGGCGTCGGAGCCGACGAAATGCTGCAGGGGTTTGCGGTGGCGATCCGAATGGGCGCCACCAAGCGCGACTTCGACGATACCGTGGCGATTCATCCGACCAGTGCCGAAGAGCTGGTCACCATGCGCTAAAACGCGCCGGTCCCGACAGTGCCGGCATTTCCTTCACGCGTGTTGAGCGAGGGCCTGCAGCACGGGTTGGGTGTCGGGCCGGATACCGCGCCACAGCAGGAATGATTCCGCCGCCTGCTCGACTAACATACCCCACCCCTTGGTGGTGCGCGCCGCGTGCAATGACTTGGCCCACAAGGTGAATGGTGTATGGCCTCTGCCGTACGCCATGTCGTAACAAATCGTTGCCTCGCCGACCAGTCCCACCGGCAGGTCGGGCATTTCGCCTTGCAGGCTCGCCGACGTGGCATTGATGATCAGGTCATAGGGCGGACCTTCTATGGCGCTGAATCCGCAGCCTGAGATCTGACCCATGTCGGCAAACTCGGTCGCCAGCTTGCGGGCTCGATCCACGGTTCGATTGGCAATGACAATCTCGCCCAAATCGCGCTCCAACAGGGGGCCGAGCACTCCGCGCACCGCGCCTCCCGCCCCAAGGATCAACACCCGCTTGCCGGCCAGATTGATGCACAAATTCCGTTCGAGATCGGCAGTGAGTCCCAGGCCGTCGGTATTGTCTCCGAGCAGCGAAGTGTCCTTGAAAAAGGCAATCGTGTTCACTGCCTGCGCACGTTCGGCACGCGCCGTGAGTTCGTTGACCAGTTCCGCCGCGGCTTGTTTGTGCGGCAGGGTCACGTTCAGTCCGCGCACTCCGCCGGCGAAGAGACGCAGAGCCTCGCGGCGAAAATTGTCCGGAGCCACGTCGAACATGCGGTACACCAGGTTCTGAGCGGTCGCCTTGGCAAACATCCCGTGGATGAATGGCGACCAGCTATGGGCAACCGGGTGGCCGACGACCCCATACTGATCCGGCGTGTCTGAACCCGCGGGCAAGATCACTCCGCCAGCCACTCAGCTGCACGTTTGGCGAAATAGGTCAAAATGCCATCCGCCCCGGCACGCTTCATGGAAACCAGCGCTTCCAGGGCCACCGCCCGTTCATCGACCCATCCATTGGCTGCCGCGGCCATGATCATGGCGTACTCGCCGCTCACTTGGTAAACGAAGGTGGGCATTCCAAATCGCTCTTTGACGCGCCGCACAATATCGAGATAGGGCAGGCCGGGCTTGATCATGACCATGTCGGCGCCCTCGGCGATGTCCAACGCCACTTCGCGTAACGCCTCATCCGAGTTGCCGGGATCCATTTGATAGGTGTGCTTGTTGCCGCCGCCCAGTTGCCCGGCTGAGCCCACGGCCTCTCGAAACGGGCCGTAAAAGCTCGAGGCGTATTTTGCCGCGTAGGCCAATATCCGCGTATTGATCAAACCTGCCGACTCAAACGCATTGCGAATGGCCGCGATGCGCCCATCCATCATGTCCGAGGGCGCCACGACGTCGGCGCCGGCGTCCGCATGCGAGCGGGCCTGACGAACCAGGGTTTCCACGCTTATGTCGTTCAGTACATAGCCCTTGTCGTCGATCAAGCCGTCCTGTCCGTGCGTCGTAAAGGGATCCAGGGCGACGTCGGTGATGACACCGAGGTCGGGGAACTCCTTTTTGACCGCCCGGACCGCCGCTTGGACGATGCCGTTCGGATTCCAGGATTCGCGCGCATCCAGGGTCTTTTTTGCCTTGGGCGTCACTGGGAACAGGGTGATGGCCGGGATTTTGAGGCGCACCAGGGTTTCGCATTCATGCAGCAAGTGATCGATGGAGAGTCGTTCTATGCCCGGCATGGAGGCTACCGGTTGGCGTTCGCCCCGGCCCTCCATCACGAACATCGGGTAAATCAGCGAATCCACGGAAAGACGGGTCTCGCGCATCAATCGCCGGCTAAATTCGTCGCGCCGCATGCGCCGCATGCGGCTGCTTGGAAATGAATTGGCGGTAATTCCGGTCATCTACTCTGTGACTCCTAGCTATGACTTCATCTCAGCCGATTCGGCCCGTCTGCGCCCGCCTCAGGCCCCAAGCCGTCGGCGCCATCCGTATAACGCGGTAATATCGCGGGGAACGTATCTTAAGCCGGGTGCTGATTTAACCATGAAGGATCAGGTTGGCGGAAATCAGAAGCGCGCCCGCTTTCAGGCGCTTTGCCAATCTCTACGGCCGGATTTGCTTCGATTTGCGTTCTGGCTCTCCCGAGACCGCGCTTTGGCCGAGGACGTGGTCCAGGAGACCCTGTTGCGCGCGTGGAAGGCTCAGGACTCGCTGCACGACGAGTCCGCCGCCAAGCCCTGGTTCTTAACCATCATCCGCCGCGAATACGCGCGCAGCTTCGAGCGCAAACGCTTCGTGACCGTGGATGTCGACGAGTTGGTCGCCCGCGAGGAGCCGATGCTGGCCGCCGCGGAGGAACAGAATTTGACCGAAATGCGAGCTGCCTTGTTTAAATTGCCTGACGAGTACCGTGAGCCGCTGGTGATGCAGGTGCTCATGGGTTTTTCGACCGCCGAAATAGCTCGCGAACTTGATCTCTCGGGCGCCGCGGTACTGACGCGCCTGTTCCGTGCACGCAAGCAGCTGCGTGTGCTGTGCGGCGAAGACACCCGTATGGATCCGCAAGAATGATGGACTGCGCTATCTATAGACGGGCAATGATGGTCGATCCGCACGACGCGGACCCGGCGCTGACAGCGCACCGCGAAGGCTGCCACGATTGCAGCGTGTACAGCGGGCGCCTGTTGCGCTTTGAGTCGCGCCTCGATCAGGCCCTGCGAGTGGCTACGCCGTCGTCCATGACGGATCGAGTCCCCCGATCCTTGGCCAATCGGCTCGGCATGCCCGGCTCGCGACAGGGCTGGCTGGCGTTGGCGGCCAGTGTGCTGATGGCCGCCGTCGTGGCGGGAGGCTTGTGGCTGAGCGTTCCGGCATCCAGTCTTGCCGCGGATGTTGTGACTCATATGCGGGGCGAGCCGAACGCGTGGCGCCGTACGGAGGAGTCTGTGCCGAGCGCGGCGCTGCAAAACGTGCTGCGTGATTCGGGCCTTCGCCTGGCCGCCGGCGCGGACCGGGTTACCTATGCCAGCAGTTGCGGTTTTCGCGGCCACCACGTGCCGCATCTGGTGGTCCAAACTGAATCGGGACCGGTCACCGTGATGGTCTTGGTGCACGAGCAGGTCTTAAAGTCCACGCAGTTCGACGAACAAGGCTATCGTGGAGTCATCGTGCCCGTGGCAGGCCACGGCAGTATTGCCGTGCTCACGCGCGGCGCGGCCGCCGACCCGGCGAGCATCCAACACATCGCCGCCCGAGTGCTCGATTCCATCGTCTGGACCGGCTAGTTTAGATCCCCACCTCGCCGAGCAGATCCACCAGACGGCGCGCGCTTGCCGCCAAGGTTGGGTGATCGGCCTCGAACTGTACGGCGATGCTTTCCAGCCGTTCGGGGATCGATCCAGTCGGCGAGGACTCTGTGCCGGCCGATGCATCGATCAGCCGATGCAGGTCTTGCATGGTGTCGTTCATCGATTGCATGGATTTGGGGTCGGCCCGAAGGGCCTCGGTCATTTGCGCATGTAGCTTGGTGAGAAGAGCGCGAAGGGAATTTGTGTCCATAGTGGGGTCCTAAAGAGGAGCAGGCCTATTGTGCCATTCGCTCGGGGGTCAGCCGGGCTACTTCCACGTAGCCCGAATCGGGTGTCGCAATTCCTTTGTGAATAGCGGTATACGCGTCGCCCAGGTATTCGTCCGCCCCATAGGGTGGATTGACGATCATCAAGCCGCTGCCGGCAAGGCCGATTCCGGCATCGTCCGGGTGAATGGCGAGGTCGGCCACAAGCATTTTCGGTATTCCCAATGCTTCGAAGCGTGCATGCACCATGCTGCGCTGCGCGGCACTGCGAATCGGGTACCACATCAAGTAAATTCCGCCGGGCCAACGGCGATAGGCGTCCGAAAACGCCTGCAGCATCTGCTTTAACTCATCGAGACTTTCATAGGGGGGGTCGATCAAGACCAATCCGCGGCGTTCCTCCGGCGGCAGAAATGCTTTGAGCGCCGCGTAGCCATCGCCTATTTCAGTGCGAACCCGGCCTTGGGACTCGATCTCCCTCTCGGCGGCGCGTGCCTCAGCCGGCATCAACTCCACGAATAGTGCGCGGTCCTGCGTACGCAAGCTGCCCGCGATCAATGCCGGTGAGCCGGGATAGCGGGCCAGGCGCTTGCCGCGCCGCGCACGAAGCGCCGCGAAGTAGCCCGCCAGCAAGGGCTCGTCGATGCTGGTTTCGATCAAACGCTGGATACCGTGTTCGGATTCTCCGGATTTGTGTGCTTCCGGCGCCTGCAGGTCGTAGAAGCCCCGGCCTGCATGACTGTCGAGCGCGAAAATCGCGCCGTCCTTGCGCTGCAGCGCCTCGAGGCAATACATCAAGCCGACGTGCTTCGCCACGTCCGCAAAATTCCCTGCATGATAGATGTGCTTGTAGTTCATCGGGCTGCGCAGTCTATGCTGCGCGCAAGGCCTCCGCCACCGGCAACCGCGCCGCACGCAGCGCCGGGAAGAAGCCGCCGAGCAGGCCGATGACGCAGGCCCAGATGATGCCGGTCGCAATCAAAGATCGCGTCACGGTCAGCTGAAATACCACTTGCGCGAAGCCGCCGCCGAGCGTGCTCACGCTGTGTCCATTGAAAAACAGCCAGGCCAAGGACGCACCGATGACGCCCCCGATCAGGGACAGCAGCAGCGCCTCGATCATGACGGAAACCAGCACGGGTACTGCGCCGAAGCCGATCGCCCTCAACGTGGCTATCTCGAGCCCGCGCGCCGCCACGGCGGAATACATGCTGTTGAGGGCGCCGAACATCGCGCCTATCGCCATGATGACTGCAACAGTCTTGCCGACCACTGTGATGATCTGAGTCAGCTGCTTGGATTGCGCCGCGTAGTATTCCGGCTCGCGCTGCACGTCGACCTTGAGCTGGGGATCCGTGGTCAGAGCATCCTTGAACCGGGTGAACTCCGCAGGGCTCGAGAGCAGGCCGACCGCCGAGCTGTAACCGTTGCGTTCGACCGATGAGCCCACCGTGTCGACATCTGCCAAAAGCTCAGATTCGTGCACGTCGCCGTTGCTGGTGAACAGGCCCGTTACGGTCCAGTCCGCGTTGCGCAAATGCAAAACACTGCCCACAGTGAGGCCGCGAAACTGTTTGGCGGCACCCGCGCCCGCAATCAATTCGCGCACCGCCGGGTGAAACATGCGCCCCTCAATGATTTTCAGCTCGGGACGAACCTCGGCAAGTCGCAGGCCTACGCCCCGCAGAGTGACGTTGGCATCGGTTCCGGTATCGATCTTCGGCACATTGACCACTGTGACCAGCTCGTTCGACAGCAGCGCCTTGCCGGCCGAATCCTTGGCTAGGCGCGGTGCGTTGCTGATGGCGTCCACATCGGTGCGGGTCAAATTGCTGTTGAGCTCCGCATCGGAACCGCCGCGCAGAATGATCACCCGGTCCGAGCGGCCGCTATCGGCGAGCGTATGCCGGAAGCCGGCACCCATCGCCAGCACCGAGACCAATACCGCGACGACGCCGGCAATGCCGACAACGATGACGCTGGATGCACCGATGCGCTGCGGGAGAGTTTGCAAGCTCATCGAGATGACGGCAGCTACTTGCTTGAACATGAGAGTTTTCCTGATGGTCGAATCGTATTCAACGCCTATCCGCCAGCGCGTCCACAATATTGAGCTTCATTGCCCGAATCGCGGGGGGCAAGCCGACGATCAGTGCGAGCAGCACGGCCGCCGCAATGCCCGGAATGAGTGCCGTGGGCGACAATTCCACGCCCCGCAGACCCTGTTTGATGATGGGTAAAGCCGCGTAGCTCAACGCCAGGCCAATCACAGCGGCAATGACGCACAGTAGAAGCGATTCAGCAAGAACCAAGCCGAGGATTTTGCCATCGCCGAATCCCAAGGTCTTGAGCACAGCCAGCTCCGGGATGCGCTCGCGCACGGACTGCATCATCGTATTGCCCGTTAAGAACAACAGAGTGAAAAATACCGCGCCTAAGATGGCGCGCAGAACGAAGCCGATGTCTCCGAATTGCTTGATGAAGGCCATCGTGAAGTCATTGGCCGGCTGCGTCTTGGTTTCGTTGGGGGAATTCGCGAACAAGGCGTCGATCCGGTTCGAGATCGGGGCGGATTGGGACGGATCTGCGACCCGTTCTTCGAACCAGCCGACCATGCCTTTGCCGAAGCTGCGCGCTTCATCAAACAGCTCATAGTGAAACAGCAGGGTGGTGGACTGAGCGCTTGCTTGCGTAGGATCTTTCGCGTCGAATGTTCCGACAATGTCGAAAGTCCAATCCAGCGAACCGTCGGATTTCTTGGTCCAAATGGTCGAATGCAGCGGCACTTTGCCGCCGATTTTCCAGCCGAATTTTTTCATTAGAGCTGAATTGACCAGCGCGGCGGTGCGCGTATTGCGGTACTGCTGCATCGCTGCGTCGCTGACGACGAACTCGCCTTGGTGCAGATTGAAGTACGTCTCGCTGTCCACGGGGAGGGCAAAGACAAAATTCTTTGACTCTTGATAGTACGCGCCGAACCAGCTTATCCATGTCACCTCGTCGACGCCCGGCACCGAACGAATCTGCTGGGCGAAGGAAAGCGGCAGCGACAGCGTGATCGAATACTTGTTGGTTGTAATGAGCTTATTCGCGCCCGTTATGCCATTGCTGGGATGCGAGAAGGCATAGTCGACCGTCTCAAGCATGCCAAAAAGCAAGAAGGCGACGATGACCGACAGCAAAGTGAATATCGTGCGCGTCTTCTTGCGCCACAGTGTGGCCCAAATCAGCGGAAAATATTTCATCGTGTACTCCCGGCAATCAAGCCGCGACTCCGGCCTCGAGAAGCGCTCCCTTGTCCATGTGCAGCTGCCGGCCGGCGAACTCCGCGGCCTTGGGGTCGTGAGTGACCATGATGATGCTCTTGCCATGCTCGCGATTTAGAATTTGCAGCAGATGCAGCACCTCATCGGCGGATTTGCGGTCGAGATCGCCGGTGGGTTCATCGCAAACCAGAATTGTCGGGTCCGCGACCAGTGCGCGTGCAATGGCAACGCGCTGCGCCTGACCGCCGGATAACTCATTGGGTTTGTGTTTGGCGCGGTCGGCGATGCCCACCAACGTAAGCGCAGCGAGCGCGTTTGTCTTGCGTTGCGCGGACGACAGATTCGTCAGCAACAGGGGTAATTCCACATTGCGCTGTGCGCTCAGCATCGGCATCAAGTTATAGAATTGAAACACGAATCCCACGTGATTGGCGCGCCAGCGCGCCAGCGCGCCTTGCCCAAGTTGGTCGAGGCGCTGCCCCGCGACGGTGATTTCGCCGGCGCTCGGCGTATCCAGGCCGCCGATCAGGTTCAACAGCGTGGTCTTGCCGGAGCCGCTCGGGCCCATCAGCGCGACGAACTCACCCTTGGGAATATCGAGCGTCAGTCCCTGCAGAACGTCGACGCTCTGCTTGCCGCGGACATAGCGCTTGTCGACATTCCTCAGGCTCACAATGGCTTCACTCATGCTCTTGGCTCCATTACTGTACGACGCGAATTTTCGCGCCGTCCTTAAGTTGCGTTAAATCGCCGTCCGCCACTCTCTCGCCGGCGGACATCCCCGATAACACGGTCACGCTGCCGCCGCCGGCGGCGCCGAGACGCACCGCGCGCCGCTCAATGTGGTCCCCGTGCACGACAAAGACAGTGCCGGTCGCGCCGCTGATCGCCACTGCGTTGCTCGGAAGACTGACGCCGCTCGCCGGCTTGCTGCCCGCCTCCGGCGCCGAATCCGCCAGAAACGATACTCGAACACCCATCTCGGGCAGAATCCGCGCGTCTTTCCGCTCCAGCGCAATGCGCACCGTCACCGTACCCTTGCTGCGGTCGGCGGTCGGTATCACCGCGATGACATGCGCGGGTATCTGCCAATCAGGATAGGCATTGAGTTTGGCGGCGACCTGCTGTCCCGCTTGCACCCGGTTGATGAAATTCTCGTTCACGTCGACCTGAATTTCCAGGGAATCCATATCCACGATGGTGCCGATGCCGGTTCGGGTAAAGCCGCCGCCGGCGGAAATGGGCGAAACCATTTCGCCGGGTTGCGCGGCCTTGACCGTGACCACACCGGAGAAGGGCGCGCGCACGATGGTATCGTCAAGATTGCGCTCGGCGACGCTCATTGCGCGCGCCACGACATCGACATTGCTGTGCTGGGTGGCGAGCTGGGCCCGCAGCGCATCGACGGAAGTCTGTGCATTGTCCACTGCGGCTTGGCTGACGAAATGCTTCTGCAGCAAGCTCTTTTGCCGTTCGTAATCGCGCTCGGCGTTGGTCAGATTGACCTGGGTTTCCGTCAGACTGGCTTTGGCGTAGTCGAGCTGCGCGCCCGCCTGATTCAACGTCGCGCGAATATTGGTGTCATCGAGCTTCGCGATGACTTGCCCCGCTTTGACGTGATCGCCTTCCTCGATGTCCAGCTCGACCATCTTGGCCGTGATCTTGGATGCCACGGTAGCCTGACGGCGTGCGACAACGTATCCGGAGGCATCGAGAATCGAACCTGCGGCGGCCGCTCCCTCACCCCCTGAGGCTTGTGCCGAAACCACATGTACTGGCACCCCGTCCGGCCGTGTCCACCACCAGGCCGTAATGCCTCCAAGAACCAGACTCGCTACGGCGGCCCCGATCCAGATCCCGCGGCCGCCCGATGGTGCGGGCACCTTGCTGCGATCGATGCGCAATTGATTCAGAAGTGCGGATTTCTCGTCCATGCGTTACCGGCAATGCGTAGTGTTGAAATTCCTTAAGCCCGCATGAAAACATAAAAGCGCGCCGCGGCGCCAATGGCCGCGCAATGCTCCCGCGAGAGGCCTTTTTCGACGACAATGAGCAAGCTGCGGCGGCAATCCGGGCGCAGCGGGATTCATTCGCGGGACTCGAGGTTAATCCATGGCGCTGGGCGCAACGATCTACGTGTTCAATATCGAGCTTGCGAACTCCGACCGTGACGTGTACCAATCACTGCAGTTGCGGGTGGCCCGACACCCCTCGGAAAGCGAGGAGTACTTCCTGGCGCGCATCATCGCCTACTGCCTGGAGTACACCGAGGGTATCAATTTTTCAAACGGGCTATTCGAGCCGGACGAGCCGACAATCGCGGTTCGCGACCTCACGGGTGCCCTACAGGCGTGGATCGACGTCGGCGCGCCGGAGGCGGCGCGCCTGCATCGGGCGAGCAAGGCCGCGCCTCGCGTAGCCGTCTATACCCACAAGGATGGCGCTCAACTGGCGGCGCGACTGGGCCTGGAGCGCATCCACCGCGTCGAGTCTTTGGAGCTCTATGCGCTCGATCGAAACTGGATTGCGAACCTCGCAACCAAGCTCGCCCGGCGCATGGAATTCTCCTTCACTGTCGCCGAGCAGCATGTGTATTTGTCCTTCGGCGATGAAACTCTGCCCTGCGTCATCGAGCGCATCGCTATCGGCCATCCTTGATTCCTGCGGCCGAGAGCGGCGCAACTTGCCGAGCATGGCGTGAGGCGCTACCGTGCCCGTTTTTTAACAAGACAAGGTGACACCATGGCCAACCGATTATTGCCGCTACGCGATCTGACCGCACCATTGGAGCAGGACGCACCCTGGCCGGGAACGGCAGTGAGCGGCGATCCGCATACCAAGACCTGGAATTTGCACACGTCGGACGACGGAAAAATGCTCGCCGGCATTTGGGAATCGACGCCCGGGGTTTGGAAGATCGACTACGATGCCTGGGAATACTGTCATCTGCTCGCGGGAAGCTGCACCATCGCAATCGAGGGAAAGCCGCCGGTCACGCTCAAGGCCGGCGATGTATTCATCGTCGAAACCGGCGCCAAGGGAACTTGGACGGTGCACGAGAATCTGCGCAAATACTACGTCTTTGCTCTCGGGCACTAGCGCCGGGCTTAAGCCGCCGGAATGTCGATCGTGCCGCCGCTGCGGGCGCTCTCGAGCATGGCTTCGATGGTCAGCATGATGTCGACGGATTCCTCGGGCGTGGTGCCCGACCACTGGGTCGGGCCTTGCCGAATCAGACGCTCGAATGACTCCGCCTCTGCCAGAAAGCCGTTGACCGGAGAAGTTTGTACCGTCGAGTCGACCGCGTCCCGGTCGGCTCCGACACGAAGCTGCAGGGCTGCCTGCAGCGGCGTCGACGTATGATTGAGATACGTCGTTTGAATGGTTCCATGAGTTCCGGCGATCAGTGCCTGGCGGTGGAGGCTGGTGCCGAAGCTACAGGCGATCTGTGCGATGAGCCCGTCGGCGAATTCCAATGTGGCGGCCAGCGCACTATCAACGCCCCCATCGGTCCATTGTGCGATGGCATGAACGCGCCGCGGACGATTTTTGGCGATCATGCGCACCAGACTGACCGGGTAGGAGCCAATGTCCATGAGCGCGCCGCCTGCGAGTTGCGAACTCCAGCGAATGTTCGCGCCGCTGTCGAGCGTGAAACCGAAACTGGCCTGAATTAACCGCACCTCGCCGATGAGGCCGGCGTCCAACATGCCGCGAAGTTTGAGAGTCTGCGGCTGCGCCCGGTAGGGGTAGCCCTCGACGATGTGAACGCGGTGACGGCGGGCCGCGTCGAACATATCCCGGGCCTCGCCGGCCGTAGCGGATAAGGGCTTCTCGCAAAGCACATGCTTGCCGGCTCGCGCGGCGCGGATCGACCACTCGGCGTGCAGGCTGTTGGGCAGCGGTATATAGACCGCATCGATGTCAGGATCGGCCAGCAGAGCTTCATATGAGCCAAAATGTCGGGCGATTGCCGATTCTCGGGCGAACGCCGCGGCTCTGACCGCGTCGCGGCTGGCCACTGCGGTCACCGTGACGCGCTGGGAGTCCGTAACGCCGTCGATGAAAGCGCGGGCGATTCTGGCGGTGCCGAGAATCCCGATTCGCAGCGGCGGCTGGAACGGCTCGCTCAAGACCGGTCAAGTTCGCCGAGGTACGCTCTGGGGCGTAAGAACTCGTCGTACAGCCGCGCCTCCGGGGAGCCTGGCTCGGGCTGCCAGTCGTATTCCCAGCGCACCAGCGGTGGCATGGACATGAGAATCGATTCGGTGCGGCCGCGGGATTGCAGGCCGAACAAGGTGCCGCGGTCGTAGACCAAGTTGAATTCCACGTAGCGGCCGCGCCTGTAGAGCTGAAACTGCCGCTCTCGCTCACCGTAGGCTTGATCCTTGCGGCGCTCCACGAGCGGCATGTAGGCAGGCAGAAAATGGTCCCCTACGCTGCGAAGCAGGCCGAACGATGGCTCGAATCCGTCTTGGTTCAGATCGTCGAAGAACAGACCGCCGACGCCGCGTGTTTCATTTCGGTGCGGCAGAAAGAAATAGCGATCACACCACTCTTTGTACTTCGCATAAATATCCGCACCGAAGGGTAGGCAGGCCTCGCGCGCCGTGCGGTGCCAATGCAGTACATCCTCATCGTACGGATAGTAAGGGGTGAGATCGAAGCCGCCGCCGAACCACCACACCGGAGGACCGCTGCTTGGGGTGGCAGTCAAAAACCGGACGTTACAATGGGTGGTGGGCGCGTGAGGATTGCGCGGATGAAACACCAGCGACAGGCCCATGGCCTCAAAGGGCGCCCCGGCGATTTCGGGACGCTGATTCGACGCCGAAGGCGGCATCTTTTCTCCAAAGACATGCGAGAACGACACGCCGGCGCGCTCAAACACCGTGCCGGCGCTCAAAACGCGGCTCTCGCCGCCGCCCCCCTCGGATCTCGTCCAAGTATCACGCCGGAATTTTACGGTATCAATGCCTTCCACGGCCGCGGTGATGCGGTCATGCAAGTCGTTCAGGTAGCTCTTGACCGCCGCTGCATTCATGGAAGTTTACGACTTCTTTTTTGTGTAACTCTTCTTGGACTTGATCTTAGGCTTGGCGGCAGCCGCGGCCTGCACCGGCGCCGTTTTGTCTGCGGCGGCCTTCGTGTCCTTGGCGGCCCGCTTCTTTGCTTTGCCGGCGACCACGGGTTTATCGGATGCCGCATCCGGCTTCGCCGCCTTCGGGGCCGCCTTGCTCGATTTTGCCTTGGCGTTCGCCCCTTTCTTGGCCCCGCGGCCCCATTTTCCGAAGGTGCGTACCGGCGCGGCCGCGAGCAGTGCCTGGCATTCCGGCAAGGTCAGGCTCTTGGGTTCCTTGTCCTTCGGAATTTTCGCATTGCGTTCCTTGTCGGTGATGTATGGACCGTACCGGCCGTTCAGCACTTGAATGCCGGCGTCGGGAAAATCCAAGATCAACCGATTGGCGTCGGCAATCTCTTTTTCACGAATGACCTCCAACGCGCGCTCGGGAGTGATTTCGTAGGGGTCGTCCGTTTTCAGCGATACGTACTTGGCGCCATATTTCACATAGGGACCGAAGCGCCCGACGTTGGTCGTGATTTCATCGCCCGCTGCGGTGGTGCCGAGCTTGCGCGGCAATTTGAACAGCTCAATGGCCTGCTCATGGCTGATTGCGTCCATTTTTTGACCGGGTCTAAGACCGGCGAAGCGCGGCTTGTCCGCATCGTCCTTGGTGCCGATTTGCACAAAGGGGCCAAATCGCCCCATGCGCACGCTCATCGGCTTGCCGCTCACCGGATCCTTCCCCAAGTCTCTGGCCTGGGCGACTTCCTCGCGGCTCACCGACGATTCCGTATGATTGACGAGATCGATGAACGGTTTCCAGAACTTTTCCAGCAACGGCACCCATTCCTGCTCGCCGTTTGCCACGCCGTCGAGCGAGTCTTCCATCTTCGCGGTGAAGTCGTAGTCCACATACGTCGTGAAGTATTGGGTCAGGAAGCGGCTGACGATTTTGCCGATATCCGTGGCCGTGAACCGCCTGCTTTCGATGTCGACGTACTGACGGTCGCGCAATGTGGAAATAATGGATGCATAGGTCGAGGGGCGGCCGATGCCGTATTCCTCCAGCGCCTTGACCAATGACGCCTCGGAGAATCTCGGCGGCGGCTCGGTGAAATGCTGCGTCGGTACGATGCCCGTTAGCTTCACATGATCGCCTTCCTGCATCGGCGGCAGCACGTGATCCGAGTCGTCCTGCACGACGTCGTCCATGCCTTCCTGATACACGGAGATGTAGCCCGGCTTCACCAAGGTGGAGCCGTTCGCGCGCAGCACAGTCCGTTTCGCGCCGTCCTCGCCGGCGAGCATATCCACGGCGACGGTATCGAAGATGGCCGGGGCCATCTGACAGGCCACGGTGCGCTTCCAGATCAGGGAATACAGCCGGAACTGGTCGGACTCGAGCTTGCTCTCGATGTCGGCCGGCAGCACATTCGCCGCAGTTGGGCGGATTGCTTCGTGGGCTTCCTGCGCGTTCTTGGACTTGGTGCGGAACACGCGCGGTTCCTCCGCGAGCCCCGCCGTGCCGTACAGCTGCACGATTACGTCGCGAATTTGGCCGACGGCTTCCTGGGCCAAATTGAGCGAGTCCGTGCGCATGTAGGTAATCAGGCCGACCTGACCTTCGCCGATGTCGATGCCCTCATACAGTTGCTGCGCGACGCGCATGGTCTTCTGCGCACTGAAGCTCAGCTTGCGGGCGGCTTCCTGCTGCAGGGTCGAGGTGGTGAAGGGCGGAGCCGGATTGCGCTTGCGCTGCTTGCGGTCCACCGACAGTACGGTGAGCGTCCCCTTGGCGGCATCCTTGAGCGTGCTTTCGACAGCGCGGGCTTCAGGTTCCGTGGTAAAGCTGAACTGCTCGACCTTGGCACCCTGGTACTCCACCAGCTTACCGGGAAATTTCTGCTCAGAATGCTCGAGCTCTGCATCAATCGACCAATATTCCCGGGCTACAAAGGCGGCGATTTCGTCTTCGCGCTCGCAGATCATGCGCAATGCCGGGCTCTGGACGCGGCCCGCGGACAAGCCGGGGCGCACTTTTTTCCACAGCAAGGGGGAGAGATTGAATCCCACGAGAAAATCCAGCGCGCGGCGCGCCTGTTGCGCGTTAACCAGGTCGACGGACAGCTCCCGCGGGCTTGCCATGGCTTCGCGCACTGAGTTCTTGGTGATTTCGTAAAAAACCACTCGCTGGACTGATTTTCCCTCCAGTTCGCCTTGGGCTTTGAGGAGTTCGTACAGATGCCAGGAGATGGCCTCGCCCTCGCGGTCAGGGTCGGTCGCTAGGAACAGCGACTTGGCTTTTTTGAGGGCGCGCGAGATGGCGTCGACATGCTTTTGGTTGCGTTCGACCACCTGGTACTTCATGGCGAAGTGGTGTGCCGTATCAACAGCGCCTTCTTTCGGCACGAGGTCGCGAACATGGCCATAGGAGGCGAGGACTTCGAAGTCCTTACCGAGGTATTTCTTGATGGTCTTCGCCTTGGCCGGCGATTCCACGATAACGAGGTTGCTGCTCAAAGTCGTTTAATGCAATGCGTCAGAGCGCTCTTCGAAGACCAGGTCTTCCATCTGCGCATACGCGGATTCTTGTCCGGGTTGGCTGAACAGCACCATCAAGACGACCCATTTCACTTGTTCAATGTCGATTTCATCGGCCTCGAGCGCCATGAGGCGATCGATGACGAGCTCGCGCTGGGTGCCCGACAATATTTTCACGTTTTCCAGATACATGAGGTAGCCGCGCACGTCGGTATCGAGTCTCGACAATTCCTGACTGCTGAAGACGCGCACAGCGCGCGCGGTGGCTTCGGCTACCTTGCCGAGTTGCTCGCCTGACAGCCCGTCCAGCCATTCCAAAGCGCGCCCAATATCGGGCTCCGCGAAACCCGCCTTCTCCAATTCGAGTTTCAGAATACCGCGATCCGGCCTGGGCTCGTCGTCGGCGCTCATGTAATTCTCGAATAGATAGATGAGTAGATCGAGAACGTTATCTTTCACCTCCGGCTCCTAACGACTCGGGAGTAGCGGCCCCCGGGGGCGGCCTGAACGTGGCCTTCGAGC
>JANYJY010000043.1 GCA_025358295.1 Gammaproteobacteria bacterium
GGCGACCTCGCGGACGTCGGCGGCATAGGTCTCGCTGTTCATCGCGAGCATCAGGTCGACGCGCCCGGCGCGCGCCATGTGGCCGTCGCGCGTCACGCGGATCTCGTACCAGGTCGGCAGGCCTTGAATGTTCGAGGGGAAATAATTCTTGCCTGTCACCGGCACGCCCATGCGGAATACGGCCTTCATGACCATCGAATTGGCGCTGGCCGAGCCGGTGCCGTTGACATTCGCGAACTTCATCACGAAATCGTTCACACGATTAGCATTGCCGGTTATGCCGGGCATGCGGCGACCTCCTGATCGATCGCATACGGAATGCGAATCGTCGATTTTTGCATGTCCCATGCAGCGGTCGGACAGCGCTCGGCGCATAGGCCGCAATGCACACAGACGTCTTCATCCTTCACCATCACCCGTGCGGTCTGCGGCAGCGCCGACGACACGTACAGTGCCTGCGAGCGATTGGTGGCCGGGGCCTTCAGATTTGCGCGCAATTCGGATTCGGTGCCGTTGTGGGTGATGGTGAGGCAATCCACCGGGCAAATATCGATGCAGGCATCGCACTCGATGCACAATTTCGCCGCGAAGACCGTCTGCACGTCGCAATTCAAACAGCGCTGAACCTCCAGAGCGGCTTCCTCGGCGGTGAATCCGAGCTCCACTTCGATGTTTATTTTCTTGAATCGATCGACCAGTCCGACGTGCGGCACCAAGCGCCGCTCCACGCCGTTATATTCGTTCTTGTACGCCCACTCGTGCATGCCCATCTTGCGGCTGGACAAGGTTACGCCGCGCGCCATCCGCTCATCGACGCGTTGGTCGTGACAGAACTTGTGGATCGAAATGGCGGCTTGATGCCCATGCTCGACCGACCAAATGATGTTTTTGGGACCGAACGCCGCGTCGCCGCCGAAAAACACCTGCGGTAGGGTGGACTGGAAAGTGACCTTATCCACCTTGGGCACGTTCCACTTGTCCAGTTCGATGCCAACGTCTTTCTCTATCCATGGAAAGGCGTTCTCTTGACCGATGGCGAGAATGACGTCGTCGCAAGGAATAAACACTTCGCCGAGCGATCGCGTCGCCTTGATGTCGCCGTTTTCGATATCGTATTCCAGCTTTTCGAACAACATGCCGCGCAGCTTTCCGCCTTCGGCCACAAAGGACTTCGGCGCGTGGTTGACGATGATAGCTACGTTCTCGTGCTCGGCATCCTCGAGTTCCCATTCCGACGCTTTGAAGAACTGTCGGGGCTTGCGCGCCATGACTTTCACGTCGTTGGCGCCGAGCCGCAGCGAACTGCGGCAACAGTCCATCGCCGTATTGCCGACGCCGATGATCAGCACCCGCTCGCCGACACGCTCGATATGCCCGAAGGCTACTGACTCCAACCAGGTGATGCCGATGTGGACGCGGTCTGTGTCGTGACGGCCCGGCAGATCGAGTTCCTTGCCCTTCGGCGCCCCTGAACCCACGAAGACCGCGTCGAAATCTTCCGATTCGAGCAGCTGCCGCATGCTCTTGACCGGCGAATTCAGGCGCAAGTCCGCGCCCATATTCACGATGAAGCCGATTTCCTCATCAAGAACATTCGCGGGAAGCCGGAATGCCGGAATATTCGTGCGCATCAAACCGCCCGGCACGGCGTATTGCTCGAAAATCGTCACCTCGTAGCCCAGAGGCAGCAAGTCGTTGGCGACGGTGAGCGAGGCCGGACCCGCGCCGATGCAGGCGACGCGCTTGCCGTTCTTCTCGCGTGGGGCCTTGGGCAGCAAGGCGGTGACGTCGTCGCGATGATCAGACGCCACACGCTTCAATCTGCAGATGGCGACCGGCTTTTCCTCGATTCGGCCGCGGCGGCAGGCCGGCTCACAGGGCCTGTCGCAGACCCGACCTAAGATGCCGGGGAAAACGTTGGACTCTCGATTCACCATGTACGCAGCGGTGAATTCGCCCTGAGCGATTAGGCGTATGTACTCAGGAACATCGGTGTGCGCCGGACAGGCCCACTGGCAATCTACCACTCGATGGAAATAATCAGACCCAGACGTATCTGTCGGCTCCATGGTTCCTCGTATAAATCCCCCGCCTCAGCCCCCAAGTATAGCGGCCTTGGCGAGTTTGTGACGGTATGCCGGCACAATGTAGGGTAATTCCCGGCGCCGGCCCGCCGCCGACGCGAAACCAGCGGTCAGCAGGTACTATTGAACGGATGAACCTCCTCCAAGGACATGACGCCACGTGCCCCCATTGCTGGGAGACGGTTAACCTGACGCTCGACTTGTCGGTGCCCGAGCAATCCTACGTCGAGGATTGTCCCGTCTGCTGCAAGCCAATGATGGTGTCCTATGCGGCCGTGGATGGGGAACTCGTCGATTTCAGCGTTCAGAGCGCCGAATGAACACGCCCCGCGGCACCGCATCGGGCCGCCGCACCCCGCCGGCGCGCGGCGGCGGGGCGAAGCGCGGCGGGATACCCGGCGACGTTCCGCAAAATCGCAGCGGATTCAAGATGCTGCGCATCGCGATCCTATTGCTGATCTTGTTGGTGGTCGCGCTCACGGCTTGGCAGGATGGCTACCGCAGTACGCGCTGGCGTGAACCTCTGTACGTCGCCATTTACCCGATTGCGGCGGACGACAGCCCTGTCACGCGGGCGTACCTGGCCGCTCTGGATGTGGAGAGCTTCAAACCCATCGATCGGTTCTTTGCCCGCGAGGCCGAACGCTACGGCCTCAACGACAGCGAGCCCACCAAGATTCGCCTCAAGCCCGAGTTGCAGGTTCACCCGCCGCAACGCGCGGAAGGCGCCGGTCTGCTATCTACCGCTCTTTGGAGCCTGCGGCTGCGCTACTGGGCGTGGCACGTCAGCGGGCATTCCCACGAGCCCGAGGATATCCGCTTGTTCATTTTGTATCATGATCCCGCGTTGACACCGACAGTGCCGCATTCTTTGGGCCTGACCAAGGGGCTGATCGGCGTGGTGTATGCATTTGCGGCGTCCCAGATGTCCGCCACGAACGATGTGGTGATTGCTCATGAACTGCTGCACACCTTGGGCGCAACCGACAAGTACAATTTCGTCGACGACACGCCGCGGTTTCCGGACGGCTATGGCAATCCCTCGCAGTCGCCGCTGTACCCGCAAATGACCGCGGAATTGATGGCGGGACGCCGCGCGCTGGCGCCGCAAAAATCGCAGCAGGTAGAAAATCTCGATGAAGTCGTCATCGGCCCCGCGACGGCGCTAGAAATACGGTGGCCGCAGCATGCCCGCTGAGGCACGCACAATGTCACCGGCCACGGCAGCCCCGTTGTTCGAATGCAGGGGCATGGATGTTTGCGTCTCCTCGCGGGTACTGGTGCGCGGCCTCGATCTGCAGGTGAATCGCGGCTCGATGCTCGCAGTTCTCGGCCCAAACGGCTCCGGGAAAAGCCTTGCCTTGCATACTTTTGCGGGCCTGCGCCCCGCGAAGGCCGGAGAACTGCTGATCTGCGGCCGGCCGCTGGCCGATTGGCCGCGACGGGCGCTCGCGCGCGAATTGGCGCTGCTGCCGCAAAATGTCGAAGACCCCTTCCCCTCCAGCGTCATCGAAACCGTCCTGCTCGGCCGCCACCCGCACATCGCGCGCTGGCAGTGGGAGTCGGCCCATGACCTTGCCATCGCGTCCGCTGCGCTGGCCGCCGTGGGGCTTGCCGGCTACGAGGAACGCGATGTGCTCACGCTATCCGGGGGAGAGCGGCGGCGCGCCGCCTTGGCCGCTGTCCTGGCGCAAACACCGAGGATCTTCCTACTGGACGAACCCACCAATCAACTCGATCCGAACCACCAACTTGAAGCACTGCAGCTGCTGCGCGAGCGTGCCGATTCAGGCGCAGCCGTCATAGCCACTCTGCATGACCCGAATCTCGCGGCAAGGTTTGCCGACTCAGCCCTGCTGATCGGCAAGGGCGGCAATTGGCAGTGCGGCCCCGTGGGCGATATTCTCACCGCGCAGCACTTGTCCGGACTGTATGACACGCGGTTCGAGGCGGCGGAAATCAACGGCCGCCGGATTTTCTTTCAAGCCTAAGCCAACGCCGCCAATACCGCTGCGTGCAAACGCCCGTTGGTCGCGAGTACCGAAGTGGACTGCAGGGTAACCGGCCCCCCGTTGAGGTCCGTGAATCGCCCTCCCGCCTCGGCGACGATAGCGGCACACGCCGCGATGTCCAGAATGTTCACATCGGATTCGATCACGGCGTCGATCTTGCCGCCGGCCAGCAGGTGATAGTGGAGAAAATCGCCATAGCCCCGAATGCGATTGACTTGCGCTACGAGGGCGCCGTATTTCGGCCACCGGCCATCCAAGGCAAGCGTTCTGATATTGCCTGCGGAGAGCGCCGCCGCATCCAGGGTCGATACCGTGCTGACGCCTATGGATTTGCCGTTCAAATAGGCGCCGCAACCTCGCTCGGCAAAGCTGAGCTCGCCGTATACCGGGGCGCTCGATACGCCCAGCACGATCTCGCCGCGGCGCATCAGGGCTATCTGGGTGGAAAACATCGGATATTCGCGCACGAAAGCTTTGGTCCCGTCGATGGGATCCACCAGCCATAGACTCTCGGCATCCGCGTCGCGGGATCCGGTTTCCTCACCATAAAAGCCGTGCGACGGAAACCGCGACTCGAGAATCTCGCGAATCGCAATTTCACAGCGCACATCGGCCTCGGTGACGGGCGACTTGTCCGCCTTGATCCGCACTTCGATATTGTGCTGGAACATGGAGCGTGCGATGTGGGCGGCCTGTTTCGCGGCATCGAGGGCCGCCTGCAATTCTGGCGAGGGTTTCATAGGCGCAACCTTAGCAAACCTTGTGCTACCGTCGCACCCTCGGACGTGGAGATTCGCAATAATGGGCAACCGCCTCAGCAAGATTTATACGCGCACCGGCGATGACGGCACTACTGGCCTGGGAGATGGATCGCGGGTGGCGAAGGAGAACCTGCGCGTCGAGGCTTACGGGACGGTGGACGAAACCAACAGCGCAATCGGCGTGGTGCTGGCCGTTCCCGCGCTGCCACCCGCGATAACGCGCTGCCTCACCGAAGTGCAGCACGATCTCTTCGATCTGGGCGGGGAACTGTGCATCCCCGGACATCGCATGATCGACTCGTCCCATGTCGACCGACTGGAGAGCGAATTGGATGGGTTCAACGACGACCTGCCGCCACTTAAGGAATTTATTCTGCCGGGCGGGGGGCCCGCGGCGGCGGCGTGCCATGTTGCCAGGGCCGTATGCCGGCGAGCCGAGCGCCGGTGTTGGTCGCTGGCACGTGCCGAAAATGTCGCGCCCGAGACCCTAAAATACGTGAATCGTCTGTCAGATCTGTTGTTCGTGCTGGCGCGGGTGCTGGCCCGTCACGAACGTGGCAGCGAAGTGGTCTGGCGGCGCACGCAGAAATAGCGGCCCTCAGGCCACGATTGCCGACGTCAAATGATTGGCATGCAGCCAGTCGGCATGCCAGAGCGCCAACTCTTCGATTCCCAATGGACGGCAGAACAAGAAGCCTTGCACCTGATTTGCGTGGCGAGTTTTCAGGTATTGCCACTGCGCCTCGGTTTCGACGCCTTCGGCCACCGTTGCGAGCCCCAAACTCGTCGCCATGGCGATGATGGCATCGACCAGCGGCGCATTGCCGCCGTGCTTCGACGCGATGTCGCGCACAAAGGCGCGATCTATCTTCAACGTGTCGATCGGAAAATGCCGCAGGTAGGAGAGTGAACTGTAGCCGGTACCGAAATCGTCGAGCGCGGTAGCCACGCCGAGTTGCTTGAGCGATTTCACGGCCTTGCTCACCGCGGCGGAATATTCGATCAACGCACCTTCGGTAAATTCCAGCTCGATCATTCGTGATTCAATGCCGGCTGCATCAATCGCCCGGGACACGCGCGACACCAGACTGCCGTCGCGGAATTGCACTCCGGAGACATTCACTGCCACCTGCCAGAGCGGTCCTCCGGCGTCGCGCCAGCGACGCACCTGCGCGCATGCCTCCCGCAGCACCCAATCGCCGATCTCGACGATGAATCCGCTTTGTTCCGCCAGCGGAATAAACTCATCAGGCGCCACGAAGCCACGCTGCGGATGCCGCCATCTTAATAGCGCTTCGACTGCCTCGACGCGCAAATCCTTGAGTGCCAGTCGCGGCTGATAGTTCAAGGTGAATTCGTCGCGCTCCAAGGCCCTGCGCAAATCGGCCTCCATGGACAGGTGCTTGGCGGCGCGGGTGCTGATGGATTTATTGAAGTACTCGATCGCGCCGTGTCCCGCTTTCTTGGCATGATGCATGGCCGCTTCGGCATTCTTGATGAGCGCCTCGGGGGTGGCTGCATCGCTCGGGAATAGACTGACACCGATGGTTGCCGACAGTGGGATGTCCTGTTGCGCTACCACGAAGGGTCGCGCCAGCGCCGACTGCACGCGCTGCGCCACCGCTTGCACCATCTCGGCGGTGGCCACTCCGGGCAGAGCGAGGGCGAACTTGTCGCCGCCGGTGCGCGCCACCCAGTCAGTGATTTCCTGCTTCTCGATACTCTCATCCGCCGCACCCAAGGTGCGCTGCGAATCGCGCAAGCAACCCTGCAGGCGGTGTGCGACTTCCTTCAATACCACATCACCCACTGCTTGACCCTGCGTGTCGTTGATGCGCGAGAAATTGTCGACATCGAACATCAATACCGCCAGGCCTCGCTGGCGCGGTTCCGCCCACGCGATATGCTGCTCCAAGATCTGTAACAAGCGCTGCCGGTTCGGCAAGGCGGTGAGCGGATCATAGTAGGCGAGATAGCGGACACGGGCTTCGCTCTCGCGGAGCTGGTCCTGCGTTTGCTTCGAGCGCACCAAGAACTTGACCCGCTGCGCCAACAGCATCGGATTGATGCCCTTGGAGGAGAAGTCGGTGGCGCCCGCATTGTAGGCACGATTGACCGACTCCATGTCGTCAAGACTGGTCTGCATCAATATGGGGACATGACGGCTTTCGGGCATCCGCCGAAGCGTGCTGCACACGTCGAAGCCGTTCATCCCCGGCATGACCACGTCGAGCACGACGCAGTCCACGGAATGCTCGTGAAATTGGCTTAGTGCGGCCATGCCGTCGCCGGCCGAGATGACCTTGAAGCCGGCCATTTCCAGCGCGATTCCAACCAACAAACGAGCGCCGGGATCATCGTCGACCACCAGCACAGTGGCAGGAACATTTGGCGGATTTTCGGGTGCGTTCATCTTTTCCTCTGGCGGTTGCACGCGCCGCTCATGCGGCGTTGGGCGAGCGCTCGCGCGACAGCGCGGCGCAAAACTCTTGGTACTCTTTGCGAATTTTCGACACGATCGGAGCGACTTGGGTAATTCCTCCGTCGCGCAGCATGGCTTCGCATTCCTTCGCCGCCATGGCCAGCCGCGTGCCGCCCAAATTGGCGGTACTGGATTTGAGCGTATGCACGGCATGCGACAGCGTATCGGGCTGCCTATTTGCCGCAGCGGCCTCAATTGCCCCGATCAGTGCAGGCGAATGCTGCAGGTACAGATCAATCATGGAGTTCAACAGTGTCGGCTTTGCCAGCGCGGCGATGTTGCGCAATACACCCGCATCGATCAGAGGCACTCTGGATGAGTCGCGGCGGTCGGATTCCGGCAACGCCCGCAGCGCCAGCCAACGCTTCAACAGCGTGGCGATCTGTTGCTGGGTGAAAGGCTTGCTGAGGAAGTCATCCATTCCCGCCGCCAGACAGCGTTCACGGTCGCCCTCCATGGCGTTCGCGGTCAGCGCGATGATAGGCACCCGCGCCGCGCCCGAATTGTGTTCGCGGCGCCGGATTTCGCCGGTGGCGGTCAACCCGTCCATGACCGGCATCTGGCAATCCATGAGCACGGCATCGTACGTCGCCGCACTCATCGCCTCGATTGCTTGCCAGCCGTTTTCCGCGGCGTCGGTGGCGCAGCCCAGGCTCTCGAGCATGCCGACTGCAACCTCGCGATTCACTGGGTTGTCCTCCACCAATAGAATCTTCGGACCCACCGCGCGCGCGCCCGACGCCGCCGGTGCCGGCATCACGGGCGCACGGTTTCCCGGGACATCTACCGGCGCCGCCCCATCCTGCATGGTCATCACGCGAGAGACGCAGCTGAACAACTGGGATCGGCGCAGCGGTTTGGTGAGCATGGCGGTAAATAACGACGCCCCATCCGAGCCGGCATCATAGTCATCGCGGGTGCTGAGCAGAATGAGGCGTAGAGTCGACCAGCGGGAATTTTCGCGGATGCGCCGCGCCAACTGAATTCCGCTGGTGCCCGGCATCTGATCATCCACCAAACCCAGATCGAAGCCCGGCCCGCCCTCAACGCTCAATGCGGCGAGCGCCGCGGCACCGGTATCCACGGCAGTTGCTTCCACGCCCCATGACTGCAGATGCTGCTGCAGAATCTCGCGATTGCTCGCGTTGTCGTCGACGATCAGCGCGCGCAGTCCGATGAGATTGAGCCGCGGCAGGCGCGTCAGCGTCGGCGCGGCATCAGCTACGGTCTCGAGCTCCACTTCGAACCAGAATGTGGCGCCGCGATTGATCTCACTGTGGACTCCGACCTGACCACCCATCAAGGCCGCCAGCTGCCGGCATATCGCCAACCCCAGGCCGGTGCCACCGTATTTGCGCGTGGTGAAGGAATCGGCCTGGCTGAATGCGTTGAATATGTGGGTCTGCGCCTCTTCGGAAATGCCGATGCCGGTGTCGGTAACTTCGAAGCGCAGCCCGCAGTCCTTGCCGACGGTTCGGACGCGGACGATGACCTCTCCGGAGTCGGTGAACTTGATGGCGTTACCCACGAAGTTGATGAGAACCTGACGCAAACGCGTCGGATCGCCGCAGACGGTACCGGGGACGTCAAGGTCGATGGCGCACGCCAGCTCCAAGCCCTTCGCATGGGCGCGTGCGGCGAATATCTCGATGGTCTCCTCAACCGCTTCGCGCAGTCCGAATTCGACTTTTTCGAGCTCCAGCCTTCCCGCCTCGACTTTCGAGAAATCCAGAATATCGTTGATGATATGCAGCAGTGCTTCCGCAGAATGGGATATGGTTTCCGAGAGGTGCCGCTGCCGCGGAGTGAGCTCGGTCGCCTGCAGTAGTTCCGACATGCCCATCACACCGTTCATGGGTGTGCGGATCTCGTGGCTCATGCGCGCGAGAAATTCGCTCTTGGCGCTGCTGGCCCGCTCAGCGGCTTCTTTGGCGCGATTTGCCTCGCCGATCGCGAGCTTCAGGTCCAGATTGGCATTCCCTAAGTTGATGGTGCGCTCCTCGACTTGCTGCTCGAGAAATTGGCGATATTTCTCCAGGCGCGAATCGCGGTGCCGAATCTGGCCGAGCATTTGATTGAATCCGTCGATGAGCGACCCGACTTCATCTTGGGAATTGCGCTCGACGCGCAGACTATAATCTTCCTCCATCGATACCCGTTGCATGGTTTGAGCCAGATTGACGATCGGCCCGGATATCTGGTGCTGCAGGCGTGCTGCCAGCCAATAGGCACTCAAGACGGCGGCAGCTATTGCCGCCAGAGTGATGAGAATGTAGCCCGACCATTCCGGATACATCACATCAGGCGGCACGGAAATATGCACGGCACCCAGCACGCGGCCGCCACGCACGATCGCGGCAGCAATACGAAAATGGCTTCGATCAAAAGACAATTGCGGGTGCTGCGGATCGATCGCCGCACTCACGAGCGGAATTGCGACGGAATTCTGCACGGCCGACGCCTCCAAGCGGGCCTCGTTTTGGGCGTGCCGGTACGTTGCAAGCAACTGGCCGTTCGGCGCGAACACTTCAGCGTCGCTGACCAGCCACTCGTCGCTAAGCCCGCTCATGGCCTTAAGTGCTGCTTTCTCGTCACCGAGGCGCAGCGCTTCGATGGTGCCTGCGCCTGTGATCCTGGCAACGCGCTCGGCGCTCCATTGCAGGTCGGCGCGCAAATGCAGCAGATTCATCGCCATGTGCGCGATCATTGCCACGGCGAAGACCGCGATCGCGGGCACGATAATGACCGCTCGAAGCTTGCGCTCGATGGGAAGGTCCGCGAACCAACGAATCAATAGCCCTCCCGGTATGAAGTACGGTGTCGACCGTCCCCTAATTGTCGGCGCGGGAGAGAAATTCTGCTGGCTTCAGCACGTAAGATGTGGGGATGAAAGTGTGACGCGGTTCACACCTGATTTAGGCGCGCGCTCGAATCGGCCTAGCGGCGTGGTTTCCGGGCGCAGGCGGCCGCAATCCGGCGACGAGCGATTACCCAGTCGAACGCCGGCCCGGGATCGGTTTTACGCCCGGGCGCAATATCGCTGTGGCCGGTCAGGCGCTCCGCAGACAGGCTCGGATAGGCGGCGCACAATGCGGCCACCACCTCCGCCAGCGCGCCATATTGCGCAGGCTCGTACGGCAGCATATCGGTTCCTTCCAATTCCACTCCCACCGAGAAGTCGTTGCATGCTTCACGGCCTTGGTAGCTGGACTTGCCTGCGTGCCACGCACGATCTGCGAAGCCTACGTACTGAGTCACTGCACCGTCGCGGCTCACCACCAAATGCGACGAGACTCGGAGCGCGCCGACTTCGGCAAAATAGGGATGCACTTCGGGCGGCAGTGCATTGGTAAACAGCCGGTCGATCCACGGCCCCCCGAATTCACCGGGCGGCAGGCTGATGCCGTGAACGACGATCAGATCAGCCTCCACGCCCGCCGGCCGCGCGTCGAAGTTCGGCGAAGCGACTTGCCTGGCCCCTTGCAGCAGCCCGCTGTTGAGATCAACCCGCAAGTCCGCTTCCTCCCGTTACCGTTACGAGCGTTAGCATATGCGACAATTCCGATCTTATGAACGCAATTACAGAAAATCAGTCCTACTCCGCTGAGCTCGCGCGACGCGACCTCGGTGTCGTCTGGCATCCGTGCACGCAAATGAAGGACCACGAGACCCTGCCGATGATCGCGATCCGGCGCGGTAGCGGGGCCTGGCTCGAGGACTTCGACGGCAAGCGCTATCTGGATGCCGTGAGCTCATGGTGGGTCAATCTGTTCGGCCACTCGAACCCGCGCATCAATGCGGCGCTCGCGGATCAGCTGGGCAATCTCGAGCATGTAATATTCGCCGGATTCACTCACGAGCCGGCAATACGTCTCGCCGAACAACTGGTGGCGCTGACGCCCGCCGAATTGACCCGGTGCTTCTTCGCGGACAACGGCTCCGCCGCCGTGGAAGTAGCGATCAAGATGAGCTTTCACTATTGGCAAAACCGCGGAATGCCGAAAAAAGCCCGGTTCCTGACGCTGCAGAACAGCTACCACGGCGAGACTTTAGGCGCTTTGGCGGTGGGCAACGTGGAACTCTACAAGACCTTGTATAAGCCGTTGTTGATGGATGTTCTCACCGCACCCTCTCCGGATTGCTATTACCGTGAAGCCGGCGAGTCGTGGGAGTCCTATTCGTTGCGGCAGTTCGCCCACATGGAGCGGCTTCTGGCCCATCACGCGTGGGAGCTGGCGGCCGTCATCGTCGAACCGCTGGTGCAATGCGCCGGCGGCATGCGCATGTATCACCCGGTGTATCTGTCCCGCCTGCGCGACGCGTGCACCCGCTACGGCGTGCATCTGATCGCCGATGAGATTGCCGTCGGCTTCGGGCGGACCGGTACGATGTTTGCGTGCGAGCAGGCCGGCATCACCCCGGACTTTCTATGCCTGTCGAAGGGCCTAACCGGCGGATATTTGCCGCTTTCCGCTGTGCTGACCACTGAAAACATCTACGGGGCGTTCTACGACGAATATACCAAGTTGACCGCCTTCCTCCACTCCCATAGCTATACGGGCAATCCATTGGCGTGTACCGCCGCATTGGCGACTCTCGACATATTCGCAACCGACCACGTCATCGAGCGCAATCGGACCAAGGCCGCCTATCTTGGGAGACGTGCCCGAGAACTCGAGAATCACGCGCATGTGGCTGAGGTACGGCAATGCGGAATGATTCTCGCCGTCGAATTCGTCAAGAACAAGGCCCGCCGCGAGCCCTATCCTTGGGCCGAGCGCCGCGGGCAACGCATCTATCGGAACTCCTTGCAAAAAGGAGTGTTGCTGCGGCCCGTGGGCAATGTCGTGTACTTCATGCCGCCCTATGTCGTCGACGAGGCTGAGATGGATTTGATGGTGCAAGTGGCCGCGGATGGCATCGAACTCGCCACATGCGATTGACCCGAGTGTATGTCGAGGCCGCGCTGCTACCGGGAAGTCTGGTTGAACTGCCGGCCGATACGGCGGCCCATCTGGTCAAAGTATTGCGCGCACGCAGCGGCGATGAGGTGATTCTGTTCAACGGTAGCGGGCTGGAATTCAATGGAACTATCGACGTAATGCGCGGCTCGCGCGTGTCCGTAGCGGTGGGCGACAGCCGGCTGGTGGATCGAGAATCGCCGCTGCGCGTCACTCTGATGCAATGCGTACCACGCGGCGACCGCATGGATTTTGTCGTCCAGAAGGCCACGGAACTTGGCGTCGCTAGAATCGTGCCGGTGCTCAGTCAGCGCAGTGTGGTGCGGCTCGACAAGGCGCAGGCCGAATCAAAATCCGTTCATTGGCGGGCCGTGTCGGTGAGCGCTTGCGAACAATGCGGCCGTAATCGCCTTCCGACCATCGAGCCCGCCCAGCCGCTGCTCAATTATCTCGGAGAGTCGGCGCCGCCCAAAGGACCGCGACTGGTGTTCGAGCCGGACTCCGCACTGCACGCGTCGGCGCAGGCTGGGGGTGTTGCCCCAACCACTTCCGCGCTCGACGCCGAAATCGCCATAGGACCCGAGGGCGGATTCGCACCGGACGAATTGGAGGCCTTTCGGGTGGCCGGGTTTTCTCAGGTGGGGTTGGGACCGCGGGTCCTGCGCACCGAGACCGCCGCCATCGCGGCATTGGTCTGGCTGCAGGCGCGCTTCGGCGATTTGTAAATGGTCCATGGAGCGTCGCGAACGGCCGACGCTTGAATGCCAAGACATACCTGTACTAATCCTCACCAGGGGCCTCCATTGCGAGCGGCGACATGCGACAGATAGCTTCCACCGCACTCGGCTTCACCCTCATCATCCTGCTGGCCGCATGCGGCGGCGGCGGCAAGGGTGCAGCTGTCACGACGCCCGCGCCCCCATCCACCTCGGCGCCCGCCGTCACGCAGCAGCCGGCGGACCAACATGTAGCGGCGGGACAATCCGCCACTTTCACGGTTGTCGCGACGGGCACTGCGCCTTTGAGCTACCAGTGGCAAAAAGGGGCCTCGCCCATCGCCGGTGCCACAGGACCCAGTTATTCGACCGCCGCCACCTTGGTGAGCGATAGCGGCAGCACCTTTGCCGTCGTCGTTTCCAATGCAGCCGGCAGTGTGACCAGCCGCAGCGCGGCGCTGCTTGTGGCAAGTGGCTCGGTGCCCGCCGGCACCGATGTACTCACATACAAGAATGATCTGAATCGCAGCGGCCAGAATCTCACGGAATCGACGCTGACCCTGGCCAATGTGGCGTCATCGAGCTTTGGATTGCTGCGCACCTTGGCCGTCGACGGCAAAATCGACTCGCAACCGCTCTATGTGTCGCAACTCAGCGTTTCCGGTTCGGTTCACAGCGTGGTCTTCGTCGCCACTGAACACGACTCGGTCTATGCCTTCGACGTCCATACTGGGTCCGCTTTGTGGCAGGTCTCGCTGCTGCCCTCGGGCGAAACTTTGAGCGATTCGCGTGGCTGCAGCCAGGTAACGCCGGAAATCGGCGTCACATCCACCCCCGTCATCGATCGTGGCGCCGGCGCACATGGCACGCTGTATGTGGTTGCCATGTCGAAGGACACCGCATCGAACTATCACCAGCGCCTGCATGCGCTCGATCTCGCTACCGGCGCGGAACTGCTCAACGGTCCCGTGGAAGTATCGGCCACTTATCCGTCCGCCGGCGGCGGGTCGACTATGTTCAATGCGGGACAATACGAGGAGCGTGCCGCGTTGTTGCTGTCGAATGGAACCATCTATACCAGCTGGACTTCACACTGCGACATCCAGCCCTACTTCGGCTGGATCATTGCTTATTCAGGCGCCACTTTGGCGCGTACCGCCGTGCTCAACATTGCGGCCAACAGCGGCGGCGCCGGACCTGCGGTCTGGATGAGCGGCGGCGGTCCCGCCGCGGATTCCGCCGGCAACATCTACCTGCTGACGGGGAACGGCAGCTTCGAGACGACTTTTGATGGCAACGGCTTTCCTTCCGGTCAAGACTACGGCAACTCCTTCTTGAAGATTGCCAGCGCCGGCGCTGCCTTGAGCGTCTCGGATTACTTCACCATGTACAACGAAGTTGCGGAATCGTCAGCCGATCAGGATTTGGGCTCGGGCGGAACCATGCTGCTGCCGGATTTGACGGACTCGACGGGTACCGTCAGGCATTTGGCGATCGGCGCCGGCAAAGACGGCAATATCTACGTCGTCAATCGCGATTCGATGGGCAAGTTCGTTTCGACCGGCAATGCACAGATCTGGCAGACCTTGAGCGGCGCAGTGCCCTCCGGCATTTGGTCGACGCCGGCCTATTTCAACGGAACCGTCTACTACGGCGACGTTGGTGCGACGCTGAAGGCTTTCGCGATATCGAATGCCAAACTCGCGGCCACGCCGCAATCCCAATCCACAACGCACTTTGCCTATCCCGGAACAGCACCCGGCGTATCTGCCAGTGGGACGTCGAATGGGATCGTTTGGGCACATGAGAACGGCAATCCAGCGGTGCTGCATGCCTACGATGCCGTGAATCTCGCCCATGAGCTATACAACAGCAACCAAGCGGCCGGCAATCGCGATCAGTTCGGCGCCGGCAACAAATTCATCACACCCACCGTCGCGGACGGCATGGTGTTCGTCGGCACCACTACCGGTGTTGCCGTGTTCGGGTTATTGAACTGAGGCAAGCGGCCGAATGGCCATTGCCTGTCGCAGGAAGGCGTCGCTTTTGCGGAGCATTTCCGTGCGTGCGGCGGAATCCTCCAATTGATGATCGAGTTCGTCCCAAGTGACCCGTTCGTGACGCACGCCCGCGCGATCCAGGCTGGCGGCCATCGCCGATGAAGTCGCTGACCAGATAGCAATCGGACCAATTCCGAGACGACTCAAGATTGTTCTCGTTCTTGAGATCATCACGTGGGCATCACCGAAGTCTCCTCGGCAATCATTTCCTCCAAGCGCTCCAAATCCGGTATCAACGGCGTCTCGTTGACCATTCGGACCTGGCAGATGATGGGCGAGCGCTCGGGAAAACTACGCGATGGATCCGGCCGCAGCACATCGGCGTTCACACGCACGAGCTGGGGAAAACCCTGGGTCAGCATGCCGAAGTATCCCGACTGCAACCTGCCGCCGGGCGCATGAAAAATGACGATCCGAGTGCGGCTCGAGACGGTCGGAAGCGTTTGACCAAAGGCGCCTTCGAAAGACACCACCGGCACGCTGCGCCCGCTCCAGCTGACGAGGCCCGCGTACCAGGGCGGCGCGTTGGTCATTTCCGCGGGAGCTTGATAACCGATGACTTCGGCGACGCAGGCGCGCGGCACGATGAGCCTTTCTCCGGTCAGCGGCACCAGCAAGCTATATAACTCATCACGCAAATCGGACATTTAGATCATCTCGCGACGGCGCGGCGGCGGTTGACGAGGGGCTCGATCGCGTCGAGCAGCTGGCTTTCCTGGTAGGGTTTGCCGAGATAGTCGTCGACACCGAGCTCTATGGCGCGGGCGCGGTGTTTTTCACTGACCCGCGAAGTGATCATGACGATGGGAATATCCTTGAGGCGCGGATCGTTGCGGACATGTGCGGCCACCTCATAGCCGTCCATCCGCGGCATTTCGATATCGAGCAATATGATATCCGGAAGATTTTCTTGCAACAGCGACACGGCGTCCACGCCGTCCTTGGCCGTCAGCACCCGCATACCGTTGCGTTCAAGCAGGCGCTGCGTCACGCGGCGCACGGTAATTGAGTCGTCGACCACCAGCGCAAAAGTACGCCGATCGCGTTGATCGAGAACCACGGTCTCCGTGGGACGGGCGCGCCATTCGGAACGCACCAACGAGCCCATGTCGAGAATGATGACGATGCGGCCGTCGCCCAGAATGGTGGCCCCGGCAATTCCACGGATGCCGGAGACCTGCGGGCCCAATGATTTCACGACGATCTCGCGGCTGCCGACCAATTCATCCGTGACCAAGGCGGTGGAATGCTCGCCCGCGCGGATCAGCACCACCGATATGGAGACATCGGCTTCGGGAAGTCGCGTGGCGCCGATGCCGACGAACGATCCCAATTGCTGGAAGCGATACTTCTGACCGCCGTATTCGAATAGCGGCGCATCCTTTCCCAAATGCCTGGCGACGATGTTTCGCGGCAGACGCACGACGCCTTCCACCGTCGCCAGGGGCAGCGCATAGATCTCCTCGGAGACGCGCACGATCAGAGCCTGGCTGATTGCCAAGGTGAACGGCAGGCGGATCGTGAACCGGGACCCCTTGCCCGCCGTGGTATCGATGAACAAGCCGCCGCCCAGCTTTTTCACTTCGGTGGCGACGACATCCATGCCGACCCCCCGCCCCGCGGCTTGCGTGACATGGCCGGCAGTGCTGAAGCCGGGCTCCAAAATGAGCTGCACTGCTTCCTCATCGGTCAGCTTGGCTTGCGGATCGGTAAGTCCGAGGGCGACCGCCTTCTCGCGAATCAACTTGACGCTGATACCGGCCCCGTCGTCGGCGACGACGATGACGACCTCCGCGCCGTCGCGCTCCAAGCTGACTGAGATCCGGCCGACATCGGGTTTGCCGGCCGCCGCGCGACGCTCCGGGGTTTCGATGCCGTGCACCACGGCATTGCGCAGCATGTGTTCGAGCGGCGGCACCATGCGCTCCAACATCTGGCGATCGAGTTCCGCGGCGGCTCCTTGAACCACGAGTTCAGCGCGCTTGCCGCTATCGTTCGCCGCTTGACGCACCAAGCGAGTGAGGCGCTGAACGTGGCGCTGAAAGGGCACCATACGCGTGCGCATCAGACTATTCTGCAGCTCAGTGATGACCCGGGACTGCTGCGTGAGCAGATTCTGCGCTTCGCGGGTCAGCGTCTCGAGCAAGCCTTGAATGCTGGCCACGTCGCTGGAAGTTTCGGCCAGGGCGCGAGAATATTGTTGTAGCGAAGAGTATCGATCCAGCTCCAGCGGATCGAAGTCGTTGCGCCGGGTATCCGCATCCTGATGCCGGTTGAGCACCTGCGCTTCGGTTTCGATCTCCAGGCCGCGCAGTTGCTCCTTGAGCCTGGTCACCGTGCGCGCCAACTCTGCCAGATTGAAGTCGATTGAATTGACCTGCTGATCCAGTCGAGCGCGAAAGATGCTCACTTCGCCGGCATTGTTGAGCATCGTGTCGAGCAGATCCGCATCGACACGCGCCATTTCCACGCGCTCCGCTGGAGCGCTCTCGCGGCCCGGCAGCACAGGAGCGCTGGACATTTCAAGGCCCGATGTCGAATCCTCGCTGATTGCGGCGGCCGCAGGCTCATGCGGCGCCATGGTCTGCGCCACTGAGATCGAGCGCGGCTCATCGAGCGACAATTCCATGTCGAGGGATTCAACCGGCGGCGGCTGCACGACGAGCGCAGGAATGGCCGCCGGCGCGGAGGGCGGCGGGAGGGCCCCGGCAGGTGCTGCGACGGGTAATGCGGCTGCGGCGGCGGGTGTTCGCGACGGATTCGCCAATTCACGGATTTGCGTTATCAGCGCCGTGGCGCCGGCCGGCAGCGTTCCATTGCTCACCATATCGCGCATGCCCGAGAGCGCGTCGAGGCTGGCTTGCATGATGTTGTAGGCGTTGTCGCCTCCCACTACCGAACCGCCGTCGATCTGGATCACCAAGGACTCGAGTTCATGACTCAAATCCCCCATGGCGGAGATGCCCGCCATTCGTGCACCGCCCTTGAGGGTGTGCAATTGGCGCTGCAGTTCAGCCACGCGCTCCTTATCCTTACGGTCGAGATTCCAGGCCGTCAGCGACACTTCCGCGGCATCGAGCAGCTCAGTCGCCTCTTCGCTATAAATGTTCGCGATCTCGTGATCGAATTCCTCCGCCGGCGGTTCGGGAGCGATTTCCTCGGGCACCGCTTTGAGCGACGGCATCATGGCCGACGCACTGGTATCAATGGCATCGCGGGCGATGGCCGCATCGACCTCCGCCTCGATGTTGCGCAGACGGTCCAGCAACGACGACTGTTCCGTGAAAAACGCGGTCGATTCGTTGATATGCGATACCACGTTGTCGATGGCGTGAACCGCGTCGCCCAAGGTAACCAGCCCCTGGTCCGACAGGCCTTGGCCGCTGTCGAAGACTTTCCGCATCACCTGATTGAGCGGCTCGGTAATGCGAATGCCGTGCCTTGCCTCGGCCATTTTCGAGCTGCCGCTCAAGGTGTGGATGGCACGGTACACAGCTTCCGGCAGATCGTGCGGCGGCGGCTGATCGGTGCGCTTGCGCAAATATTCGCGTATTTCGGCCAGATGGCTCGACGTTTCCTTGCTGTAGATGTCGTGCAGCAACGGATCCATTGCCGGCGGCGCAGCAGGCGCTGCGGCGGCGCGATCCGGTACGGCAGCGGCAGGAACCGCGGTTACCGTGGCCGTGCCGCGATCTTCTTGAGCCAGAGTCACCGTCCCTTGGTCCGCTTCGCGGCCATCGGCGTAGGCAAAGGCGCGGGCCATCAGGGCCTCGATGGGTACGGAGTTTTGCCGCCCCGATTCCAACTGCTCCACCAATTGCGGCAGGGCAGCCACTGCGCTGCGCATCAAAGCCATCATTCCGGGAGTCCGCGACAGGGTCTTGTCCATGATCCTGTTAAGCAGATTCTCGATCGACCAGCCGAACTCGGCGATCGAGCGGGCACCGACCATGCGGCCGCTGCCCTTCAAGGTATGAAAACTGCGGCGCAGCAGAGCGAGCGACTCCAAATCCATGGGGTTTTGGTCCCACTGCGGGAAGCTGTTCTGAATCGACGCAATTTCCTCCTTGGCTTCCTCGATGAACAACTCGAGGAACTGCGGATCGACCGGCTCGGGCTCCGGCACCGCAATCAAGGGATGGGTTGCCGCATGCGCGCGCTTGGTGCGCTCCAGTGCAATCGTCTCGATCGGATCGATCTTGACCGTTTTGGCGGCTTCGCTGCTCGAGATACCGATGTCCGGCACTCGCGACGGTGCTTCGTCCTCCAGCGTCCTGATGCACATCTCGGCGTTGTCCAGCATGTACCATGGATCGTTACGCCCGCTCTGCAGCGTTTCCATGTAGTACTCAATGCTGACGATGGCATCGGCTACCCGCTCCAAACGGAGGGCATCGGGCGCCGGCGCCCCCGGCTCAATCAACTTTCGAACCTGCGTGCCGATGGCGTCCATCAACTCGACCGCCCTGCCCTTGCCCAGCATCAAGAGTCCCGCGGTAATGCCTCGCAGCAGCTGCGGCACATTGTCGAGGCCCTGCGCGGTCGCATCGCCGGGCCTTTGTACGGCAATGGAAACAGCCTCCTTGATCCGAGCCATGTTGACGATGCACTCGCGCAACACCGCCTCGCTGACCAATTTGAACTCGAGATCCTGGTCGGCCGGCAATTTGGCGGGCAAGCCATCGGGGGTCGTGGGCAAAATCAGGCGCACGAGCTGATCGTCGAGGCTGTCTTCGACCGACAGCAAAACCCCGGCCACCTTGATCAGCGCATCGTCCGAAGGCGCCTTGCCATCGCCGACAATGGTGGCCAGTTCGGAAATCTCCTCCTGGACACGCTGACGCAATTCGCCGAGACCCAAGACGCCGAGCGTGTCGCTGATCTTCTTCAGCAACTCTAGCTGAGGCGCGAGTTCATCGCTGCGGCCGCCACCACGGCGCACGAAAATATCGAGAACATCCTTGACTTTGGAGAGGTCTTCCTTGATGGCGCTGGCGACCGTGCGCATCAGTTTTACGCTTGGCGCGGATAGGCTTTCGCGCTCATGTTCGATCGAGTCGTCGACCGGCAACAGTTCGGAA
Source organism: Gammaproteobacteria bacterium (assembly GCA_025358295.1). Lineage (GTDB taxonomy): Bacteria > Pseudomonadota > Gammaproteobacteria > Steroidobacterales > Steroidobacteraceae > Bog-1198. The sequence continues at coordinate 20,158 of JANYJY010000043.1, forward strand.
AGCTTGAACGAGGCGCGCACCGCCGCGATTCGCCCGCCCGAGGTCGTGGCCCGAGCGACGTAGTAAAGCAGGTTGTTCAATAAATCGACCGGCGGGTCCTCGCAATAGCGCGCCTCACCGATTTCATAGAGCGTCTTGATCTGCCGGTCCGCTTGACCCAGCAATCGCTTGAGAGTGGCGCTGCCTTCCAGCCCATTGGCGCGAACCGCCTCGAGTATGGCGCCGGTGACCCACCACAACTGAAAAACGGGCTGCGTGGTCGCGACCTGCTCGAGCTTCTCGGCCACCTTCGCCAGAATCTCCAGATTCTGCACGGCGCGTTCGCCCCGGATATAGCCCAGGAGGCCTATCTGGAAGCGCGGCCGCAGACGCCTCGCCCATTGCGCCACGGAAATCGTCTGCTCGCCCTGCCGCTGTGATTGCGGCTGCGCCGGCTGATCGGATTTCAGATTGAGCAGCAGCAGGGTTCCCTCGGACAACAAGGGGCTCCCGCGCACTGACCGTAGATCGTTGAGCAGGGGCAACAACACCAACGCCAGATCCCTGCCGCCCGACAGAACTCTCTCCAGGTAGGTCGGCAGCTGCACCATGGCGCGCATCAAGGCATCGAGGCCGTCCATGTGGCGTTTCTGATCGTTCTCCGAGCTCAGCAAGTAGCGGGTGACATGCTCCATCTCCTCGGCAAGCAAGGCGGCGCCGTATACCTCGACCAGGCGCAGCACCCCATGCGCGGAGTGAAGCTGATCGGCGCACTTCTCGAGCGACGCGCGTTGATCGGGTCGCTCGGCGTACGCCTCGAGCGAGGCACGCGCATCGTTCAGGGTCGTCGCCAGTTCTTTGGCGACGATGTGCAGAGTTTGGGAACTGATGTCGGTCATGCCGGAATCGTCTCGAGCACTAGGCGCCGAAGCCGCTGGCCTTGCGCATTTTTCCAGTGCTGCCCGCGCCTGCGTTGCCCGTACCGGCGTTGCCCGTACCAGCATTGCCTGCGCCGGCGACATTCGATGGTGAGCTCACCGCCGGTAGGCGCGGTGAAGAAGTGGCGCCCACAGTGGTCGTGCCACCGCCGTAGTCCGGCAGGCGAAATCCTGCCACCGACTTGCGCAGCTGCGCCGACAAGGCCGCCAGTTTTGCGATCGATGTGGATGTCGCCGTGGAACCATCGGCCGTCTGCGTCGAAATTTCACGTACGACTTGCATGTTCTTCGAAATATTCCCAGACGCGACCGCCTGCTGGCGTGCGCTGGCCGATATGTTTTGCACCAAGCTCGCAATCTGCTTCGACACCTGCTCTATTTCCTCGAGCGCGGCTCCCGCGTTCTCGGCGAGCAGTGCGCCGCCCACCACATCGGTGGTGCTGCGCTCCATGGAGACGACCGCCTCATTGGTATCGGTCTGGATGGTGCGGACCAGTACTTCAATCTGCTTGGTGGCATTCGCAGCCCGCTCCGCCAGCCTCTGCACCTCATCCGCCACCACCGCGAAACCGCGTCCCGCCTCGCCTGCCATAGACGCTTGAATGGAGGCATTGAGCGCCAGAATATTGGTCTGCTCGGCGATGTCGTTGATCAGCTCGACGATGTTGCCGATTTCCTGGGAGCTTTCCCCCAGGCGCTTGATGCGCTTGCTGGTTTCTTGGATGGTCTCACGAATCGCATTCATGCCATCGATGGTCCGGCGCACGGCGTCGCCGCCCTTATGGGCGATATCGACCGAATGCCTGGCCACATCCGAGCAGCGTTCCGAATTGCCGGATACTTCTTCGATGGATGAAGCCATGTCGGCCATGGATTCACTGGCCGAGGAAATCTGTCTCGACTGCGCGCTGCTTGCCTTCGCCATGTGCGCGGCGGCCGCTTGAGTCTGCTTGGTTGCCCCGTCCAATTGAATGGCGCTGTCGTTGATCGTCGTGACCAGCTCGCGTAAGGCCTCTATTGCATAGTTGATCGAGTCCGCGATCGCGCCCGTGATGTCTTCGGTGACCGTGGCCTGCACCGTCAGATCGCCGTCCGCGAGGCTCGACAGCTCATCGAGCAAGCGCATGATGGCCTCTTGGTTGCGTTCGTTCTCGCGCACCCGAAGTTCGCTGCTGCGACGCACATTGGCTGACTTCAGATAGGTCCACCAGAGCGCAGCCAGTGAGACGAGCGCCAGCGCCAGTAACAGCAGAACCCACGGCTTGTAGCTCGTGCCGGTATCGGCTTTCGTCGCGGGCGCATTTCCCAGGTCGGCAGCCAGGCTGCTGGCCACGGTGGGGAGGCCACGAGCCGCCGCTTGGGCCCTGGAAAGAGCTTCAGCTGCTCCGATGGCCTTACGGACGCTATTGCCGTATTGCTGATTGCGGGCGACGACCGTCTTCAAGCGCTGTTCGGCATCCGCGCCGGTAACCCGCGGCAGGGCCAGCCCGGATTCTTCGCCGGACAGACCGCGCATGACCTGATTGAGAAATTCCAAACTATCGGCCAGCCGCTGCGCCGCAGGCGCCGCATCGCTCACCCCCGAAGCTAGGCCGTTCAAATCCTGTTGAATGCGCTGAACCATGAGTTCAAACCGCTCCAGGTAGCGGCTCATACCGTCGAGCTTCTGCGCGCCGACGGCGCTGGCAAGATCGCCCAGTTCGGACAGCAACTTGGGCGCCAGTTCCCGCGCCTCTCGATTTGAGCCCTGAATGGCCTCTACGGCGGCGCGGGCATCGCCGACCGTGCTCACACCGTCGCTTAATTTGGCCCAGTTGGCATTGGCGCCCGCGCCGCCCACACCAATGTCCGGCGCCTCGGCCCGCAAGGTCTTGAGCCGCGCGGCACTTCTCGCCAGCGCATCGAACGAGCTTGCTTCACCGCGCAGGGCGTTCTGCGCCTCGAACGGTATGCGTTGCGCCACCAGAGACAGCTCGGCCGGCGCCTGCGCCGGCGTAGCGTTGCGCGTGAGCAGCGTCAATGCGGCGGCTCCGGCCAGGCAAAGCACGATCAGCGCCGCCAGCACCGGTAAGAAATTCGTCCCAATACCCGAGTCGTTTCGCGTAGTCATTGTTGGTTCTGCCGGAACTTAGCTCGCGGCCTGTAAAAAACTCTGGCTCTCAACCAAACTCTTCAAGCTCAACACCGGCCAAACTTCGCCGCCGCGGCGAAAGGCGCCGGCAAGGTAGCTATCGCAGCGAATCACGGTCGGCGGGGCCTCGGCGTTGAACTCCGTCTCTGCGAAGCGCCTGAAACCCAATACCTCGTCCACCATGAGCCCGGCCGGAATTTCCCGGTGATTGACCACGACGACGCGGGTATTGCGGCCGGACGCGGTCGCTCCGCTGCCGAGAAATTGCCGTAAATCCAGCATCGGCAGCAATTGCCCGCGTATGTTCGCCAGCCCCTTGACCCAGCCTTTCGCACCGGGGATGCGGGTAACCACCGCGGGATAGCCCAAAACCTCACGAGTCTCCTCGCGAGCCACCAAAAACGTCTCGCCGCCCATGCGAAATGCCACGCCTACCCATTCTTGGCCGGCACTGACTTCCGGAACGCTGCCCGCAGTCACGGCGCGGCTGCGCTTCTCCAATTCCTTGAGCAATTCAAACGGCCGGTCGCGCAAGCTCCGTAAGCTGGTTTCGGTCCCGCTCATCGTGCTCGTCATACGGCCAGCGCGGCCTGTGCCTTCTCGACCAGAGCCTGTGCCGACACCGGCTTGACCAGATAATCGACGGCGCCTTGGCGCAGGCCCCATACCCGGTCCGTCTCCTGGCCCTTCGTGGTCACCATGATGATGGGGATCAACTTGGTTTCAGGGTCGTTGATGAGCATGCGTGTGGCTTGATAACCGTTGACACCGGGCATGACGATATCCATGAAAATGAGATCCGGCTTCATGGCTTTCGCCTTGCGGACCCCTTCCTCACCGTTTTCGGCGGCCGCGGTCTTGAAACCGTGCTTCTCCAGGGCCTTCTGCATGACGAACACCTCGGTGGGTGAGTCGTCGACGATGAGGATTAGTGCCATGCCTGTGGTCTCCGTCATTTGCCGACGTGGGCTTCAATTGCGCCCAATAACTCATCTTTTGTGAACGGCTTGGTCAAATAGTGCTCCGAACCCACAATGCGGCCGCGGGCCCGGTCGAACAGGCCGTCCTTGCTCGACAGCATGATGACCGGAATTTGCCTGAACACCTTGTTGTGCTTGATGAGCGAACAGGTCTGATAGCCATCGAGCCTTGGCATCATGATGTCCACGAACACGATGTCGGGCTGATGATCGGCGATCTTGGAAAGCGCGTCGAACCCATCCACAGCCGTGAACACCTCGCAGCCCTCCTTGGTCAGAAGGGTCTCCGCTGTCCGCCGGATGGTCTTGCTGTCGTCGATCACGAGAACTTTGAGTCCCGTGAGTTTCGGCTTGGCCGTACTGATCATGTTCTCCATGAATCTGTCCTTTGGGGACCTCGAGTCGACGCGTTCGTAGGTGCTGGAATCTTGTGGCTTTTTAACATATCCAGGCCTCGCAAGCCACGGTATGGGGTCGACATTTCGCGGTAAGCTGGCGTAAACAACGGTGGCGTGGTTCACAGTTTTCTCAAGAGAGGCGACGGGACGCCTGCCGGCCCTGCGTACGCTAGACTGCAAAGCCTTGAGATTTTTTTGAGATCCTGAAGGAATGAACATGTCTCCCCGCGTCCGTCTCGTCGTGGTCATGGACCCCATCGAAGCGATAAAGCCCGCCAAGGACAGCACTTTGGCGATGTTGTTGGCGGCCCAGGCGCGCGGCTGGGAACTGTATTACGCGGAACAAAAGGACCTTTGGCTGCGCGACGGCATCGCCTGGGGTCGTCTGGCACCGCTGCAGGTGTTTGATGACCTTGCTGCCTGGTTTGTGCGGGGCACGGTTCAAATCGCCAAACTCGGGGATTTCGACGCAATCCTGATGCGCAAGGATCCGCCTTTCGACACCGAATACATCTACACCACGTACATTCTGGATCGCGCCGAGGCCCAGGGCGCATTGGTGTGCAACCGGCCGCAGGGATTGCGGGACATGAATGAGAAGGTTTACACCGCGTGGTTTCCCGAGTGCTGCGCCCCGACGCTTATCACCCGCGATATGCACGACATGAGCGAGTTCCTGCGTGAACACGGCAAGGCCGTGTGCAAGCCCCTACACGGCATGGGCGGCAGGTCCATCTTCGTCTTGGAACAGGGTGACAAGAACCGGAATGTCGTATTCGAATCCTTGACCGGGTACGGCACCCAATACGCCATCGTGCAGAAGTACCTGCCTGCAATCGTGACTGCGGGCGATTGCCGCGTGATCCTGGTGGACGGAGAACCGGTGCCTTTTGCGCTCGTGCGGATACCGACACCGGACGACAACCGCGGCAATCTCGCCGCGGGCGCGCGCGCCGAGAGCCGTCCCCTCAACGAGCGCGACCGTTGGCTCTGCGCGCAAATCGGTCCGAAGCTCAAAGCCGCCGGAATGATCTTCGTGGGCTTGGATGTCATCGGAGAATACGTGACCGAAATCAACGTCACGAGCCCGACCGGAATTCGCGAGCTCAACAAGAAGCATGGGATCGACATCGGAGCCATGCTGATTGAGGCTATTCACCGGAAACTGAACGCAGCGTGACGTCGGAAACCTATCAAGGCGGTGAAATGCTGGCCGCCGGGCTGCCGCCCGCGAGCGACCGCATGCTGACGACCTGCTTTTTGGCGGCTCTCTTCCATGGCATCGTGATCTTGGGGGTGACGTTCAGCTCGCCGGGCAACAAATCGAACGACGGGGGGGCGCCGGCGCTGGAGGTGGTCCTGGTCAACGACGAGGCGCCGAGCGTGGCAAGCAACCCCAATGCGCAGTACCTCTCCGAGCGCAGCCAGAAAGGATCCGGCAATACGTTGAAGCGCGAGCGCGCCTTGATCCCAAAATCATCCCTGTTGCCGGTCGAGCGCTCGGGCATTCCGAGCGGCGACGGCGTGGCAGCTCAGCAGGTGGGAAGCGACACGGGCAACGAGGAACTGATCGCGACTCTAAGGCCGTCGCAGAAAATCCTGTACTTTGCTTCGCCCACAGCCGCCAAGGAATCAACCCAGCTGCCCCTGTTGCTCGAGAAGCGGCCGGATCTTGCGATGACTCCGAACGACGACGGAGTGGCACTGCGAATGCGCGGTGAGTCAACTCATCAGCTTTGGATTGCCGCGGACACGCGGGAATCCGATGTCGCCGTTTACCTGGACAGCTGGCGGCGCAAAGTCGAGCGGGTCGGCACGATCAATTTCCCCGACGTCGCGCGGCGCTACAAGCTGTCGGGCACGCCGGTAATCGAAGTCACCATCAGCGCGGACGGCAAACTGCTGCAAACCGCCGTCAGCCGCAGCAGCGGGCACGTGGAAATCGACGAGGCCGCCATGAGGATTCTCAAGCTTGCCGCTCCCTTCGATCCCTTTCCCGCAGAATTGAGCGTGAAACACGACGAAATACGCATTGCGTATGAATGGCAGTTTCTAGGCGGCGCTTCGCAGGGCACCGCAGTCTTTTATTCGGAGCCGGGCCATTAGCGATTCAGTCTACCTGACCAATCAATTGCTGATCGCCATGCCGGCGATGGCTGACCCCAACTTTGCGCAGACCGTGACCTTGGTGTGCGAGCACGGTCCACGCGGCGCGCTCGGACTGATTCTCAACAAGCCGCTGCCCATGCGAATGGGCGAGATTTTCTCCCAGCTGGAGATAGAAATCGCCGCCGGCCCCCTGTGCGAACGTCAGGTGCTGCGCGGCGGGCCCATGCAAACAGATCGTGGCTTCGTGGTGCACCGGGCCGGCGGTGAATGGGATTCGACGCTCAAAGTATCCGAGGTCATTCACGTCACGACATCTCGGGACATATTGGCCGCCATGGCGAATGGAGAGGGCCCCGGCGAAGCGCTAGTGGCCTTGGGCTATGCCGGCTGGGATGGGGGGCAATTGGAAGACGAAATCCGCGCCAATGCTTGGCTCAATGCGCCGGTGGATCCGGGACTGGTTTTCGATCTGCCGTTCGAATCCCGCTGGGAGGCCGCGGGACGGCTCTTGGGGGTAGAGTTGTCGCGCATTAGTCCGATCAGCGGCAATGCCTAGAGAGGGCGCGCCTAAGCAGGCCGCGCCTATGCAGGCCGCGCCTGCCAGTCCGGCGGGCGGCGCGCCGCGCATCGTTCTGGCTTTCGATTTCGGTCTTCGCCGCATCGGCGTCGCCTGCGGCGATACCGTGAGCCGTACTGCCGCGCCTCTCGAGGCCGTGCAGACAGGCAGCAGCGGACCCCGCTGGGAAGCGATCGCGGCCTTGCTGCGCGAGTGGCAACCGGCGCTGATCGTGGTCGGCCTGCCCTATAATGTCGACGGGTCCGACAGCACAATGACGCAAGCCGCGCGCGAGTTCGCGGGTGAGTTCGGCCGCCGTCATGGACTCCAGATCGTCTTGGTCGACGAGCGTTACTCGTCGAGGGAAGCCGAAGCTCGGTTAAAATCGGCACGCGAGTCCGGCATCCGCCGCCGGCGCGTTGCTAAAGCCGATGTCGACGCAGCGGCGGCCTGCGTGATATTGGAACGATGGTTCAGCGAAGTAACATGAGGCGCTAATGCGTTCACAACAAGATAGCGCCGGGGGCCTGCGCCACCTCATCACGCTCGACGGCCTGACCCGGGATGCGTTGACGGCAATACTCGATCGAGCGGAAACCTACCGCCGCCTTCCGGGCCAGCCGGCCTATGAAGGCCGCGAGCTTGCGGGCGTCACACTCGCCAATTTGTTCTTCGAGCCAAGCACCCGCACGCGCGCGTCGTTCGATCTCGCCAGCCGCCGTTTGGGCGCACACGTGCTCAATCTGGATTTGCACTCCAGTTCGCGCGCCAAGGGCGAGAGCATGCTGGACACGATCTATACTCTCGAAGCAATGAATACTGATGTATTCGTAATCCGCGATTCGGAAGCCGGCATGCCGGAATTTCTCATCGACCATGTCGCCCCGCACGTGTCGGTGATCAGCGCTGGGGAGGCGCATGTATCGCACCCCACGCAAGGCCTGCTCGACGCCCTCACCATTCGTACCCACAAGCGGCGCTTTGCCGGACTGAAAATCGCCATCGTCGGCGACATCAAGCATTCGCGCGTCGCGAGGTCCGCACATCAGGCTCTGACGACACTGGGAACGACAGACATTCGTCTGGTCGCCCCGGAATCGCTGCTGCCGGCAGAAGGCGAGTTTCGCGGCGCGCAGCGCTTCACGCGAATCGAGGACGGCATCGCGGGCGCCGACGTAGTGATGATGTTGCGCATCCAAAAGGAGCGCATGGTGCAGAGCGCGTCCTTGGACGACGCCGCTTACTTCCGCGATTTCGGCTTGGATGCCAAACGTCTGAAATTGGCAGCGGCCAGCGTGCTTGTCATGCACCCAGGACCGATGAATCGCGGCGTAGAAATCGCATCGGATGTGGCGGACGGGCCGCGTTCGGTGATTCGCGAGCAAGTGAACAACGGTGTGGCGGTGCGCATGGCGGTGCTGGCTTCGATCGCGGCCACCCTGACGCGGCATCGTCGACCCCTGTAGACCCGCGCTGCGTTCGATGGCCCGGCCTAGCCGGCTGTATTGCCGCCGTCCACCAGCCACGCTGCGCCGGTGACATAGCTGGCGGCGTCGGAAGCGAGAAATGCGACCACTTTGGCTATCTCTTCGGGTCTGCCGACCCTCCCCAGAGGAAAGGCCGCCCCCTTGCGCGCCAAGCCGGCGTCGATATTCTCACCGCGCGATTGGATTTCTTCCAGCAACATCGGCGTCTCCACATCACCCGGGCAGACCGCATTGACTCGGATGCCCTGAGGCCCATGATCCAGGGCCATCGCGCGGGTGAGCTGCAGTACCGCGCCCTTCGAAGTGCAGTAAGCCGCCTCGCGCTTGCCGGCGACTACGGCGAAATCGGATGCGATGTTGACGATACTGCCATAGCCCTTGGGCACCATGTGCATCAAGGCTGCGCGCGAACAGCGCATGACCGCCGTTACATTCACGTCCATCACCCGCAGCCAAGCGTCGTCGCTGGTCTCGAGAATGCTCCCGCGATGCGTAATCCCGGCGTTGTTGATCAGAATGTCGAGGCCGCCCAAGGCTGCAAGCGCTGCTGCGACCAAGCGTGCGGGAAATCCGCTCTCCGCGATATCGCCGACGACGAAGTGCGCATCGAGATCGCGGGCGAGTTCCGTACCCGCCCCCTCATTGCGGCCGGTCAACATCAGTTTCGCGCCGCAGGCGGCGAATTTCTGGGCGATGGCGCGGCCGATACCGGAGGTTGCTCCGGTGATCAATACGGTTTTTCCGTCCAATTCCTGCAATATGTTCTCCTCGATGCCCGCAATTAGTGAGCCGTACTCTTGCCGGCGGGGGTCTGCTTCGGCTGCACCGGCGCAGCTACGCCGAGGCCCTCATGAATTCGCCAGCCCCATTTCTCGAGTTCCTGGCGGGCGTGCTGATTGTCCGGCGACGGTCGCACAAAGGAAAGCCGCGCATCCCATTACCTTCCGCATAGGGACACTCCCTGTTAATTCGGCGTCCCTAGTGTAATGCCCCCGGAGCTAAGATGCGGTCGATCTGCATCAATGCCTCCCCCATGCGAATGCGATCACCCTCGTGCACTCCCGGATGAAGGCCTGTCCCCGGCGGCGCAAATACCAGAATCGTCGAACCGTGCTCGAACCAGCCCATTTCCTCGCCGCGGCGTAGATCCGCGTCGCAGGGAATAACATTCGGCCCGCGATAGCGCAGATTCAATAGAACGTCGAGAAATCGCAGGCGCATGCTGGCCACCAAGATCGCCGCGACGGGCACCAGCGTCAGCAGGGCGCCCGTGCGCAGTCGACAGCGAATGACCGCCCGCTCGTTTTTGCAGAACAACTGCTCTACGCGCTGCAACGCAATGGGATTCACGTTCCAGGTATCGCCGGAAATGTACGTGACCTGTTCCACCTTGCAGTCGAGCGGAGCATGGAAGCGGTGATACATGCTCGAGGTGAGCCGCAGAGTCACATACCGACCACCCTGGTAGTAGCGCACCAAGTCGGCATCGTCCAGCAGATCCAGAAGCGGGTAAGGAAAGCCCTTGGCTTGCAGCACCGAACCCTCGGCCACGGTTCCGCACGCTCCCACCAGGGCGTCGCAGGGGCTGACCAGGCAATGCGGGTCGGGATCGATGGGTCGCGCGCCGTCCTTCAGTTCGCGCGTAAAGCAATCATGGATGCTTTTGAAGCGCGTTTTTTTGGCTTCGCTCAAGTCAATATCGCTGAATGCGCGCCACAGCGCCATGCACGGCCCAAACACCCATGGCCGCTCGATCTTGCTGAGCCATCCCATGAGCTGCGTCGATAGTCGGCGGGGTATGCGGTTGGTGAGCAGAAAATTGAGGTCTTCCTGCTGCAGGATGCGGGCGATCAAGGATTTTGCAGTCATCTCAGTGTCATTAGTTTGCAATAGAGTTCGCCGCCAAGACGCAACCAAAGGAATACGGCGATTACCACGATAATTCTGTATCTGCTGGCCGGCTCGGCACTGATGGTCCTGCTGCACCAGCTGCGGCTGCGCCTGCAACTGTCACGCGCCAAGCACCGCTCATTGACCGGGCATTCGCGCATGGCGCGCCGCTTTGCATCGTTGGTGCCGTTCTACGAATACGACGAAGCACAATTCTTCCGCGCCGACGACGCGCCCGAGGACGTCGCGGAGAGACGCCGGGCCGGCTTCACGCGCCTGGCGGCGATGTTTACCGAACGGTTCAAAAAATCGGCTGCGCTCACCGGCGAGATCGCCGACAGCGTATCCGACCTGCAGTTCACGTGCCGCTACCGGGTGCCATTTCAGTTCAGCAGCTACGTCCGCAACCACTTTCGGCCGGGCAATTTTTTGGAGGCGTCGGCCGGCGTGACCGTGACCGACCTCGACGGCAATCGCCTGTACGACTTGACAGGATCGTACGGAGTCAATGTCTTCGGCTACGATTTCTACAAAGAATGCATCGAACGCGGCAGCGAACGAGTGCGCGACCTGGGACCGGTGCTTGGCGCATACCACCCGTTGACGGCCTCCAACGTGCGCCGCCTGTTGCAAATCTCCGGCATGGATGAGGTGTCGTTTCACATGTCCGGCACCGAGGCCGTCATGCAGGCCGTACGATTGGCTCGCTACCACACCGGGCGCAGGCGCCTGGTCCGGTTCTGCGGCGCCTACCACGGCTGGTGGGGCGACGTGCAGCCCGGGGTGGGCAATCCGCAGGCCGCCTGCGATACGTATACGTTGACGGAGATGGGTGCGACGACACTGCGTGTGCTGCGCGATCGGCGTGATATCGCCTGCGTGCTCGTCAATCCGCTGCAGGCATTGCATCCGAATGCCGCCGCACCCGGCGACTCGACTCTCCTCGACAGCGGACGCGCGGCGCACTTCGATCGGGACGCCTACGCCGCCTGGCTGCGCCAACTGCGTGAGATCTGCACGGTGCGGGGCATCGTGCTGATTTTCGACGAAGTCTTCGTCGGATTCAGGCTTGGAATGGGCGGCGCGCAGGAGTATTTCGGCGTGCGCGCCGACATGGTGACCTACGGCAAGACTGTTGCCGGGGGCCTGCCCGTCGGGGTGCTCTGTGGCCGTCACGCATTCATGCGTCGCTTTCGCGAGAATCGGCCGGCCGATATCTGCTTCGCCCGCGGCACGTTCAATTCGCATCCCTACGTCATGGGCGCCATGTACGAATTCCTGGCGAAACTCGACACACCGGCTGTGCAGAGCTTGTACCGCGATCTCGACGTTGTATGGAATTCTCGCGCGCGCACGCTGAACGAGCGCTTGGCGGCGGCCCTGCTGCCGGTGCGGGTGGCCAACCTGTCCTCGATCTGGACACTCTTTTACACCGAGCCATCGCGTTACAACTGGATGTTTCAATACTACCTGCGCGCTGCGGGGCTGGCCCTGAGTTGGGTCGGAACGGGACGTCTGATCTTCAGTTTGAACTACACGGACGCCGACTTCGCCGAGGTCGCCGACAGAATTCTGTCGGCTGCCCGGGAAATGCAAAGCGAGGGATGGTGGTGGCCCGAGCCGCAGCTGACCAACAAGGCCATCCGTCGTCGTGTGCTCAAGGAAATGCTTCAGGCCCGGTGGGCTTCCACATCCGCCATTGGATCGATCAACTCGCCGCGCAGCAAATAGAGCGGCGCCTTGTAGTAGGTCTTAACGTCGTTGAACGGATCGGTGATGATTTTCGTCAGCCACACCAGTCCGGTCTGCACGTCTTGCAAGAAAAAGAGATGCACCGTGCGGAACAACAATGCGCCGATTCCAATCATTAGCCAGATCTCGCCGACGTGACGGATGAATTCGCCCGCGCCGCCGCTCGGCGATTGAAACAATCCGAATAAGGTTGGATCCAGCCACAACAGCGCGGGCGATAGCGCCCAAACCGCGTGCAGGATTATCTTGCGGCGCAAGTTGTAGCCCACTTTGATTTCTTCCTTGTGCTCGTGGGTCGCCCGATTGACCGTGTCGTATCCCTTGGGCTCGAAGAAAAAGTGGCCGGATTGCCGGCTGACCATGGATACGAGCCAGCCGATGAGCGCGGACTTCGCGGGATCGGCGAAAGCCGTCACATAGGCCACGATGAAGCTGACCGCGCTCAAGAGGTGCAGAGACTGGTTGATTCGACTGTGATGATAGTAGCGATGATCGTCCCACCGCTGAGTCTGCAGTTCCGCCCAAAAGCTTCGCATAATTGGTTCCTTGAAGAATTGCTACATATGTCGGCCATGAAGCAAATATATGATTTACATGACACCGCTGTGACAGAGGCCGATTGCCTGCCGAATCGGTGGCTTGGGCCGCAATTTCCATGAAAATGGTAGGTTTAATTCATCGAATCGTCATGCCGAAATGCGATTGTCGGGCGGTATGCGAATCATGATCGTTACCGACGCGTGGCTTCCTCAGATCAACGGCGTGGTGAGCACGCTGGCACAGACCGCGGCGTGGCTGGGTCGCTTCGGCCATGAAATCCGGATGATCACCCCGCGCGATTTCCGCAGCGTAGCGTGCCCCACCTATCCAGAAATCCGCCTATCGATCCGGCCGTACCGGAACGTGGAACATTCCATCCTCGCATTCCAGCCGCAAGCGCTGCATATCGCAACTGAGGGACCCCTGGGCTTGAGCGCCCGTCGATTTTGCTTGCGCCATGGAATGCGCTTTACGACCTCCTATCACACCCAGTTTCCACAGTACCTGCGGGCCCGCTTTCCCATTCCGCTGAAGGCGTCCTACCGGGCGCTGCGCTGGTTCCACGGCGCGGCCGTGCGCTGCATGGTGAGCACCGCCTCGGTGCGTCGCGATCTCGCGAACCACGGTTTCAAGAATCTGGCGACCTGGCGCCGCGGTGTCGACACGGAAATATTCAAGCCCGGGCCGAAAGATTTGCTCGCTCTGCCGCGGCCGATTGCCGCTTACGTCGGCCGCATTGCCGTCGAAAAGAACATCGCTGCGTTCCTCAACATGGCTTGGACCGGCAGCAAGGTCATCATCGGCGATGGTCCCGAGCGCGCCCGCTTGGAAAGGCAGTACCCGGCGGCAACCTTCATCGGCTACCGCCACGGCGAGGATCTCGCCAGGCATTTGGCGGCGGCGGACATCATGGTGTTTCCGAGCCGCACCGACACGTTCGGCTTAGTCAATCTCGAGGCCATGGCCTGCGGCGTACCGGTGGCAGCCTATCCGGTAACCGGCCCCATAGATGTTGTCGAGAACGGAGTGACGGGCTGCCTGGACCCCGATTTGGCGGTCGCGGCCCGGCGTGCGCTTGCCATCGACCCCAACGCCTGCCGGCAGCACGCGCTCAAGTCCGGTTGGGATGTCTGCAGCCGCGAATTCGAAAGCAACCTGGATCGTTGCGAAGCTCTGCTTCAGCCGAAGTTGATCTTGGCTTCCAGGTTGGTGCGCGAATCGGCGCTCGACAGCGCTTCCTCGAGCTCAATACGGCCCTCTCGCACGAGATTATAAAGCGAGCTGTCGAAGCTCAGCATGCCGCGTTCCGTGCCCGTGCGGATGGCCTCTTTCACGGCGATCACATCGCCCTTCTTGATGAGCTCCGAAATATAGGGCGTATTGACCATGACTTCCGACGCCGCCACGCGCGCGCCGGATTTCGCAGAGACCAGGCGCTGCGACAGGATGGCCCGTAAATATTGTGACAGGTCGAGAAAAATCTGGTTGTGCTGGTCGCGCGGAAACATGTTGATGATGCGATCCAGGGTCTCGGCACAATTGTTTGCGTGCAAGGTGGCGATGCACAAATGTCCCGTGCCGGCCAGTGCAATCGCTGCCTCCATGGTTTCACGGTCGCGGATTTCGCCGACCAGAATCACATCGGGTGCCGATCGCACGGCGCTGCGCAGCGCGCGGGCGAAGGACTTGGTGTCCAATCCCACCTCGCGCTGATTCACGATGGATTTCTTGTTGGTGTGCAGAAACTCGATCGGATCCTCGATGGTCAGTATGTGGTCCGATGAGGTTTCGTTGCGGTAATTGATCATCGCGGCGAGAGTCGTGGATTTGCCTGCCCCGGCCGCTCCTACCATCAAAATCATGCCGCGCTTCAGCATGACCAGATCTTTGAATACTTCGGGCATGCCGAGATCTTCGAGCTTGGGCATTTCCGCGGTGATGTAGCGCAGCACCATGGCAGGATAGCCGCGCTGATAGAACACGTTGACGCGAAAGCGGCCCAGGCCGGTCTCGGATATCGCGAAGTCGATTTCCAGCTCTTCGTTGAAATATTCGATCTGTTCCTGGGTCATCAACCCCAGTGCGGCCTGGCGCACGGTCTCGGGACTCAGAACCTGTTTGTTGACCGGAAAAATCTTACCTTCGATCTTGATCTTGACCGGCGCGTTGCAGGTGAAGAACAGATCCGACGCCTTGCGCTCCACCATCAGCTTGAACAATGGCTTGGTGTTCATCACCTGAACAGGGATATCGGCAGACGCGGACATGGGCTAAAACACCTGGCCTTCTTCTTCCTCGACGATCTGCAGCGCTTGGCCGGCCTCTTCGGGATTCTTCATTTCGCGTTTGCTCTCGAGTTTCACGCGCAGACGTAGCTCGTTCTTCGAATCCGCGTTGCGCAACGCGTCTTCGTAGGAAATCAACCCCGCCTCGTAGAGTTCGAACAGCGCCTGGTCGAAGGTCTTCATTCCCAGCCGGTTGGAGCGCGACATGACGTCCTTGATCTTGGCGACCTCGCCCTTGAAGATCAAATCCGCAATCAGCGGCGAATTCAACATGATTTCCATCGCAGCGATGCGGCCGGTACCGGTTTCGCGGGGTATCAGGCGTTGCGAGATGAGGGCGCGGACGTTCAGCGACAAATCCATGAGCAGCTGTTCGCGGCGCTCTTCGGGAAAGAAATTGATGATGCGGTCGATGGCCTGATTCGAGCTGTTGGCGTGCAGAGTGGCCAACACCAAGTGTCCCGTCTCGGCAAATTGGATGCCGTACTCCATCGTCTCCCGATCGCGAATTTCGCCGATTAGAATCACGTCCGGAGCTTGGCGCAGCGTGTTCTTTAGGGCCAGGTGCCAGCCCTCGCAATCGACTCCGACTTCGCGGTGCGTGATCACGCAGCCCTTGTGGGCGTGTACATACTCAACCGGATCTTCGATGGTGACGATGTGGCCGCGGGTCTTTTCATTGCGGTAGCCGACCATGGCCGCCAGCGAGGTCGATTTACCCGAGCCGGTACCGCCGACCAGAATCACGAAGCCGCGCTTGGAAAGCACGACCTCGCGCAGTATCGGCGGTAATTCGAGTTCCTCGAAAGTAGGGATCTTGGCGTTGATGGTGCGTAACACCGCGCCCGTGTGGCCTTGTTGCACGAAAGCACTGACGCGGAAGCGGCCGATTCCCGGCGGCGATATCGCGAAATTGCACTCTTTGGTCGCGTCGAATTCTTTGGTCTGCCGGTCGTTCATGATGGCACGCACCAAGCCTGCGCTCTGCTCAGGGCTCAAAGAGCGGTCGGATTGCGGCCGTATTTCACCATCCACCTTGATTGCCGGCGGAAAGCCCGCGGTGATGAACAGATCCGAACCTTTCTTTTCGACCATGCGCCTGAGCAGGTCCTGCATCAGACGTATTGCTTGATCGCGTTCCATTAGATGCTGTCCTTGTTCTGCGCCTTGTACTTCGCCTCTTCGCGGCTCACGACGCCTTTCTGCACCAGCTCTTGGAGGCATTGGTCGAGGGTCTGCATGCCCTGACCCTGGCCCGTTTGAATCGCCGAATACATCTGCGCGATTTTGCCTTCCCGGATCAAGTTACGAATAGCCGGCGTGCCGATCATGATTTCATGCGCCGCAATACGGCCGCCGCCGACCCGTTTCATCAAGGTTTGCGATACGACCGCCCGCAGGCTCTCGGACATCATGGCGCGTACCATGTCCTTTTCTGCAGCCGGGAACACGTCCACGATACGGTCTATGGTCTTGGCCGCCGAACTCGTGTGCAATGTGCCAAAAACGAGATGCCCGGTTTCCGCGGCGGTCAGGGCCAAGCGGATGGTCTCCAGGTCGCGCATTTCACCGACCAGGATGACGTCGGGATCTTCGCGTAGCGCCGAACGCAGCGCTTCACTGAAACCCAATGTATCGCGGTGCACTTCGCGCTGATTGACCAGGCAGCGCTTGCTCTCGTGCACGAACTCGATGGGATCTTCGATCGTGATAATGTGGTCGGGACGGTTGTCGTTGCAGTGATTCACCATGCCGGCTAGCGTAGTCGACTTGCCCGAGCCGGTCGGGCCGGTGACCAAAACCAGGCCGCGCGGCAACATGCACAGATCTTTGAAAGTCTTGGGGGCGTTCAACTCGTCGAGCGTCAGGATTGTGGAGGGAATATTGCGAAATACCGCTCCGGCACCCCGGTTTTGATTGAAGGCATTGACCCGGAAGCGCGCAAGCTTGGGTATTTCAAACGAAAAGTCCGTTTCGAAGAATTCTTCGAAGGCCTTGCGCTGCTTGTCGTTCATGATGTCGTACACCATGCTGTGTACTTCTTTATGCACGAGCGCCGGCATATTGACGCGCTTCATGTCGCCGTCCACGCGAATCATGGGCGGTACTCCCGCCGACAGATGCAGGTCCGACGCGTTATTCTTCACCGCAAAAGCGAGAAGCTGCGCGATATCAACCGCCATTTACGGCTCCTAATACGGATTGTCCAAGTGATGCAGTATACAAGCGGGTGTCCACACTCAATATGTTAATTGGTCCGCAGAATTCGACGCTTCATGTGAACCACGTCCGGTCTCGGATAAGTCAGGCGGCCCTGGCCGCCGGAAGAGACCCGTCCGCAGTCACATTGGTCGCCGTCACCAAGGGGCAGACTGCCCAATCCATACGGGAGGCCGCCACCGCCGGCGTCACGGATTTCGGGGAAAGCTATCTGCAGGAGGCGGGGGCTAAGATGGACGAGCTTGCCGGACTCGGCCTAGGCTGGCACTTCATCGGCGGCATCCAGTCCAACAAGACCCGTGAAATCGCAGAACGCTTCGATTGGGTACACAGCATCGATCGCCTGAGCATCGCCCGGCGTCTGTCCGAGCAGCGGCCCTATCACGCGGCACCCCTCAACCTATGCATTCAAGTCGAGTTGGTGCCTGAGCCGAACAAGGGCGGCGTGCCGCCCAGCGAGATCGGGCAAATTGCGGCAGCGGCGGCGATCCTGCCGCGGGTTTGCCTGCGCGGGCTGATGTGCGTTCCGCCGCAGCAACCCAACTCGGCCGCCGAGCGAGCGGTATTTGCCCGGCTTCGCTCCCTGCTTGAAGAGCTGAACGCGAGCGGCCACAAGCTCGATACACTGTCGATGGGGATGAGCGGCGATTTTGAGTCCGCCATCGCTGAAGGCGCTACGCTGGTGCGGATAGGCACGGCCCTGTTCGGCAGCCGGTCGAGGCGCGGATGAGGCGGGGCCCGTACGGGCAGGCGGCGGGGGCAAACAACAAGGAGCTGGCATGAACAATATACGCAGGCTTGCCTTCATCGGCGGCGGCAACATGGCCGCGGCGCTGATCGGCGGCTTGACCAAGCGCGGGCTGCCGAGTGAACGCGTGGTGGTCGCCGATCCGAGCCAGGAACAGCTGCAGCGGCTGACGCGGGACTACGGCATCAAGGCCGCCGCCGACAACGCCGGCGCGGTTAAAGGCGCCGAGGTGGTGATTCTTGCCGTCAAACCGCAACTGATGCGGGGGGTGGCACTGGGTCTCGCGCCGCATTTGGCTGAAACGGGGCCTTTGGTGATTTCAGTCGCCGCCGGCATACCGCACGCATCCCTCGCCCGCTGGTTCGGCCCTCGCGTGCCCGTGATCCGGACCATGCCGAATCGTCCCGCCCTGAATGGCTTCGGTGCCACCGGACTGTTTGCGCCGGCCTCTGTCGGCGCGGCCAACCGGGCATTGGCTGAAATGATCATGGCCGCCGTGAGCGCCACCGTCTGGGTAGAACATGAATCGCAAATGGACACCGTCACGGCGCTGTCCGGCAGCGGCCCCGCCTATTTTTTTCTGTTCATGGAAGCCCTCGAAGCGGCCGCTCACGAACGCGGCTTGCCCAACGACGTGGCCCATCAATTGACCCTGGAGACGGCGTTCGGAGCGGCGCAAATGGCCCGCCAATCGCCTGACTCACTCGCTCAGCTGCGTGAACAGGTGACTTCGAAGGGCGGCACGACAGCGGCAGCGCTTGCCGTTTTCGACGCCGCCGGACTACATGCTATCGTCGCTCACGCGGTGGCAGCGGCCGATCGCCGCTCCGCCGAACTCGCCGCCGAGTACGGCGCCCCCTGATCTTGAGTACCCACTGATCCGCCATGGATGTAATTGTATTTGTCGTCGATACCTTGCTGTGGCTGCTGACCCTGGCCTTTCTGCTGCGCCTTCTTTTTCAATGGGTTCGGGCCGATTTCCGGGATCCCATGGCCGATGCCATCGTTCGCGTAACGAATTGGCTGGTGCTGCCGTTGCGCCGGGTCTTGCCGCCGATCGGCAAGGTGGATACCGCAACCGTCGTTGCGGTGATCGCTGCTGCATCGATTCGCACCGTTGCCATCATGGCATTGGCGGGGATAAGCATTGCGGCCCCGGGCCCCATCCTGCGAGTCACCGTCGTCGACCTGGCAGACCTGGTACTCAAGGTTTATTTATTTGCAATGCTGCTGTACGCACTGACGAGCTTTGTGTCGCCCGGCGGGTATGCACCCGGTGTGCGCTTGCTTACACAACTCTGCGAGCCCATTTTGAAGCCGGTGCGGCGGATCATTCCGCGTATAGGCCAAATTGATTTCTCGGTGCTCTGGGTGTCGATTGCCATCGGCGCGCTACTGCGTTTACTGGTGTTGTTACGTTGAACATCGTCTCCTACATGCCTGAAATCACTGTAAACGAGCCGCCTCGGCAAGCGCGCTGAAGGCGCCGATCGACGCAGAAGCCTGAAAAACCAGCACCTCGACGCTACCCTCGCGAAAATCTTTTTTCGCATTTGCGCTAAACATCGGCTTTTTTCTATGTTATTTTCGGCGCCGAGTTGAATTACAGGGCATTTTCATGCCCACGTGGGGCAGTTGAAGCCCGCGCTCGCAAAACATAGCAGGAGATTTAATATGGCGAAAAAGAATGCAGCACCGACCAAGTCTGAAATTCTCGCAAGCATTTCAAAGGAAACAGAGCTCTCAAAGAAGCAGGTCGGAGCCGTGTTTGACTCGCTTTCCGCCTCGATCAAGAAGAGTCTGCGCAGTCACGGCTTGTTTACGTTGCCTGGACTTCTGAAGATGAAGGTCGTGAAGAAGCCGGCCACGAAGGCGCGTGAGGGTGTCAATCCCTTCAACGGCGAAAAAATGATGTTCAAGGCGAAGCCCGCGAGCAAGAAAGTGCGCATTGCCGCGCTCAAAACGCTCAAGGAATTCGTGAACTGATTTGACTTAGGCTACGGAGCGGCTGGGTTCCCTCAGCCGCTCCGTGTCGCATCGACAACGGCGTCGCGTAGTTCACGCAATCTGCCGTGAAAGAAGTGCCCCGCGCCCGGCAGCACCACCAGCTTGGGCTTCGGCTCGAGTGCATTTACCCAGTCGATGACCGCAGCGGGACTGACCACGTCGTCCGCGTCACCCATGACCACGAGCCATGGACAGTGGGGAATCACCATCGAGGACGCCTCAAAGCGCTGAATGGCCGGTGCGACGGTGATCAAATGTTGCGGCAGCGTTCGTTGCGCCAAACGCAATGCCACATAGGCGCCGAACGAAAATCCCGCAATCACCAACGATCGGCCGCGCCAGTGTTCCGCGCCCCACGAGGCAACGGCATACGCATCGTCGGTTTCGCCCAAGCCCTGGTCGAATACGCCGTCACTTGCCCCAACGCCGCGAAAATTGAAGCGCAAGGTCGGTATGCCGGAGTCGTGCAACGCACGCGCCACGGTAGTGACGACTTTGTTGTCCATGGTGCCGCCGTACTGCGGATGCGGATGGCAAACGACGGCATATAGAGGAGAAGGCCGGCCGGGATCTTCGAGGACCGCTTGCAGCGCCCCCGCCTGCCCCACTATGGAGAATCGGACCGCGTCCAACTCATTCTATGGCGACGAGATCGACATCAAAAACCAACGTCGCGCCCGGAGGTATGACGCCGCCCGCGCCGCTGTCACCGTAGGCCAGATCCGCCGGAATTACCAGCCGGCGGCTCTCGCCGACCTTCATGCCGACGACGCCTTGATCCCAGCCCTTGATGACCTGGCCGGCGCCTACCGGAAAACGAAACGCTTGCCCGCCGGTGCGTGAACTGTCGAACTGCTTGCCCTTGTTGTCCGTTGCCGACGCGTCGTACAACCAGCCGGTGTATTGGACGACGGCAACCTTTCCGGCGACGATTCCCTCACCGGTACCGGGTTTGAGTTCCATGGATTGCAGTGACATCACGGGGCTCGGGGGCAACGGCGCTGGCTTGCCGCTGCAGGCCACGGTAAGGACGAGGATGACGACAACACTAATACTCCGTAAAGATCTCAAGCACGCCATAGCGGCTATCTTAAAGGATTTCGCGATCGAGAGTGGAACGTCGCCGTAGGGCCTTCCGCAACGCCAGGCTTAAAGGCGGGTCGGGAACCGCGAGCTTTGGAATTTCAATGCGGCAGCGAAGCCGAGCAAGAGGGTCGCCGAATAGATCAAGGGTCCCTCGGCGCCAGCCGCGACTGCCGCCACGATGGCGCCCACACCCACGGCGCCGGTCAACGCCAGGCCGGTTTCGGCGGCGATGCCCAAAACGCAAAGGCGCAACACGCCCACGGCGTCGTCAATTTCATCGACCACTTGTAGCATCCACTCCACGAAAACCAGTCTAGGCCAGTGAATGCCCCGCATCCGTGAGTGGCATCACACCCTTGCCACGGTGCCTGAGCCTGCGTAGGCTAAAGCCCACATGCAGCGAATTCTCGTCCTGAATCCGAAGGGTGGTTCGGGTAAAACGACGATAGCCACAAATCTCGCCAGTTATTTTGCGAGCCAGGGGGATCGTCCGCTGTTGTCGGATAACGACCCTCAGGGGTCGAGCACCCGCTGGCTGAAGAAACGCCGTCCCGAGCAGGCATTTATTCACGGCAACGCGGCTTTCGAACGCAACTCGCGCATGACACGAGCCTGGCAAATGCGCGTCCCGCCGGACGCGGCGCACGTGATAGTCGATACGCCGGCTGCCGTGCCGGCGCAGGATATGCCGGATATTACGAAGAGCGCCGACGCCATCATCGTACCGGTCCTGCCTTCCGATATCGACATCCATGCCTGTTCCAAATGCATCGCCGACCTGCTGCTGATAGCCAAGGTGCGGCGCGACGAGAATCGCATCGGAGTGGTCGCCAATCGGGTCAGGCGCAATACGATCATCTACCAGTCGCTGATGAGGTTTCTAGAGACCTTGCGAATTCCGGTGATTGCGACCCTGCGTGACTCTCAAAACTACGTCCGCGCCGCTGAACAGGGATTAGGCGTGCACGAAATGAAGCGTCCCCTGGTCGAACAGGATCTCGCAGATTGGCAGCCAATGCTGGCGTGGCTGAAGGCCAAGGAAGGCGCCTGGCGCGAGACGGCTTGATCGCGCGGCGAAGCAACACCTCTAGCTATTTTTTGTCTTCCCAAGAACCGCGAATTTTCTCCGCCCAATTCTTGTAGCTATGCCAATTGTAGAGGTTGTTGGTGATCGCCCCGTGGCGTCCGCCGGTCTTGTACAAATCCCGAGGAGCGACCGAGCCCGGCTTGATTGCGCCGGGTTCCGCGCGCGGAGCCCGACGGTCCACGCCGGTGTATCGAGTCTGGCTCTTGAAGTCACTCATTGCTATTGCCTGTGTCCATGTGAGGACAGTAAGTGCCGCGCAGCTTCTAGGGCAGGAACTGTGTCACAGGGGCCTGGATACTGTCGCCGCCTGCCGACGCGCATTGCGATGCGCATCTCACAGCCTGTCACGGTAAGTTAAATGGCCTCAAAACGCGTTGTTTACCAGGCGTCGAACAGCGGCTTCAATTCCTCGAGCGAGGATTCCAATGCGGCGGGCAATAACGTCGTGTAGGCATCGAGCAGCGCCATGGCATTCTGTGCTGGATCAGCCTTGGTGGCCGCTCCCAGGCGCTTCGACATGTCGCGGTTTACGACATGCAGATTCTCGTACAGCGACTCCAAGGCGGTGAATCCCTGATCGCGGCTCGAGCCTGCGAGTTCGCGGGCGAGCAGATACATCCCAACGCTGCGATAAACCGTCTCTGCCTCGCTGGCAAACGGCAAATGGAAACGCGCCATCGGGCGAAAGCGATCGGTCCACGGGCAGCCCGCGGTCGCCATGATCAACCCAAGCACCGAACTCATGGCCTGCTGCGCAGTGGTTTCAGCATATATCGTTCGCTCGGCCTGAGTCACCGTCACGCCGACCGTGTCGAAGGAAACCAAGGCTTTGAGCGGTTCGATCGCCGACGCCATTTGCAATGCGGCCGGGCAGTGCGGGGACTCGGCGGTGTTGAGCGGGCAATTCGCGCATTGGTTGAACTTCAACTCCGTCCAAAACGGCGCCGCGGCAGGCGCCGGATTGGAGAGTCTAAAATCGCTGGCGTCGAAGTTGAATTCCAGGGATTTTTGCGATCCGTCGGGCAAATCGAAACGATAACGGATGCGCTGCGAATCGTTCATGCCACGAGTCGATAGCAAGGCGTGTATTCGGCACCCGAGAATTTCATCCTGCCCTGCGCAACGAATGAACGCAGCAAGTGATCGAGCGGCTCCATGATCGACGGCTCGCCGGCGAGTTCGAAGGGGCCGTACTTCTCGATGGCGTTGATGCCGTATTCCTTGATGTTTCCTGCCACGATTCCGGAAAATGCACGGCGCAAATTCGCCGCGCGCTCGTGTGCGGGCTGATCGCGTGCAAGCCGCAAGGAACGCATCGACTCATGTGTGACTTCGAACGGCAGCTGGAAATCCAGCGGGATTTTTAGCAGCCAATTGAAGCCATATGAGTCGCTCGCCTGGCGGCGAAAGTCGCGGACTTGTCCCAATCCCTGCACCATTGCGCGCGCGACGGCGGCAGGGTCGTCGACGATGATCTGGTAGCGGGATTGAGCGGCGGATCCCAACGTCGCGCCGATGAAGTGGTGGATTTGCTCAAAATAGTCGGCGCTGTCCGCCGGCCCCGTGAAAACCAGGGGGAACGGCAAGTCCCGATTGGCCGGATCGAGCAGTATGCCGAGCAGGTACAGGATTTCCTCTGCCGTGCCCGCCCCGCCCGGAAACACGACGATGCCGTGGCCCAGCCGCACAAACGCTTCCAGGCGCTTTTCAATGTCCGGCATGATCACCAATTGGCCCACGATGGGGTTGGGCGGTTCGGCCGCAATAATGCCGGGTTCCGTTATCCCCAAGTAGCGCCCATCGACGATGCGCTGCTTGGAATGACCGATTGTAGCGCCCTTCATGGGACCCTTCATGGCGCCGGGTCCGCAGCCCGTGCACACATCCAAGCTGCGCAGCCCCAGCTCATAGCCGACTTTCTTGGTGTAATCGTATTCGATCCGCCGGATGGAATGACCGCCCCAGCACACGACGAGGTTCGGCCGCATCTGCATTTCCAGCACGCGTGCATTGCGCAGGATGTGGAACACCGCATTCGTGATGCTGGATGTGGACTCGAGATCGAAGCGTCCGCTTTCCATGATCTCGTTTGAAATGAACACCACATCGCGCAACACCGCGAAAAGATGGTCCTTCAGCCCCCTGATCATCACCCCGTCCACAAATGCCGCCGCCGGCGCGTTCTTGATTTCGAGCTTGATGCCCCAGGCCTGGGGTACGATTCGCAGGTCGAAATCCCGATACTTCTCGAAGATCACCCGTGCATCATCGATATCGCTGCCGGAATTGAGCACGGCGAGTGCGCACTTGCGAAACAACGGGTAGAGGCCGCCCTGCCCCGAATCGAGCAGCTGCGCTATCTCGAGCTGCGAAAGATGTTCCAGGCTGCCCTTGGGCGCGACCCGGGCATCCACCATGTCAGACGATAGAATTGTGGTTTCCACGGGCGCCCTTAAGGATAAATATCGATCGGAATGTTGTCTTGAGTGCGCATCCACACTTCGACCATGTCGGAATTGGACAGGGCAATGCAGCCGTCCGTCCAGTCATTCGACTGGTAGTACGACGCCGGGTGCTTGGGTTGATTCGGGAAGCCGTGGATCATGATCGAACCGCCGGGCGCCCATCGATTCTTGCGCGCGCGCATTTCGTCTTCCTTGTTCGGGTAGGACACCTGGATGGCGAGGAAGAAATCGCTGCGAACGTTGCGGCGAGCCAGATAGTAGCGGCCCTCGGGAGTGCGAAAATCGTGCTCGCGCTCCTTCTGCCCCGTGGGGCTCAGGCCAAGCTGCACCTTGTATTCGCCCAGCAGGCGGCTACCGTCGTAGAGATAGAGCTTGTGCTCCGATTTATGGACAACGACCCGGTCTGCGGCTGCTATTTCTTCCGCCCTGGCGCCCTGTAAGGGCCCCGCCAGGCAGGCTGCCACCGTAAATGCGGGAAAAAGGGCTTTTACCCAGCGGCTTTGGATTTGAGTGCTCATGGGAAAATTATAGCGTGTAGTCGGTACGACATAATCTGCTGTAGCTCACGTCCCTGTATAGTGAAGACCAATGCGCGCCTCATTGATTCCGGTCTTTCTGCTCGTCGGTATGGCCGCCGGCTGCGCCAGCCAATCCTCGGTCAAGCCGGTCGAAGTCTTCGACGAGCGCACCGGCATCACCGTCAGCGTGCTCAAGCAACCCATCGAACTGGTGCCGAGCGTTCGTAATGCGGTGCCGGTGCTGCAGAAACGCACCACCTTCGCCTACCTCGGCCCAGTGGAATGGAATCGCAGCGGCACCCTCAACTACGGCCTGTGGATGCACATTGCCCCGGGGGACGATAGGCAGGTAGGGGATATTGGTGCGCCGGGCGCCGTGACCTTGATTCTCGACGACGGACCTCTCTCTTTATCTCCCATGGAGGCGCCGAAGCTCGGGCATGGCGCATACCGGCAAGTCGCCTCCTGGGGCCAGGTCGTGTACTTCGAACTTGACGCCGACCGGCTCAAACGCATGGCTGCCAGCCGGAAGTTCGAACTCGACGTGCGCACGGCGGACGGCACTATCATCGACTTTTCCTCCACTCTCGATACCCACACCGCTCTCACTCAGTACTTGAACGATCGTGGCATCACTGCCGATTGATGGATGCCACCGTGGGCAAGGCAATCGCGGTTCCAGGCCGCACATCGTTGAAGTCCACGTCCGGGTTGTATTGAGCCACGAGCCAAATCGGCACACCGGCGCGTTGCGCAATGGTCCATAGCGACTCGCCACGCTTCACGGCATAGTTTTCCGTGCCGGCGATGCGGTGTGCGGAGAAGAACTCTTCCTGTAGGTGCTGGTGGTATGCGCGCCGCGTGGCCGCGAATTGCGCTGCGCTCACCTTGGAGAAATCCAGTTTGACCTTGCGGCCGATGGTCACCAGCGCATTCTTGCGCAATTTGTTGAGGTTTCGCAGTGTTTGCGAACCGACGCCCGACCAATCGGCGTAGTGCCCCAGGGTTTCCTCGGCCTGCACGATGACCGTGTTATCCGCGGCAACGCCATAGTCCGTTGGATCCGAACTGCCAGTCGGCGCGGCCGCGGGCAGCAAGGCATTGCCGTCGGTTTGCCGTTCGGACACCGGCTCCTTGGGCGGCCGGGCATAGGCGACGATTTCCGGCAGTTGCTGAGGCGGCTCAGCGACGGAATCGGCGCGGGAGGAGCCCTCGGCAGCATTACCGGGCGGTAGCGCCGCAAGGGCAGGAGCCGCACCGCCCGCGCCCTCCGCTCGCGAGGCCGGCGGGGGAATGCGCACCATGTCGCCCTTGCCAACGGCGTGCGAACCCGTCCAGCCGTTGGCGGCCAACAGCCGACTCACGCTCATACCGCTGGCCGCGGCAATACCAGCCAGGGTCTCGCCGCGGCGGACTCTGTGGTTGCCGTCATTGCGCTGGGCCACATACCGCTGTGCCGGCAACAAGCGTTCCCAGGCTGCGGCGATTTCAGGTTGCGCCAGGCTCCCCGGCAATCGCAGCGTGTAGCCGCGCGGCACGAACCGGCTGCCGTTCCAGATGGGAGGCCGCAACGCGGGATTAAGTACTCGCAGTGCGCCCATGTCGACCTTGAATGCCTTCCCCAACGCATCGACCGGCACATAGTCGGGCAAATCCACTGCTGTACTCTCGGTTTCGGGCAGGCGCGTAATCGGCCCGAAATACTTGTCGGCGTTTCGGTCCACTTCCAGCGCCGCCAAGAACGCGACGTAGAAATTGCGCGATGCAAAGCCGAAAGTGGCTCCCTGGAAGCGCTTCACGATGACGGCAATGTCGCTGCTGCCCAGCTCTTCCTGGGCGCGACGCAAGCCGCCCGGTCCATGATTGTAGGCAGTAACCGCCAACGGCCAGGTGCCGAGCAGACGGTAGTTGTACAGCATCAAATTCGCGGCGGCATCCGTAGCGGTGTAGGGATCCAGACGCTCATCCACCACGCCGTCGACGCGCATGAAACGCCTGGCCGTACCCGGCATGAACTGCCACAGCCCGGCAGCACCGACTTTCGAATAGGCCGCCAAGTTGAACGAGGACTCGACGTGCGGGAGTGCCGCGATCTCCGCCGGCACGCCGTGCTGAGCCAAGGTGCGGGCGATCTTTTTCTCCCACGCCGCCGCGCGAACGAGTCCCTCGTGAAATCGATCCGCCTGACCCAGCTGAAATCGTATTCGTTCGACGGCATCGCGAAAATCGCGTGGGCCGGCGTTCTCGCCGAAAGCATGCAATATGCGCTGCTCATGCGTCGTCAAATTGTCGGTGGAGCCCGCAGCAAAGCGCTTCAGCAGGCCCGCGTAGCGCAGTTTCGCTTCGGCGACCCGCCGCTCGCGCTGCGACGGCGAGGCAGCGGGGTCAAAACGTAGCACCTCGTAGACCAGGGCCAGATTCCGGTCGTCGTGCAGCAAACCCTGGTCGGTGGTGACCTCGGTGTACACGCGGATCCAGAAGCGCACATCCTGTTCGAGCTGCGGGGGCTGAGCGAAGGGATTGGGCGTCTCCGCACTCGCTGTCCGGATGTAGAGCAGCGGCGCGAACAGCAGCGCGAACGCCGCCAATGTGAGCGGCTTTCTGAGCCGAGACGTGGCGACTACGAGATTAACGACTTGCGTCAGAGGCCATTTCACCAATTTAAATTGCATTCGCGGATAGGATAATTGAATCTCCGAGGCGGAATAACGACCGGAATGCGCTTCATGAAAGAAAGGCACGATGACTAGAATAGCTGGTATTTGTTGCGAACGTTGATGGAGAGTGAGCAACCCAAAACGGTAACGATTCCGCAATAACTTTGTCTTCCAATACCCGCATGAAACAAATATTCAGCTTCGGCAAAATGACTGAAAAGATTGCTACGGCGATCCGGAATTTATCCGCCCTCAATAGTCATGTGTCTGACTTAAGGGACCTGACCATCTTCCAACAGACCAAGGAACTTCAATCCCGTCACGTTAATCCTCTCAATGGATTCGGGCGAAAGTGCTTTTCGCAAGCCGATGAGGATGGCATTACCCTCGAAATCCTGCGCAGACTTGGCTGCCGCGATGCGGGTGTCTTCGCTGAATTCGGGGTCGGCGATGGCATGGAAAATGGCACGCTCGTTCTCGCTGCCCTGGGCTGGTCCGGCTTTTGGGTGGGCGGCGAGGAGCTAAGATTCCCGCTGAATAACAATGTCTCTGAAAAATATGCGTTCATCCGTGACTGGGTAACGCGAGAGAATGCTGTTGACCATGTAAAGGCGGGGTTAAAGCGAATAAATGCTGAGCGCGTCGACGTTATTTCCGTAGATCTAGACGGCATCGACATTTATGTCGTTGATGCGATATTAAACAGCGGCGCGCGGCCGAAGCTCTTTATCGTCGAGTACAACGCGAAATTCCCTCCGCCCATTAAATTCCAAATTGCTTATGACCCATCGCATCAATGGCAGGGCGACGATTATTTTGGCGCTTCACTGAGCAGCTTTAATGATGTGTTTTCGGGCCACGGCTACCGATTGGTTTGCTGCAACTCACATACCGGATCAAATGCATTTTTTGTCGACGCGGCGTACTCGGAACTGTTCAGCGACGTTCCGACGGAGATATCTGAGCTCTACGTAGAGCCTCGATATCATCTTTACCATCTGTACGGGCACAAGCAGTCGGTCAAGACCGTAGCCAGGATCTTTGGCCTGTCGTGATCTCTATGTGAATGCAGGCTATGGTGAAACACCTGCTTCTCTCAGGTGAACTACCCGCACTTCGAGTCCCCGCAATTCAAGCAGGTTTTGCAGCCGTCCATCATCACGACCGCGGCGGTGCTGCACTTTGAGCACAGTTGCGCGCCCTCGGGGAAATGCGACTTGGAGAATGCGTCGGTTTGCTTGGTTCGAGCCTCGAACTCCGCGCGCTTTTCCTGCACGAGCTTACGCTGGTGCACGTCGAGTTCGGGCTTCTTGAGCAGACCGATCGACTGCAGGTGCCTCTCGATCACATAGCCGAGTTCGGCGATGGTCGAGGGCATGAACTTACCGCCGGGTTGCCAGTAGCCGCCCTTCGGGTCGAACACCGCCTTCAATTCGTCGACCAGAAAAGTCGTATCGCCGCCCTTGCGGAAGACCGCCGAAATAACCCGGGTAAGCGCGACGATCCACTGAAAATGGTCGAGATTCTTCGAGTTGATGAAGACCTCGAACGGTCGGCGCTGCTCGTGCTGCGTACCCTCATTGAGCAAAATGTCGTTGATGGTGACGTACATGGCATGGTCGGAAACGGGGGTCTTGATCTTGTAGGTCGAGCCGATCAGCACTTCGGGCCGCTCGAGCTTCTCGTGCATCCAAATCACATTGTCCTGGGTCTTCAGCGGGTCTTTGGCCGCAGCCGCAGGTGCATCCTTCGGCTCGGGCTTCTGCACTCGGTACTTGGAAATCTTCTTGTCGATTTTAATGTGAGCCATGATCAGAATTTCCCGTAATAGCCTTCTTTCAACGCATCGAAAAGATTGGCGGCGGTGTGCATTTCCCCATCGTATTCAATCTCCTGATCGCCGCGCGCTTCGACTTCGGTACCGTCGTCCAGCGTGAACACGTAGGTGGTGTTCTTGAGGTCTTCTTCCTTGACCAACACGCCCTGGAAGGCTTCCGGATTGAACCGGAATGTAGTGCAGCCCTTGAGGCCCTGGTCGAACGCGTACATGTAAATGTCCTTGAAGTCCTCGTACTTGTAGTCGGTCGGGACATTGGCCGTTTTGGAAATGGACGAATCCACCCACAATTGCGCGGCTGCTTGGATATCGACGTGTTCCTTGGGACCGATATCGTCGGCGGAGATGAAATAATCGGGGAGCTTTTCAGCGGGAATCTGCGAATCGGGCATGGCCCGGGAATTCACCATTTCGCGGTACGCCAGCAATTCGAAGGAGAAAACATCGATTCTCTCCTTGGACTTCTTGCCTTCACGCAGAACATTGCGGAAATAGTGATGCGCGAACGACGGCTCGATGCCGTTGGAGGCATTGTTCGCCAGCGACAAGGAGATCGTGCCCGTAGGCGCGATGGACGTGTGATGCGTAAAGCGCGCCCCCACTTCCGCCAGCTCATCGACCAATTCGGGCGAGGCCTCGGCGATGCGCTGCATGTAGCGGCTGTAGCGCGCGTGCAGGACCCGGCCCGCGATCCGCGCGCCGGCCCGCCAGCCGTCCTTGATCATCTCGGGCCGCTTGCGCAGCATTTCCTTGGTGACCGTGAACTCCTCGTTCATGATGGGTGCAGGGCCCTTCTCGCGCGCCAGATCAAGCGCGGCTTCCCAACCGGCGACTGCCATTTCCCGCGATACGTTCTGCGAGAACGCGACGGATTTCTTCGAGCCGTACTTCATGCACAGCATGGTGATGCTGGAGCCCAATCCCAGGAAACCCATGCCATGTCGGCGTTTGCGGATGATCTCGTCGCGCTGCTGAGACAAGGGCAGGCCATTGATCTCGACCACATTGTCGAGCATGCGCGTGAACACCTTCACGACCTTGCGATACGTCTCCCAATCGAAGCGCGCATTGTCCGTGAACGGATCGATGACGAATTTGGTGAGATTGACCGACCCCAATAGACATGAGCCGTAGGCCGGCAGCGGCTGTTCGCCGCAAGGATTGGTGGCGCGAATATTCTCGGTCCACCAATTGTTGTTCATCTCGTTGACCCGGTCGATCAGGATGAATCCCGGCTCGGCGAAATCGTAGGTGGAGGACATGATCACGTCCCACACACGGCGCGCCGGCAAGGTCTTGTAGATCTTGCAGGCAACCAAGCCTTCTTCGTTCGCGACATAACCATCGGTGTAGGGCCACTCGCGCCAGACGAATTTGGCGGCGTCGGTGAGATCCGGTTGCTCGGCCTCGTACTCCTTGCGCCCCAGCGGAAACGCCAGCGTCCATTCACCGTCGCTCTTCACGGCCTTCATGAACTCATCTGTGACCAGGAGAGACAAATTGAATTGCCGGAGACGTCCGTTCTCACGCTTGGCGCGAATGAACTCCAGTGCATCCGGATGCCCGATGTCGAAAGTGCCCATCTGGGCGCCGCGCCGACCGCCGGCCGAAGACACTGTAAAACACATCTTGTCGTAGATATCCATGAACGACAGGGGTCCGGAGGTGTAGGCACCCGCGCCCGATACATAGGCGCCGCGCGGCCGCAGCGTCGAGAACTCATAGCCGATGCCGCATCCCGCCTTGAGGGTGAGGCCCGCCTCATGCACCTTACTCAGGATGTCGTCCATCGAATCGCGGATGGTGCCGGAGACCGTGCAGTTGATGGTCGACGTCGCGGGCTTATGTTCGAGCGCACCGGCATTCGAAGTGACGCGGCCGGCCGGAATGGCGCCATGACGCAGCGCCCATAAAAACGAGTCGTACCAACGTTCGCGGCCTTCCTCATTCTCAACGTCGGCAAGCGCTCGAGCAACACGCTTGTATGTGTCGTCCATCGAATTGTCGATGGGCGAGCCATCTTTTGCCGTCAGCCGGTATTTCTTATCCCAGATATCGAATGACGCTTCCTGGAAAGTGATATCGCCGACGTCTTTGGGCTGTATTTTGACCACCGTATTCATGGGTATTAAAGCCGCTCCCTTATAATTCTCAAGCTAAAGACCGAACTCGAACTACGGCGGTCCCGCAAAAATAAATAGATTGAAACTGAATCGAGGCCGATGGGGGACTACGTGAACTGCCGACCACAACATATTGTGTGCGGAGGCAAAGGGTAAGTCCCGACGGCAACCATCGTCAAGACTTTTTTCACACATTTTTTGATCTAAAAACATCATAAATATCAATAGATTACAAATATGTTCCGAGAAATTAGCTGATTACCCTTCGCGAAGGCTGGGTCAAGCGAAAAAACCGGCCATCGCAACATCTTGTGTTTCCACAACTTATCCACATTATGTTCCATTGACTTTGAAGTGCGTCACACTTTGGGCCGTCGCGTACCCGCCTGACCCCGCGATGCATCGCCCAGCGCATCCCGCGCCGGTCTTTAGTTGAAATGTCTGAGCCGCGCCCCTACTTCAGGGTCAAGCGCGCGATTTGAGATCTGAATTTGCTTCAGAGTCTGCATCAACACATTTTATTCAGGAGTGATTTGCAATGACCGTCATACGTTATGAGCCTTGGGCGCTCGTCAGCCGGCTCCAAAAAGACATCGATCGTTTGTTCGGCGCGCCGACCACGGCCGCGGATTCCGGCGCCTGGTTGCCGCCGGTGGATATACACGAAGAGGCGAATCAATTCGCGTTGCACGTGGACCTGCCGGGCGTGGATCCCAAGGCCGTGGAAATCACCGCCGATCAAGGCGTGCTGACCATCCGCGGACAGCGACAAGATGCGCGCCCGGAGTCGCGCGAGGGCTATCGTCGCGTGGAGCGCATTACGGGCGAATTCCAACGCCGTTTCAGTCTGCCCGATTCGGCCGACACCCAAAACATCAAGGCGAAATTCGTCAACGGTGTGCTGGAAGTCGCGATTCCGAAACTGGCGCAGGTACAGCCCCACCGGATCACGGTGGAAGCCGCGTAAGAGCACCCGCCGAGCGCACTCTTCCGTGTACTATCGCACCAAGAATCTTGGCGGCATTTGAGGCCGGACGAGGCATCGTCCGGCCTTAGTTGCGCCCGGCTAAGAACCCACTAACCGGAAGGACTGCGCATGAATCTGCGTCTTAAATTTGCAGCGGCCACGCTCCTGACGGCCGCCTTCGCCTCACCGGCGATCGATTTCCCCAGAATCTCGCACGCGGCGGTGCCTGCACCGGTCGCGGACGCGGCGCCGATGCCTTCGCTGGCCCCCATGGTCAAGCGGGTGTCGCCGGCCGTCGTGAACATTGCGACGCGCGGCACCATTAAAGAAGAGCCCGGACAGCGCAATCCGCTGCTCGACGATCCGTTCTTCCGCCGATTCTTCGATGCACCGCAGGATTCAAAGCCGCGCGAACGCCAATTTCAAAGCGCAGGGTCCGGCGTGATCGTCGATGCCAAGAACGGCTACATCATCACCAATCGTCACGTGGTGGAGAACGCCAGCGAGATCACCATCACCCTGCTCGATAATCGCACTTTTTTGGCCAAGATCATCGGCAGCGATGAAGGCGCCGATCTCGCCGTATTGCAGGTCAAACAATCCAATTTGACGGCCATGGCATTGGGGGACTCGACGCGGCTCGAAGTCGGCGACTATGTGGTTGCCATCGGCAATCCTTTCGGTTTGCAGCACACGGTGACCGCCGGCATCGTCAGTGCGCTGGGACGCTCGGGAATCAACCCGGACGGCTATGAGGATTTCATTCAGACCGATGCGTCCATCAATCCGGGAAATTCCGGTGGCGCGCTCGTGAACTTGCGAGGCGAATTGGTGGGCATCAACTCGGCCATATTGTCGCGCAGTGGCGGCAATATCGGCATCGGATTCGCGATTCCGGTCAATATGGTCAAGGGCGTCATGGACCAGTTGATCCGCTACGGGCAGGTCAAGCGAGGGGTGCTCGGCGTCAATATCTATAACGTAACCGCGGACATCGCCAAGGAATTCGGGCTGACCGAATCGAGCGGCGCGCTGGTCGCCGGCGTGGTGCAGGGCTCAGCGGCCGACCGTGCAGGTGTCAAAACGGGCGACATCATTACCTCCATCAACGGCAACAACATGAAGGACGCCGGTGAACTGCGCAACACTATCGGCATGCTTCGCGTCGGTGACAAAGTGGAAATCGGTCTGCTGCGCGACGGCAAATCACGCAAAGTCACGGCGCTCATCGCCGAACGCGGCGACACTGAAACAGCCAACGCCGTCGATATCCACAAGGGTCTGGACGGCGCGGAATTAAGTGATGCCCCGGACAGCGGCGGAGTTCTGGTGAAGGCCGTCGTGGAAGGCAGCCCCGCGGCGCAAAATGGCCTGCGCTCCAACGATTTGATCGTCGGTGTGGGCCGCACGCCAGTGGCAAATGCCAAGGCCTTCAAAGAAGCCGTGAAAAGCGCCAATGTGTTGGTGCTGAACGTCCGCCGTGGTTCCGTCGCCCAACTGATTCAAATTCGCTGATCGCATGCGTCCCCAATCCATAGCCGTTCTCGGTGGCACCGGATTCCTGGGCACCCGCCTGGTCGCGCGCTTGATCAAGGAGGGTCGTCGGGTCACGGTACTGTCGCGAGATCGGGAGCAGCACAAGCACTTGTTGGTGCTGCCGGGACTCACGCTGGAAAATTGCGATGTGTACCAAGAGGCGCAGCTCAGTGAACACTTTCGCGGCAAGGACGTCGTCATCAATCTTGTGGGCATTCTCAATGAACGCGGATTCACCGGATCGGGCTTTCGCCGCGCGCATGTTGAACTCACTCGGGGCGTGCTTCAGGCCGCGCGCTCCGCGGGGGTGACCCGTCTCCTACAAGTCTCTGCCCTGAAAGCCGCCGTAGGCGCCCCCAGCTACTATCTGAGCTCAAAGGGCGAGGCCGAGCAATTGATCCGCGAGTCCGGTCCCAGCCTCGATTGGACCATTTTTCAGCCGTCCGTCATGTTCGGTCCCGGAGACACGTTCCTGAATCGCTTTGCCGGATTGCTTGCCGCCATCCCTTGGGCTTTTCCTCTCGCACGGCCCAATGCGCGCTTTCAGCCGGTGCTGGTCGACGATGTGGTCGAGGCCCTGCTCTGCTGTCTGCACGGCGGCGCCTCCAGCCGTCAAACCTACCAGCTCGGTGGACACCAAGTTTATTCCCTGCGCGAAATCGTCGCCTTGGTGGCAAAACTCACCGGCCGGCGCCGGTGGATCTTCGGGCTGCCGGATTTCGCTGCGCGCATGCAGGGGTTCATCATGGACTTCGTGCCGGGTCGCCCCTTCTCCAGCGACAACTATCGATCGCTAACCATCGACAGTGTCTGCACCGAGGACGGCTTAGCCAGGCTCGGGCTCAAGCCGCAATCGATGCCGGCGTCCGCACGGCTGTACTTAGGTGCGCTCGAGGACAACGCACGTCTCAGCCACAACCGCGCAAGTGCGGGTCGCAAACAGGCCATCCGTCCCTAGCGACGCCGATACGGTCCGCGGACCCAGCGATCAATACTCGCTCAGCAGATCGATGTCGTCGATGCGCGCATCCGGCGCATAAGTCACGGTATAGAACTCGACCATGTCTTGCTCCTCAACACGGTAGACCCGCCGCCCATGGCGGCCATCACGTTCCTCCGCAAGAGTAAGACTCAATATCGGCCCTCGCTCCCGCAAATTACGCCGCAGTGTATTCATCGCGGAAGGAACGAGCCGGCCGGCCGCCGCCGCGGTGAGACGAGCGGCATCGTTGCCATCACGCGCGATTTTGTCGAGAAATGCCCTGAATTCCCGGGTTCTTCCGGGATCTGAATCGGCCCAGGACTCCGGATAGGTCTTAAGCTCGGGATCCACCAGTCCCGCCACGGCATGGCTCAACCGCTCGGTTCGGCACAAGGACAGATTGGTCAACAGTATGACGGTCAGTTTTTTGTCCACGTAGCGCGACACGACGGCCTGGAATCCCTGCCAGTTGCCGTCGTATTCCACGAGTCGGTGATCGCGCAGACGGTTATTCTCCCAGCCGTAGCCATAGTGATAAAGCGGCCGCCCGCCGTCGCGATGAGCATCAACCCGCCACATCCGTTCGAGTTGCGCCTGCGGGAGGATTGCATCGCCGTACAGCGCGCGATCCCATTTCATGAGATCCAGAACCGTGGAATACAAACTTCCATCCGCGGTCCGGTTCAGTGCCGGCGATACATAGGATTGGTTGTACAGCGCCCCGTTCGCGGCCTTCTCGTAACCGCTGGCACGGTGGAGAACGATGTCGTGGTCGGAAATCACCCGCGTTTGCTTCATTCCGAGCGGCCCAAACACCCTTTGCTGCAAGAAATCTCCGTAGAACATGCCGGAGACGCGGTTGATGACCAAACCCAAAAGCACGTAACCGGTGTCGCTGTAGGACACATCCGTCCCAGGCTCGAAATCCAACGGCTGCCCGGCGGCGAGCCGCAACAGTTCCGAATCGGTGTAGTCGTGGACCATGTCCAGCAGCTGCCGTTCCGGGGTCGTGAACTGCGGTATCCCCGATTGGTGATTCAACATCAGTCGCAAGGTGACCCTGCCCCAGGTCGGCGGAACTTCCGGCAGATATTTCTCGAGCGGATCATCCAGATCGAGCTTGTGATCGTCGGCGAGCATCATCACGGCGACCGCGGTGAATTGCTTGCCGACTGAGCCGATTTGGTACACGGTTTGTGGCGTTGCCGCGACGGCATGTTCGAGCGTGGCCACCCCGTAGCTTTTGACATACAGGGGCTCGCCGTTCTTCGCGATGGCCAGCGATATGCCCGGAATTCCTTGCCGGCGCATCTCGGATTGAATAAAACCATCGATAGCCGCGGTAGAATGCGCGCGCGAAACATGATTTGGACGGGCCGGCGCCTGCCGGTCTTTCGCATGCAATGGATTCGACGCCAACAATATGAAAATGACCAGCATCTTCGTGCGATACATTAATAACCCTTCGGCCGTGTGCGGGAACTGACTATGCATCGATTGCGCAAACCCTATCTACTTTTTCTTGGTGATGTTAAGGACAATCTGACGGCGAAGACAGCCTTCGGCCTCAAAGACTGGTGTCCGCAGGACGTCGTGGGCGAATGGAGTCTGCCGGGATGCGGTGTCACGCTTGGACTTCCTCGAATGACTCCCCAGGAAGCCGCGGCGCGTGGCGCCGGATCGATCATGGTGGGCATCGCACCCACCGGCGGAAAGTTGCCGCCGCACTGGGTCGCCGAGCTGGTGGCAGCCGCTGATGCCGGACTGGACGTCGTGAGTGGTCTGCACACTCGCCTAACCTCCTTCCCCGAGCTGGTGCAGGCAGCCTCGCGACGCGGAGTCCGCTTGATCGACGTGCGGCACGGCGAGAGAACCTATGGAGCGGCGACAGGTCGCAAACGTAGCGGCAAGCGGGTTTTGACCGTCGGTACGGACTGCGCGCTGGGAAAAAAATACACCGCACTGGCGCTGGCCAAAAACCTCAAAGGCCGTGGGATTTCCGCATCCTTTCGAGCGACCGGCCAAACCGGCATCATGATTTCCGGCGAAGGAATCGCCATCGACGCGGTCATAGCCGACTTCATCGCAGGCGCTGCGGAACAACTCTCGCCGGACAACAATCCGGCTCATTGGGACGTGATCGAAGGGCAGGGCTCGCTGTATCATCCTGCCTATGCAGGCGTGACCCTGGGCCTATTGCATGGCTCGCAGCCCGACGCCATCGTGCTGTGTCATGACCCGTCGCGCCGTACCATCGATGAGTATCCTGAGTTTCCGATTCCCGATTTGCGCGTGGCCATCGACGACTATCTGCGCGCGGGGCGGCTCACCAATCGAGCCATTCGCTGCGTTGGCTTGAGCATCAATTCCTCGAGTCTGTCCGATACGGAATGCGACGACTATTTTCGGCGCCTGCGTGCCGAATTAGATCTGCCGGTGTGCGACCCCGTGCGTACGGGAGTCGATGCAATCGCGTCCGCGCTGCTCGAACCCTAACGCTCCGGCCAGCGCAGCCCGGCGAAGGCCAGCGCCGCCGGATACGGCTCCGGGTAATTGCGGTTGGTCAGCATGATCACGGTCAAGCGACGTTTAGGGAATCGCACGATGACATTGCGAAAGCCGAGGGACTCACCTGAATGCCAAACGCTGTCGCCGCTGATGCGCCAGCCGAAGCCATATTGAACGGCCGGCTCGTCGGTCGGGCTTGCGGGCGCGAACAACAGACGCAGCGATGCCGGGCGCAAAAGGCGGTCGTCATACAGCGCCGCATCCCATTTCGCCAGATCGTCGATGGAAGAATAGACGCCGCCGTCGCCGAGCGTCGCGCTGGTGGCACTCTGATCGCTGCGCAGCCACGCATTTCGAATGAGACTGTAGCCGTAGGCGCGATGCGGCACCGTCGAAATGCCTGCTTCGAACGCTAGGGTGTCATGCATGCCGAGCGGCCGGAAAATTCGCTCGCGCAAAAAGACGGCAAAATCCCTGCCCGCGGCCCGCTCCACGATGAGCGCCAGCAACGAATAGCCGCTGTTGCTGTAACGATAGCCCGATCCCGGCCGAAAATAGCCGCGATCCTCCGCCTCCAAGAGCTTAAGCACGTCGGCGTCGTGCAATTGCGCGGTTGCTCCAAGTGGAATTAGAGCCTCGAAATCGACGAGACCGGACCGATGCGCAAGCAGGTGGCGAATGATCATCTCATCCGCGGCCGGCGGCAGAGTCGGCAACCAGCTGCGCACGGGATCATCGATGGACAACCGTCCCTCTTCGGCCAGCAGCAGGATCGCGGCGGACGTAAATTGCTTGGTCACCGACGCCAGACGGTAATTTGTCGCTGTGCTCGATGCGATCCCGTTCTCGACATCGGCGAGGCCGTAAGCACGGCGACACAGGGAAATGCCGTCGCGCACGACCAGCACGCCGGCGCCCGGGACCGCGCCCTGGTATGCGCCTAGCAACGCATCGACCGTTTGCATCGGCGTAGGGATCGCCTGCACGCAGCTGCTCTAACGCGCAGACGGCGCGCCCGGTCCCGGGAACTCGCGGGCGGCGGCAACCAACCATTCACGAAACTGCGCCACTTTAGGCAGAGTCAGGAAATTTTTTGGGCATACGAAGTAGTACGCCGATCCGTAGGGCAGCGCGCCGCGTCCCGCCAGCCGCAGGGTTCCTTTGTGCAACGCTCGGGTGACCAGCGTCCACCGGGCCAGCACATATCCGAGGCCTTCCTCCGCCGCGGTGAGCAGTCCGGCCGAATCCTCGATACTCGGCGCACGCGACAACCAGGCAGCTTCCTCGCCGGTTTGGCTCCAAACGCTCCACGGCTCGTCGCCGCTCTCGAGCAGAGGGAACTTACCGAGTTTCGTGCCGCGTTCGATCATGCCGTATTGCTTGATGAGATCCGGACTGGCAACCGGCACCAACCAATCGTCCAGCAGTTTCTCGCAGTGCAGGTTGGGATAGTTGCCATGACCGAAGCGGATGGCCACGTGGTTGTTGGAGCGAGAAAAATCCACCAGCTCGCGCGAGGTGTGGAAACGCAGTTCTATGTTCGGATATTTTCGCCGAAACGAGCGAATACGCGGCAGCAGCCAAATTTGCAGGAACGACGACAGCATACTGATCTGCAGCGGACCGGCGCGGCGATGGTGTTTGATCTGCTGCAAGGCCGATTCGAGCTGCTCGAGTCCAGCTCTTACGGCAGGCAGCAATTCGAGGCCTTCGTCCGTGATTTCCACCCGCCGACCGTTGCGACGAAACAGCGGCACCTGGATGTAGCCTTCCAATGACTTGATTTGCTGGCTGACCGCAGCTGGCGTGACATTGAGCGAATCGGCAGCCGCCGAGAAACTTAAGCGCGTGGCCACCGCCTCGAATACGCGCAACGCGCCCAATGGCAATCGATCGTAAGTCGTCGGCACTGTAAGTTTTCCTTAACCGACTGTCAGACACTGCGTTTGTAGCTGATGAACGCTGGGAGCAAGGTGTCTTCGGTCGGAATCTGCAATCGCTCAGGAGTACATCATGAACGAAATCAATCTAGCCGCAAGGGTCGCGCAAGGGCTGCTTGCCATCGCCATTGTCGTGGCCATCGGTTTGGCTTTTCAGTTGACTATTATCTACGAAGGAGGTGGAATTTATGCCCTCTGAGACAGACGTATCCTATGAGTGGCTGCAGACGATGGCGTCGCGCTTCTCTTGATCGAGTTTCGCCAGTTCGCGGGCTCGGGCGTAGAAGGCGGCGAGGTCGCCGCCCACCGCCTTCAGCTCACGCGCGAATCCCGGTACGCAGTTGAAATAGGTGGCGACCGAGGCGAGATGGGCGTTGTTGAGATCCTCATCGAACCAGGATTCGTAGGGTGCGTGCCCACCCCAATCAGCTTTCAGCTGCGCGAAGGATGCCCGCATGGCATCGAACGCAGCGCGTTTCTTGCGTCGCATCTGTTCGGGCGGGAGTCCGGAGGAATAGACGGCCCGCAGGTCGGCCCGGGTCGCGCTCAGCAATGCCACGACCTTGAGATAGTGCTCCTGTTGCCACAGGTGCCCGGCTAAATCCGCCCCGCGCCCTTGTGATGCCAGCCAACGACGCACGCCCTCTTCTTCGACCGTCGTGGCAAGTGCTTCATTGAAGGCGGAGTCATCCGGCACGTACAGGAGCTGGTGGGTAAGCTCGTGAAATATGATTGCCGCCAACTCCACATCGTTCCAGCCCATCATGGTGCTGAGCACGGGATCGTTAAAATGACCCAGGGTGGAGTATGCCGCGACACCGCCGACGGCGACGTCGAGACCCTGTCCTTGCAGGCGCGACGCATAGTGGCGCGCCCGATCCTCGACGAAGTAGCCACGGTAGGTGACGCAGCCCACGACCGGGTAGCACCACCGCTTCGCATCGACCGAAAACTCCGGCGCGGCCACCACGTTCCACACCACGTAGCGGCGGCCCACGTCCGCGTAGCTGCGATAACTGCCGTTATCCGGCAATCCCAAATTATGGCTGGCAAAGTCGCGAATGGCCGCAACCGACTCGAGCTGGGCTCGCAAGGTGGGCGGCGTCGCGGCCGCGCCGATCACCCGGCTGATGGGCTCGCGCTTGGACATCAGCGCCAGTTGGCCTTGAACGCTCTGCAGCAAGTAGCAGCCGCCGCTGCCGACCGCGATTAGGGCGAGGGCCAAGCCCGCACGGATCGCCGCTCTTATGCTGGTAATATTCACGCATGCAAGTGTATCTGGTTGGTGGAGCCGTTCGGGACACCCTGCTCGGCCTGGATGTCGTGGAGCGAGATTGGGTTGTCGTCGGCAGCACCCGAGAGGAACTATTGCGCCTGAAATATCGCGAAGTCGGCCGCGATTTTCCGGTTTTTCTGCATCCTGACTCTCATGAGGAATATGCGCTGGCGAGGCTCGAACGCAAGGTAGCCCCCGGCTACCGAGGCTTCACCGTGGAATTCGGACCCGAGGTCACGCTCGAAGAAGACCTCGCGCGCCGCGACCTGACGATCAACGCGATTGCGCAATCGTCCGACGGTGCGCTGCTGGATCCCTATGGCGGCAAACGCGATCTCGACGCGCGCATGTTGCGCCATGTTTCTCCCGCCTTCGTGGAAGATCCTGTGCGCGTCCTGCGCGTGGCACGCTTCGCTGCGCGCTTTGCACCACTCGGCTTTCAGGTTGCCCCGGAAACGCAGGAGCTGATGCGTTGCATGGTGGAGCGGCACGAAGTGGACTCACTGGTGGCCGAACGCGTCTGGCAGGAAACCGAAAAGGCCCTGCGCCAGCCCAAGGCCAGCGAGTTCTTCAAAGTGTTGCGCGCCTGCGGCGCGCTGCAAATCATCTATCCGGAAATCGACGCGCTCTTCGGCGTGCCGCAACCCGCGCAGTGGCACCCGGAAATCGACACTGGGCTGCATACCATGATGGTGCTCGATCAGGCCGCATTGCTCAGCCTGGATCTGAAAATGCGGTTCGCCGCGCTGGTTCACGATCTCGGCAAGGGAACTACGCCGCGCGAAGAATGGCCAAGCCATCGAGGACATGAGGAGCGCAGCGTTGCGTTGATCGAGGCCTTGGCCGCACGCTTGCGTCTGCCGGGAGATTACCGCGATCTTGGCGTCATCGTGGCGCGTTTTCACGGCGTAGTGCATCGTGCCTTCGAATTGCGGCCCAAGACCATCTTAGATTTCATGGAACGCGCCGATGCGTTCCGCCGCCCGGAGCGCTTTGCACTGGCGCTGCTGGCGTGCGAGGCGGACTCTCGCGGCCGGCTGGGATTGGAGAACGAACCCTACCCGCAGCGCGGCTATTTGCAGGCGGCGCGCGATATCGCCGCCGCGGTCAAACCCACGCCCGAAGACATTGCGGAACACGCCGGCCCAAAAATCGCGGAGCGCCTGCATCGGCGGCGCGAGCAGGCGATTGCGAATCTGCGCGAACAATCGAATGAAACCCGCGGATGAGGGGCGCTAGATGAATATTCGCCTTTTGCCGGCAGTGTTGTTGATGGTATCGACTGCCGCGCTGATCGAATCAGCCAGCGCGGAAACAGTGCTGGTCGGCGCGGCCGCCTATCCAGAAGGGCCGCTGTGGCGGAACGGCAAGCTGCTGTACGTGGAATACGCGGGACCGGGAGTAAAACAATGGGATGGAAAGCACTCATCCGTCTATTGGAGCGGCGATCATTGCGGCGCTTCCGGGCTGATCGACTACCGGCGCGATCACATTTTAGTGGCCTGTTACGACTCCAATGCCGTCATCGAGCTGGACGAAGCCGGCAGACAGATTCGCACCATCAACAGGGACGCAGCCGGTAAGGGATTTATAGGCCCCAATGATTTCGCGGCGGACCGCTCGGGCGGAATCTATGTTTCCGCCTCCGGCGTCTACGACCCGAAAGCGCCGATCAGCGGCACCATTCTTTATCTGTCGCCGACCAAGGGAACTCTGGTCGAAGTCGCCACCCTCATTCACTACTCGAACGGTTTGACCTTATCTGCGGACGGCAAAAATCTGCTGGTCTCGGAAATGCTGGCCGGCCGTATCTTGTCGTTTCCGATCCAGGCGGACGGCACATTGGGCCCCCGCTCCGTATGGGCTCGGCTTCAAGACCTCGCCCCCCCGACCGCTCACGCAGACGCCTACAATGGTCCCGACGGATTCAAATTGGGACCTGACGGCAACTACTACATCGCGCAGAACGGTTCGGGCCGGGTGCTGGTGGTGAACGACGAAAAGAAGCTGGTCAGGACCATTCAAGTTCCGACACCCTATGTGACCAACGTGAACTTCGGCGCAGACGGCGCGGCTACCGTGTACATCACGGGCGTATTCGATCCCTGGAAAGCGCCTTTTCCCGGCGCCGTGTATCGCTGGACTCCGTAGGCGGCCGACACACGTCGGCCGCCACCGGATCAATCACTTCTTAAAACTTATAGCCGAACCGAACTCCGCCGGTCCGCGGCCGATTGATCGTTTCCGCGGTAATGAATTGATTGCCGTTCTCGAAAAGATTTGCACGCGTGTTGGTCAGATTCTGGATGTACAGCTGCGCCGTCCACGCGTCCTTGGAAACACCCGTCGCAGCATCGTAGGTCGTAAAGCTGGCCTGGTCATACGCCGCGATATTGCCCGTGGCCGAGTAAGAATGCGCCTGGTGACTACCGGCCAGCTGCGCAAATGCCTTGTAGTCGCCGATCACCATGTCGTAGCGCGCCCGCAAACTGGCTTGGAACGGTGGCGATTGCGCAAGCGGGCTACCCTGCGTTCCGAAGGGACTGCCGCCGATGCTGCCGACCTGGGGAATGACGATGGGCGAACCGTTCGGCTGACGCAG
The DNA here is from genome assembly GCA_025358295.1 of Gammaproteobacteria bacterium. Lineage (GTDB taxonomy): Bacteria > Pseudomonadota > Gammaproteobacteria > Steroidobacterales > Steroidobacteraceae > Bog-1198. The sequence goes on from JANYJY010000043.1 coordinate 63,762, forward strand.
ATACGGGGCATTGGTCAGGTCGCTGCTATTCCATGACGCGGCACCGATCACGGTCAGCTCATGCGTGACCCTGCCGACAACTTCGGTTTCCACGCCCCGCACCCGATAGTTCGGACCATTGACGACGAAGCTCAAGTTGCCGTAACAGCACGACTGGAAGATCTGGACTTGAACGTCTTTCCAGTCTTCTTGATAGACGGCGCCGTTGAATTCCAGGCGGTTATTGAACCACTGCGTCTTCCAACCGAGCTCATTGTTGACCAAGGTATCAGGCGCATACGCCTGGGGCGCCTTATACGTGTAGGCAAAGCCGTTGACAGTGTTGACCGTATGATCGGCAAACGCTGCGCCGCGGTTGAAGCCGCCCGGCCTGAAACCTTGCGACCAGGTGTAGTAAATCAGCACGTCGTCCATGGGCCGCCAACTGATGTTGGCGCGGCTCTTGAAGCCGGAGTAGGTGACATCGAGATTGTGGGCGCTCAAATCATTGCTGAACAGCTTATTGCCGGTGCAGGGCGCCAGGCCATTGTCGAAGCAGCCGAAACTACTGACCGAACTACCCACCGCAGTGGTGTCGATTTTGTAGTACCGAGTGCCGGCGGTCAGAGTCAGGGTCTTGGGAATGAGATCGAAGTCGATCGAACCGAATATGGCCTTCTGAGTGTAGCCGCGAGTGATGTCATCGAAGAACGAGGTTCGGTCGTTGCGCGTGCGGGGATTGCGCACCTGCGCGTCGGGGGCGGGGCCGACGTCGGTCAAGCAACCCGTGGTCACGGCCGTCGTACAAGCTGGCAGACTCTTGTACAGCCAATCGATATTTTCTGCGACCTTGTAGTTTTCCCAAAATAACCCGCCGATGCCGCGCAGGCGCCAATTGTCCGGAGTACTCACCCGCAATTCCTGACTGTTGTGGCTGGCCGTATCCGACTCGCGCCAACTTGCGAGGGGCGAGTAGCATTTGCCGACTGCGACGGCGCCCTGTGCAGGGGACGTGCACTGGTAATAGTCCGCGTAGACGCCGCGCGAATAGTTGGTGTAATCCCCGACCTGATCGACATGGCGGACCATGTAGCTGCCGGAGTAAACCACCTTGAGCGGGCCGACTTGCCCGTTGATGGTCAACGCAGAGTTTTCGAATTTGTCGTTGTTATGCGCCGGGTTGTAGAGCTGAACACCGAGATCGGGCAAGGTCTCACCCGCCGAACTTTGCGGCGTCACATAGAAGACTCCATCCGAATGCATGTCTTGATACGACTGCATAAACAGCGCATTCCAGTCTTCATTGAACTTGTACAGGGCGCCGATGCGCAGCCCTTGATAAGTCGTTGGATTGATGGCATTTCCGACCAGGCTGTTGTTGTTGATCGAGGGGCTGCCCGGTGGAACGCCGTAGCTCGTCGGAGCCCCTGCGGCACAATTGCCCGCCACCGGCGTTCCGACCGAGCAACCGGTGGCGTAACCGGCATAATGAATGCCGATATCGGTGGGCAAGCGGCTGAAGGTACCGGGGACATTGTTGATGTAGCCGCCCTTGGTGTCGCTGTAGATGACGGCACGTATGGCCAACTTGTCCGCGATCAAGGGCAGATTGATCATCGCATCGACGCTGTTGCTGGGATCGCCGCCGCTGGTATAGGCATAGCCGGCGTTGACGCCGCCTTCGGTCACATCGAGCTTTGGCTTGTTGGTGATATAGCGCAGCACGCCCGCTTGGGCGCCGGCGCCGAACAGAGTGCCCTGTGGCCCCTCGAGCACTTCGATCCGTTCGATGTCGGCAGCGTAGACGTCCAAGTTTCGGCCCGGCAATTGGCCGGATTGATCGTCCAGATATACAGCGACATTAGGGAAGCTGCCGATACCGCTGGAACCCTGGGTCGCGAGCGTGGATGTCGCGAGGCCACGCATGAAAATAACGCCCTGGCCCGGGCCATTGCTGGCCGATGTGACATTGGGCAGGTACTTCACGAATTCATCGAACGTGGTGACATTCAGTTGCGTCAGAGTTTCACCGGTGAGCGCCTGTATTTGAATGGGCACGTTCTGCATGTTTTCCGTGCGGCGCTGCGCCGTCACGGTGATTTCCTGGATCGCGTCCGAGCTGGCATCGGCGTCGGCGGCCGCAGCGGCGCAGGCGAGTCCGCCGGGAGCGCCGCTTAGGATCGCTGCGATCGCATACGATAATTTTGGGTTCGAGTTCATGCTTGCATCCCTGAATAATTGTGTTGTTCGATCAGAAGCTGCCAACTCACGCCGAATTCGCAATCAAATTACTGAATTCCCTGATTGTCGCTTGCGTCGCCGCGTCAATCCTACCTTGAAAGCGGTTCAGTGCGCCTGTTCTGAACTCGCCGTAATCCGGCCTAAATCCGGCATCGTCACGCGAAACGCGTGTCGAACAAATTGGGCGGCCGCTGCAATGTGTCGGCGGGCACCGCACCGCGCGTGCGGCGCGGCTCAGATTCTGATACGGCGCGCGCAAGCCCGGTCGAACTCACATCAAACCATTGATTTCTATCACAATGTGTGGCGGAAATCCTGCAATGAAAAGCCCGCCAGCGGCAAGTCCGTGCCGCGCTGCCACGCCATGACCTTGAAGCATTCGCCCATTTCGCCGGGCAACATCAGTCGACGCGCTTGATTTGCCAGACGCGCGAATTGATCCGCGTCGTCGCCGGCGAGCCTTTGCATCTCCTGGTCCACACCAAGGCCCGCTAAGAAATAGCTCTGTGTCGTGAATCCCGACAGCGCGAATCCGGCGGCTCGAGATGCTTCTGCCAGCAGGGTGTAGTCCACCCACGCCGTGATGTCCTGAAGTCCGGGATAGAGCAACGGATCGCCATGGGCGCGATGACGGAAATGGCACATCAAGGTGCCGTCGTGGCGTTCGGCCAAATAGTATTGCGACCGAGGCAGCCCGTAGTCGAACCACAATGCGGCGCCGGCCCGCAGAGATCGAGTAACGTCATGCGTCCATGCACTGAGGCGCGGACAATATTCCGACACATAACCGTCGCCCCACGCGCCGCCGGCAATCGCCAGACGCCCACAATTCTCGGCCATCGCGGTGCTTGCCGGACGCGCCGCCCAGGCAAGGCGGCCCGCATCGATGATCACGCCGAGCACCTCCACTCGATCGCCGTGCCAACGAAACCTTGTGACCGGCAGCGCGTCCAACACTTCATTGGCAATAACCACGCCGGCAAAACTCTCATCGGGCGGCTGATCGAGCCATCGGACCCTATGAAGCAAATGCGGCACATCTTGCGCCAATCGCAGGCGCTGGCGTTCGCGCAAGTCGGCGCTGATGTCGAGAATCGAATACTGCGACGGCAATTGCCCCAGCGTCTCGAGGCGCCGCAAGACGTCCGCTGCCAGACGGCCGCTACCGGCGCCTATTTCCAGTATTGTTCCGCCGCCGAGGGCGCCGAGCACCTGGGCGCACTGCCGTGCGACGCAGGCACCGAATAACCCCGAGACTTCCGGCGCAGTCGTGAAGTCGCCGTCGGCGCCGAACTTACGCGCACCGGCGCTGTAATAGCCTAGACCCGGCGCGTACAGGGCCATATCCATGTATTGCTCGAAACTCAGCCAGCCCCCGGCCGCGGCGATTTGATGCGCCAGGAAATCTTGCATGCGCTCGGCGTGCTGCGCTTGCGCGTCGTTCAGCATGAGTTCACGCTGCAAAGCCATTGCGGTATCGTTGCGACGCATGAAACCCAGTATCGATAATTCTCCGCTGCAGGACCAGGTTGTGCTGATTACCGGCGGGGCGCGCCGGGTCGGTGCCGAGGTTGCACGCACCCTGCATACGGCCGGCGCGAACATACTGATTCATTACCGCTCCTCCGCCGCCGCAGCGATTGCCTTGGCGGACCAGCTCAATCGGCTGCGCCCCCATTCTGCCGCCATCCACTCCGCGCAACTCGCCGCTGCGCAGGCCCCGGAAAAACTCGTGGCCGCCACGCTGCTGGAATTTGGACGCCTGGATATTCTCATCAACAACGCCTCTAGTTTTTACCCCACGCCGGTCGGCACGATCACTCTGCCTCAATGGGACGACCTCATGGGCAGCAACTTGAAGGCACCGTTGTTCTTGTCGCAGGCAGCCGCGCCCAGTCTGGCCAAACAACGCGGCCTCATCATCAACATGGTCGATATTCACGCCATGCGCCCGCTCAGGGAGCACCCGGTGTACAGCGTGGCCAAGGCGGGATTGGCGATGCTGACTCGCGCGTTGGCGCGTGAATTGGGACCCGACATTCGTGTCAACGGCATCGCACCGGGACCGGTGCTTTGGCCGGAGGGCGACATGGATGAGGAACTGAAGCGCGAAATCATCAATAAGACGGCTCTCAAGCGCCATGGCAGTCCGCAGGATATTGCGCGCACCGCGTTGTTTTTGGCGAAGGATGCGCCGTACATCACCGGTCAAATCATCGCCGTCGACGGCGGACGCAGCATCTAGACCAGAACCGGCGGCGGCGACCTTAGCAATTCTCTGGCCCTTTGGATATCGAGCGCCAGCGGCCGATCGTCTCTGTACTGAGGACTATGGACGCGTACCGCCCGGTAGACGGTGTCGGTGTACGCTGCTCGCGCGCGGCCGTCCTTCTGCAGATCGTAGGCCTGTGCCGCGGCGAGCAATTCGATCGCCACGATGAGCTCAGCGTTGTCCAGTATCTTGAGCAGCTTGAGCGCACCCGGGGTCGCGTGACTGAGGTGATCCTCCTGCAAGCCGGAAGTGATCCCGCCGTCCAAACTTGCCGGCGCGGCAAGACGGCGATTGTCCGCGGCCAATGAGACCGCCGTGTATTGCGCAATCATGAATCCCGAACCTGCGCCATCATCCGCCGCCAGAAATGCAGGCAATTGGCTCACCAATGGGTTCACCAACCGGTCCACGCGGCGCTCCGACATGGCGGCCAATTCGGCCACGGCGACACCGAGCGAATCCACCGTGAGTCCAAGCGCGGTGCCGACCGCATTGGCACCGGACACGGCGCGCGGCAGATCCGGCGTGCCGAGAACGACGGGGTTATCCGTTACCGATGCCAGTTCATCGTCGATGACACGAGCCGCCTGGGCGAACAAATCGCGCACGGCGCCATGCACCTGTGGAATGGCGCGCAGGCTCAAGGGATCCTGAGTTCGACGGCCGGCGCTGTTTTCTAAGATGGCGCTGCCCCGCAGCGCTGCACGCAGCCGCTCGCCGACCTGGCGTACGCCGGCCGACACGCGTAACTCCAAGCCGGCTGCGTCGAACGCGGTGGCCTGGCCGTGCAGATTCTCGAAGGTCATCGCTGCGACGGCATCTGCCCAGTCGAGCAGTCGCCGGGTCCTGCCCAAGGCAAGGGCCGACAAACCCGTGGCGCAGGGCGTGCCGTTGACGAGGCTCAATCCCTCTTTGGCCAGGAGGACGAGCGGGTCAATATGAAGAGACTGCAGCGCCTCGGCGCCGCTCATCGATCGGCCTCGCAATTGCGCCGATCCCGCCCCGATCAGCACCAGCGCAATATGCGCCATGTGCGACAAATACCCCACCGAACCCGCGGCCGGCACTTCCGGATCGCATCCATGCTCGAGCAGCGCGAGCATCACTTCCACGACGGCCAGGCGAACCCCTGAGTAGCCGTGCGCAAAATTGTTGACCGCGGCGGCGATGATGGCGCGCACCTGCGCCGATTCGAGCAGGGGCCCGACGCCCACGGCATGACTCATCACGATGTTTCGCGACAATTGCGCCTGCCTGGATTCCGGAATCACCACATCGCACAGCGCGCCGACGCCGGTGTTCACCCCATAGGCCCGCATGCCCTTGGAAACGACCGATTCCACCAGGCGGCGAGCTGCGTGAATTCGCGCTTGCGCATTCGCCGACAGCGCCAGCGGCGCACCGTCGGCAATATTGACGATGTCATGCCAGACGAGCGATCTGTCGAGAACGATGCGTTGTGGCATGGAAGGCGGCAATTTGAGAATTTACTGCTTGGCGGTGGCCGCGCGCCATTTCTCGAGATCATCGCGCTGGCGCTCCAATATCACGCCTACATCGCGCGAACTGCGAATAGCGCCGGGCTTGCTCAAAGAAATCCGCACCCACGCAATGCCGAAGTCTTCCAAAATCAGCATGGCAACGTGTTCGGCCAGCGTTTCGACCAGATGAAAACTCGAGCCTTCGACGAATGCCAGAACGCGCTTCGCGAGCCGCTTATAGTTGAGCGTGTCGTCGATGGAATCCGACAATGCCGCTTTGCGGACATCGGCGCTGACCTCGATATCCAGGATGACGGTCTGCTTGACCTGCCGCTCCCAATCGAAAATTCCGACGATAGCCTCGGTCTTAAGCGCATGTATGAAGATTTTGTCCATTAAGGCCACTATTCCCCTGTTGTTCCGCAATCCCCCAAATCCCAATTCGCCCGCGCATTCATGACCCCGCCATGATGCATGCCGGCGGCCAGCCGCAAACATCCCGCCAAGGCGATCATCGCGCCATTGTCCGTGCAGAACTCGGCGCGCGGGAAATACAGTTCGGCGCCGGCGTTGCGCACCACCTCGGCCAGGCGTTCGCGCAAACGGCGGTTGGCGCCGACGCCACCGGCAATCACGAGACGCTGATGCCCGGTGACCGCGAGCGCGCGGCGGCACTTTTCAGCGAGAGTCTCGACCACTGCGTCCTGGAAACCGCGCGCGACGTCTGCTCGAATAGATTCGTCCAAAATGCGGTCCCGCAAGGCTACTAGGGCGGCCGTCTTCAAGCCACTGAAACTGAAATCAAGGCCAGGCCGGTCGAGCATGGGGCGCGGAAAAACATAGCGGCCGATGTGGCCACCCTCGGCGAGTTTCGCCAAGGCTGCGCCCCCGGGATAGGGCAGACCGAGAAGTTTCGCGGTCTTGTCGAAGGCCTCTCCGGCGGCATCGTCCAAGGTTTCGCCCAAAATGCGGTACGCACCCAGGCCCGCCACATCGACGAGTTGGGTGTGCCCGCCTGACACCAGAAGAGCGAGAAACGGGAATGCGGGTGGGTTGGCCTCCAGCAACGGCGCCAACAGATGTCCTTCCAGATGATGCACCCCCACCGCCGGCTTTCCCCAGGCAAAGCTCAGACTGGCAGCGAAGCCCGCACCCACCAATAGGGCACCAATGAGGCCGGGACCCGCGGTGTAAGCCACCCCGTCGATCGACTCGCGGTCGGAGTCGGCGGCGGCCAGCACCTCGCGGACCAGGGGGAGAAGCCGCAGGACGTGGTCCCGGGAAGCCAATTCGGGTACGACCCCCCCATAGGCCTGATGCATTGCAATCTGGCTGTACAGGCGATGAGCAAGCAGACCCCCGGCCGTGTCGTAGACCGCGACCCCCGTCTCATCGCAAGAACTCTCAATGCCTAAAACGCGCATAATTCCTTATAAACCGCATCAGAGCGGCATTTCCCGCCTTTTCGCGAGCACAGCCTTTGCCTTTTGCGGGGGCGCACTTTAGAATGCGCCCCCCTGACGCCGAATGCCGGCGGCCGTGCCATACATTTTGAGGTTTGAATGCCCAGCGTTCGTGTTCGCGAGAATGAGTATTTTGACGCCGCCCTGCGTCGCTTCAAGCGTGCCTGTGAAAAAGCGGGCGTCCTCACCGAGCTTCGGCGACGTGAATTCTACGAGAAGCCCACCCAAGAGCGTAAGCGAAAAAAGGCTGCGGCGGTAAAACGGCATTTGAAGCGTCTGTCGCGCGAAAATATGCGGGGCTCGGGCGCTCCGGCGAGCCCGCCTGCGTCAGCTCCGGCTCGACCCTCGTACTAAGGGTTGATGCCGCGTAAGGATGTCTCTTAAAGAGCGAATTACGGATGACATGAAGGCGGCGATGCGCTCCGGAGAAAAGGAGCGGCTCGGCGTCATCCGCATGATCACGTCCGCCATTAAGCAACGCGAAGTCGACGAGCGCATCACCCTCGACGATGCCCAGGTATTGAGCGTCCTTGAAAAAATGATCAAGCAGCGCAAAGAGTCACTGGTGCATTTCCAGGCCGGCAATCGCCCGGATTTGGTCGACAAGGAGTCGGCGGAAATCACTTTATTGCAGGGCTACCTACCATCCCAGTTGAGCGACTCCGACATCGATGTCCTGATCGGCGAAGCCGTCGCCGCCACCGGCGCGGCCAGCATCAAGGACATGGGCAAGGTCATGGCCTTCATCAAGGGCAAGGCGCAGGGCCGGGCCGACATGGCCGCCGTCGGCGCGAAGATCAAAACCCGCTTAAGCGGTTGATCGCGCGCGGTCCATGGCCGGCCGCATTCCACAGCCGTTTATCGACGATGTTGTCGCTCGTTCGGATATTGTCGAGATCATCGGCGCTCGAGTACCTCTAAAGAAGGCCGGCCGCGAATTCAAGGCGTGCTGCCCGTTTCATAACGAGAAATCGCCGTCTTTCTGGGTCAGCCCGGACAAACAGTTCTACCACTGTTTTGGTTGCGGGGCACATGGCACCGTCATCGGCTTTCTCATGCAATACGAGAAGATGGAGTTCTTCGACGCCGTGGCCGATCTCGCGCAGCGCGCGGGCCTGGAAGTCCCGCGCGAGGCGCAGAAGTCGGGAGAGCCCGGCAGTGTCGACCTGCACAATGTCATGGGGCTAATTGCCCGTTTTTTCGAACAGAATCTTGCCGACAATATCCGCGCGCAAAAATATGTGGATGCACGTGGCATCGATGCGAAAACAACCGCAAAATTTGCCTTGGGGTACGCCCCTGATTCTTGGGATGCCTTGCTCAATCGCTTCGGTTCGCAGGAAGAGGAACGACGGCAGATTCACCAGCTCGGCATGATCATAGATCGTGATACGCGCGGTGGCGAACGCGCGGCAGGCTTTTATGATCGCTTCCGTGACCGCCTGATGTTCCCGATCCGAGATTCGCGCGGTCGGGTCATCGGCTTCGGCGGAAGGATCATCGACCAGGGCGAACCCAAATACCTCAACTCCCCGGAAACGCCCCTGTTCCACAAAGGCCGCGAGCTCTATGGACTGTATGAGGCGCGGCAGGCGCGGTCGGACTTCAAGAGATTGATGATCGTCGAGGGCTATATGGACGTGGTGCGCCTGCACCAAGCCGGAATCACTTATGCGGTGGCCACCCTGGGCACGGCGACCACCCAAGAGCATCTCAACAAGGTTTTCAGGCTGACCAGTGAAGTCGTGTTCTGTTTCGACGGCGACCGCGCCGGGCGTCAGGCTGCCTGGCGAGCCATGGAGAATTCACTGCCGCTGGCACGCGATGGCCGCGAACTCAAATTTATGTTCCTGCCGGAGGGGCACGACCCAGACACCCTGGTCGCCGAGGAAGGCCCTGACGCCTTCGAGAACCGGCTGAATTCGGCCCTGCCGCTGTCTGAATACCTGATCCAGCAGTTGGCGATCGAGGTGGACCTTACCCATGTCGACGGCCGCGCCAAGCTTAAGGCCCTGGCGGCGCCCCTGTTCGCCCGCATGCCCGAAGGCATATACCGGGAAATGCTCGCCGATCGTCTTGCCGCCCGGGTCAGCATGCCGGCCGCAGCGCTCAAGAAGTCCTTCCTCGCCGGAGCCGCCGCCGGCGCGAACTCCGCTGCCATGGACAGGCCGGAACCGTCGATGCGGCATCGCAGCCGAATAAGCTCGGGACGGGGCAATTTGCTGACTCAGGCCATTACCCTGATCCTTCATTACCCCGCAGCTGCCGCCGCCGTGAGCGATACAGAAGGCCTCGACCAAGTCGACCGCCCGGGTGTCGCGGTGCTTAAAGAGCTACTGAAGCAGGCGGCGGCAGCCTCCAATCCGAGCACGGCAGTCCTCTTAGAGCAATGGCGGGACCTGCCTGAATATGAGCGCTTAGCGGAACTCGCCATGGCAGAACCCCTGGTCGCAGGGGCCGAGGGGGCCGCGAAGGAGCTGCAGATGGCGGTGGAAAAGCTGATTCAGGAATGCGGCCCAGGCCGCCGAATGGACGAATTATTGCGAAAAGCAGAGGAGTTAGGCTTGAATTACGACGAAAAGGCCGAATTAAGCCTACTTCTTAAATCGAAGGGCCGCCCCCGGGCTAACCCTTAAGCCCCAAGCATCTATGGCTAGCTAGAGGCCAGAATCGTATACTTGTCGGCTTGCATTTTAATGTCCAGATCTCCAACGAGGCGTCCACCTTGATCAAAAAAGCGCCAGCAGGCACAGCGACTCAAATCGCGGACGAGCGTCAGTCGCAACTGAAATTGTTGATTGCGCGCGGCAAGGAACAGGGCTACCTCACCTACGCTGAAGTCAATGACCATTTGCCGAGCGAAATCGTCGATCCGGAACAGATCGAAGACATCGTCAACATGATCAACGACATGGGCATACCGGTGTACGAAAAGGCACCGGACGCCGAGTCGCTGCTACTGACCGACGCGACGGCCGCCCCTGATGAAGAAGCAGTGGAAGAAGCCACGGCGGCGCTCGCCAATCTCGATGCGGAATTCGGGCGCACCACCGATCCCGTGCGTATGTATATGCGCGAGATGGGCACGGTCGAATTGCTGACCCGCGAAGGCGAGATCCGGATCGCAAAACGCATCGAAGAAGGCTTGGAAGCGGTCAAGATCGCGCTGGGCAGCTACCCGGGCACCTACGACCTGCTGTTGCGGCATTACGAAACGGTCAAGGCGGGTCAGATGCGCCTGGTCGATGTTATCGTCGGCTTCGTCGATCCGAATGCTCCGGACGAAATTGCGCAGCCGCAAAACCCGAAAATGATGGCGTTGGAGCGCGAAGAGGCCGCCAACGACGATGACGAGACCGAGGGTGACGAAGACGAAGAGGCCATCGACACCGGTCCGGACCCCGAAGAAGCCGCGAAGCGCTTCAGCTCGATCGCCAAGGTGCATCATCAGTTCCTGAACGCGCTCGACAAATTGGGAGCGAAAGACCCCAAGACACTGAAGATCCGTAAAAAGATCTGCGGCGAGCTGATGGAATTGAAGCTCAGCCCCAAGATGTTCGATCAATTGATCGACAACCTGCGCCAGCACGTGACCGAAGTGCGCCTGCTCGAAAAGGAAATCATGTTCCTTTGCATCAAGCAGGCCGGCATGCCACGCAAGGACTTCATTTCGACTTTCCCGAAGAACGAGACCAGCACGCGTTGGCTCGACAAGCACATCAAGGCCAAGAAGCGCTACTCGGCGCCGCTCGCCAAATTCAAGGATGAGGTGGAGCGCCGGCAGAACAAGTTGAAGGACCTTGAAGGTCTGTTTCACGTTCTGATCAGCGAGATCAAGGAAATCAATCGCGAAGTCTCGATTGGCGAGGCCAAGGCGCGGCGCGCCAAGAAGGAAATGGTCGAAGCGAACCTGCGCCTGGTGATTTCGATTGCCAAGAAATACACCAATCGCGGCCTGCAATTCCTGGATCTTATCCAGGAAGGCAACATCGGCCTGATGAAGGCGGTCGACAAATTCGAATATCGCCGAGGCTACAAGTTCTCGACGTATGCGACGTGGTGGATCCGTCAAGCCATTACGCGCTCTATTGCGGACCAGGCTCGCACCATCCGCATTCCGGTCCATATGATCGAGACGATCAATAAGCTGAATCGCATCTCCCGGCAAATGCTGCAGGAGATGGGACGTGAACCCACGCCGGAAGAACTGGCGGTGCGCATGGAAATGCCGGAAGACAAGGTGCGCAAAGTGCTCAAGATCGCCAAAGAGCCGATCTCGATGGAAACACCGATCGGCGACGACGAAGACTCGCATTTGGGGGACTTCATCGAAGACACATCAGTATCTTCACCCATCGACTCGGCGACTACCGAGTCCCTGCGCGAGACCACCCACTCGGTATTGGCGCAGCTGACGCCGCGCGAAGCCAAGGTGTTGCGCATGCGGTTCGGAATCGACATGAACACGGACCACACGCTCGAAGAGGTCGGCAAGCAGTTCGACGTCACGCGCGAGCGAATCCGGCAAATCGAGGCCAAGGCCTTGCGCAAACTGCGTCATCCCAGCCGCAGCGAGCAGCTTCGCAGCTTCTTAATGGACGATTGAGTCGGCTGTCCGGCCGACTTGAACGCGGCGGCGCACAATGCGCCGCCGACGTCCTCCGGCCGCGGCTATCCCGCCGCGACTTCCACCGTCAGATGGCGTTCGCTGTTGAGCGAATTGGCGACCAGACAGGTCAGTTCCGCCCTCTCGAGCAGCTTCTTAGCGCGCTCGACATCGGTTCCCTCGGCAACTTGCAGCTTGGCGTGCGTTTCGAAGCGAGTGAAACGCATTTTGCCCTCGACGCGATCCAAAGTGCCTTTGGTGGTCAATTCCAGACTGGTCCACGCGAATTTCGACGCCGCGGCAATCGCGCGAAAATTCAACGCCAGACAGTCCGCCACGGCGGCGGTCAGCAGTCCCTCGGGAGACCATTGATTGCCCGGGCCATCGAATTCCTTCGGCGGCGCCGACTCGATGATCCTAACGCCGTCCACGGACAGGGGCACATCGCCCACGGTGCGAACCGAAGCGTTGACAGTGTAGATGTGGGGAAAGGGATGCATGGGGAACTCCGCAACGGTTTAATAAACGGCCGGAATCAAGCGCCGAGTGCGGCTCATGTAATTCCGGTACTGATCGCCAAAAGCCGCTAAAAGCGCGGCCTCCTCGATTTGCATGCGCCGCCGAAATACCAGAAACACCGGCACAATCATGACGGCGAGCGACGCCCAGTTGGCCAGGCACAGCGCCAAGCCGACGAAGGCCATTAAAGCACCGGTGTACGACGGGTGCCGGACCAGCCGATAGGGTCCTGTTTCGATTAACCGGTGGTCGGCGGCAATGGCTACATTGACGGTGAAGAAGCGCCCCAGATGCGCGATGGAATACCAACGTATCGCCAGCCCGGACACGAATATCGCCGCACCGATCACTCTTACGGCGGGAGCGTTGTCCATGCTCGCTGCCGGCAGCGAGCCTGCAGCCACAAATGACGCGGCGACGCTGAGTACGATCACGATCCACAGCAAGCCGAGAGAGCCATTGTCGGCAGGCCGCGATCGCTTTGCGTCGGCGCGCCTATTCAATGCGATGCCGACTTCCGACAGGAGATACACCAGGCCGAGCACCGAGGCGATTGAATTGTTCATCCGTTCGTGAAACTAAGTAGGCCCGAAAAGCATGAGTTCGTGGCTCAGTTCGTTGAGCCTGATCATTCTCTCGTACTTGAGCCCAATTTTCTCGAGCACCGCGATCGAACCGAAGTTTTCAGGAGAAGTGATGGCGACCACGCGTTGCAAGTCCAGCACATTCGCGGCATGAGCCAGAATCGCGGATGCGGATTCGACGGCATATCCCTTCGAGCAGTGCCGCGCAAGGAACGCGAACCCGACGTCCACATCCACCCAGCCTTCCCGCTTGACCAGTCCACAAATCCCGACCGGCGTGCCATCGAGCAGACAGGTCGCGTACAAACCGAATTTGTGCCGACCATAACTGTCCATCGGCCCCTTCGACATGTATGCACACGCATCGGCCTGGGTTCGTACGCCTTTGTCGCCGATGAATTGCAAAAAGGCAGCCTCGTTCAGCAATTCCAGTATGAAGTCGGCATCCTCGAATTCGAGTTGACGCAGCACCAATCGCCCGGTCCGAATGACGTCCATGCGAATGTCCGGGGCCGACTAGCAACCGAACTTAGGTGCGCGGTACATCGCGTCGCTCATCTTCCAACGACAGCAGCATATCGGCCACCTCGCGCGAATCTGCCGCCGCCGCAACGCGCAAGCCCTGCTCCACGCCATGCCGGTTGGCGGCGGGATGATTCTGGCTGAGCTTCCACTTGCCTGTCAGCGCGGAAATCGAGAATTCAAACCCCACGATGAGACCTAGCATCTTCTCGATGTAGGGCGGGGGAGCATCGCCGACATTCCATGGCGCCTGCCGCGAACCTTCGTGCGCGTCGGTCAATCGCGTCACCAAGGCCCGCAACCAATCGGCGTCGTGCACGAATCGCAACCTACCATGCGCGTGCACCACGGCGTAGTCCCAAGTCGGCACCACCTCGCCGGTCTCCCGCTTCGACGGATAGTAGGAGGGAGAAATGTAAGCCTGGGGCCCCTGGAATATCGCCAGGGCCTCGGTCTGGTCGCGATACTCGCGCCACAGAGGATTGGCGCGCGCGATGTGCCCTCGTAGCATCCCCAAGGGAAGTGGTTCCGGCAGTGTTTCAACCGGTATGTGGTTTGCGACTATTCCCGAATCGCACAGAGTCACCAGGGTCGCCAGTGGCCGGGCACGCATCAGCGCGTGTAACACATCGGCGCGGGATTCCTTGAAGTGTGAAGGTAGGTACAATATCGGTCCTTGGAGAGCCGCTGAGGGTGACGTCCAGCCTAATAGTTCCCTGGTGGAACTGCCAGCCGGATAATATAAGCCTTGACCGGCTAACGCGTCGTATCGTGTACTGGCGCGATAGCTCAACAGTGGTCGGAGTCAATTGAAAATTTTGCCCTCTTTTATTACGGCGACGGGCTGCTCAACCGCCCTCATCTGCCTGCTCACTTTGCCCGCGCAGCTGGGTTCGGCCGCCGGCGTCAGCGCCTATATACCGCTCAACCTGGAGCCGGAAATGGAGCGGCAAATCGAACGGGTGCTCATACTCGCGGACGAACCTGTTCTCAAGCGCCCCTTTGCCGTTGCGCTGGTGCAAGCCGCACTGCCGCAGGCATGCATGATCGACAAGCCTTTGTGCAGCAAAGTGAAGCGATATCTCGAACGGTATTCGCGCGACTATGCGGTAATCCACGCCAGCGTAACCGGGTCGGCCACGCACGACAACGATACCGGTATCGTGCCGAACGCCCACGGCATGCCCGTCACCAGCTCGTGGGAGATATCCGCACAAGGTTACGTCCAACCCAATGACTACGTTCTGTTGAGCGGGGGTGGGGTTGCTTACGAGGGCAGAACCGTACCGGTAGGCTCGATGTTGAGTCTCGGCTTCCATTGGGCGCAGCTCGATATCGGTTATCGCGATCACTGGTTCTCCCCCGCCAGCGATAACGACATGATGATCAGCACTGAAGCACCGACGCTGCCCTCGGTGACGTTATCGAATTACGAGCCGCTGACCCGCCTCGGCTTTCAGTACGAGCTTTTTTGGGAGCACATGACTCGCTCCGACAACATTCTCTACCAGGGCAAAGTCAGCAGCGGCAAACCGAATCTGTTTGGCGCGCAGTTTTCCATCGAACCCTTCAGCGGCTGGTCGCTGGGATTCAATCGGCAGTTGCAATATGGCGGCGGCGAGGGGATGCCGAGTTCTCTACATTTCCTGCTGAAGGATTTCTTCAAGCCCAGCGGGCAATCGCAGACCCAGGGCAATCAGGAGGGGTCCTACGTCAGCCGCTTCATTTTTCCAGGTAAGACTCCTTTTGCCGTGTATTTTCAGTATGCGGGCGAGGACAATTCGAACGGCGGAAGCTACCTGCTCGGCAACGCGGCGTTGACCGCAGGCATCGATTTCCCGCGCATCGGACGCCACTTCGATCTGACCTATGAGTTATCCGAATGGCAGAATATTTGGTACGTCCACAATATCTACCTGGACGGAATGACGAATTACGGACTGGTACTCGGAAATTGGGGTGCCGATCAGCGCAACTTCGGCGACGGCGTCGGCGCCCGCGGGCAGATGCTGCGCATCGGCTGGGAGCCGCCGTTCGGGGGTTACCTCGAAGAACGCGTGCGCACCCTGGTCAATCAAACCTACTATGGCGGCGACAATCGGCAATACGATCCAAATTCCCGCGCCTTTCCCTATCACCACTACATCGATTTGAGCGTGCGCTACACCCGGCCCTGGAAAGGGCTGACCATCGGCGGGGAAGCCTTCGGCGGCCGCGACATCTACGGAAAGACGTTCAGCCGCTTGTCCGCCTTCGTGCGCTACGGCGGCGACTCACGTACCCGCGATGACGATGTACTCGATGAGGATTCGTACGACGGCGGCTCTGAGACGCCCGGCGCCGAACTCTTCGTCGACGCGGGCATGAATGTCAGCAAGGTGCGAACCGATCTTGGACCGAACCTGCCGATCACCACGGGCAAATGGGGATTAGATCCTCATCTGGCCATTGGCGCGCGCCGCGCAGTCTCGGCCAATAATGATTTGGGCGTGCGTCTCGAATTGGACCAAGTCGATGGTCATTCGCTGATCGGCGTCCGCGCCGTCGATTATCGATATCGATTGACGAACCGGTTCGCACTCGGGCTGTTCGCCGGGGTGGCCCGCTACAATGTCGCGACCCCCGCGTACTCCATCTATTACGGACTCGACGGCCTGTGGCGCGACGTTTTGCCGAAGTGGGATTTGGGATTGGATTTGCGCCACGGGCAGAATCTTGCTCGCGACCATGTGCTCGCCAGCGATCCGCGGAGCGGAAGACCGGAGACGTTCTATAAGATCGAATCCGTCCTCTTGTATGTGTCGCGCCGCTTCTGAGCGTGGCGAGGCCGAAACGGTAGGCAATATCGAGGTCCGAAAACGGCGAGACTTCCCGACGCAATTGCGTGATGATCCGCGCCCACGTATCGCATTGAGTGCAAGATCATGTCATTCCAACTCACCGGCATCCCCTATGAGCCGTTTGCCTCCTTATTTTTACTGTCCGATCGAGAACTGACGGAGCGCGGCGCGCGGCGCGTCGTGGCCCTTGAAAAGCCTGGCTTCCCCTGTCGAGTCAGTCTTGTCGATGCCGAAATCGGGGAAGAACTGCTGCTGCTGCCATTTCAGCACCAGCCGGCTGCCTCGCCGTATCGGGCATCGGGACCCATTTTTGTGCGCGGGGCTGCGCGCCCACCTGCGCTTGCGGCCGGAGAGATCCCCGACTATGTGGCGACCCGCCAAATCTCTGTCCGCGCCTACGACGCGGATCACATGATGACCGATGCCGCTGTTTGCGACGGTCGCGCCGCGGGCGAGGCCATCAAGCATATGTTCGACGAACCGGCGACAGCGTACATCCACTTGCACAATGCCAAGCGCGGGTGCTACTCATGCCGTGTCGATCGGTTATAGAGGAGCGGGTGAATTGAGCACCAATGAAGCCGCGCACACCGGCGGATGTCTTTGCGGAGGAGTCCGCTATCGAGTGCGGGGGAGTCTGCGCGGAATCATTGCCTGTCATTGTTCGCAGTGCCGCAGGACCAGCGGTCATTTTGCCGCTATGACCAGCGCGCCGGCGATCGACATCGAATTGACGGCGGCCGATCGATTGGTCTGGTACAAGTCGTCTGATACGGCCGAACGGGGATTCTGCAACGGCTGTGGGGGCAACCTGTTCTGGCGCCAAGCCGGACGCGATGAGATCAGCATCACCGCGGGCACCCTCGATGCCCCGACCCATCTTGCGATCGAAGAGCACATATTCGTCGCTGACAAATCGGACTACTACAGCATCAATGACGACTTGCCAAAAAAGCAGCAGTGGTAGCGCGTCAGTTCATGACCTCTGTGTCGGATCGGGTGCCGCGACCGCGCAACCAACCCTGCAGCAAGTGATCGATCGACAAAGCGCCGGGACCGGCGATCGCTAACCATAGAAACAGTGCCAGATACTCGAATTCGTCGAATCCGAGCAAGGTTTCCAGCGAATTCACGTCCGCCCATTTGGCGGATCGGATGGCGACGATCATCGTAATGCCGAGCGCGCCGGCAGAAATGCGGGTCAAAAGGCCGGCCAGCAAGAATAGTCCGCCGAAGAATTCGACGCCTGAGACGAATGGACTGAGAATCTGCGGAATGGGGATCCCCCAGCCGGCGAAATTTTCCGTCACCTGCGGGAGGTTGTTCAACTTGCCCCATCCGCTCC
>JANYJY010000070.1 GCA_025358295.1 Gammaproteobacteria bacterium
GGCCTAATGGGTCAGAAAGTAAATCCGATTGGTATTCGTCTTGGCATCACGCGCGACTGGACGTCGAA
Organism: Gammaproteobacteria bacterium; assembly: GCA_025358295.1. GTDB lineage: Bacteria > Pseudomonadota > Gammaproteobacteria > Steroidobacterales > Steroidobacteraceae > Bog-1198. The sequence goes on from JANYJY010000070.1 coordinate 69, forward strand.
GTGGTATGCGCATTCGAAGAACTTCGCCGGAAACATTCACACCGACTTCTTGGTGCGTAAGTACCTCAACAAGAAGCTGTCCGATGCCTCGGTGAGCCGCATTCATATCGAGCGCGCCGCGCGCCGCGCCAATATCACCATTCACACGGCACGTCCGGGAATCGTGATCGGCAAGAAGGGCGAGGACATCGAGAAACTCCGCACAGCGACGGCGAAGATTCTCGGCATGACCATGAACGATGTGCGCCTCAATATCGCCGAGATCCGCAAGCCGGAACTCGACGCCAAATTGGTGGCAGAGGGCATCTCGCAGCAGTTGGAAAAGCGCGTGATGTTCCGTCGTGCCATGAAGCGTGCGGTCACCAACACCATGCGTTCCGGTGCCTTGGGCATCAAGGTGCGCATCTCCGGACGCCTCAACGGCTCGGAAATCGCGCGTACGGAAACCAATCGCGAGGGCCGCGTTCCTCTGCATACGTTCCGCGCCGATATCGATTACGGGGTTGCCGAAGCGCAGACCACGTACGGCGTCATCGGCATCAAGGTTTGGATATTCAAGGGCGAAGTGTTCGATCAGCCGGAAGCGGAAGTCACCGAGGCGGAAGCGGAAGCTGCTGCAGCGGCAAGCGCCAAACCCTCCGAGGCCCCGGCCCCGGCCGCTGGTTGAATTAGGTAATACAACATGATGCAGCCGAAGCGGACCAAGTACCGCAAACAGTTCAAGGGCAAGATTTCAGGCAGCGCGCAGCGTGGCAATTTCGTGGCGTTCGGCGAGTTCGGCCTGAAAGCAACCGATCGATGCCGCATGACGGCCCGCGAGATCGAGGCGGCGCGTCGCGCCATTTCGCGCCACGTAAAGCGCGGTGGGCGTATTTGGATTCGGGTTTTCCCGGACGTGCCGATCACGCAGAAGCCACTCGAAGTGCGCATGGGCTCGGGCAAGGGCAACGTCGAGTACTGGGTGGCCAAGGTGCTGCCCGGCAAGGTGTTGTTCGAGATCGAAGGCATGAGCGAGGAAATCGCACGCGAGGCGTTCCGTCTTGCATCGGCGAAACTTTCGGTGTCGACCGCATTCGTCAAGCGCCAGGTGCGTACATGAAGGCTAAAGATTTGCGCGCCAAGGCGCCCAAAGATCTCGGCGATGAGCTTCTCAAGCTGCGCCGCGAACAGTTCAATTTGCGCATGGCGCGCGCAACCGGCCAGGCTGCGAAGCCGGATCAATTTGCGAAGGTGCGTAAGAACATTGCGCGCGTGAAGACGGTGCTTGCCCAAACGAAGGCAAGCGGAGGTAAGGCGTGATGTCGACCGAAGTACAAACACCCGCAGTTACGGCTTCCGTAGCCGCGTCGAGCGCGGCCCCCCACGGGGCTCCCGTTCCCGGACAGCGACTGCTCACCGGCAAGGTAGTCAGCACCAAGATGGATAAGACCGTCGCCGTCTCCATCGAGCGACTGGTGAAGCATCCGATGTACGGCAAGTACATCCGTCGCACGACCAAGTTGCTCGCGCATGACGAGAACAATGAGTGCAAGGAAGGCGACACCGTGTCGATCAAGCCGTGCAGGCCCATGTCGCGTCGCAAGTCTTGGGTGCTGGTGCGCGTAGTTGAACGTGCCCGGGCCGGCTAAGGAACTGACATGATTCAGATGCGAACTATTTTGAATGTGGCCGACAACAGCGGCGCCAAGCGTTGCATGTGCATCAAGGTGCTCGGCGGCTCGAAGCGGCGTTACGCCGCAGTGGGCGACGTTATCAAGGTGAGTGTCAAGGACGCGATTCCGCGCGGCAAGGTCAAGAAGGGTGAAGTGTATGACGCGGTCGTCGTGCGCACCAAGAGCGGCGTGCGGCGTGCCGACGGATCGTTGATCCGCTTCGACACCAATGCGGCGGTGCTGCTGACCCCCAAGCTCGAGCCGATCGGCACACGTATCTTCGGACCAGTGACTCGCGAACTGCGCAATGTGCAGTTCATGAAAATCATATCGCTCGCACCTGAGGTGCTGTGATGAACAAGATTCGTAAAGGCGACATGGTGATTCTGATCACCGGTCGGGACAAGGGACGCAAAGGCGCGGTCATCGAAGTGCTTGCGGACGATCGCGTGCGCGTCGAGGGACTCAACATGTCCAAGAAGCATCAGCGTCCGAACCCCCAGATGGGCGTTCAGGGCGGGATCATCGAGCGGGAAGCGCCGTTGCACGTGTCCAACGTACTGGTCTTCAATCCGGCCACGCAAAAAGGCGATCGTGTCGGCTTCAAGGCGCTCGAGGACGGCCGCAAGGTGCGCGTGTTCAAGTCGAACAAAGAAATGGTCGACGCCAAGTAGTAGCGACCAGTTAGCGAGTGAAATGACATGGCAGCAAGACTGAAACAGATTTACAAGGAAAAGCTGGTGCCGGAGCTCAAAGCAAAGCTTGGGCTGAAGAACACCATGCAGGTGCCGCGCATCCTCAAGATCACGATCAACATGGGCGTGGGCGAGGCCGTGGCCGATAAGAAGGTGATGGACGCCGCGACTGCAGACATGGCAAAGATCACCGGCCAGAAGCCCGCGGTCACCAAGGCGAAGAAGTCGGTGGCGACGTTCAAGGTTCGCGACGGACAGGCGATCGGCTGCAAAGTGACCCTGCGCGGCGACCGCATGTACGAATTCCTGGATCGCCTGGTCAGCATCGCGATTCCGCGCATCCGCGATTTCCGCGGCATCAGCGGGCGTTCGTTCGACGGCCGCGGCAATTACAGCCTCGGCGTGAAAGAGCAGATCATCTTCCCCGAGATTCAGTACGACCAAATCGATCAGATTCGGGGAATGGATATCACCATTTCCACCTCAGCCGCGGACGACAAGCACGGACGCGCGCTCCTAGAAGCTTTTAACTTTCCGTTCCGCAAGTAGGGTAATAGCCCATGGCCAAGACGAATATGCTCATGCGCGAGAAGAAGCGCCTCAAGATAGCGAAGAAATACGCTACGCGACGCGCCGAGCTCAAGGAGCTGATCCGCGACCCGAAGACCGGGGCGGAAGGACGCGAAGCCGCGCAGGTCGAGCTGCAGAAGCAGCCTCGCGATGCGGGGGCGACGCGGCAGCGCAATCGCTGTTCGATCACCGGACGTTCGCGCGGCGTGTACCGCAAGTTCGGCTTGGCGCGCACCAAGCTGCGTGAGGCCGCGAATCGCGGCGAAATCCCTGGCCTGTCCAAGGCGAGCTGGTGAGGGGCGCACTATGAGCATGACTGATCCGATTGCCGATCTTCTGACCCGCATCCGCAATGCGCAATCCGCGGGTAAGCCGACGGTTGGCATGGGCGCTTCGAAGTTGAAGCTGGCCATTCTGAAAGTGTTGAAAGACGAGGGCTACATCGGTGGCTTCAGCGTCGATGCGGCGGGCGCCAAGCGCACTTTGTCCATCGATTTGAAGTATCACGACGGGCGTCCCGTGATCGACCGCATCGAGCGCATCAGCCGTCCGGGACTGCGTATCTATCGCGGCAAGGATGAATTGCCCAAGGTATTGGGCGGCTTGGGTGTCGCGGTCATATCGACGCCCAAGGGCATCATGTCCGACGCACAGGCGCGCGCGGCCGGGACCGGCGGCGAAGTTCTGTTCGTCGTTCAATAGGCGTCAAAGGTAAGATTCATATGTCACGAGTCGCAAAAAAGCCGGTTGATCTGCCGCAGGGTGTCAGTGCCACCATCGGCGCCAATGTCATCACTGTGAAGGGCGCCAAGGGCACGCTGACGCTTGAGATCAAGAGCGGTATCAAGGTCGTGCAGCAGGACAAGCACCTGGCGGTGGAAGCGAGTACATCGGCGGAGGGCTTGAATGCCATCGCGGGCGCCACTCGCGCTCACTTGGCGAACATGGTCACTGGTGTCACCAAGGGTTACGAGAAGAAGCTCGAGTTGGTCGGCGTAGGCTATCGCGCCGCGGTTCAGGCCAAGAGCCTGACATTGACCCTGGGCTATTCGCACTTGATCAATTACGCGATTCCGGACGGCGTCACAATTGAAACGCCGACTCAGACCGAGATTATCGTCAAAGGAATCGACCGCCAGCGGGTTGGGCAGACCGCCGCCGAGATTCGCGGCTTCAGGCCGCCGGAGCCCTACAAGGGCAAGGGCGTGAAGTACTCCGATGAAAAGATTTCGCTGAAAGAGGCGAAGAAGAAGTAAGCACATGAAACTGACCAAACAAGATACCCGTCTGCGCCGTGCGCGCCGGGGCCGCGTAAAGATCAAGGAGTTGGCCGCGCTGCGCTTGTCAGTGCACCGGACGCCCCAACATATTTATGCACAGATTTTTGCCCCTGAGGGCGACAAGGTTCTGGTTGCCGCGTCCACCCTGCAGAAGGATGTGCGCGGCGCATTGAAAACCACCGGCAACATCGAAGCTGCCAAGGCCGTGGGCCGCGCCATCGCGGAGCGCGCCAAGGCTGCGGGAATTTCGAAGGTCGCATTCGATCGTTCCGGTTTCATGTATCACGGGCGCGTCAAGGCGCTGGCAGAGGCCGCTCGCGAAGCGGGTCTCGAGTTCTAACCAAAGGGTCATGAGGCTATGGCGAGAGTAGAAAAACCAATGTCCGGCGATGACCTGCTCGAAAAGCTGGTCGCGGTGAACCGTGTCGCTAAGGTGGTCAAGGGTGGTAAACAATTCGGCTTTACCGCGCTAACCGTCGTTGGCGACGGCGCCGGCCGCGTCGGCTTCGGTTACGGCAAGGCGCGCGAAGTGCCCGTCGCAATTTCCAAGGCGATGATGCAGGCCCGCAAGAGTCTGGTCACGGTCTCGTTGAAGAACGACACCCTGTTCTATGCGGTCAAAGGACGGCATGGAACCACGCGGGTCTATATGCAGCCGGCCGCCGACGGTACGGGCGTCATTGCCGGCGGCGGCATGCGCGCGGTATTCGAGTGTGCGGGTGTCCGCAACGTCCTGGCCAAGAGCTACGGCTCGCGCAACCCCATCAATGTGGTGCGCGCGACCATGGACGCGCTGGCCAAGCTGCGCACGCCGGACGATATTGCGGCCAAGCGCGGCAAGAGCGTCGCGGAACTCGTGGGCTAAAGTCATGACCGATAAGTCAATCAAAGTCACTTTGATCAAGAGCATGTCCGGCCAGTTGGCGAACATTCGCAATTCGGCCCGCGGCTTGGGTTTGCGCCGCATCGGCCACAGCGTCACGGTCGCGGACACCCCGTCGAACCGCGGCATGATCAATGCGGCCAGCCACATGCTCAAAGTAGAGACTGCACTGGGTAGGGTGCAAAAATGAGATTAAACACAATCAAGCCGGGTGCCGGCTCGAAGCGACCGCATCTGCGCGTTGGCCGCGGCGCGTCGGCCGGCCAGGGCAAAACCTGCGGTCGCGGCGTCAAGGGACAACGCGCCCGCAAAGGCGGCTATCATAAGGTCGGCTTCGAAGGCGGCCAGATGCCGCTGCAGCGCCGTCTACCTAAGATCGGCTTCAAGTCCGCGATGAAGGCGTCGCGAGCCGAGCTCACGCTCACCGATCTCATGCGAGTGACCGGCGGCGAAGTGACGCTGGCGGGCCTGATTGAGGCCAACCTGGTCCCCGAATACACCAAGCTCGTGAAGATTATCGTCTCCGGCAAGGTCACCAAGGCCTATGCCATCAAGGACAAGGCAATCATGGCGACCAAGGGCGCGAAGCTCGCGGTCGAGTCGGCCGGCGGAAGTTTCGAGGTCTAATAGACTAAATCGTGGCCACCACCAACCCCACTGCTGCTTTGGGAGACATCACCCGCTTCGCTGAAATGCGCAAGCGGCTGTTGTTCTTACTCGGCGCATTGGTGGTATACCGGATGGGCACGTTCATCCCGGTGCCGGGAATCGATGCGGCGCGTTTCGCGCAGTTCTTCTCGACTCAGAACGGCACTCTGCTCGGCATGTTCAACATGTTCTCGGGCGGTGCGTTGCAGCGTTTCAGCATATTTGCGCTGAACGTCATGCCCTATATCACTGCGTCCATCATCATTCAGATGGCGTCGATGGTGTATCCGCCCTGGGCGCAGATCCGCAAGGACGGCGAGTCGGGCCGACGCAAACTCATGCAGTACACGCGCTATGGCACAGTGCTGTTGGCGGCCTTCCAGGGCTTCGGCGCGGCGCTCGCGATTCAAAATTCCGGTGGTAATCTGGTGTCGAACCCGGGCCCGCAGTTCCTGTTCGTGGCGACGGTATCCATCACCACCGGCACGCTGTTTGTCATGTGGCTGGGCGAGCAGATCACCGAGCGCGGCATCGGCAACGGCATCACCATGATCATCGTTGCAGGCATCATCGCCGGATTGCCGCGGGCCATCGGCAACACCCTGGAAATGGTGCGCTCGGGCGAAATGAATCCGCTGATCGTGCTGCTGATTCTGGTGGTGGTGATATTGGTGACCTTTTTCTGCGTCTTTGTCGAACGGGCGCAGCGCAAGATCCAGGTTAACTACGCCAAGCGGCAGGTCGGCCGACGCATGATGCAGGGCCAGAGCACGCATCTGCCCTTCAAGCTCAACATGGCCGGCGTGATCCCACCGATCTTCGCCTCTAGTTTGTTGGTGTTTCCGGCCACCATTGCGCAATTCTTCGGCAACAGCCCGACTCCGAATGCCATCCAAAGAATGCTGCAGAAAGTCGCGGTGGTGCTGGGCTACGGCCAGCCCCTGCACGTCCTGCTATTCGCCCTGCTGATCATCGGCTTCGCGTTCTTCTACGTTGCCTTGGTCTATGACGCGCGCGATACGGCGGACAACCTCAAGAAGGCCGGCGCCTTCATTCCCGGGATCCGTCCCGGGCAACAGACCGGCGATTACCTGGACAAGGTGCTCACACGGCTCACGCTGTGGGGCGGTCTGTACATTATGGCGGTGTGTTTGTTGCCTGAAATCATTCGTATGGTGAATCCGAGCGTTCCTTTTCAGTTCGGCGGCACCTCTTTGTTGATTATCGTCGTCGGTGTCATGGATTTCGTCGCACAGACGCAGTCGCATTTGATGTCGCACCAATATGAGGGCCTGATGAAAAAGGCCAGCCTGCGGGGCATCGGGAGTAAGAAATGAAAGTTCGTCCTTCGGTCAAAAAAATCTGCAAGAACTGCAAAGTCGTGCGGCGTCGCGGCATCGTTTACATCATTTGCTCTTCGGACGCGCGACATAAGCAGCGTCAGGGCTGAGCCAGGGGGCTCGAGGCTAGTGAATTGAAATTTCGGCATTTTTCTAATATAGTATTGCGCCTTTTTTTGTGGGCGCAGGTGGAGAACTAGATGGCGCGTATCGCCGGCATCAATATTCCGATGAACAAGCATGTGATCATCGGGTTAACCCACATATTCGGCGTTGGCAACAGCCGCGCATCGCACATATGCGATGCGGCAGGCGTGAAACACAACGTCAAAGTGAAGGATCTGACCGACGCGGAAGTGGCTTCGCTGCGTTCCCAGGTGGCGAAATTCGCCGTCGAGGGCGATCTGCGCCGGGAAGTGTCCATGAACATCAAGCGCCTGATGGATTTGGGGTGCTACCGGGGCATTCGGCACCGCAAGGGCTTGCCGATGCGCGGACAACGCACACGCACCAATGCCCGCACTCGTAAGGGGCCGCGCAAGCAGGCGGTGAAGATGAACGCGCCGCCGGGCAAGGTCTAAGAGAAATATTATGGCTGATCAAAAGCAAAATGCGGGTCAAGGCGGCGGCGGTGCCCAGAGCGGCAAGCCGGTTCGCAAGAAGGTTCGCAAGAATGTGCTCGATGCGATCGCGCACGTGCATGCTTCTTTCAACAACACCATCATCACGATCACCGACCGGCAGGGCAACACCCTGTCGTGGGCGACCTCGGGCGGCTGCGGCTTTCGCGGCTCCCGCAAGTCGACGCCGTTCGCGGCACAGGTGGCTGCCGAGCGCGCCGGAAACGCCGCGCAAGAGCATGGCGTGAAAAATGTCGAAGTGCGGGTGATGGGTCCCGGACCGGGTCGCGAATCCGCGGTTCGGGCGCTGAACGGCTGTGGGCTGAAGATCACCAACATTGAAGATGTGACTCCGATCCCCCATAACGGTTGTCGGCCGCCGAAGAAGCGTCGCGTCTAAATCTGTCGATTTCACGGCTCAAGGGTTTGTAATGGCAAAATATACCGGTCCGAAGTGCAAGCTTTCTCGTCGCGAGGGAACCGATCTGTTCCTGAAGAGTGGTGTGAAGCCTCTCGAGTCGAAGTGCAAGCTCGATGTGCCGCCGGGCGGCGTCAAGAGCGAGCGCAAGCAGCGCCTGTCGGAATATGGTCTGCAGCTGCGCGAGAAGCAGAAGCTGCGCCGCATGTACGGCGTGCTGGAGCGGCAGTTCCGCAACTACTATCAAAAGGCCGCGGGCCGTCCCGGTGCGACCGGCGAAACCCTGCTGCAATTTTTGGAATGCCGGCTGGACAATGTTGTCTACCGAATGGGCTTTGCCTCGACCCGCGCCGAGGCGCGCCAGTTGGTGAGTCATAAGGCCGTTTCCGTGAACGACAAATTGGTCAACATAGCGTCCTATCAGTGCAAGGCCGGCGATGTTGTCAGCCTGCGCGAAAAGGCAAAGAAGCAGACCCGCATTCAGGCCGCCCTCACGATTGCCGCGCAAGTCGGCTTTCCGGACTGGGTGGAAGTGGACGACAAGAAGTTCTCGGGAATTTTGAAGTCGGTTCCCGATCGGCAGGAAATTCTGCCGGACATTAACGAGAGCTTGGTCGTCGAGTTGTATTCCAAGTAGTAATTGGCAGGTATTGGCTAGAAATGCTTCGCAGCCCGTGGCTGCGCTGTCCCCGGTTAGTTAACGTAGGTGAAATCCATGCAGGGATCGATCAATGAATTCTTGAAGCCGCGGGTCGTCAAAGTACAGCCCGTGTCGCCGCGCCATGCGCGTATCGTGATCGAACCGTTTGAACGCGGCTTCGGTCACACCTTGGGCAACGCCTTGCGCCGCGTGCTGTTGTCGTCGTTGCCGGGCGCTGCGATCACCGAGATCGAGATTGAAGGCGTGTTGCACGAATACACTGCCATCGAAGGCGTCCAGGAAGACGTCGTCGACATTCTTCTGAACCTGAAGGCCGTGGCCATTCGCATGCACACCCGCGACGTCGCGGAAGTGCGCCTGCATAAGAAAGGCCCTGGCCCCGTGACGGCCGGCGACATTGCCGGCGACCACGATATCGAAATTCTGAATCCGGAGCTGGTGATCGCGAATTTGACCAAAGCCGGTGAATTGTCCATGTCGCTGAAAGTCGAGCGCGGCCGCGGTTATCGCCCGGCGGCACAACGCATGGCGTTCGAAGAGCAGACCCGTGCCATCGGCCGCCTGCAGCTGGACGCCTCGTTCAGCCCGGTGCGCAAGGTCACCTACAATGTCGAGAGCGCGCGCGTCGAACAGCGCACCGATCTCGATAAGCTGATTCTTGATATTGAAACCAACGGCACCATCGATCCGGAAGAGGCGATTCGCCGCGCCGGCGGCATCCTCAAGGATCAGCTGTCGGTGTTCGTCGATTTGCAGGGTCAGGATGAGTCGACCACCAAGGCCACCGAGACGCAGTTCGACCCGATTCTGCTGCGCCCGGTTGATGAGCTGGAACTCACGGTTCGCAGCGCCAACTGCCTGAAGGCCGAGAACATCCATTATATCGGCGACTTGGTACAGCGTACCGAAGTCGAATTGCTGCGCACGCCGAACCTCGGCAAGAAGTCGCTTACCGAGATCAAGGAAGTGCTCGAGAGCCACGGTTTGACGCTGGGCATGCGAATTGACAACTGGCCGCCGCCCGGTCTGAAGCGCGAC
>JANYJY010000028.1 GCA_025358295.1 Gammaproteobacteria bacterium
CAAGCGGGTACGCCGCTGCACATAGTCCAGGAACTGGGCGGGTGGGCGTCGCCGCAGATGGTCCAACGGTACGCGCACCTGACGCCAGGTCACCTTGCCAGCCATGTGGCTGCTTTCGGAAACCACGTCAAATTAGGCGCCTACGATTCGGCTACGGAGAAGGAGGTGGCGGCAGCGCATTAGGCGCGTAACTACTTGAATCAGTTGGCTCCCCGGGACGGATTCGAACCGCCGACCAACGGATTAACAGTCCGTCGCTCTACCACTGAGCTACCGGGGAATGCGGAGGAGGCGCGGATTGTCGGGAAGCCGCGCCATGAAGTCAAGGAATCAGGAGTGACCCGCGACGGAATGGGGCACGTAGGGGGCTTCCAATTGGGCGGTTTCGGCAGCGTCGAGCTTCAGCTCCAGGGCGGCGACGGCATCGTCAAGATGCTGGGCTTTTGAAGCGCCGATGATGGGAGCGGTGATAAAGGCCTTTTGCGTTATCCAGGCTACGGCGACTTGGGCCTTGGGCACTCCGCGGGCGGCGGCGATGGCTGCAACTTGCTCGACAATCTTGCGGTCGGCATCGATGGTGGATTCGTAGAGTTTGTTGCCGAAATCGTCGGTTCTCGTCCTGGTCGTTTCTGAGGCCCATGGCCGGGTCAGGCGGCCTCGCGCCAGGGGGCTCCAGGGGATGACGCCGATTCGTTCGTCCTGGCACAGCGGCATCATTTCGCGCTCTTCCTCGCGATAGAGCAGGTTGTAGTGGTTCTGCATGGTGACAAAGCGTGTCCAGCCGTGCTGCCGCGCGAGATTCAGTGCCTTGCTGAATTGCCAGGCGAACATGGATGAGGCGCCGAGGTAGCGTGCCTTGCCGCTCTTGACCACGTCGTGCAGGGCTTCGAGGGTCTCCTCGATGGGCGTGGTGTGGTCCCAGCGGTGGATCTGGTAGAGGTCCACATAATCGGTACCCAAGCGCTTGAGGCTGGCATCGATGGCGCTGAAGATAGCCTTGCGCGAGAGCCCGCCGCCGTTCGGCCCTGGGTACATCGGAAAGAACACCTTGGTGGCGATGACGGCATCGTCGCGCTTGGTAAAGTCCTTGATGGCCCGGCCCAGGATCTCCTCCGATGTACCGTCGGAATAGGCGTTGGCGGTGTCGAAGAAATTAAACCCCAACTCCACGGCCCGGCGAATGATTTGCCGGCTCGGCTCTTCCGGCAAAGTCCAGGGGTGATCGCCGCGATCGGGTGCCCCAAATGTCATGCAGCCGAGGCAGAGTTCGGAGATTTTGACGCCGGTATTACCTAAATTTATATATTTCATAATGTTATGCCGATATCTTAAACCAAATGCCCGACCGTTTCCGCGGAAACGTTTCAGGACTCCCGGGAAGCAGCGCGCCGATGAATCAGGCGCGCTTCGCGACCGCTACCGCGAGAACGCGCGCGATTCGGCTGAGCGCGTCCTCGAGAGTCTTCATGCTGCAGGCAAAGGAGATGCGCATGTGCCCTGGTGCGCCAAATCCCGATCCGGGTACTACGGCGACGCCAGCTTCGACCAGAAGGTACTCGGCGAAGGCATTGTCGTCCTTGAGTCCGAGCGCGCGCATGGCGCCTTGGACATCGGCAAAGGCGTAGAACGTACCGGCGCCGGCAAGGCAGGAGATGCCGGGAATCGCATTCAGTCCGGCCACCACATAGTCATGGCGTTCCTTGAATGCCTTGTTCATCTCGGCCACGCAGGTTTGCTCACCGTTTAAGGCCACGGCCGAGGCGCGCTGCGAAATGCTGGAGGCATTCGAGGTGGACTGTCCTTGAATCGTGGACATGGCGGCCACGATTGCCTTAGGTCCACCACAGTACCCAATCCGCCATCCGGTCATGGCATAGGCCTTGGACACGCCGTTGATGGTGACGGTACGATCGTAGAGTTGTGGGTTCGCCTGCAGGAAGCTTGTGAACGGCTCGGCAGCCCAATAAATGTGCTCGTACATTTCGTCCGAAGCGATGACTATTTGCGAGTGCTTATCGAGAACTTGGCCGAGCGCCTGTAGTTCAGCCTTGGTATAGGCCGCGCCGGTGGGGTTGCTCGGGCTATTGATGAACAGCAATTTGCTGCGCGACGTGATCGCAGCGGCAAGCTGGGCCGGCGTGATCTTGTAGCCTTGCTCCGGGCCCGCATAAACGCTGACGGGCACGCCGTCGGCCAGCAGGGCCATGTCGGGGTAGGACACCCAGTAGGGGGCGGGAATGATGCATTCATCGCCCGGATCGAGCAAGGCGGCGCAGACGTTGAAACAGGTCTGCTTGGCGCCCGAAGAGACGAGAATTTGGCTGCGCTCGTAGGTCAGTCCATTATCGCGCTTGAACTTCGCGATGATGGCATCCTTGAGCTCCACGGTGCCGTCCACCGCGGTATAGCGGGTAATCCCCTTGCGAATTGCCTCAACGCCCGCATCTGCGATATGGGCGGGCGTGTCGAAATCCGGCTCACCGGCGCCCAGCCCGATAATGTCCTTGCCTTCCGCCTTGAGCTTGGCGGCCCGTGCGGTCACCGCCAGGGTGGGGGAGGGCTTAACCTTTTGAACGCGCTTGGAAAGTGACACAGCCAAGGGGGATTTCCTATGTTAAAAATGGCGAGCGAGTGTACGAAAATTAGCCTGGTCACGCCACATGACATATGTCCGGTGGAACTGCCGACCGGCGCACGCGCCGGCGGGTGGCTCGTCCCAGTGGAGTTCGCAACGTGAGACAATGTAATTATGGCCTTTGAGTTGTATTCGGATTACCTCCCGGCGGGCGATCAGCCGCAAGCAATTGAAAAACTTGTGGACGGCCTCACGAGCGGGCTGGCTCACCAGACGCTTTTGGGAGTGACCGGTTCCGGCAAGACTTTCACCATTGCCAATGTTATCCAGCAAGTGCAGCGGCCGACACTGGTGCTCGCGCACAACAAGACCTTGGCGGCGCAGCTCTACGGCGAGTTCAAGGTGTTCTTCCCGAAGAACTCGGTCGAATATTTCGTCTCGTATTACGACTACTACCAGCCCGAGGCGTATGTGCCCTCGTCGGATACCTTCATCGAGAAGGACGCATCCATCAACGAGCACATCGAGCAGATGCGCCTGTCGGCGACCAAGGCGTTACTCGAGCGTCCGGACTCCATCATCGTCGCCACCGTGTCGGCGATCTATGGATTGGGTGACCCGCAAGCCTACTTGAGCATGGTGTTGCACATGTCGCGTGGCGATAAGCTCGAACAGCGCAAACTGCTGCGGCGCCTCGCCGACATGCAATACACGCGTAACGAGATCGACTTGCAGCAGGGTACTTACCGAGTACGCGGCGATGTCATCGACATTTTTCCGGCCGAGTCGGAACGTGAGGCGGTGCGGGTCGAGCTGTTCGACGACAGCATCGAAAGTTTGAGCTTTTTCGATCCGCTCACCGGCGAAGTGCTGCGCCGAGTACCGCGGCTCACTGTCTATCCTTCGACTCACTATGTGACGCCGAAGGAGCGCGTGCAAAAAGCCGTGGACGATATTCGCAGTGAACTGCGAACCCGGCTGCTTGAACTTCATGGCGCGAACAAGCTGGTCGAAGCTCAGCGTCTGCAACAGCGCACCCTGTTCGACCTAGAAATGATGAACGAGGTCGGATATTGCGCCGGCATCGAGAACTACTCCCGCTACCTGTCGGGACGCGCGCCCGGTGAACCGCCCCCCTGTTTATTCGATTACTTGCCGAAGGATTCCTTGCTGGTGATCGATGAGAGCCATCAAACCATTCCGCAGCTGGGTGCGATGTACAAGGGCGACCGTTCGCGCAAGGAAACCCTGGTCGAATACGGTTTTCGTCTGCCGTCGGCACTCGATAATCGACCGTTGCGCTTCGAGGAATTCGAACAGATGGCGCCGCAGGCCATTTATGTCTCGGCGACGCCGTCCGCTTATGAGAAACGCACATCGGCACAGGTGGTCGAACAGGTGGTCCGGCCCACGGGTCTGATCGATCCGGCGGTGGAGATCCGCCCGGTGCGTGCGCAGGTGGACGACTTGCTGTCGGAGATTCGCCTGCGCGCGCAGGCCAATGAACGCGTACTGGTCACGACCCTTACCAAGCGTATGGCGGAGGATCTGACCGAATATTTGAGCGAACACGGGGTCAGGGTTCGATACCTTCACTCCGATATCGAAACAGTCGAGCGCTCGGAGATCATCCGCGACTTGCGCTTGGGAAAATTCGATGTGATCGTGGGCATCAATTTACTGCGCGAAGGGTTGGATATGCCTGAGGTCTCCTTGGTCGCCATCTTGGATGCCGACAAGGAAGGCTTCCTGCGGTCCGAGGGCTCGTTGATTCAGACCATCGGCCGGGCGGCGCGCAATGTGAAGGGCAAGGCGATTTTATATGCGGATGTGCGAACCGGCTCGATCGAGCGGGCCATCGCAGAAACCGACCGGCGCCGCAACAAGCAAATCGAGTTCAACGTCGCGCACGGCATTACGCCTCGCACCATCGTCAAAGCGGTGGGCGATGTGATGGAGGGTGCACGCTCGGTTCAAGAGCGCGAGCGATATGCCTCAGAGGATGATGCATTGGGAATGGCGCCGGAGCAGGCGTTGAAACGCATCAAGAAACTCGATGCAGAGATGATGAAACTCGCGCGCAATCTCGAGTTCGAACAGGCGGCAAAAATTCGAGATCAAATCCAAAAGCTGCGGCATGCGGCTCTTGGCGTACCCGACACACGGGCGGGCTAGGCGAGGAATATATGGCAAAGAAAAACCTGCATGGGCCAGATTCGGATCTCGACAGGACGGACAGGCTGCCCATCTTGGAGGGCACGTTCTCCGACCACGACGTCGAAGACGATGCCGTGCCCTTGGATCACACCGCTGTGCTGCCCGGCCCCTCGTTGCTCACGTCCTCCAACGGCCCGTCCGATTTTGTGCGCGCGGCCGGTGTGGACCTCCCCTCGCTCGCGGAGAGCGTGCGCTCGGTCGAGGAGCGCATTTCGCGCCAAGCCGCCGAATATGAAGCGCTGGCCCGCGCCCATGAGCGCGTTTTGGATGCCGAATCGGCCCTGGTGACGCGCGCCAATGCGTTGGCGATAGACCTGGCGGCGGCGCGCAACGCCCTTGAGACGGAGCAGGGGCGATCGCGCGATTTTGAGCGATTACTGAATGATAAAAATGGTGTTCTTGAAACGGCGCGCTCGCGAACCGAAGAAGCGCTGCGCGACTCGGAACGCTACCAAGGCGAATCGAGAACATTAAGAGATTCGTTGACCGCTCGTGATGCCGCCATTGCCCAGGCACTGCACTCCCTTGGCGAGCGCGATGCTCAGCTATCGGCATTGCAGGCCGAACACGCCAGGATCATGCCGGCGCTCGAGGCGACCTCTAAGTCCACGACTCAGCTCGACGCTGAATTGCAAGTCGCGCGCGCGCGGGGCGAATCGCTTGCGGCGGAGCTCAAGGCCAGCCGGGAGTTGGTGTCCGCACTCAACCTGCAGATCACGCGCAACGAGTCGGAAGTCAACGCCGCGAGATCCGAACTGGGCGCGGTCAAGTCGCATGCAAGCACTTACCTCGAAGCGTTGCGTACTCGGGAATGGCGGCATGGCTTCGATCAAAACATGTTCCGCGAAATGGATGCGCAGGTCGGCGCGGCGCATGCCGGTCACGGCGCGTTAGAGGCGGAGCGCGCCTATCTGAAGGACCAGATATCCGCCTTGGAAGCGCAACTCGCCTCGAAGATCGCCGCCACAGAGGCCGAGCAAATCCGCCTGACGGCGCAATTGGGGATACGCGATGGCGCGCTCGCAGAGGCGGTGGAACGCGCCAATCGTGCGACGGCGAGAGTCGTGGAGCTCGAGGAAGCCACCCACCTTACGCATGCGGAGACAGCGACGCAGATGGCCTATCTGCGTGTCGAACAGTCGGAGCAAATCGCTCGGCTGCAATCCGAGGCGGAGGTGCACAAACAGGAAATGGCGGTCTTAAAGGCGCAATTGGGGATACGCGATGGCGCGCTCGCAGAGGCGGTGGAACGCGCCAATCGTGCGGCGGCGAAAGTCGCGGAACTGGAGGAAGCCACCCAGCTTAAGCATGCGCAAACGGCGACGCAGATGGCCGCGCTGCGCGTCGAACAAACGGAGCAAATCGCGCGGCTGCAATCCGAGGCCGAGGAGCACGAACAAGAAATGGCGGTGCTGATGGCGCATTTGCAAGAGGCGCGCCGGCCCATTCAGTCCATCGAAACCGATGTGAAGCGCCTGACCGAGGAGCTCGCGGCCAAGACCGCGGCGTTCGCGGCAGCCGACGCTGAAAGCCGCAACTTACAGGGCGCTCTGGAACGGGCGCGCGGAGCGCTCGAGGAGCGCGAATTTCTCATTCGCCGGCTTGAACGCAGTGAAAGCAACAATGCGAATGTACTGGGACGCATTCAAACCAGCATCGAGAGGCTGGGTGCTACGCCGATAGCGTCCGCCCCTCCCGGCGCGGCACCCCCTGTCGCGGAATGGTCGGCCGAGCTCATTAGGATCGACGGTGAGCGCCCGATCACCCATGTGCTGTCACGGCGCACCCGTATCGGTAGGGCAACCGGCTGCGAATTGCATATCGATTCCGGTTCCGTGAGCCGCCATCATGCGCTGGTTCTCGTGGGCCCTCGTGAGGCCATTATCGAGGACCTGAACAGCACCAACGGAATACACGTGAATGGTCGCAAGGTGTCGCGTCAAGTGCTCTGCGACGGCGATGCGGTAACCGTCGGCGAGATCCAATTCCGTTATCTCGCACGGCCTGTGCAGCGGACGCCGGAGGCGAATCCGGTGGAGTCCGGTGCTTAAGGATTGTGCCGCGGCGCTGAAGGGCGTCGCAGACCTCGGTACGCCTGAAGCGGTGCGAATAAGGCCTCGGCACATGCTTCCATGCGGTTCGGCATTGCCGCGCCGGACTGCTCGGGGTAGAGTTTTTGCCCGATTTGGCGACTTTCCCTTTATCGGAAGCGGCGAATCCGGTATCTTTCGCGACCTTCGAGCGCGCTTAGCTCAGCGGTAGAGCATCACCTTGACATGGTGGGGGTCAGTGGTTCGATCCCACTAGCGCGCACCATCCCGGCAACGGGGTGTCGGAACGGACGGCACCTCGACGGGATTCGGCAGACCCAGGGGATTCCCTACCGGCCCTACGGTGTTCCCTTTGGTAAGATAAAGCCTATGCCCGTAATTACTCTTCCGGACGGAAGCCAGAGACAGTTCGATCGCCCGATTTCCGTCGCTGAAGTCGCGGCGAACATTGGGCCTGGGCTGGCTAAGGCGGCGCTTGCCGGCAAGCTGGACGGCATCTTGGTGGATACCTCGACCGTCATCGATTACGACGCCAAGTTAAGCATCGTGACCGACAAGGATCCCGATGGTCTGGAGATCATCCGCCATTCCACTGCGCACTTGCTGGCCAATGCCGTGCAGGAGCTATTTCCCGACGCCCAGGTCACCATCGGTCCGGTGATCGAGGATGGTTTCTACTACGATTTTGCGTACAAGCGGCCGTTCTCCACCGAGGACTTGGCCGCCATTGAAAAGCGCATGGCAGAAATCTCCGCCAAGGACTTGAAGGTGCATCGCCGCGTCATGCCCCGCGATGAAGCGGTGGCGCATTTCAAGAAAATCGGCGAGCACTACAAGGCCGAGATCATCGGCGCCATCCCGGCGGGCGAGTCGATCAGCCTGTACGGGCAGGGTGACTGGGAAGATTTATGCCGCGGGCCGCATGTGCCTTCCACCGGCAAGCTCAAGGCGTTCAAGCTCATGAAGGTGGCGGGTGCCTACTGGCGCGGCGATTCTCGCAATGAAATGCTGCAGAGAATTTACGGTACCGCCTGGGCCAACGAGAAGCAGCTCAAGGAATACCTGACGCGGCTGGAGGAGGCAGAGAAGCGCGATCACCGGCGCATCGGCAGGGAGCTGGATCTATTCCACCTGCAAGAGGAAGCCCCTGGCGCGGTGTTCTGGCACCCGAAGGGCTGGACGCTGTTCCAGCAGCTCATCGCCTATATGCGCGAGCGCCAAACGGCTGCCGGTTTTCAGGAAGTGAATACGCCCGAGGTCATGGACCGCGAACTGTGGGTGAAATCGGGGCACATCGCGACCTTCGGCGAAAACATGTATCTCACCCAGACGCCGGACGAGCGCACCTATGCCCTCAAGCCGATGAACTGTCCTGGGCATATTCAGGTGTTCAAGCAAGGCCTGCGCAGCTACCGGGAGCTGCCGCTGCGATTCGCGGAGTTCGGCAAGGTACATCGCTACGAACCGTCGGGGGCCTTGCACGGGCTCATGCGGGTGCGCGCCTTCACTCAGGACGACGCCCACCTTTTTTGCACTCCCGACCAGATTACTGAAGAGTCGGTCAAGGTTACCCAGCTGATCTTGGGGATTTATCGAGATTTCGGCTTCGAGGATGTGCGCATCAAATTCTCGGATCGGCCCGCAAAACGCGTGGGTTCGGATGAGATTTGGGACCAGGCCGAAGCGGCGCTACGCCAGGCGGCCGCCGCCGCCGGCATTGAAACCACGCTGAACCCCGGCGAAGGCGCGTTTTATGGGCCCAAGCTGGAATTCGTGCTGAGGGATGCCATTGGGCGAGATTGGCAGTGCGGCACCCTGCAGGTGGACTTCAACCTTCCGGGGCGCCTCGGCGCCGTCTATGTAGGCGAAGACAGCCAAAAGCACACTCCCGTTATGCTGCATCGCGCGATGTTCGGGTCTTTAGAGCGATTTATCGGGATTTTGATCGAACACCACGCCGGCAAACTGCCCACCTGGCTGGCCCCCGTGCAGGCCGTGGTCATGGGAATTACCGACCGGCAGGATAAATACTGCCTGGAAGTTGCGGAAAACCTGAGAAATCAGGGGGTTCGGGTAGAAACGGACTTGAGGTATGAGAAGGTTGGCTTTAAAATCCGCGAGCACACAATAAAACGTGTCCCTTTCCTCTTGGTCGCAGGTGACCGGGAAGTGGAGGGACGCACCCTGGCCGTACGCACGCGCGGTGGCAAAGACTTAGGTAGTTTGGAGCTTGTAGAGCTCACTGCCTTGCTTTGCGACGAAGTCGCGAGCCGCGGCCGTCTTGTTTTGGAGGATCGCGTATCGCAACGTCGAAGCGCGTAAGGCGCAATGAGGAGATCTCCGCACCATCGGTGCGTGTGATCGCAGCGGATGGAA